>CAKMJV010000018.1 GCA_927417275.1 uncultured Clostridia bacterium
CGCGTGACAGATTTCAATCATGCTTTCAATTGGGAAACATACCCCTTCATAAGTAGGGTATGTAATTAAACAAACCTTTACATCCTTTAACTTAGATTTAAAATTTTCTAGATCAAAGTCAATTGGAATGCCTAAATCTGCATCAATCATCGGCGTAAAATAGACGGGAATCAATTGATTCATCTCGATTGCATTATAGACGGACTTGTGCGCATTTCTATTTATCAGCACCCGATCTCCTGGTCGCGTCAATCCTAAAATCATCGCCAAAATACCCACTGTACTACCATTAATAAGCATTTTAGATGCTTCAGTGCTGTAAAATTTTGAAATGGCTTCTTCGGTTTCAAGCAGACAAGATTTCGCTTCGTGTAAATGGTCAGATCCTGGTATTTCAGTAATATCATAAGTTGTAAAATCCGGTGCAATTAAGCGACCATTTTTGTGACCTGGCATATGAAAAGAAATAAGTTTCTCACTCTTTATGCGTTCTAGCGCTTCTATCAGTCGCATACTTACCTTCTTTTTCTTTCTGGTTTTTACGTTCTAGTTTTTTTACATTCTTCATTTTTTCTCTATAGTATAAGATATCTACTATAAGTGACCGCCATGTAATAAAAATAGCAGCCATAAAAAAAAGAACGATTACACCAACAACAAACCATTCTATAAGGGACATATTATACCTCAGTATTGAGTTTTTTGAATTTATTGTTATAATAATTCTAACACAAATGACACAGACTTTCATTAGTCAAATGTAAATTTTATCCGATACGCACCAAATAAGAAAGGGGCAGATATGCTTTCAAAAAAACTCTCACAAATTACACCATCCTACACCATCGGTATAAGTGCGCGCGTAAAGGCACTAAAAAGTGAAGGCTTGGAAATAATTGATTTAAGTATTGGTGAACCAGATTTTAACACGCCTCATGTAGCGAACGCCAAGGCGATGGATGCCATTTCAAATGGCAAGACCAAGTATGACTTAGTGCCTGGTCTTATGGATTTACGTCTCGCCATCGTTGATAAATTAAAAACTGAAAATCACGTCCAATATAAAGCAGATGAAATCGTGGTTTCTTCAGGCGCAAAACATGCGATTACAAATACGTTGCTTGCTCTACTTGATCCTGGTGATGAGGTCTTATTGCCAGCACCATACTGGACCAGTTATCCAGAAATTATCAAACTCTGTGGTGGTGTACCCGTAATTATAGAAACGTCAAAAGAGAATGATTTTAAGTTAACAGCAGATCTATTAAAACCTTATATAAACGCGCGCACGAAACTGCTCTTGATTAATAACCCCTCTAATCCAACCGGTGCAGTTTATTCGGGAAATGAATTATCACCCTTGGTGGATGTGTGTGTTCTTGAGAACATTTTTATCTTAGCAGACGAAATATATGAACGCATTTGTTTTGATCAACCGTTTGTCTCTATTCCTTCTCTTTCTGAAGCGGCAAGACAACAGACCATTTTGATTAACGGTTTTTCAAAATCCGCTGCTATGACTGGATGGCGTCTCGGCTACACAGCTTCAAATGCCACGATTGCTAAAGCCATTTCTACCATACAAGGTCACTTGGTCTCTCATCCCAGTACGATATCTCAATGGGCGGGTTTAGGTGCACTAACCGAAGGCAAAGAGGCTATGCAAAAAATGGTCAACACTTACAAATCCAGACGAGATCTTTTATTGCCCATTATAGATGCACTTCCAGATACAACGTATGTTACACCCAAAGGTGCTTTTTATCTCTTTATCGACTTAAGTGCCTATAGAAACAAGCTCAGCTTTGACACTTCTTTTTCTGTTGCTTTTTCAGACAAGTTCTTGCTTGAACATCAAGTTGCAGTTGTTCCAGGAATTGCATTTGGAAACGACAACTATATTAGAATATCTTATGCCACAGATCTTCATGTCGTTATAGAAGGACTCAATAGACTCAAACAAATGATAGAAGCGCTTTAATGCGATTAAGGATGCATGTTGTGCTGCGAGGCACCAAATGCATCCTTTTCTTTATTCCTCTAAAAAATTATGCTTTTTCAATATGTTAAACACTTTATTGTCAATCTTAACAACTTCCAATTTTAGTTTTTTAATCGGCATTTTAACACCTTTAGAAATCGCTTTCAAATCTAATCTCTGACATTCAACACCATAATGCCATTTAAAAATTTGTTCTGTTCGTTCATCAAAAATCGCTTCTTCAAGAATTAATTTTAATCGGTCATTAACAAGATCAACCCATTTTGATTCCATCTATAAATCCTCTCTATTAAAACCTAATAAAACATATGATTTGTCCACATAATCGTCCGATTTGGAATTAAAAATCTCTATCTGACCCCTTTGAACACGCTCTTTGTTGAGCATGTCTAAAGACTCTAGGGCATGCTTTAATTGATGCGCTGTGCCCAAATTGCCATCAAATATTTTAATATTCCCCTTATAATAATTTTCTATATAAGGCTTGAGAAAGATGTAATGTGTACAGCCCAATACAATCGTTTCTGCATTTTTTAAATTTTTTTCTAAAAATATATCGACGCAATTTTGAACATATGCATGATCAGAAAAATGATTTTCTACACACGTCACCCATTCAGGTGCAGGATATTTTAAAATGCGTTGATCTGCATTTAATTCTCTAATTAACGTGTTGAATTTTTCTTCTTTTAAGGTCATCTCGGTTGCAAGGACAGCAACTTCACCTTTCGTATACATAAATGCAGGTTTAACGGCTGGCTCCATGCCGATGATGGGAATATCATATAATAACCTTAATCGAGATACAGCAGCACTGGTCGCTGTATTACAGGCTATAACGATCGCTTTACATCCCAGCCCAACGAAGTAATCAGTTATATTTTTAGACAACTGAAAAACTTCCTCTTTGCTTTTAATGCCATAAGGCGCATGAAGAGAATCACCATAATAAACTAAATTTTCATAGGGTAAAACTTCGTGAATGGTTTTTAACACAGATACTCCACCTAACCCTGAGTCAAAGACACCAATACGTCGTGTACGATTCAAATATAACACCACCATTTAATAAATATAATCCATTATAGCATATTCTTTAACGCATTGAAACTTCATGAAAACATTGAAACAACACATAAAAAAATGTATAATATCGAAGTACATCACCCACAAATACAGAAGGAAGTGAACGTATGAACACTTGGCGTATCGACTGTAAAAAATGTAAATTTTATTACATCACATGGGATCCTAAAAATCCTTTAGGATGCAAAAGATTTAGTTTCAAATCCAGATTGATGCCCTCAGAAGTGGTTTATCGATCTTCAGGCGAACCTTGCAAAGGTTTTGATCCTAAAATAAAATAACAGACGCTTTCTATCAAATGATAGATTGCGTCTGTTTTCTTATTTATTACCTTCTAATTTTAAATCGCCCATTTTTATATATGATTTTTTTCTCATCCATTCACTAATAACCAAAGCAATAATTGCTGGTAAAATAAAATGCATCAATGCGATCATAATGAAAAACGTCGTGTTACTGACTTTTTCAGACATCGCCGCATAAGCGCCAAATTGTCCGACTAATCCGCTTGTTCCCATACCTGCCCCAACACTATTACTTTCCATTTTCAAAAATACTGTACTTATAGGTCCAAGAATAGCACTTGCGATAATTGGTGGGATCCATATTTTAGGATTCTTAATGATATTGGGTACTTGTAACATCGATGTACCTAATCCTTGAGCAATTGCTCCACCTACGCCATTTTCACGATAACTGATCGCTGCAAATCCAACCATTTGACAACAACAGCCCACGAGTGAAGCGCCTCCTGCGATGCCTGAGAGTCCCAAAGAAATAGCAAGCGCAGCACTGCTAATAGGCAGTGTAAGTATAATCCCCATAACAACAGCGATTATAATGCCCATAGGCAAAGGCTGTAGTTCGGTTGCTGTATTAATCATTTGACCGATTGCCTTCATAAAACTTGCCATCACAGGACTAATGGTCAATCCCACAAGTCCACCAACGATAATCGTAGCCGCTGGTACTAAAACGATATCTACTTTTGTCTTGCCTGCGATTAATTTGGAAAATTCCGCCGCAATTAAAGCGGAAACAAAAGCACCCATCGGTTCTCCAATAATAATCGTCATTTGGCCCGCATCTAAAAACTTCACAGTTCCCGCTCCAACTGCGCCTGCTACCATGGAAGCAAAAATACCTAGTGGTGAAGCTTTGACACTATATGCCACAGCAGCACCAATAGCAGGTCCCATCATAACTTGTGCAACTCTCCCAAAGTTCGCTAGAAATGTGATGCCAGCTAATTCCCCAATTTGCTTCAAAATCAACCCAATAATTAGTGATGAGAACAATCCCAATGCCATACCATTTAAGGTTTTTGTTAAGTAGTTTCTAATCTTCACTCGCATACCCGCCTTTGTGTATTCACCTGTCTTGTCACTAGGTGTCTAAAAAAAAGGAGATTAACTCCTTAAATTACATATAGTCATTTGATACAAATCCTTTATCCTTCAACTCCTGCATCAATAATTTAAAAACGCGTTCACTTGGCACTTCGATCGTATGAATGTGATCTCCGCTGGTTAATATAGACAAAGGCTTAGCACCTGTCTCTTTTACCTTTTTTATAAATGCCAAAACATCTTCTCTCGTTTCAATGTAAAGAGCACCTACAATCTCGCCATATACAGGATGTTCAACAATAACATCTATTATTTTACCACCAAAATCTACGATAATCAAGAGTTCTTCTTCCATTTGATCAAAATCATTATGCGTAGATACAAAGGTTTTTATAACCCGATTTGAATCCATTTTTTTTTGAAGCATGTAGCCACTTGAGGTCGCAATAATAGGTATGCCAGAGGCACGCATTAATGCGATATCTTGTACAATCACCTGTCTTGACACGTTAAATTTGTCAGCTAAATCTGATCCTGTAATGGGTGCAGATGCTCGCCTTATTTTGTCAAGAAGTTGCTGTCTTCTCTTATCAGACACGTTTACCTCCATATACTAAAGGTTATTTTTAAGTTTTATTTTTTATTTGGCTTTCTATTTCTGTTAGATCTTTTATATTGGTATTTGAAGCTGCAACATGAAAGACCAAAGCATTTCGAGTCCCTTCAACATCATGCTTTTTAAGTGCATTTAATATATGTCGATGTTCTTCAAGCGCTTGAAGCATTCTGCCTTTAGATTTTAAAGAATTGTTTCGAGCCGTTTTTATAAAAAGTTGAAAATCGTTCAAAACGCCTTCTAAATATCTGCTTTTTGTTGCCTGGTAAAGCGTTTCGTGAAACTTCGTATTTAACTCAAATATCTTATCCACATCGTTTTTAGTAGAGTAAAACTCCATTAAATCAAATATTTCTTCTAAATCTTTAATTTCTTGATCATTGATGCGTTCAGCTGCCCATTGTCCAACCAAACCTTCGATACAAAGTCTTATGGTCAATATATCATCAATGTCATCCTGGCTAATGCCCTTAACAACGACACCCCTATTTGGGATATTTTCTACCAATCCGTCTAGTTCTAATTGTTTTAACGCTTCTCTTACTGGTGTTCTACTCACGCCCAGTTCATCTGCCAACTTAATTTCTACCAGTTTATCACCTGTAACATACCTACTGTTGAGTATGTCTTCACGGATTTTTTCAAATATTAATGATGTTAAAGATTTATTCTCCTTTTTCTGATCAAAGAGATCCATAATTTCCTCCGAAGATTTTGAAATACCCGCTTTCTAATACAAGCAGCTTACTCTTTTATTCTACCTACTTAAGCTCTAAGTGTCAAATGAAACACTCTAAAAGAGCCTTGTTATTTGATGTTGTGGATGATTTATGTCATTACTTCATTTGTCCACAAATTGTTAAGGTGTGTGGGTATAAAAAAAAGTTCAGTCATAAGACTGAACTCGTTTTGTTAATTGGCAACGTTCTACTCTCCCAGGCAGCTACCCGCCAAGTACCATCGACGCTGGAGGACTTTACTTCTGTGTGCGGGATGGGAACAGGTGTTGCCCCTCCGCCATCGCCACTGGATTCGCTCAGTGTATCATCGTACACTGAAAATTGCATATATCGACATTTTGAACAATTTGAATCAGATAAATATTTGCCATCGTATGAAAAGCGTAAAACAGTGAAACACCTAACAGGAT
>CAKMJV010000019.1 GCA_927417275.1 uncultured Clostridia bacterium
ATATTTGAACCCTCCTCGTTATGTATATTCTATCACATAACGATATAAAATTCAAGTATAATTTCAACTGAAACGTTTGTTTTTCAATAGTTTGAAAGGCAAAACTCTATTGTCTCGTTATGCGTTTTCGGGAATCCAGGAATCATAGTTTCTAAATTATCAATTAAATCTGATTTCATATCAAAGGGTTGAACTTCCAAAACATTTAGGATATATTGATATTTTTTCAAAATATACCTTTTATCAAGATTTCCTGAAATCCATTTTTCCTTAATAATTGCGCACTTAATAGATGAAAGTGTATTAACTCGACTCTCGTTTTCTACAATATCACATATTATCTCGTTAATCACTGCTTCTAAAAATGATAAACTAGAAAAAATTGAACTTATCACATATGCACTATTTCTAGAATGCAAATCATCATCGAATTTCCCATTATATTCAGATTCTATTTTATTACTTTCTAACAATAGTAAATAAGCTGATTTCAAATGTTGAATTGAATAATAAGTACGAAATTTTATCATATACTGTCCTTTCTATAATATTACTTTAAGTTCTTCTAATATATGTTACCTAAGTGGCTGGCAAAGTTAATGTACTTATGTTTCTTGAATCCTTAAAACTCGAACTTGACTGTTTATCATCCTTAAAATATTTTGCCTTCTGCAGTCTCCACTTTGTTCACAAAATCCATAAAGTAACGCTCAGCGCCATGGTCTTTAATGAGGGTTGCACGTGTGATGCGGATGGCTAAAATAACGCAGTTTTCATCCGATTCATTATTTGCACTGTCGTACCAAGCGGCAAATGCTGCGCGCAGTTTCTCTCTTATGACTGCATTTTTAGGGTCCAGTACCCAGCCGAGATTTACTCCGATGCCATTTCCCGAAATCCACCCCCCGCAGACGGTGAAAGCGACTTCGTTATTTTCAGCGATTTGCGCCATTTTAGTTGATTTAGCCCACGTGGTAATATAAAATACGCCATTTTCATAAAAGGCATCTAAATCGCGGACAAAAGGACGGGGGCTGCCATCAGGGGTTTTCTCTAGTGCTATGGTTGCCAGTGAAATGGTATTGTCTTTTCCGTTGCCACATCTTTCTTCCATTAATTTTAGTCCCTCTTCGTATCTGCTCATTTTGATCCTCCTATAAACTTATGGTTTTTGTATGACTGTTAGTTTTCCTGAAGACTGATTAACGATTATGATTTGATCTGTTTTGCTTATTACAACGCCAGTTGGCCGCTTAAGAGCATTTAAACTTTTCACTTTTCCGCCTACTCCCCACAGGAAATTACCATCATTATCAAACACTTGCAAACGACCCAGATCATAGTCTGTAACATAGACATTTCCGTCAATATCTACCGCAATACCCTCTGGTGTTCCCGTAACACCGATGTCTTCACCCATCTGCCATGCTGAGATGAACGTTCCATTTGTATCAAATTTCTGCACGCGTTTGGTTTCGTAATCGGATACGAAAATATTGCCATCTAAATCTACTGCGATACCTGTTGCATGTTTGAACATGCCTTCACCCTCTCCAGAACCGCCAAAGCGCATTAAGAAATTGCCGTTATTATCAAATTTTTGAATATAAGGATTGCCATCATCGGTTACAAAGACATTTCCATCACTGTCAACTGCGATGCCAATTGCCCGAACAAATTGACCGTTTTCTGTACCAGATGCCCCCCATTGTGTCAAAAAGTTACCCTCTTGATCAAATTTTTGAATGCGATGATTCCCGTTATCTACCACAAATACTTGATCCGTTGCATCTATGGCAATTCCACCAAAACCCATGGAATTAAACATCCCTGCTTCGCTGCCCTCTTTGTCCCACTTGCCAACCAAATTTCCATCAGCATCGAATATTAAAATACGATTATTTCCTGAATCCGTGACGTAAATATGACCCTTTGCGTTAATGGCCAAGCCATATGGATTTTTCATGCTGTCCTCAGCTAGTGAAATTTCAAGAAACTTTTCTATCGTTTCTGGTACTTCAGTGACTGTTTCTGTAGTATTTGTTGTAGGCCTCTGTGTCGTTTCAGGTGTCGGTGTAGATTCGTCTTTCATGCCGCAAGCGGTTAAAAAAAACATGCTAATTATCAAACAAATCACAACTTTCATTTAAAACACCTCCTTGCATCGCTCATTAAAAACCAGTTAAGTTATTATTTTTGCGAGAATATTACCGTTCAATTGTTGGAATAGCCGTTTTAAAAAAATCTATTAATCCCTGATCAATTTCTGATTTGTATACCGCTTCGTTTTCCAAATCGTAGTAGTATCGATTCGTAGAACAATCAACAGATAGTGCATCTAATGGGAATCCTTTTACGCGTTTACTATGTGGTTTATCTATTATCAAAAATGGCTCCGTCATCAAGGACGCATCCATGCTGTTAAATATGGCTTGATCATCATAAATAAATGAAATTGCATTCTTATATCTTGCAAGCAATTGATTATTAAACTGTTTAGCAAAATTTGAATAGTATACGATCATTTCTTCATCTGACAACTCTTTTCCATTAACTCTTCTAATATGAGTACCTGGTTGTAAAGCATCCTCTACGCCATCGAAATACAATCCACTGTCACATGAGAAAACTGGCATTTTATAGGCTTCATAATAGATTCTTGCCTTTATAATAGCATTTTCAAGGGGATTACTGCCTGTTTCATCCGCTTTAGGAATCGGCTGATCAAAATCGTATAACCCCACGAGTTCTATACCTAAGGGTTTAACGATTCTATTCATAAAGTTAAGTTTGGCTTGATTTGTGGTTCCGTAGAGTATTTTCATTTAGTAATCTCCAAAAAAAATTTTAGTTAGTTTGGTCTTTAAATCTCCATTTAAATTAATCGTATAATAATTTAAATGCCTTACATCTTTAAAAGTTCCCAAAATTCCCGTAGAATCATCATGTACAGCGACTAGTTTCAATCCCAGTTTCTCAATGTCTTGACTGGTTATCGAACTGTTTGCAAATAATTCATACTCTCTATTCTTATATAAATATGCTTGTAAATTTAAATTCTCCTTTGCACAATTAGATATATATTTCACATCTTCAGGTATAATAGAACCTTTTATTAATACTTCAGGTGATCGAAAATGTCCATTGATGTATTTTTGTGGAGAAATAGCAGTACTCATATAAGCATTAGTCATCTCACTTACAACATCCAAGTGATTTATTACATGATTCACGTAAGCAGAAGATATGTAGTCCATATTTGCAACAAGACATCTTTCACTTTCAACTTCGATTTCAAATAAGATGTACTCATTATTTTGTATGTACCCCATCAAATCGTGCTCTGGTAAAATCCAAGCAAAAACAACATTTTCTCTTATTATGCAGTTTAATGAGCTAAAATTTGACTTTGCAATTAACCCATTTGCTAAGACCCCAGATAAGTTTTCTTTCTTAGTAAAGTGATATAGTTTCATAGTCTTCTCCAAAGATTGGTCGTTATTTTGAGTCAATTCATATAAAAAATACTATCTAACACCAAACTTCTCAATCGATGCTATCATTCGCTTCAGAAATTGCTAAAATATGACCACAAATATCAAGTTCTGCAACCTCTCTACGCCCATTCATATATATATTTGCATCATTGACCTTTTCATATCAGTTCTTCTTTGAATAACAATGCGTCCTGCTTTCATAATGTATACTTATAATAACGATCAAATATCCTCATTTTCAATAACAATATACGCTTGACCAGTATATATACTGTCCCCTAGAGCACAAGCCGAGATATGCTTTACTTTCCAACCTTCTTCTAAATACTTGTTAACGATATCCAAGCCGTCATCATCTTTTGCCCCTAACATCTTACTATTGCTTTTAACCCATATAATTTTTTCCATAATTAAACGCTCCTTTTTAAAATCCACATAGCTGCATCATACATATCATTTGCAATAAATTCAGGTTCTGTGCTCGCCCATGTTGAGCGATATGCGTCCAGACTTCCTTGACCAACGCCAGTTCGTACTAAGACTTTACTAATGCCTAGATTATGAGCAAATAACATATCGGACATGCCCATATCTCCAATCATGTAACAATTTGCTTTATCGATGTATTCTATTGCATTTGCGCGTTCGAAAAATTCCGTTTTTGGCTTTTTACACGCGCAGTCATCCACACTGTTATGCGGACAACAATAGAATTCTAGCGCATCAATCCCATTTTCATGTACCATTTTCTCTATCTCTGCTTGTTTTGATGCATAGATTTCTTTGGTTATTATACCTTTTGCGATGCGACTCTGATTGGTTACGACGATCATCCTACACCCCTCTACGGATAAGGCTTTCAATGCATCAAGTGCCCTTGGATAGAAGTCAAAACTCGTGATGTCTCCCATAGGATCTCCACCAAGTGTCCCTTGTAAATCCATAAAAATCGTTTTTCTTTCCATGGTTTATTCATCCTTTTTCGAATTTATATTAATTCTACACTTGCAAAAAGTTGCCAGGGACATTTTGTTATCTCCGTAATTTATGATACAGATTATAAAGCCCCGCTGTTGCGATACCTGATCCAAATGCGATTGCGCCCAGTTTTCCACCGACACCAACGAAGAATGAGTGCGTGTACGCATACGTTATTGCACCTAAGAAACCCGCGGTGATCACATAGCGTTTGCTTTTAAACTTATCTATCGAGGACATTCCTATAAATGTACCAGTAAATAGGGCTACGGACAATATCACGCCTGTGGTCTCATGTAGTACAGGTATGACTAATGCACCGATTAAACCTATAAAAGCAGAACTAAAAACAACGCCCCACTTCGTTAGCGCGTTTAGTAAAAAAGTTGCCATTGCACCTACTATAAAATAAAACATAATCCAGTAATCCGTTACAATAGAGATTTCCTTTATAGAAATTTGAAAAGGCCCAAGTGCTAAACTGGCGGTAAATACACCGATAAATGCAATAGCACCCAGTTTACCACCAAAGCCTTTGTAAACATCGTCCGAAACCACAAACAGAGAAGCTGCCAAGAAAGAACTCAAAGCAATTCCCTCATATCCAACAAAATTCAAAGACCCTGTCATGCCTACAAAAGAGCCACAGTATATTGCCACTGCATATTTTTTGAAAAAAACAGCTCCGAATAGACCGATGACAGAAGATGCAATTACAGCACCTAATCCAAAAGTATGATTGAGCAAGTAGGTAACGATTGAAGCGATGAAAAGCGCACCCCAAGTAATCGCGTGCTGCCTCGTGAATTTTGCGGCTTTAAGCGTTGCCCACTTTGGGACGAAGAACTTTAACCACTCATTATAAATTTCATATAATGCGAGCAGTATAATAATAGCTTTTATGCCTGATATCCAATAGTGATTGGACATAAGTGATGTGAACAGCCCCAGTGAAAACAACGTCAGGATGCTGATGCTGAGTAAAAAAAAACTCACTTTACTAAGTAAGAGTAACATTGGTTGCCTCCAAAACTAATGACTAATTAGAACTTAAAAAACATAGTTAAACAACTCGGTTTACGTTCCATTTTAGATCTTTTTAAACAATGGTAACAAAATACATTTTTGTGTTATAATGTACTAAAATAAACCGAGGAGGCGTTTATGAGCACATACTATTTATTTCTAGATGAATTAAAGGCTAACAATATATACAGCCACTTTTGTCTTGGTGGTTGTATCATTGAAGATATTTACTATCGTAATACAATTATCCCTTATGTTAATACTTTAAAACAAGAGATCTTTGGAAATACTACAGTCATTTTACACGAAAGTAAAATTAGACAAAAAAAACTTGATCCGTCTACACAATCAGATTATTCAGTAATGAAAGACTCAATAAGGGAAAATGAGTTTTGGAGAAAAATGAAAATGTTGTTTTCCAATCATGAAATTCGAACAATGTGTGTTGGAATTGACTATGAGAAATACAAATCAGTATATACAAAAAGTCAGCAAAAAAATAGTGAGTATTTTATTGCCCTCCAGATAATACTTGAGAATTTTGTACACTTCTTGCAAGAAAATAACGGAAAAGGTGCTGTTTATATTGAATCCAGAGGGATTGACGATGATCAAACTCTTGAAAACCAATATATCACTATAAAAAATAATGGTACTTTGTTTATTGAACATCATAATTTTAATCAACTATTAAAAACAATCAGTTTTCCAATGAAAGCAGATAATAACATTGGAGTCCAAATAGCAGATTTTATCCCCAATCCTATTGCTCGCCAATTTGATTGTCTCGAGCAAAAATCATTAAATCTATACACTGAAATAAAAGATAAATCATATGATGGTAATAAAAGTTTAATTGATAGATTTGGTCTAAAAAAAGTTCTCTAATTTAATTAAAAAAAGTTCTCTAATTTAATTAAATATAAAAAAAGTTCTCTAATTTAATTAAATTGACATTTTCTGCATTTTCATGTAACATCAAATTAAGAAGTTAGGGAATTACTTTCGTATCTTTCTAACTTATATTTCTTAGGGGAATTACTATTGTATCTTTCCTAAAACTTTTAAAATTCGTATCCTTTATGGGTGCGTTTTTTTTATTCTGCTACTTTAAAGTTTGTTTTCAAAATGCCTGAATTACATAAATTATTCCATAAATTCTGACGCCAACATTCCCATTATAATCCCATCTACTAATTTCCCTTTTAATAAATCGCGTTGTCTTACTAATCCTTCTCTTTCAAAACCTGACTTTTCGAGCACTTTTACAGAGGAATCATTGCCAGGCGTTATCGTTGCTTCTATCCTATTCAACTTTAAATTCTTAAAACCATACGATAAAATTTGCTTAGTTGCTTCAGTAGCATATCCTTTTCCCCATTGTTCTTGTGAAATGGCATATCCAATTTCGGCTCTCTTAGCGTCTTTGTCAAAACTGCCTAAGCAAAATGTTCCAATAAGTTTCTGATTTTCTTTTAGAATAATACCCCATGTTATTTCTTCATTATTTTCAAGTTCTCGATGATATCTTTCAATAAATGATATTGCTTTTTCTTTCGAGTCAACCGGATAAAAATAATCATTTTCTGCGACCACTGGATCACTTAATATCTCGAATAAATCGTCTACATCACTTAATTCAATTGCTCTTAGCAACAATCTTTCAGTCTCTAGCTTTGGAAATGGTTTAAAGTCAATTTGTATCATGAGCTGTTCCTCCTGAAATGCTAGATATGCTTTTTTAAAATTTCTATTAGCTTGTTCATTTGAATATATAATTGACTTATACTACTTCTTCATCTTTCATGCAATTTCCTCTTTGCTTTCAATTAAAATTCCATTAGAAATTATTAATATACGTTTAATTACATCATGCCGAAATCATAAATCTTGTAATTTTTATCTTTATCTGTTTTGGCTACGATGAAATTTCTACTGTATCTGCCATTTCCCAATTGTGGACCCCATGCAAGTGCTTTTTCAGGATATAGTTGTGTAAACTCTACATTAATTATCTCATAATCACTCAGTCCGTATTTTTCTATCACAGATTCCCAGCCGTAATAGTATAATGGGTTTACTTCACCTGAATCGAACTTTTGTTGGTCATACTCAAGTTCAGTTAAAGTTGAGATATTATGGATGACATAACTTTGAATATAAACGCCCTCTAAATAGTTTTTTTCAACATTATCAATAGAAATTCGGTCAATCTCAGTATCTGCGGTTATATCATATAAACCATCGTAATTCCCTGTTATGGTATACATAAAATTAAGCGCCACGATTTCCTCTTTGATGCTTTCAGGTAGATCTTCCAACTTAAAGGTACGATCTTCTATCGTCACCTCTTTTTCTCCTAAATATTCATAGTCAACATTTGCATTTTGCGCATCAGAATTATCTACTGTGCATGATATTAGAATAAAATTCAAACATAAAATTAGTATAAGTAACACGGCTTTTTTCATTTTATACGCTCCTATATTCTTGATTTCGTCGAAACAAAAGCTGGGATACATTATTCATCATTCAGAGAATTGATCCCTTGTTCTTTAAGTCTCACTAAAGCCTCTTTCATTTCTTTTACTTGTTCTTCCGGGTGGCCTTGCCAAATAGTAACTTCACCTACAACTCTAAAAGGCTCGGTGGAACGATAAGATTTCGTCGGATTCCCTGGAAATCTTTTATCTGTTAAATCAGGATCGTCTTCTATTTCACCTGTTGGCTCCACCAAATATATCCTCTCTTTGCCATCACCATAGGCAAGTTCAGCACCCCAAATGGCGGCATCTAACGTTGCCGTCAAGAAAATATATTTTGCATTTTTTCTCTGTCCAAAATTTGAATTGAATCCCGCCTCTATGAGCGCGCCAACGCTCAAATCAGCCTTTGTCCCATGAAAATACGTTTGAGCAAATGGCGATGCACCTTTGTTCAACCCACTATTATTATTTTCTTTAGTCATACTGCGCTCCTTTATGATTAATTATCTTCTATAAGTTTAACACCTATAGCGCCTACTTTTACATTTGGTTGTCATTGCAAGTTTCCGTTTCTAATAAAAGATCATCAAGTGATAGATTTTTTTCTTTTCTTAGTAGTCTTAGATTTTCAGAAAAACTCATAGTTGCTCTCCAATTCAATATAGTTGTTCATTGGTAGATGAACACAGTTTATTTTTAAACATTTTAATGGATCATGCAACCAACCTGCTTTTGCGTTTTGTCAACTTGAAGTTGCAATGCTAACAAACTCTTTCTTGTTATAACCATTCGATACGTGTATAATATACGTATAGGAAGTTGTTTTTTGTACTAAGTTTCATAGTCAAAATAACCTAACTGAAAGCATTATGAAACAGGCTGACATAAAAGGATAGGATTACCTATACCTTATATAATTATATGAAAGAAGGTGAAATATGTTAGCAGATCGATATATATATCCTGCAATTTTTCATTTCGCTGATGATGGAATATCAGTTGAGTTTCCAGATTTACCAGGTTGTTTTTCTTATGGTAATAATGAATTAGAAGCAGTTTCAAATGCAAAAGAAGCACTTGAGCTCCACATTTTCGGTTTAGAAGATGATTCAGAATCAATACCTTCTCCATCTCATATCAGGACAATCACTGTTGATAAAAATGAAATTGTCGTTTTAATTGATATTTGGATGAAACCAGTTAGAGATTATATGCAAAACAAAGCAATAAAAAAAACTTTAACAATTCCAAAATGGCTCAATGATGTTGCTATTGAAAATGATGTTAATTTTTCTCAACTGCTTCAAACTGCAATTAAAAATTATTTGGGCATTAATAGTCAAAATTAACCGTTCTTCTGAGCGGTTTTTTTTTGCAAATTGGTTTTGCCCTTTGATCTGCCTTAGTGAATTAAGTACGCAGGTATTCTATGCGATCATTACCTAACATGAAACTTCTAAATCCAACCAAGTTTCAATATCATCGCGTAGATCCAAAACAGACTCATCCAGCGATATTGGCAATCCACGGCAACCGTCATCACAGTGACCCACTTCTCTTTTTCTGCCGCAGCCATACCCCTTTGCAATCAGTTCCTGCAAAGATGGATGAAATGTTTTGATTGCGTCAGAGTAATCGTGCGTCTTTGTCGATTTCACATTGATATGATAGCCGTTGTTCAGTGAAGCATTAATGCCCCATAAGTCTTTCCGCTTATAAACATACTTTATATAAATATGAAACCCCTTAACTTCCACCACGCAATTAAGTCCCTTATCCACATAGCGCTGATGCATCTTTAAAATGAAATCCTGCACATCAACAGATAGAGGCTTTAACGTATCCTGTACGATAGAAAGCACATCACTTTTATCTTTTTTCAAAACCCTGTAATCACAGCGCAAAAAAACATCCTGATTAACGAGCGTACCATGTTCTATTTCAGCGATTGCCATAACCTTCATGCCCGTCAACATAGTAGAGTTCTCTGGATACGAAATCCTTATGGATTTAATGTCCGACAGTTTTTGCTTTTTTTCCATTAGATCGACTCCGTCAATGCAAATGCCGCAATCCACGAGAAATTGAATACATTGAAGGTTTTTAGCAACAGACAACTTTGCATTGAATACGGTACTTCCACAATCGAGAGTTTGTCCATTTTCAATGGGTATACCATGATAACCTATATTCATTAATAGCGTGCTTACATGGTGTAGGAATGGATAGTACACCGAAAGCGTGGTGCGATTTTCATAGGCATGAGCAACTTTTTTGCTATGATCATAGACATCGCCTTTGATGTACAAAACATCGTAAAGTCGAACCAAAAAAGTTCTGAATGCTATAACGCCCACACGTATACTTTCTTCTGCAGAAACATTTGTATATGCCGAATTGATTGCATATGCATCATGCGTTTCAGGCACCATAATCTCCTTCAAATAACTTGCCACATCTTGAAGCGTTTTTCTCATTTTACTCACCTCATAAACAACTTGTTAAGAAACGACCACATCAAAAGTGCCACGATCAGTACACATATTCGTTGCATCCATCAGATGTTTTTAAATCTCGTGGTTTTCTTAAATATTACCTTACAATGTTCGGTGTAATTGATTGTGCTCAACCGTTAACTTCTCAAATAATTCAGTCCAAAACAGTTATGTCAGTATTTAACTTTGTCCAACCTTTTTTGTATATATAGTCCGTTCTAATCTCAGCAACAGCATTCAACTTGTGTTCAACGATTAATACGCGTTTTGCAGTTATAATGATATTATGGTCATACGTATTAGAAAAACTTAGTATTGCTGGTAACAACTCATATTTTGATGCAAGTGATACGCCCATGTCTTCTAAAGTGCGCATTACCCTGTTATTGAACTTTATATTTTCATCCATATCACTACCGGTGATCTGGACACCGTCTTTATCAAACTCAAAATTATAGTTTTCACCATTGATCAGTTCATTTAAATCCATACTAATCAACTCATTGTCTACAGAACTTAGATAATAGTAAACCGTACTCCCAACTGAACCACCTTCATCAGCTGATATTAAGATGTCTGTATTGCCATCATTTGTAATATCAACTTGTGAAACGGAATTTACTTTTCCAAACAGTTCAATAATATTTTCACTTTCAATGACGTCATTACGTACTTTCGTAAATTCAAAATTGAAATTATAATCATCTATTTCTACGATCTTTACGATTTCTAAAGCTGCATCATCATCCATATTAAGTTGAGAAATACTTATAATGGTCCGATCATCAGGTACGGCATCCGAGGGAACGACACGATTACATGCAGGTAATAGAACTATTAAAATCAGTAATGCAAGGATCGCTTTGTGCCTCATTTTATTCTCCTCTTTTGCTTAGGACTTTGTCTAATGTTTCACTTACCGCTGTCGCAAAATTACAAACATCTGTTTATTACAACATCATTCCAGCTCTCACTATTTCGCAAGATTAATTGTTACTTTAAAATATTCATTATGGCATCATGCATCTTTTTTAAAACTGCTCTGTGATCCGTTTCAATGTCACGATTCAATTTTTCTTCGTTTAAACTGTATTCAACAATTTCCTTAATATCTCCCGTATAACTTTCAAGTAAATCTATATTGCTTGTAGGATAATTTCCTAATGAACAATACCTTTCCATTCTCATTGGAAACAACATAGGCTTTAAAATATAAGTATTCAAGCGATTGTATGTTAATTTATCTTTTGATTTATCAACTGTAATATAATGTCTAATCCCCATTAGAATATCGGTTAAATACTTCTTATATATCAACTCTAATGACTTGATTGATATTTCTCCATTAAAGAGTTCTTGACCATAAAGCCAAACAGCATCTAATACTTTTACTGGTTCTTCCAACCAATTTTCAAAATTCAATTTATAAATCTCTTCTAGGGAAAAGCATTGCGGATTAATGCTCAAATTATTATAGGCTGTTGAAGTCTTTCGCACAACTTTACCAATATCATATAACACATCGTAATCTACACGATCAAAAATCATCCAAATATCAAGATCTGATAAGTCTGTAGCATCTCCTCGCGCATAACTCCCCGTTATAAAGATGCTTACTAGATTGTTTTCCTGTATTTCGATTACTGAGTTAATCAAATCTTTTAGCATAGACTCATATTTTATATGTACGTGATTTTTAGGTATTATGGTTTTCATTTTATTCTCCAATCCTAAATAATTAATCTGTGATATAAGTCATCATTGCTGTTTTATCATTTCAACCACTTTTTAGACAAACGCTTAACTGCTCAATCAGTTCGAGTTTGCTCTCATCGTTTACATGGTGTATCGCATAAGATGAAATAATGAAATCAAACTGGCTATCTCGTATTTCAGCTGATAATTCATCGTTAAAGTCAAAACAATAAAAAGTAGCATTTGGCATCTTAATATTCGTTTCTTTTATCATTTTTTCAGAAAAATCAACACTGACGATGTTTATACATCTAAGTAAAAATAGATATTACTTTTATCCGCTTGATTCGTTCCACCATATACATGCGTATCAAATCCACCTATTTCAAATCCAGCATTCATATAAAACAAACACGCAGAAAGATTATTATCTTGTCCAATTGTATAAATTCCTCGATATGCATTTTCGGCAGCAATTTTTTTGCCTTCCTCTAATAACATGTATCCTATTCCTTGGCCACGATATGCTTTACATATTTTTAAGTCTTCAAGATACAAATATTTAAGCCACTCATGCCTGAACATTGCAACGCCTACACATATGCCGTTCTCATCATATGCGCCTGCAAAAATACACGTTTTTATTAGTGCATCAAAATCATAATTCTCATTAGGAAATACCATCTCATTGACTTCATTTGCTTCAAATGCTCGTGTTGTGTAGGCCCAATTGTTACCATCATAAGTTGGTATCATTTTCCCCCACAAAGAAAAAGGTTCATTTGGAAGATTAATATCCTTTTTACTTGATTCGTCAATTCTTTTGATTTTTATCATTTTTAGAACTCCTTACATTCAGGTTGCTTATGCATAAGTTTTTATAAATCTCACCAAATATCATCGCTGTCATTATGAAAATTCGCTTAGGATTTCCTCATATTCATTTAATAATTTGTACTCTCTAATACACATAGTTTGTAACTATTTTTTTATCAGTTGAACTTCAACATCATTTTCTTTGGCTTCATAGCCAAAATACGTATATAATCGAATTGCATTTTTATTTTCAATATCAACTGCTAAGAAACTTTTTTGAGCACCTTTTGATAGGCCATAATGTATGCCCATTTCCATTAACGACTTGCCTATACCTTTGCCTTGAAAAGCAGGGTGAACCGCTAATTCGCGTATCCAAAGTGTTGTGCCTTCCCCATAAATTGATACACAACAAAAACCTACTATTTTGCCATTTATGTACTTCACGATAATTTCATTTTCTGCTAACCATTCTTTGATCCACGCTTCTGTCTCTCCGAAAAAGCCCCTACTTTGTCCAGAACACGCTTTAGAAATCTCGGAAATTTCTTTTGCTTCCTCTAAAGTTGCAAATCGGATATCATACGCCTTGCTCAGTCGTGCGGAAGCGCTTTTTAGATCTTTCAAGAAATAATCTTGATAGATGCAGTGAATCTTAAAATCATACAATTCAAATTGCAATATGTTGTTAAAAGGTATGAATTTAATGAGTCCTTCTAAATGATATGTCTTGATGCCATCTAAAAGTACGCTCAAATCATTCGTAGCATAATGGATCTCAGAAGGATTATTTGACTTATCGTATAATAACAAAAGCGAATCATCGTATCTAATCACTTCTGCTGATTCAACGTCCTCATAATCAACATAGTTTAACGAACTATACTTGCATGCGTTTGCAAAAGAAATCATTGTTTCAAATTGATCTAGTATCATGGTAGCCTCCTATAACTATAAACATGTCTTTAATGACAATCCAACAAGACTACTTCATTTTAAAAATTAAATGGTTATGCGTGATCACTACTCATCTTAACAATGGAGGTGATGTAAGTATAATTTTCATTTTCTACATACAAGCAAAGCGTGGTTTGACATGCCTGTACAACTCTCATGACTCGTCATGTGATCATAAAGTGGACGCATGATTTCAAACTGTTCATTACTCATTGAATCAACTATATTCATGGTTACAAAAAAAATCAGTTCCCAAATTTTTTATTTTACTTAGCCCATATTTGGCTGCAATTGTATTCATTTCTTCTGGTGTAGTAAAGAAAAATGTATCTGGTCTTATGTCATCTGTACCGTTTACTAAGACACATTTGTTCGCAAGTTCGTTTGGATAACGGCTATCCATGACACATGCACCTGCATAAACACCTATTTTATTGATATAAGCAAAAGCAATAACGCCCCCGTCTTTACATACTCTTGCACATTCTGCAAAAACCAAATCTCTTTCGTCTGATTGCAAATGATACATAGGTCCTAAGCATAAAACAACGTCAAAATGATCATCGCTTATACCCTGTAAGTTTGTGGCATCACCAATTTGACATGAAACATTATTGATTTGGCTTTCGCTAATCTTTTGATTAAATATATTAACGTGCTCTGGTACAAGATCTAACCCTAAATATTCTTGGCATTTATCTGCATAATGAAAACCATAATGCCCTGTGGCACAGCCAACTTCAAGCACTCTGTCAGTATTTTTAATTAATCCTTCTAAATGCTTTTTTGTGTAATCAAATTCAAGGCGCGTCGAACGTGATAGATTAGCACGTCCATCTTCTTTTCCTGAAGTGTATTGTTCAAGAATTCTATCTGCATTTTTTGACATCTCTTTAACCCCTTTTCGTCAATTGTTTGATTTGATTATTTTTTCACATGTATTTATAAACAATCCAGTCTACTTTCGCAACTCCCAAATCAAAAATATCGGGATTTTCTGCATCCAAGCAATATTTACTGAGATCGCTGCTTGTTCCTCTGTAGGAACAGGTTCGTTTAGATCTGTTATCGTTAATCCGCATTTTATAAAGGTTTTAATATATTCTTCCATCGTACGATGCCGCCAAATCACGTTCACGCTACCCTCTGATAGCGGCGCTTCCCATTCCGTTGGATGGTAGTAATTTGACACAACTACTTTTTTATCTATCCCTTTATCTTGACGACCGATACCACCGCTGGCGTGAAAACAAGGATGGCAAACACTTGCAAATAATTTACCAACTGGTTTTAATACTCTCGTTATTTCTCTAATGGTTCCTTCAAAATCTTCGCAGTCCATCAACATCATAGAAGCAAGAACGATATCGAAGGTCTCATCGGCTATATCATATAAATCGCTGCTATTTCGCACGTGATAAGTAATTTGTAACTTTTCATCATCCGCTCACGTTTCACAATATTTTATGACATTTTCAGCACAATCAACGGCAGTAACGATTGCGCCTTTCCGTGCCAATTCCCTTGAGTATCCACCTTCACCGCAACCTAAATCTAATATGACTTTACCCGAGACATCACCAAGCTGTTTGAATGTAAATGGCATGATAAAATGTATTCGATGCGGATTATTTTGCGCCATTTGAATCCACTCATCAGACATTTCTGCATTGCCCCAAGATTCAGTTGAACGATCCTTTTTCACAAAATACCTCCCAAAATATCCTATTGAATTATTCCATTTAACTTATACGCATCCAGACAACACTTCACCAATAGAAGCGTGAATGTGAAGACGCGCCTTATGGTCATGAGGGGTCTTGTCCCTATTAATCAGCACAATTGCATCCCCTTGAAAAAAATCGATTAGTCCAGCGGCAGGATACACCACTAAAGATGTGCCCCCAATAATCAGCAAATCCGCTGCAGCGATGGCTTTTACGGCTTTGTTTATCACGGTCTCATCCAAAGGCTCTTGATAAAGGACCACATCGGGTTTTATGATGCCATCACATTCCAAACATTTTGGTACTCCCACACTGTGAATAATATGATCCAAGGTATATTTCTTTCCACATGCCATGCACTTGTTTTTATGGATATTTCCATGAAGTTCTATGACGTTAATTGAACCCGCCATTTGATGCAGACCGTCGATGTTTTGCGTAATCACAGCCTTTAGTTTTCCCCTTGCTTCAAGTTCTGCAAGCGCAATATGGGCGGGATTTGGTTTTGCTGCCTCATAGATCATATGCGACTTATAAAATGTATAAAAATCTTCAGGGCGACGCATAAAAAAACTGCGACTTAAAATCGTCTCTGGCGAATAGGTCCGATCCGTCGCTTTCATATAAAGCCCCTCTGCCGAACGAAAGTCGGGGATATGGCTTTCTGTAGATACACCTGCACCGCCGAAAAAGACGATGTTTTCACTTTGATGAATTAAACTTCTTAACGCTTTCAATTTTTCTTCAAGCATGTGACACCTGCCTTTCTTACGTACCAACTACTTTCCTATTTTGCACCTCAAATGGCGCCTCGTTATATTTTCTTTCCACCATCTCGCCATTATTTTTCAAAATACAATTCTCAGGCACATAGCCCCTAACAGAACATAATGGATAAACGATACTATTCTTTCCCAGTATTGTACCCGGGTTTAAAACAGAATTACATCCAACTTCTGCATGATCACCGATAATGGCCCCAAATTTTCTTAAACCCGTTTCGATATTTTTCGAATCGTACTTTACTGTCACAAGCGAGCCATCCGATTTTAAGTTGGAGGTGATTACGCCTGCTCCCAAATGTGCTTTAAAACCTAATATGGAATCACTAACATAATTAAAATGTGGTACTTGCACGCGATTGAAAAGAATACAGTTTTTTAGTTCAGTTGAGTTTCCGACGACAGCATCATTGCCTATGATCACGTTTCCTCGAATATATGCAGAATGCCTAATTTCACAATTATAGCCGATAATTGCTGGACCCTTTATTAAGGCACTTTTTTCTATCGTTGTGCCTTTGCCAACCCATATGTCTTCACCTATTTTTTCGTAATCATCGGGTAAAGTTTTTGCATACGCCAAAATGAAAGATTCCATTTTGGTTAGAACTTCCCATGGATTTTTAACGCCGTCAAATATTGCCTGTGCATCTAGTTCGCTTAAGGTTAATAATTCTTCCAATGAAATACCCATCGTTATACATGTATGATTTATTACAGAGAATCATACGCTCCTTTCACTTTAATTCAGAAAAATTGTCATGGTAAAAACTAAAACACGTTCCGTATTAGTCTACCAGTAATCGCCTTATTTAAATGGTGTTTTTGGTTGTCTTCAACTTCACTGGTTTTATTTTATTATTTCTATCTCAAATTGTTCTATATCAATGTTATAAACTTGCGATTCCTCAGCAGGTGTATAATAAAATACTATGTTCTCATTGCCACTCGCTACTGCTTTGAAGGTAAAAACCATTCGATCAAAGTTTTCACCCTCTTTTATGCTTTGAAATAAAGGACCAAAAAAATGTCTTTTTTCATCTTTCTTCTTCTTCATCATTTCTAAGCCATTCATTTCGTTTAAATTGATATCCCAGAAATACAAAACAGTTGAATTTTCATATAATGAGACATATAAGATGTCGTCTTGCTTTAATTTAATAATCATTTGATTTTCTCTAACATTTAAATGTCTTTCCCAATTGCCGTTATTAATTTTTGTATAAACGCACCATAAATCCGTTGAATTTCGAGCGTTTAAAAACCTAAGAGACAATATAAGGAAAACTAATACTATTAATACAGTAATAATGATTATGTTTTTTTTCTTCATACGATTTCACATCCTCATTATCAGATTATCACTATATTACTTCTCTAAATCTGTCTATATACTCCTTGAAAATTGGTCTTATGGTAACACATATAACTGCCATAAACTTCAGCACCTATACTTAAAGCTGCATCCAAATAAGGGCCTTCGGGTACAAAGTTCAAGACCTCACTTACACCTTCTTGCAGCAAAGCCTGGCTCGTTTCAAACATAAGCTCTGATAGCAGCGCGCTTTGTCGATACTTTTCGATCACATCACACCCATAGACTTCAGCGCTTTCATTAGAATGCTTTTTAGTAAAGACACTCCCTATGATTTTATCTTCTTTAATGGCGACATGAATTTTCCACTGCTTCAACGCAGGCTTGATTTTTTCAAACGACCAGTAATAGGTCTCAAAGGTGTGACTATGAAAAGCCTCATAGGCCTCGAAACGCTCTTCTTTTAGTTCTTCTATGTGCCACACCCTATTGATCACTTTGAGTTGGTCCGAGGTCACTCTGGTTTGAAGCATATTGGTTCAATGTGATCGAAAAAAGCGTTCGCAATCAAATGATATTTACTAGAATCCTTTATATATGGGCCGCCGATAGAAAGTACAGCAGGATCCCTTTCGATGTCCATTCTACAGATTCCCTCTAAAAGATCATCTGTATAATAAGCCAGTATTTGTGTTTCTACATTTGTGCTGTTTAGGATTGTTTTATAGTGATTATACACATCCGCTTTACTTTTGTATGGTGGCGTCGTTCTCTTAGTTTCATCCTGATGCACTTGCCATATAAAATCTGACATTTCAACTAAGTGTTCTTTTTGTAATAGAATAATCATGTTGTCTCCCTATGTGAAATCTATTGTAAAAAGTATATGACCTTAGATTTTTATTGCAATGATCGTAAACTCACCTGGTATTTTATTATTATTATAATCTGGATGTTCATTAAACTGATGAATCGCAAAGTCTGTTTTCAAAACAGCATTAATGATTTCACTTAATGTATAGTACCTAAGAATCACATCTGGAAATGCATCTTCCTTATCATAGTACTTTTTATAAGCGATATCATCTCTATGTAGTTCCGTCTCAAAGTAATCACCTAAGGTTCGCTCTGCGATTTGCGTATCTGTAATTTTTCTTATCGGATGAAAATCACTTAGAATCATTTTCCCATCGTACTTTAACACCTTTGATAATAAAGCCATCAATTTATCAATATCATTAAAATAATGTAGTACGCCACCTTCCAGATATATCACATCAAAATACGCGCGATACTTCTCAACATCGATGTCATATACATCGCCAACTTCATATGAAATGCTCACATCTGCGCATTTTGCTAACTCTAATGCATACCTTCGATTTTCCTGCGAAATATCAAACACCGTTACATCAGCACCTAATAGTGCCAATGGAACAGCCTTCCTGCCATTTGATCCACAAATATTTGCGATTTTCATATTTTTGCAGTCAACAAACGCATTGCTGTGATTTTTCAAACATAGTAATGGATCCTTCATGATCTTCTTTGCTTTTTCCTCTGGCGTGCCATCACGTTTAATCCAAAAATCATACGCGTTGTGTTCCCATGCTTTTTTATTTAAAATACTTTGTTCATTCATAAGTTTACTCGCTTTCATTTCAAAAGTTAATCTGTTGTTTCTAATCAAATATCGCTTCAAAAAGATTTGCTTTTCTTGCATCAAAACACATTTCAATTTGAGACTTCGTATTTCTTCCAATGGATAACTCAGGTAGACTATTTAGAGTAAAGAACGCAGACTCAATCGTTTCTATATTGTCGATATAATTTCCTTCTACATAATCACATTCAACAAAAATCTTATAAACTGAATATGGAAAAACATCGTCGATATGCTTATTTCTATCTAATGCCGCGATTATTCTTTTGGGAATGACTTTAGCGCCAGCTTCTTCCATGGATTCCTTAACGATGTTTTCATATATACTTAAATCTATATCCGCCCATCCCCCAGGCAAAGACCATTTATCGTCCAACTGTTCTCTGACCATCAGAATTTTGTCATCTTTAAAGATTGCAGCTCTTATGTCTATTTTGGGCGTTTGATAGCCTGATTCATTAGCAAACAATGTCCTGATTTTTGAGTGATCTAAATCCGTGTATTCATTCATAATCTCTATACTTAATGCTCTTATTTGCTCAAATCTTTCTATATCAAACTTATCCTTAGAATATTCCAAACCGGTTTGCGCAATGGCTTGCAATTTTTTAGCCCAATTCAACCACTTCGTCTCCATGTGTCATTCTCCTTTTAGAACTTGTATATGTAATCCTAAACGCCTTCATGCTTCATGTTACATTTTTCCATAACTTTTCCAGAACCTTCATTTCCAACATAATGAGTGGCTTCAATTCTATTCAGTTTCAATACACTAAAAGAAAAATCAATTATTGTATTTAATGCCTCGGTCATATAGCCAGTATTCCAAAAATCAAAATTAAAGCGACCAGTATATACTTGAAACATGGCCGCTAACGTAGGTTTGGACTTTTACGACTACCCTTGATATATTCGACGTCTTGATTATAAATCCTCCTAATTATTTGATCGTGGTAATTAACAAGTCAGATACAAACAACCAAAACTCAGGGGTTAATTATAATAAAAATCAGGTATAATAAAAATGGAGGTGATAAGATGGACAAGAACAACCTAAAGGAAGCATGTGTAAATTTATAGTGAAAATTTCAACGATTTCTGAGGTTGATTCAGAATTAATCGGATGGATAAAAGAAGCCTATCTTCAGTCAAACTAACTGGTTCCCAAAAGTTTCACATAAAACATATATTTAAAAAATTATTTTGACTGATTGTAATCTTTTAACACACTGGCGTCTTCTACTTCTTTTCTAACCATTTCTTTATATACTTCTTCATATGGTTCCCATAACTCAACAACATTACCTAAAACATCTTCAATTTGAGCAAATTTACCATATTCATATGTCTTAATTTCCTGGATAACTTTGACACTTTTATTAACCATTGTTTCCATGAAGTCCTCAAGATGATCAACTGTAAAATTGAGCGTTGTTTTTGCACTTTCGCGATCATCAAACGTGATCAAAGTGAATTGGTTGGGATATAAGAAGTTTATACCATATTCAGACACATCAAGCCCAAGGATATCTCTATACCAATCCAACAGTTTTTTATGATCTCCAGTAGATTTCAAAAACACACCACCTAAGCCTGTAACCTTTGCCATAAAACGTTCTCCTTTCCAACATACACTCTGATAAATAAGCATATACATTCTAATTTTTCAAATGGACTAAGCCAAATTCTTCAATCAAACGCTTATATCTTACTTTATACTTTTCATCCGGTTCAAAATCAATATCGTATAAGCAGTGTTGAAGCACATCCGCATCTTTTATTACCTCATCAAAACTGCAGTCAATTTTCAATTTATCACAATGATTTGCAACACCACTACATATTATCTCTGTCTCTTCAATTGTAGTCAGTTGCAGTTTATTTAATACTTCTCGTACAAAAACAGCACCCACTCTACCATGATCTGTAAATACGCGATTTGGATCGTTGGCGTTATAATACACATAAAAATCATGTAACAAGCCTGTCATTGCAGCCAGTTCTATATCTTCACCTCTTTTTGCAGCGATCATCGTACAACACATTGAAACGCCGTAAAGATGAACAAAAGAACATCTTTTCTCATCGTTATCTTGAATATTATAGAGTTCTTTATCAATATATGCTTTTAATACTTCCAAACGTGTCCGCTTTAATTCCATTTGTAACCTCCAAAATATACTCTACATACTATGCGTCCGGATGATTCTTTCTATTCTTAAAATACAAAATAACTTCAGCCAATATGCCCAAAACAACCGCAACAGGAAGGAGGTACACATACACCACGATACTGGTAAGGTCTGCCCAGCCAGTTGATTTCCCAGATGTAATCAACACGAACATGTAGGCCAAAGCGAATAGGTTACAGCCAATGTAAATTCTGAAAAACTGGCGCTTGCCGAAAAATCCCGCCAGTGATGGGAGTAGTGCAGATCCAAACGACAAAATGGATAACGCGATTAATAAACTGCCATCTATCGTCGTATTGAGTATCCATCTGGTAGCTAAAAGACCCAAGAATATAATGGCAACATATACCAAGTAAAATACGATCCACTGTGATGATTTTTTTATCGGTAGCATTGTACCCTCCTCACCTGACCAAATCAGGTCAACTTCTCAAACGGATTCCCACACGCTTTACATGTAATCCTGATCTTACCTTTACCCTTTGGCACTTTATAAAACTTACCGCAGCTCGGGCAGGCTTCGACCGTAAAATCAAGCATTTGCATCAGTTTTTCGCCGTTAAATCCCACCATGAGTTCATCACCTACCAAAAATGCTGGCACGCCAGTAAGTTTGAGCATTTGAAATTGCTTTAAAGCTTCAGCACTTGCATTTACATCCCTTTCCTCGAAGGGGATATGATTTGCGCGTAAAAAATCTTTTGCAGTTTTACAATGCGGACAAGTTTGCGTCACATAAGCAACCACTTTTTTCATAACATCACCTCTTTACACACCTAAATTTTTTCATCGTTTTAGCAGATGCTCTAATAATCCCTCGCACCCAGCTTTAACATCCGCATAAGTCTCATCGAAATCTCCTGTGTACCACGGATCGGCTATATCACCTGAATTTCCTGTAAAATCCAACAATTTGCACACCTTTTCATCCGGATCGGTTCCAATAATTCGGAGCAAATTGCGCACATTAAAAGCATCCATACATACTATGATATCATAAAAATCATAATCGTTCTTTCGAAACTGCAAGGATGTCTTTCCATCACAAGAAATCCCGTTTTGTGCGAGCATCTTTCTGGTGCCAGGATGCACAGGATGTCCGATTTCCTCGCGGCTGGTCGCCGATGAAGCAACGGTAAACTGATGCTCAAGGCGTTTTTTCTGTAGCAAATCCTTAAATACGAATTCTGCCATCGGACTTCTACAGATATTGCCATGGCATACAAACATAATATTTTTCAAAACTTGCCCTCCTCATGAATGATAAATTTTATATCTCTATTTTATAATAAGTGCGCGTGAATGTCTAACCAGGCACGTTGAGTCGTGTTAACCATAGTATTGGAAAAGAACAATTTGAAAACTAAGATACTTTTTTGTTGTAATATGTTAAGATTATATGTACGTTTAGTAAAATAAATTAATAAATAAAGGAGCACCTTATGAAAAAAATATTAATACTGTTATTAGTATGTAGTCTTGTATTAAGTGGATGTAGCAACGCTGGTGACAGTGACGTTACAAAACAATTTGAAGAACTTGAAGAAAAAAATCTAGTCCTTGAAAGTGAAATCAAGACTATAACATCTGAAAAAAAGACCATTGAAACGGAATTAGCTGAATTAATAATTAAGTACGAAGCACTTGAAAGTGAAAATTTGAATTTGAGAACAAATACTATTGCCTCACCGAATTCAAATGAAACAACTCGAGAATATTCATTAGAGTATATTGCCGAATTAGAAAAAATATTTAGTGATAATAATTTATCTCGCTTTGATTTCGTAGAGAACATTTTTTTCATGGATGCAATGTTTTACTCACCAGAAGCATTTATAGATTTTGATCATACTTCTAAAATGAAAAGTCAAAAAGAAGCAATGCTTGTATTTGAGATAAGAAGTAAAGAAGCTGGCATATATGATGACCTATTAAGTTATGGTGTAGGGGTTGTTATGGATGCAATAATTCCTTTCTCATCCATATTGATGGTATTTGGACAAGAAGACGAAGTTGATCGTCAATCTAATGATCTGATGATGGAAGTAAATTTTAACATGGAACATGGAAGAAATGTAGGATTAAAACAAACTGAATTCATGGAAAAAATAAAGGCATATTATACCTTAGCATTAAACGATGAATTAGAAGAAAGTGATATTATTAATTTTAGAGATCAGTATATTGAGTATTATGAAACTGAACTTTCGAAATTATCAACAATATATATCAACCAAAAGAAAGTTGAACTCATGTCAACATTGTTTTTTATAAAAACTGATAACACATATGATTGGAATGAAGATGAAGAAATGGCAAAAACGGAAGAAGAAATAAGTCGAATTGCTGAATCGCTAACTAGATTAGATAATTTATATCGAAAAATTAAGCAACTAAACATATAGAAAATTCATTTCTTAGAGTTGAGTTTTTTTAGGGGCAAAATATAGTTTATTCGATATTAATTAAAAAATGTCGCCTCCAACTTGTGGGAAGCGACATTTTTTTAGTGGTTCTTATAATCCTAATGTTGGGTACATTTGATTTTCAAGTGTTCTTAAAACAAAATTAAGATGCTTTTTTTCTTCTTTCATTACGATATTGATTTCATCCGGTGCAATTTTTGGAAACAGTGTACGTAATTCCTGTACAAGGATTAAAGTATCCCTTTCGATCTTCTCTGCAACCACAAGTGCATCTTCTTTTATGAACCTTTTTTTCACTGCCTCGTTTCTAAAATAACTAAATTTAATCAACGATTCAAGGAATTCGTGTGCATCATCCTCCACTTCAACAGTCAAATCGCCTTCAAATTTGTTCATCAATGCCGTATAAATTTCTTCATGTCTTTCTTCATCCTTAGCAAGTTTTTCAAATACAGCCTTGGCTTTTGGATGAGTTACTTGATTTGACAGTTCATGATAAAGCACAGCCACCTTTTGCTCAGATTCAACAAGCAACATTAACAAGTCTTTTCCATTATAGGTTTTCATTGGTACCCTCCTTTGTATAAATCATGACAGTAATGAATTCATTTAACACGTTTCTTAAAGAAGATCGATAATTTTAATCAGCGAATCTGCATCCATGTCCTGATCAATCATGTAGATTTCAGTAATCTTAAGGTCTTTGTAAATCGCCTTGACTTCCGAAATCACTTCTTGTTCTTTTTCAATTCTATTTTTGAAAAAAGGATCCACTATATTTGGTGGCAAAATTTTGTTGATGATAATCTCCGTAACGGGTTGATGCGCTTCGCTTAAAAACCGCATGGCCTTCTTGGTTTCTTCCAGAGGCATTTTTTCAGGATTCATCACCAAATGAATAGAGGTGTTCTCTGATTGGATAATGTCTTTTGCCTTTAAAAAAATAGCGTGACGCATCTTCAATCGGGTAAGAATCGGATCTTCTTCTTTTAACCCAAGCATGGCTTTAAGTTTTACTATTTTTTCTCGTTTTTTAATCAAGCCAGCAAACCATTCAATTAGCAATTCTGGTAATGTCAATAGCCTCAAGGTATGACCCGTCGGTGCAGTGTCAAAAATCATCACCTCATAAACGTCTTTATACCGATCCATGAGTTCTATCATTTTATCAAACAAGCTCGCCTCATGCGTACCTGGCATTACTTTGGCTGCCCTCAACTGTTTGTTCACATCTTCAAGGACGACTGGACTTAAAATGGCATTCATATCTCTTCTGATTTGATCGATGTATAAATTTGCCTCTTCTTCAGGGTCAATTTCAATGGCGTCTAATAGTGGCGTGATACTTTTAATCTTCGACCCCACTTGAACGCCTAACACATCAGAAATCGAATGTGCTGGGTCAGTGGAAACCAGTAAAGTTTTTTTTCCTAGTTTTGTATAATAATATGCTCTTGCTGAAGAAAGGGTGGTTTTACCCACCCCACCTTTTCCTCCGTAGAACTCTACTTTTAACATTAGATTCTCCTTAAGGATCTATGTCGAGGTCTGAAAATCGTTCTTCCCAGATACTCTTTCTCTTGACCATTCTCTTAATCCAAGCCTCCTCTTCCTCTACCATGTAAGGTATCAGTTCTAACATGTAATACATGGTTGGAAAATTAAGTCCGAGTAGGTCTGCCCGTGCAGCCAATAGAAAATTATCCTCTTCCTGTCTTAAATCTTTATCAATTAATGCATATGCCTTTCTATTAAAACTAAGTGCACCTGTGAAAAAAAGCACTATATTATCTAAGAATTTCATGGTTTAATTTTTGCGTCTGAAATATTGTCACCTTTTAACGCTTTTGACGCTTCATAAATAAGAACAAGCGCAAGGATAAATAGAATCACTGAAAATCCTAAGAGTACTGGTTGCGCTAAGCTTTTTGAAATAAGAAGAACAAGTGCAACAAGCGTCACCGAGAACATAAAGATCATAGGAATTACAACAAAACTAAAGGTCTTGCCACTTCTTTTAAGCCATACTGCAAGTGCAAGCAGTGAAAGTGCAGCAAGCAATTGATTCGCAGAACCGAATAATGGCCAAACTGTCGCCCAGCCGTAGAATGATAATGTACCCGCTATAATTACAGTAATCGCTGTTGCGCCATATCTATTTGTAAATACCGTTTCTTTTGTCTCATTTTCTTTCGAGAACATTTCCTGGAAGATAAATCTTGCAAGACGAGTTGCAGTATCCAAAGTTGTCATTGCAAATGCTGAAATTGCAAGTGCAGTAAAACTTTTACCCACTGTAAAAGGGATTCCAAAACTGGTCATAAACGAGCCAAGTCCATCACTGAATACGTTAACAGGACCGCCACTTCCCAATAGTTCAGTTAATTTACCGCCCGTTATATAAGCAGCTGTTATAATTGCAAGCGTAGCCAATACACCTTCAATGAGCATTGAACCGTATCCTATAACTTTGATGTCCTTTTCATTATCCAGTTGTTTAGAAGTTGTACCTGAGCCAACAAGTGAGTGGAACCCTGAAATAGCACCACAAGCAACCGTAACAAAAAGCATCGGGAATAGATAAGTGCCGTTCACATTAAATGCTGTCACACCCGCTAATTGGATCGTAGGTCTCATAATTACGATTCCGAGTACACCACCAATTAACATGGCATACAAAAGGAATGAATTTAAATAATCTCTAGGTTGTAAAAGAATCCAAACAGGTGTTACTGAAGCAACAAATATATAACCAAGTAAAATTACCATCCATACGTTTTTAGAAAGTGACAGTGGGAATATGGTGCCGATATAGATCGCCAAAATTAAAAGTGCGACCCCAATCACTGTTCCCAATCCAAGACTTACACCTTTTCTGTATACTGCATATCCAAAAAAGATTGCAAGCACGATAAACAACATTGAGCTAGAAGCAGCTTCAGGAACCGAAACAAAAGTGTTTGCAACAATATTTGCAAAAGCTGCTATAACAAGAATCAAAGTCAACCATGCGAATATGGAAAAAAGTTGCTTGCCTCTTTTACCCATCGTCGTTCCGATAACCTCACCTATGGATTGTCCCTTATGTCTGACCGATGCAAACATAGATCCCATATCATGTACGCCACCGAAGAATATAGAACCAATAACAATCCATAAAAATACTGGAATCCATCCAAAAATCGCAGCACCAATTGGGCCAACGATAGGACCTGCACCTGCTATAGATGAAAAGTGATGACCTAGAAGTACCGGTGCTTTTGCAGGCACGTAATCGATGCCATCATTCATGGTATGTGCTGGTGTTTTTCTGCTTGGATCAATTCCGAATTTTTTTGCCAACCATGCGCCATAGGTTGCGTAAGCCACCAAGAACAAAACTACAGATACAATTACCAATGTTAATCCGTTCATGTTTTTCCCCCTTAAGATAATAGTTTTGCGAGTTTTAATTGATCCTTTTGACCGACTTTGTTTGAGATGATGTTGTTTTGAGAATCAATTAGAATCAGTTTTACTTTAATCCAACCTTTAAGCCCCCAAAAAATACTTTTAGATAGATTCATTTTTTCCACAGACTTTTTCAAATCGTTTGGAACCTGACCGTCTGTACTCGCAATAACAGTCAATAAGGTTTCCATATGATTTTCATCTGCTGACGTGAAAAGATTTAAATAATTAGTAATGAATAAATTGATTTCGGATAATGCCTGGATGTTAAAATTTTCATAATGCTTGTAGTAAACTTCTTCATAATTTGAAAATGCATAATACTCAATATTTTTGACAGCCATATACTTTGAATTTCTTTGGTAATATTTCGCCATGAAATCGAACTCAAGTCCTAAATGTTCATAAGACTCATATGTGTCAAAATATCGATTATAGCTTTTCATCAATTGCTCTTTAAACATAATTCACCCCCCATAGTAATATATTACAAAAAAAAAATAAGACAGCTCATTTTTTTTGATGAGTTGTCCTAAATTTAGCGTAAACTGTACGAATTTGAGTTTAGATGTCCATCATTTTTTTGAAGGATTGTACATTTGAACGACTGATGGGAATCAGTTCAGTATAGTCTTCCATTTTTACGAGATATGTTCTTTCGACGGGTTCTACAAGTGTAATGTGTTTAAGGTTGATGATATAACTGCGATGACATCTGAAAAAAGCTGAATCCTGAAGTGACTCTTCAAGTTTACCAATGTTGTTTTCGTATAAAAAAATTTGATTTTTTGTGAAGATTTCAACGTGTTTGTCGTTTGCACGGCAATAACGAATTTCATCATATTTTATCGGCCTTAGAACTTCTTTATCATAAATAAGCAAGAAATCCTTGATCATCTTTTGCGGGTTTGTTCTGCTTCTAAAATTCCTCACTTTATCAAGTGACAAATTAAGCCTGGCATTGTTAATGGGTTTTAGCAAATAATCAACCACATCCAATTCATAAGAAGAAACAGCATATTCTGTATAAGCGGTCACAAAAATAATATGAATATTTTTTTCAGACAAAATTCTCTTAGCGCATTTTAATCCATTGATCACAGGCATCTGTATATCTAAAAATACGATGTCAACATCATGTGACATGATGTAATCAAAGGCTTTTTCAGGGTCCATAAAAGTATTTTTCACTTGGATGTCATCACACAGAGACAATTGAAAAGCCAACTCTTCAATCGCCAAATACTCATCGTCAACAATCACAACATTCATACCTTTTCTCCTTTGGGTATATAGAAAGAAACCAACGTTCCGCTTCCGGGTTTAGACTCAAAATCGAGTCCTTTGTTGTTTTTATAGGTCGCTAAAAGCCTCTTGTGTGTTGTCAAAAGACCTATATGATTAGTCGTTTCATCCACTTTGTAAATACTTTCTATGATCATCTCATCGATGCCTATGCCATCATCTTCGATCGCAATCTTATAAAACGTTTCAAATGCCGTGATCATAACTTTCACTTTCCCACTACTTTTGTGTTTGAAGATGCCATGGTTAATTGCATTTTCAATAATGGGTTGAATAATAAGTGGCGGCACCGCTATGCCAAGTTCCTCTGGCACATCAAACTCAATTAAAAGCCGATTGCCAAAACGCGCCTTTTCAAGTTCAAGATAGGTCATAACCTGGTCAAGTTCTTTTTCAAGTGTTATGAGGCAATCATTTTGAATGATATTATTTCTAAAATAATCTGAAAACTTGATGAGTAGTTCACGTGCCTGATTGGGTTCTATTCTTATGAGTGCATGAATGGTGTTAAGGGCATTAAATAAAAAATGTGGATTAATCTTTGCTTGCAATACTGAGAGTTCCGCTTTATTTAGCAGATGCTTTTGTACATCGAGGTGACTTAACTCGAGCTGAGTTGAAAATAGCATGGCAAGTCCACTTGCGAGTTCTTCATCCACCATTGAGGTTTTGGATTTTCCCATGGCATACAATTTTATAGACCCTATGGCTTCTCCGTTTACGATTAAAGGTGCTATGACGACACTGAGATTTTTAATTTTCTTACGTTTTATATCTACATCGAGCTGTGATGAAATTACGATATGTTGTTCCATTGCTTGCTTGGTAATATTTGAATGTATGGGGTCACCGACATTAAATCCAAGATATTCATTACCTTCATATGCAAAGATTTTTTCCCGATCTGTAATTGCCACTGCATCCACTTTTGCGATATTTCGAATAATGCGAACAACATTTTGACTTGCTTCAACCGTTAATCCCATTCTTAGATACTTCACGCTTTCTCGTGCAATCCTCAGCGCTTGTTCAGAGCGAAATGCACCTTGCATATCATTATTCCTAAGCATGTTTTGATAGATGATAATCATTAGCCCTAATCCTATCGAATTGGTTAAAATCATCGGAAAAGAAATTGATCTCACTAGAATTACTGCATTAACAAAAGGCTTTGCAACTAAAAGAATCACGATCATTTGAACAGTTTCTGTAATGATACCAGTAAAAAACCCAAATACAATTTTATTTTTGCTTCTAAAAAAATATTGTGATAGTAATCCTGCGATTAATCCTTCTAGAGAGGTAGAGATCCCACAGGACAATGCTGTAAATCCACCAATATCAATCAAAAACCTATGCCCACCTGCGATTAGACCGGATAAAACCCCTACAAAAGGACCACCGATCAGCCCCCCAAAGACTACACCGATCATTCGGTTGTTAACGATAGCACCCATATAGGGTATCCCTGAGTAAGTCCCTATGATCCCCATGAATCCGAAAATCATGGACATAAAAATTTTGTCTCTTAAAGTGAATGTTCGACTACGTAAAATTTTATTAAACATCCTGGTGCTTGAAAAAATATATATGACTAAGAATACCAATGATACTTTTGTAGTGAGTCCCCAAAGCAAGTCTGCCATGTCTTCGCCTTCTTTCAAAAAGAAATCAAAAATTTTAACATGATATATATTACTTTATCATGTAAGTCATACGCTTTCAACTGCATCATTTATTCGTCTTTTGTTTCCCAATCCCGTCTTAATATTGCATAATGGACAACATCTCTAAACACACCTTTAATTTTAACTTCTTGGTGTCCAATGCCCTCATGCTTCATATTACATTTTTCCATAACTTTACCAGAACCCTCATTCCCAACATAATGAGTCGCTTCAATTCTATTTAGCTTCAAAACATTGAACGCATAGTCTAATAATGTCTTCAAAGCCTCTGTCATATACCCCTTATCCCAATAGTTTCTATTGAGTACATAACCAAAACCACCTTTTTCGTGTTCTTCAAAGACTCTTAAATCAATCGCACCAATACACTTTTTTTCTTCAAGTAATTCAATCGCCCATACACCTGGTTTAGATAAATAATATTGATTAATTACGTCTAAAATATCCTCTTGATTTGTGTAAGAAGGCCATGTTAAATACTCCGTAACCCTATCGTCACTGGCGTATTCAAAAACATCAGCCACATCATTCAACGTAAAATGTCTTAATTTAATTCTTTGTGAAGGCAACTCAGTTGCTTCAGTATGATTAGTTGTTGTATTTTCAATATTCATTTTAATCCTCATTTTCTATTTTTTTGATGGCCTTAATTATTATAGAAAGCGGCACCAGTTTAGATTTGTCCTTAGAATAGTATTTTGAGAGATCGTTTTCCACATGATCGAAAACAGATGCATCAACATCTTCAACAAGCGTATCAAGGTATAAGCCATGCTTCTTGAAGCCATCTATATAAGACGATAACTTCCACTTCTTAATATTCATCTCATTGCCGGATTTGTTCATGGATAAAGTACCTGTATCATGGTATGACTTTGCGATAATGAGACGATCGCCATCATTGTCCAAACAAGGGGTTAATGGATGATCCCAACTAAATACAAACATGCCGCCCTTCTTTAAATATGAAGATACCAAACGCAGTGATGTATCAAGATCCATGGTCCAGCCAAAGGCATATATTGAGTAAACGATATCAAAATGTTCAGTAGGAATGCCTGGATTTGCTTCCATTGGACTCTCAAATAAATTCGCATGATACCCATTGGCACCTAAATGCTGCTTTGCATTCTGTATCTGTCGTGAGGATAAGTCTAAGCCCCACAGTTCTTTCGCCCGTTTATCCCCCATATATTTTAATGAATGACCACTGCCACATCCAATATCTAGAACAACTTGACCGTCTATGTTGCCAAACAGATTTAGATCATCTTCAGTCTTCATCAATGGCGCGTAAGTTGGCAATGCAGTACTTCCAAACCACTCATCAGCGATTGCATCCCATCCTTTTTTGTTGTTTTGTATTAACTTATCGTCTTTCATGATGACTCTCCAAAGTTAGTTGATTTTTTTGTAGACATTTCGCCAAAATTCACCAGATATAATAGATGCATCAAGTTATTTTCTAAAAATTATTTTTTTTAAATCACTATCAATTGAAACAATATGATTTTTTTCCTCAAATGTTTTTTGAACAAAACCAGTGTAAGCGTATTCCAAAATTATTCTCTTATTATCCTTATTCAAATAATCAATAATATAATTTACAAATTCAACTTCTTTTGTCTTTTTTGAACCAAGAATTTCAGTTATTTCTTTACAATCGATGAGATGTGATTCTATAAACTCATAATTACTTACTGAAATATCCATATACGTAACAACGTTTTCGCTTTCAACCGCTGGTTCCAATCCATCAAACTTAAGATTTTGTTTAAGGTACTCAAAAATTTCTGATTCGTTTTCATCATAGATAATTCCGAATTTACTGTATGACTGATATTCATTTTCGGTTATATATTCAGTCTTAATTCCTTGATTACTCTCAAATATCATTTTTCCAACAAAGATTAACATGATAATAGCTAATCCGATGCCGAATAGGCGCATTGTCTTTTTGTTTATCATTTTAATCTCCCATTGATTTGAATTGATTTTGAACTGTTTGCTCGAGTGTTTCGAAACAGTCCTATAACTCATAATATAGTATTGTTATTTTTTCGATTTTGAACGCTCTAACAATGTACTGTACAAATGGATACATTTCGATTGGAACTAATGTGATCATTCCATTTAAAATCATTTGGTAATTTACCTAATGCTTCTTCAAATGTATCATTTACTCTAATGCCCATAATTGAATAGTTTTCAGTTACAACTGGTTCTGTTGCTTGAGTTATATCAACTTGAGTTGTATCAACCTGAGTTGTGCAACCACTTAATATGAAGCATACTAGAATAATGATCGTTGCATAACTTTTAATAAGTATACCGCCTTCTTATTTTCAATTGGTTCAATTAAATTAGATGTTTGTAGAAATGTTTTTTTCATCTGAATCATTTTTTTAATGCTAGCAATCGCTCTATTTCACTCTTGATTTTATTGATCAATGCTTTTCTTTCAAAATCATTGGGTCTTGTTGATTCATCGAATCAATGTTTATGCTTGATTCATTGACAATATCATTTAATTTTGGTATGAAATCAATCTCATTAATGGTTGCAGCGCTTCAATTTTCCGTGTTCCAATATATAGATTTTTACCATCACTTGTCGTTATACGCATGATCTTATTGCCACCAAGATAGTAAAATGATCCGCTTGGTGTATTCTTAATCTTTATCCCAAATATACCTAATTGACTTGGAACTATAATTTCCGTTTTTACAACTGAATTTAGCAAAATGACTTTATAGGATTTATGAATTGGCAACAACTTATACTCAATTCTATCCTCATAAATCTTGAGATCAAATCTAATCATAAAAAGTATTACAGAAAAAATAAAGCAAAGAATAGCGCCTAGTACTAAAACTTCATACTTGTATATAGAAAATGACAAGAAAACAACTGATAAAATAGCCAGTGACAAACTGATTTTTTTACTTATTTGCTGAGTTTCTTCAAATTTGGCCATTCTCATGCTCCTTTTATGCTCTTATATTTTTCTTGCGAAAGTTCATTTATTACGTCGTTGATTATAAACTTCATACCATCCTCTCTTTTACCATTAGAACCTCAGTTTCTCCAAGCTTATAAAAGTTATCAAACGCACAAAACGCTCTGTAACCTAAACGCGCATATAAACGTTGTGCTTCCACATTCCATGTTCCAACCAATAGAAAGATTTTACGCGTTTTTTCATGCAAAACGTCTTCCATATATCTCAAAAGTTCGGTTCCTATACCTTTGCCTCTTTCACATTCATGCACAACGAGAAAATGGATATATGGATATTTATCAAAAGCACCATCATGGTTGACCTGTAGAACACCTAAACACTTATTATTGTCATCTACACGAATATGGATTTCTTTTTTTTCTAACGCCGTTTTTATAACGCGTTCCAATTTATTCGTATCATTTTCAAAATAGCGTAGTCCAAGTTTTGAGTTGTTAATAATCTTGACAATGCTATTCAAATCTAATTCATCTGCTATTCTTATATACATTTTGACTCCTTTATAAAATATCAATCAAATCAGTAGACAACTATTCAATCGCCTTGGCTCTCATCGCTTCTGTTAACGCAAGTCCACGTTCCCTATCATAGCCATATACGTGACGCACTTCGGGAGGCATAGTAATCTCTATTCCAACAATTTTGCTATCATTTATGAAAAATGTAATATCCCTGCTTTCATTTGTTTCTGGGGTAAATGGTTGCCATATAAAGGCATATTCAAAGTCGTATTTATTTTCAAGTGTCGCTAGATTATTGTCGACAAATTCGCTGTAACTTAGTAAATTCGACCGTGTCTCTGACAATGCTTCATCCTTCTCAAGGTAATACAAATCGTCTTCATAAGCAATTAATAAATCACTTTCAGTACTGCCAATAGCAACCCCTTTGTTCGTATGCATGCCTTCAATATTCGTCCAAAGGTAAGCGATGAACACTTGATTGTCCAGATCAAAATAATCCGTATCAACGAACAATCCACCATTTTGGCTTGCAAACCAATATAGGTTGTGTTGGCTAGGCGGCGCTAAATCGTCACTTTCATGGTGTAATACTTTTATAGTCTGTTCTTCAACATTAAAACGATCAAACAGCGTATAAGTCCCCTGCACTTGACCACTTTTATCCGCCAATGTAAGTGAGAAATCGTCCGTCATTCGCGCGTCATATCGCTCTGAAAAAGTGAAATCCCATAAATAGTGCAAATCCGCGTGCACATTTTGAGGAATCGTTGGTTTATCGAGTGGTATTGTGTACGGTTCAGTACTTGGACTAGTACTTTCAACTGTAGACATTTCAGTTTGATTTACAATCTGATTCGTTTTGTTTTCATTAAACAGGCTATATAGAATAAAAGTAATAATTCCTATAGAGATCAGTAAGATGAATTTAAATTTTGTTTTCATACGTCTCCTTTATGCATCATAGCACAACCATGCGCTCTAGCAGTTTCTTCCGATTGCTGCATAAGCTTTAAGCCGTAGCAACATTTGCGATACTTTTCATCACTCCATAGCGCTTCCTCTATGAAATTTACATCCTCTTCAGAATCAGTGGTTTCAAGTTCATTTCGCATAACTTTCTAATCGTTTATAATTGTTTTCCATTTTTCGACTTACTAAGACCTAATGCAATAAAACCTACACCGCATAAAGTAGAAGATATTTGATTGAGATTTAAAAAAAAGTGAACCAACTGAAAGTAAGATTCTACTGGTTTAGGACTAATATAATGTGTAGCCTTATAAGCCATGAAAATCCAATTAATGATAATACCTATTAAACTAATTATAATTAACATCTCAACTTTATGATTCATAATTTTTTTGAAATTCACTTTGATCGCAAAAAGTAAAATTAATGATAAGTTAATTGCAATAAAAGTAATCGATCTAAAAAACCATTCTTGATTGACTGAACTAAACTTAAATAAGTATATCTGATTATTCGCTACTATTATTCCGATAAAAATCGATATTAAAAACATAATAATACCTACTATTTTCTTTGGTTTAGTTAAATCAATTAACATAACACCAAGTAGCAGTATAATAGCAAGTTCAGCGTAATCTCTCATATTATAAAACAACATTGAATACTTAGTTGATTCTGTAGTTAAATATAACAACCATACTATTCCCATGATTATCATTAAGGTTCCATTTATTATCAAAAAGTTTCGTTTATTAACTAATTTTTGAAACATACTTCAACCTCCTATTAATCGGTTTCATTTCTGAAAGTTATATTCATTGACCCTACTCTAAATTTCATGTTTTTTTCAGTCTTTATGGATTCAAACTTTTTACCATTATTAAACACGGATTGTCTGCATCCCAGATTTCTTTAAATTCTTCGAGTGGAAAAAAGCCTACGCTTAGATAAAACTCCCTTGTCTTCTTATAAAATTCATAATCTGATGATTCTCCCAATGTCTTCACCATGAAGAATTTATAGCCATTACTTGTCAGATATTTTTCAGCAACTTGAACCAATTCTTTTCCTATTCCCCTGCGATGATACTCTTTTAATATGCCAGTAACATAAATATCTGCAGTAAACTGATTATTAAACTTAAGGCACAAAAAACCGACTACATGATCATTATCCATTGCACAATAAAAAATCTTGTCCTTAACCGTCTCTATATAATCAAGAAGTGATTTTTCATTTCCAAACCACTCTGGTAATTGTCTCAAAATCTCTTCGGTTATTCTTGACTTACTTAATTCATCTTTAATTTCTGTTATGGTAATCATCCTATTCTCCTATATACTTAAAATAAATAATGTTTTTTCACTAGCACCATCTTTCACATTAATGTTTATCTTGCCCTCGCTGCCTTAGTGGCGAGGGCAAGGTGATAAATGTCGAACCGAGGTTTCTTGTTCATAGGATGGCATTAAGGCCATCCCCTTAAATACCACGCATCTCGAATATTCTATTAACCAGCAATCTCGCTTTTCTCCTTCATGCATTTCATGGAAGGGCAATAACTTCTTCTTAACAAAACCGCATTTTTCATAACATGCAATCGCTCGATGATTCCAACATTGTGGGTCCATAATCACCTTATCCACATTCTTCTCTTTCAAAAGATACTCAACCATAGATTTTACAAGTTTAGTACCAATACCTTTGTTCCAATATTTTGTCTCGCCAATAAATTGATCAAGTCCATATATAATCTCATTAATATCACAGTATCCATATTCCCGTCTCTCTTCATCATCAATAAGATAGTACTGAATATATCCAATTTGAACAGTTTCATATTCCACGATGCATCCTGTAACCTTGTCATCTCTATTGAAATACTTTTCTATGACCAACTGCTCATTAAATGGGCAATCCCTTCCTTCATAGTATTGAAGGATTTCCGGATTAGATAGCCATTTAGCAAGCAAAGATGCATCTTGATTCTCAAGTGTTCGAACTACCAATTTATCATGCTCATATATTTT
>CAKMJV010000020.1 GCA_927417275.1 uncultured Clostridia bacterium
AGATATGTCAAAGAACGCATTGAAGAAAAAGGACTGACATTTAAAAACGATTTTGTGGTACTTGAGGTCTGTAATCCAAAACAGGCAAAAGAAGTATTAGAGAAAAACATTCATATCGGTTATGTATTGCCATGTAAAATGGTCGTGCGAAGTGAAAATGATAAAACGTATATAGGTATGTTGCGTCCAGAATCTTTAATAGGATTATTTGAAAGTCCTGATTTAAAGGAAGTTGCAAAAAAAGTTGAAGAATCGCTAAAAAAATCAATTGACGCTTCAATATAGTATACTCTGATGCTCTCGATATTAAAAAAAGCCCCTTAATTTGGATGTGAGAAAGGCAATCCACAGGATTAGGAAATAAAATCGATACGTCGATTTTGATTCTTAGTCGAGGACTTCTTGACTTGAAAACGTCCAAATCAAGGGGCTTTATATCAAATCTTAATCTTATCAGCTGAAGGTTTGTTAAGAAGTTGGTGTAAGTAGTCAATCATGGGTTTTATATATTCACTACTAGAATGATCATATGATTTTGAGATGGCTTTACTCGTTCCATCTTCTATATCTGATTTATTATTTTTGAATTCTAGTACCTTATTATAAGTTTTCATTATTGTTTTATCAAACAATCCCATTTTTTCATAATTAATTCCACTTTGAAAATAAAAGAAATTAATGATATTTAGCTCATTTTCTAAAAAATTATCTTTCTTTATCTTTGAAATAATTGCCTCACTATAAGGTGCACCCCCTGTAGCAAAAATAACTATCTTTTTACTAACTAAATTTCCTACCTTCTTTTTAAATTCCTTCAAACCTTGTATAAGACCGGCGTGCATACCAGCTCCATAGATAATAATATCATAGTTGTTAAAATCGACATTATTAATTTGATCAAAGGGTACAGTTTGACAATCAATCGCTTTAGAAATCCAATCTACATATTTTTTTGTAAATCCTGTCGTCGTTCTATACACAAGTAGTATTGATATCATATCTCCACTCTCCTCTATTAAAATAATATTACGCGATGAGCACATACTGGTAAGAATTATCAACCGACGCAGTTTGCCCCATGTACTGCACCAAAGGCAGTTCCTTAATCATATGCTGAAACAATGGCCATTTCTCCCAATACTGCCAAGAAGCCGCTGCAAATCCGCAATGCCATGTAATATCCCACATATCACGCCCTTTTCTTTTAGTATATCCCTTTCAAAACAAAATAATTTTTCACTCAAATATTTTCTAGTCGTTTTTTTCAAACTCTAAATCTGAAAATCTATCAAAATCACTTTCATAGAGCCTATCCTGAACAATACGGTATTTTTCAAATTCTGTTTCTGCATAAAGTCTTGCTTGTTCTGCACTAATTTTACCAGTTCCAACCAACAGTTCGTTGCCATTGAACTCTAAAAATCCATCAAGACGCTTCGCCCAATCCTCCATGCTCATGGGAATCCTTCGTTCTACTTGTAATTCCGCATAATCAAGGTATAGTGATACAATTCTCTCTAAATAGGATATTTCCTCGTCATTTAGATAATTCTTTGCAATAGAAACATCAGTTTTAACAATTTTTCCTTCTGGCGCTGATTCCCATGTAGTCAATCCCATATGCTCCTTTTCAGCATCCGCTCGTTCTACAATCAGTTCGGCTGCAGTATGCCTGTGAACTGCCCAATGCATTTTATTTTGTACCGTTTGGAAAAACTGCCTTGTAGTCTTTGAATTCTTATCATAATCGAAAGATGTCGCATAAAGATCGGTTATTTTTTGATAAAACTTACGTTCAGAAAGTCGTATTTCACGAATGCTTTGTAGCTGACGTTCAAAATACTCATCCGTAAACATGTGACCTTTTTTCAGCCGTTCTTTATCCATCGACCATCCTTGAATTGTATGATCTTTGACGATTTGACCTGCCCATTTACGGAATCGTACCGCACGGTCATTATTTATTTTAAAACCTACCGCAACAATTGCCTGTAGATTATAGTGCTTCGTCTTGTAATGTTTTCCATCACCAGCAGTTATTAAGTATTTCTTAATAACTGAATTTTCATCAAGTTCTAAATCTGTAAAAATAGTTTTTAAATGCTGGTTTATCGCTGGCACTGAGACATCGTATAATACTGCCATCATCTTTTGTGTCAGCCAAATATTCTCTTCTTCATAACGCATTTCCAAACTTTCATTGCTATCACCAACCGCAGCAATATAGGTTAAATACTCTGCAGCTGATGAATGTATTGTTACTTCATTCTTTTTTTCATCCACTTGCCCCTCACTTTCGTTTGGTGATTATAGCTCTTTTAATAGTCTTTCTATTTTGTTTTGAAAGGGATATGTGGGATATTACATGGCATTGGGGAATATATGATGCTATATCGACTAATTTGAAATGAGGTGCGTGTATGATTTATAGAAATGCGGTGGTTGAGGACATTCCGAGGATTGCGGAATTGCAGCGGCTTTATAATATCGCTACGATTAGAGATGAGGATAAGCCAAATGGTTTTGTGACTACTTTGTTTGAAACAGAGCAGTTTATTGAGCTTATAGAGCATGAGAATGGACTTGCCATCGCTTGTGATGGGGATAGGGTTGTGGCTTATGTGATGGCGGCTTCTTGGCAGTATTGGGAGAAATGGCCATTGTTTCAGCATATGATTAAGGAACTGCCTTTGGTGCAGTACATGGGGCAAACTGCGTCGGTTGATAATTCTTACCAGTATGGACCGATTTGCATTCATAAGGATTATAGGGGGACGGAGGTGCTGCCTAGGATCTTTGAGTTTTCAAGGGGGCAGTTTGAAAAGCGATTTCCCATATTGATTACTTTTATTAATTATGTCAACCCACGATCTTACAAAGCCCATGTGGAAAAACTGGGTTTGGATGTGATTCGATCCTTTGAGTTCAATAACAATCGGTATTATGAGCTGGGGTATGATACGGGTAAGAAGTTGTTTTAGAAGGCATCACAATAGGCGTAGGAAATTTTCGATAAGTACTGATAATCAGGAGAACCCACCAAGGAATCGGTGGGTCTTCGCGACTTCAGTTTTGAATAAAACAACCACTTACTAGATTGAAGCGCATCGTTTAAATATTTAATCTGAAATTGTGTGTTCTGGGTTTTAGGGGGTATTGGAGAAATAGATTGGATAGAAAATGCATTTCTAAATTAATGATTGTACAAGAAACTAAAAGTAATGAGAGGTGAAGTTTTTTGAATAATATGAACGTAATTGAGGCATATTATGCGTATCGAGACAAGATAGGCGATAGAACAGAACTCTACAGAAGGTAATTTATGTTGATAACTTCAAAGGGACAATTGGTTTCTTTAAAAACATGGATATGATAAAAAAGTATATCGATGAGAATAAAGCGTATGATAAACCATGTGACATCGTTTTCATGGATCAAGATTATACAGAAGAATTAAATATGACACCAGTTGATTTGATCATTTCTCAATATGCAGGTTTTGTTGGGCAAGAAACGAAAAAACATTTAAATACGGGGGGCATTTTGTTGAGCAATGATAGTCATGGAGATGCCACTTTAACTAGATATGATGATGATTTTGAATTCATTGGCGTCATAGGTCAAGACAATCGTATCATAGAAACCAATCTAGAGAATTATTTTGTATTGCCGCGAAGTAAAAATGTCGATTTATTGATGGTTAAAGAGAAGATGAAGGGACCTAAATACAAATTAACTGCTGAAAACTATTTATTCCGTAAAGTCAAATAAAATACCATAGATTAATAATCTAGGCTTGTCACGACTTCTATGACAATACACGTTACCCATAAACATTAGTGATTTAAGTTAAGCGATAAATTAGTAAAAAGGGAGTGTGGAATATGAAACATTTAGGATCTTGTCTTTGTGGTGAGGTTACTTTCGAAATAGAAGGAGCTTTTGATGCTTTTTATCTTTGTCATTGCGAAAGATGTCGCAAAGATACAGGTTCAGCGCATGCAGCCAATTTATTTTCTTCTACAGCTAAGTTGAGATGGTTATCTGGTCAAGAAAAAGCCAAAACCTTTAATTTTCGTGGAGAAGGGCACATTAAAAGTTTCTGTACGAATTGTGGATCAGCTTTGCCAAATATTCAAATGGATGGAAAATTGCTGGTTGTGCCTGCAGGAAGTATCGACAGTGATATAAACATTAAGCCAAAAGGGCATATCTATTATGCGAGCAAAGCAAACTGGGATATCGATCTTGAGCATGTGCCAAAGTTTGAAGAACGCCCAAATATGTAAAAAATTTACCGCATATTTAGACGTAAGTGCTTCTTAGCAAAAATGATATTTTCAAGATAAATTCAGATTTGGAGCAGAGATTTTCTGCTTTTTTTATATGAAGAATTAAAATATAATCGACCAGTAACGTTATATTAATGTGCGGACCTGCAGGATCTGGAAAATCAACTTTTGCATATAAATTTGAAAGCAATGGTATGACGATCCTCTCCTAGGATAAGGAATCATTCAAACGAGGTTTGGCTGTACATCCGTTACCTACAGAAGTGGCAAAAGAAATGGAATCTATTGGTTTGCGTTGGCTATATCACTTGTTGCATGTAACAGCAAAACACCTTCATCAGACAGATCAACTGAAAATGGAACGGGTACTGTAGTTGTATAATGAAAACGGCTTCATAGAACGGGAATAAATCCTTAAAGACTTTACCGAAGTACAGTATTATGAAGTGTTGAACCACTATTAGATTGAAGCGTCAATTGATTTTTTAAGTGATGCTTCAACTTTTTTTGCAACTTCCTTTAGTTCAGGACTTTCAAATAAGCCTATTAAAGTTTCTGGACGCAACATACCTATATATGTTTTATCATTTTCACATCGCACAACCATTTTACAAGGAAATACGTAACCGATATGAATGTTTTTCTCTAATACTTCTTTTGCCTGTTTTGGATTACAGACCTCAAGTACCACAAAATCGTTTTTAAATGTCAGTCCTTTTTCTTCAAGTTTTTCTTTGAAATTCAGTTTCCATAATACGCCAAAATCATTTTCTTTTAAGTTGCTCTCTAAAGCGTTAAGTGCATCGTTTAAATGCTTATCTGTGCTTTTTTCATAAATTATATCCATTATGCATTCTCCTTTTAATTTCTTTAACTGGCACGGGAAGTATCAAATGTATTGTAACTAGTTTTCACGTTAAATACACCTTATATAATCTATCTCCAAATATTTAGTGAATAAACAATATGTTTTGATAAGTTAAGTTGGCGGTCTTTCATTGACGCTACTTTCCAAACGAATGGGAAAATGCTGGTTGGTCCTGCAGGAAGTATTGCCAGTGATATTTTGAGGAAGTGAAACAAACCATTCCACCTCCCTTTGTTTCGACAAAACAAAATAAAAATTGAATTATTTAAAATGTTTTGTTATAATAGAATATAAAAGAAAGGGGGGTGGCATTTTGATTATCAGAGAAGCATATTTAAAAAGAATCAGACCATTTTATGAAATGGATCTAATAAAAGTCATAGTAGGAATGCGCCGGTCAGGAAAATCTGTATTGCTTAATCAAATTCAGGATGAACTAGTAGAAACTGGTGTTGATGTTTCAAAGATTATCTATCTGAATTTTGAGGATTTAGAAAATTCATTTATTGAAAATGAAATGGATTTACATAGATATGTCAAAGAACGCATTGAAGATCATCAGAAATATTATTTGTTTTTTGATGAAATACAAAATGTCATGAACTTTGAAAAGGCTATAAACTCATTTAAGGCGACATTGAATTGCAGTATTTTCATAACCGGTTCTAATGCAAAGTTATTATCTGGTGAATTGGCAACACATCTATCCGGTCGGTATGTTAGTTTCCTCGTGCTACCTTTTTCATTTAAGGAATACTGTGTAATTAATGCAATAGATAACGATCAAATTCCTGATAATATTTTTTTCGAATATCTTAATTATGGCGGTATGCCTCAACGCTTTTTAATGAAAACTGAATCAGAAACAAAAGTGTATCTTAAAGACTTATACAATTCTATCGTCTTAAGAGACATTGTTCAAAGAAGTAAAATTAAGGATATTGACACGTTAAATAGAATCGTTGAATATATGGTCATGAATACGTCTCAAATATTTTCAGCAAAGTCCATCTCAAAGTATTTTGAAAGTGTAAATAGAAAAGTGTCAACTGAAACGTTATATGCATACCTAGATTTTATAACATCATCGTTAATAATGAATAAAGCGGTTCGATATGATATAAGAGGAAAGCAAGTTTTAACGAGATCAGATAAATATTATTTGACTGATCTTGGGCTTTCAAAAATCAATAACATAGGATTTAAGACTGATATTGGCGCACTAATTGAAAATGTTATTTACAATGAACTGATTTATCGTGGATATGAAGTTTATGTTGGAAAAACGACTAACGGTGAAATCGATTTTGTAGTAATGGATGGAGATCAGCGCAGTTATTATCAAGTTGCCTATTTGCTCACGGATGAAAATGTAGTAAAAAGGGAGTTCGGAGCATATGAAGCAATAAATGATAATTTCCCCAAATATGTATTGTCATTAGATAAATTTGATTTTTCTAGAAATGGCATTAAGCATGTGAATATTATCGATTTTTTACTTGGTCGATAATTTTTGTCTGCAACGCCAGAATAATACGTTTACCTTTATTACATTACAGAAATCAAAAAGATTACTGCGTAAATAATTCATGTAAAAAGCCCCTTGATTAATCAAAGGGCTATTCACATGGATTATGGGATAATGAATCAAATGTTACTTGTGTGCGAAACTAAATGTGAAGCATTTGAATGCGTTGAGAACAAGAAACCTTGATTAAAGTCAGGCTTTGGTATGATAATTTTCCACGTAAAGCGCCTTGAGTTCTTCGATTAGTGGATAGCGAGGGTTTGCACCTGTACATTGATCGTCAAACGCTTCCATAGCCATCGTTTCCAGGCTTTCATAAAACTTAGCTTCCGAGATGCCACAGGCTTGAATTGAACGTGGGATATCGATTTTGGCTTTGAGTTTTGCAATTTCTGAAATGAGATTTTCGACTTTTTCTTCTTCAGTTTTGCCGCCAAGGTTTAAATAGTCCGCGATTTGAGCATATCTCCATTTAGCATTGGGGTATTTATATTGAGGGAAAGCCGCTTGTTTTCTTGGATTATCCACAGCATTAAATCGAATGACAGATTCTATAAGGAGTCCATTAGCTACGCCGTGTGGAATATGGTGTGCTGCGCCTAACTTATGCGCCATAGAATGACAGATGCCTAAAAAGGCATTTGCAAATGCCATACCTGCCATGGTAGAAGCGTGAGCCATTTTTTCTCTCGCTTTAATATTGCTGGCACCTTCCGCGTAGGCAATTGGGAGATACTTAAAGATTAATCTGATGGCTTCTAGAGCCATACCATTTGTGAACTCTGAAGCGAGTACAGAAACATAAGCTTCAATAGCATGTGTCAGTGCATCTATCCCTGAAGCAGCAGTTAACGATGGTGGCATAGACATCATGAGCTCGGCGTCTACGATGGCTATATCTGGCGTAAGTTCGTAGTCTGCTAGAGGATATTTTTGACCAGTCTTTTCGTCGGTGATGACGGCAAAAGGGGTGACTTCGGATCCCGTTCCAGCAGAGGTAGGAATAGAGACCATGATGGCCTTGTTTCTGAGTTTTGGAAAAGGATAAACACGTTTTCGAATGTCGATAAAACGCATTGCTAAATCTTCAAAGCGAACTTCTGGATGTTCATAGAGAACCCACATGATCTTCGCTGCATCCATAGGTGAGCCACCTCCTAGTGCTAAGATGGTATCCGGTTCAAACTGCCTCATTTCACTTGCGCCTTTATAAGCAGTCGCCAGAGTTGGATCGGGCTCGACATCAAAGAAGATTTTATAGGTGATGCCCAATAAATCTAACTTTTGAGTAACCTTATCCACGAAACCAAGTTTATAAAGCATATGATCCGTTACGATGAAGACGCGTTTTTTACCCATAGATTGAAGTTCCGGGAGAGCTACCCCCAGAGCGCCATATTTGAAATAAACTTTTTGAGGGACTCTGAACCAAAGCATATTTTCTCTTCTTTCTGCGACAGTTTTGATGTTGAGAAGGTGTTTGGGACCAACGTTTTCAGAGATGGAGTTTCCACCCCATGAACCACAGCCCAATGTCAATGAAGGTGCAAGCTTGAAATTATAAATATCGCCGATAGCACCTTGTGAAGAGGGCATGTTAATTATGACTCGACCTGTTTTCATCATATGACCAAATTTGAGTATGCGATCTTGGTGGAGGGTTTGATTGGTGAAGAGGAGTGAGGTATGACCTAGTCCCCCCAGTTTCACCAGTGCGTCAGCTTTTATAAGGGCTTCATCGAAGTCTTTAGCATGGTAAAGGCCTAAAACAGGTGATAACTTTTCATGTGCAAAGGCTTCACTTACATCGGTTGAAGTCACTTCTCCAATGAGAGCTTTAGTAGACTCATGGACAGAGATACCAGCCATTTGTGCGATTTTAAAGGCGGATTGACCCACGATGCTGGCATTGAGCTTTCCATCGATGAGGATGATTTTTCTGACTTTATCTGTTTCGCTCTTATTCAAGACATAACCACCACGATCAATAAATTCTTGTCTCACTTCTTTATATACTTCATCGACTGCGATGACGGATTGCTCAGATGCACAAATAACGCCATTATCAAAGCTCTTAGAAAGCAAAATAGAGTTAACAGCCATTCTGATGTGCGCGGACTCGTCTATGATTGCAGGTGTGTTACCGGCACCAACGCCGATGGCAGGCTTTCCAGAGGAGTAAGCGGCTTTAACCATTCCAGGACCGCCGGTTGCGAGGATTAAGTCCGACTCAGCCATGACAGTCTGAGTGAGTTCCAATGAGGGTTCGTCGATCCATCCGATGATGCCTTTTGGTGCACCTGCTTTTACAGCCGCTTCAAGAATAAGATTAGCAGTAAAAATCGTCGACTTTTTAGCTCTCGGATGAGGTGATAAGATGATGCCATTCCTAGTTTTGAGTGCTAAGAGTATTTTGAATATAGCAGTAGAAGTTGGGTTTGTCGTTGGAATTACAGCTGCGATAACACCAATTGGTTCAGCGATTTTATAAAGACCAAAAGAATGATCTTCTTCGATGACGCCACATGTCTTTTCGTCTTTGTACTTGTTATAGATATATTCAGAAGCAAAGTGATTTTTAATTACCTTATCTTCCACGATGCCCATGCCAGTCTCGTCATATGCCATTTTTGCCAGTATGATACGGGCATTGTTCGCAGCAATTGCAGCTTGTCTAAATATTTCATCTACTTGTAACTGTGTGTAAGTCGCATATTTTTCTTGTGCTTTTCTGGTGATATTGAACTGAGTGATCAGTGATTCTTTATGATTAACCATTTCATCCTCCGTATTGTAATTTGACTTATTTTAAATAAATGAAGTTGGCCACTTCTTAATATTGTTAATCTTATCACGAAGATTTAGATACATCAACCATTTTGATTGCATTTAGTTAATAAGTAATGGTAATAAAATCTACTGAAAGATTAAGAAAATGCAAAGATTAAAAACGTCCGGACGCATTGCATCCCAGTAATAACAAGCGTTAGTCGACATAAATTGATTGTGTTAATATTATGGCGAATGATGTTAACAAAATGTAAAAAAGGGTTAAAACAATGCGGATTAATCGTTAAATAAATAACAAAAATAATGGTGTATAATGTTCACATATTCTATACACAATCAAAAATAGTTTCTGAGGAAAACAAAGTATTTAAGACCATAAGTTTTGGAGCTGTTTTAATTGCCCCCAGAGGTCCACAGAAAAAGTTTTGGAAAAGCATTAATTACTCACTCTATTAAAGTCGCTAAAGAAATGGGCTATCGAGCGTAGGATACGTATACTTTGTGCAGAAGGTCGTATTGAAGGCGCAGTAAAGTTTGGCCGAAACTGGTCAATTCCATATGAAGCAGTTAAGCCAACGGATGCCAGAGTAAGACATATAAAAGCAAATAAAGGCATAGCATATGATTTTAGCGAAATTGATGAAATGAAAAAAGAGATCGATCAACAGAATGCGGGCAAATATAGAATGGAAAATGTCGTTATTGGCGGTGCTACGCATATCCCACCGAAGCACTATGAAGTTGACCTGTCGATGCAAAATCTAATGATGGAATACAAACAAGAGTGGCAGTTGTTTCATCCGGTATTAAAAGCAACTTTACTTCATGGAGAATTTTTAAAGATACATCCTTTCATTGATGGGAATGGCAGAATTTCAAGACTGCTTCTGAACTTCGAACTGATGAAAAATGGATATATGCCCATTATAATAAAAAAAGAAAACAGAGCACAGTATTATGAAGTATTGGACCACGCACATACCAAAATGGATTATAAACCGTTTCTTGAGTTTGTAGCGAAGTTGGTGATCGAATCTGAACAGTTGTGGTTGTCATTGCTATAGCATAACATTCGTCTAAAAATTGCATTGATTATGGTGATCTGCCAAGGCCCCACTAATTCCTAGCGACATCTTTTGTCGCCTCAAGACATGTGGAGTGTGTGGTGAAGTTGGAGGAATTGTAGGAGTAAGTAAATAGAAAGATTTGAGGCCACTGGGTGTTGTGATGATGCTTGGTGGTTTTATGTATAATAAATAACACAGCAAACACGAACGCTTGTTCTTTAATTGTGAATGAGATATAATAAATAAAATAGAAAGACTATTAAAAGAGCTATAATCGCCAAACGAAAGTGAGGGGCAAGTGGATGAAAAAAAAGAATGAAGTAACAATACATTCATCAGCTGCAGAGTATTTAACCTATATTGCTCTTTTAATAGTCTTTCTATTTTGTTTATTATATCTCATTCACAATTAAAGAACAAGCGTTCGTGTTTGCTGTGTTATTTATTATACATAAAACCACCAAGCATCATCACAACACCCAGTGGCCTCAAATCTTTCTATTTACTTACTCCTACAATTTCTCCAACTTCACCACACACTCCACATGTGTTGAGGAAACCAAATGGATGATGGGAGTGAATTTTGATGAAGTCTATCTCAGTAACATATTCACTATTTTTTGGTGTGATTTTGAGGACTCTCAACCACTATAAGTTCACCTTCTTCACTCGTTGGGGGTTGAAAGTGATCATAATATAGTGAAGCCGTTTCCTCTGTCAAAATGATTTCATTTTCATGATTTCCTTTTCTTTTTCGAATGCGTTCAAGAACAACTTCTTTAGGTGTCATAATATAATAGATTTTGGGTTCAATGTCATAATTTTTTAGTAATGAAATATATTCCATTCTCATTTCCTTGGACCAAAATGAATAATCAAGGACTACATCCATATTTTGTTCAATAAGTTCAATTAACTTTCTGTCGAGATCATTTTTTATATCTTTAACTACCTCTTTAGGTAACGGATGTACATTCAAACCTCGCTTGAATGATTCTTTATCATAAGAAAGGATTGTCATTCCTTTGCTTTCAAATTTCTTAGCAAAAGTTGATTTACCCGCTCCTGCAGGTCCGCACATTAATATAACATTACTGGTCGACAACTTATCTACTGCTTTCTTCATTGACTTAACCTCCACTTACTATCAGCACTTTTATAGAACTCTTTAATCTAGTTTACTTATAAGAGTGACATTGACTGCTTCATATAAAATTGACACGTTTGGGCGAAACCTTACAGCGCCTTCAATACGACCTTCTGATGGCTTATTCTTATATAATCTTATCAAGATTTGAATTCCATAAAATGAGACCCGTCATATCTTCAATCAAAGGTTTTCCTCCTTTGTTTTCCTTTCTCTTTGCACCCATGTGTAAGACAAGTTTGACCTTATCATCTTTATTAACAATATTAAATGCACTTCTTCACTCTACATTTAAATATGCAATTTTTCTTTTACAATTGATATTTGTTTTGTGGTTAATGGTTCTTTCATATTGAGTGTAATGATTCTATCCCCGAAAAACAACGTATATTCTCCTGTGGGAGTGTTTTCATAATAGAGTTGATAAGCTTCTTCTGTGTCAAATATTTTGTTATCAATGAGTTCAAATGTCGTGTTGTCTCGCCACTCTGGAATTTCAAGTAGGTGCGCCTTGGCAAGTCGATAAACGAAATCAAATTGAGGTTCTAATATCTCATATTCAATCCGTGGAGGAGCATCTTTTGCTGGCGGCGAATCTTGACGATATACACTTTTTGAAAGAAAGAAAGTGTTATCAATTTCCATTTCATATGAATAGTAGTTGTAATCAATTGGACCGTATAAATCCTCACTGGTAAGAGGGATTTCATCGCTATATAGTCTGTACTCATAGCTTTCTGTTTCAGAAAGTTGCCAATTAACAGTCTGATAATTCGACTCATTACTTATGCCAAATCCAAATCGCATAATGAACGCCATAAACAATGCTAGATAAGCAAAACTAGCAACAGTAAGCACTGTATATGATATCAATTTATTCACCGTAGCAGATGCTTTTTTCTTCTTCAAGTATTTTATTGATGACCAAAATACAATCATCAGAATAGGAACTTGTGCGACAGTTAGAACTAAACCGAACCTGCTTGTTTTAAATGCGAGAAAAAACAATAAGTAACCTAGACTGCCGAACAAGATAAACATAGAAATGATATCAACAATTTTATACATAATCCTACTGTTCTTTACACATTCCCCGCCAAGAGCAATTGACTTTTCCGAATGTTTAAGCCAAATATAGTAAGTCATTAATGAATACACGTGATATATGACAGCCGCTGCTATCATGGAACTACTTAATAATCGAATTGGATCTGACAAATAATCTATTGGGTTTAGTTGAAATGAATTGAACTGTACAATCAGATTTAGTAAGAAGACTAAAATCATAGCAATCATCGGCAGGATAAAACTCTTATTCATACATCTTTTGATGTTGTTTAACTTCTCTTTTTCGTCCGTCTCAAAAGGTATCGAATTATCCGTTTCACTACTAAAAATTTGCATTTGATTAAACTGAGTCACAAAATTCCAACCCGCTGCCTTTGCATAATCAATATATGTTTGCTGGTTATCCGTAATGTCAGGATTAAACACCGAACCTTCAGAAAAATATGTGACAGTGTATTTTAATTTCTTTGGTGTTCCTTTTCTAAATGTCCATGAAAAAGATCCACATACTTCAAGAAATAGTCCCTTCGCTGCAAGTTTTTCTAATTTGTTTTCTGTGTCTTCAAAACGATCATATCTAAAATTCATTATTCTTTTTGATCGATCTTTCAATTTTGCTCACCACCTTTTATCAATGCTTCATAATCTCTTTTTAATTTTGTCACTCGAAGATACTCTTTTTCAAGCATTTCTGTACCAAAACTTGTTATGATATAATTTTTCTTTCGATTTTCGATTTTGGTTTCTATAATAATATTTTCTCTTACAAAGTTATCTAATAAACTGTATAGCGTTCCTGGTCCGATGATAACCCTACCATTTGTAAGTTCTTCTACCTTTTTCATAATATCAACACCATAGCTCTCTTGTGTTAGACAAATAAGGATATAAAACATTTGCTCTGTTAGCGTTTGATACTTATCTCGTGCCATTAATTCACCCCACTTAATATCGAATATCGATATTTATAATTAAAGAGTAACATCGATATTCGATATTGTCAAAACATATTGATTATTCATGAAATATTTGGAGATAGATAATATGAGGTGTATCAAGTGTGAAATTTGATGACAATACATTTGATACGAACTAATCCAGTTGAAGCAATGTAAGCGTCAAATAGCGCACACATAGAAAATTAATGCGCTATTTGACGCTTACGTTAATAATAATTGATTCTTAATTTTCACAAAGCCACCCCTATTATTTAGAAGAGTAGCCCCAGACACTGAGGCTACTCTTTAAAATTATGCCATGAAAAGTTTGATATCGTCTTCTGCAGTACCAATGCCTGCAATGCCAAATGTCTCAACTAAGACTTTCGCAACGTTTGGTGATAAGAAACCTGGAAGCGTTGGTCCAAGGTGAATATTCTTAACGCCAAGGTATAAAAGTGCTAGAAGTACAATGACAGCCTTTTGCTCATACCATGCAATGTTATAAGCAATCGGAAGTTCATTCACATCTTCTAACCCGAATATTTCTTTGAGTTTAAGGGCAATGATGGCTAATGAGTAGGAATCATTACACTGTCCAGCATCAAGAACTCTTGGAATGCCACCAATATCTCCAAGTGGCAACTTATTGTATCTGTACTTCGCACATCCTGCGGTGAGAATAACAGTATCTTTAGGGAGTTTTTCAGCAAACTCAGTGTAATACTCTCTAGACTTCATTCTGCCATCACAACCCGCCATAACAAAGAACTTTTTAATGGCGCCTGTTTTAACGGCATCAACCACTTTGTCAGCTAAAGCAAATACTTGTTCGTGTGCAAAACCACCAACAATTGATCCTGTCTCAATTTCGGTTGGAGAAGGACATTTCTTCGCCATCTCAATAACAGCAGAGAAGTCTTTTTTGCCGTTTTCGTCTGCAACGATATGCATACATCCTGGGAAGCCAGAAGCACCTGATGTGAAAATTCTATTTCTAATTTCATCAGTTCTTGGTGGTACAATACAGTTCGTTGTAAATAAAATTGGTCCATTGAATGGTCCAAACTCATCTACTTGACGCCACCATGAGCCACCGTAGTTGCCGGCAAAGTTATCATATTTTTTAAAGAATGGATAGTAATGAGCTGGTAACATTTCACTATGG
>CAKMJV010000021.1 GCA_927417275.1 uncultured Clostridia bacterium
ACCTGTGTTCAATAAATTTTGAACATGCATCGCGTACTCTCGCTCAGACAACTCCAAATCAAACTTCTTTTGCTCGATCATTTGCTTTTCAGCGATACAATTTGCCAACTCACTTTTAATCTGCTCCTCTTTATCAAGCCGCATTTTTAAAACACTTTCATATCTAAACTTAAATTTCTTCATTTAATCAATCCTTTTAAATGTTCAAGGCTACCATCAAAATCGGCATGTTCAGTTGTACGTTGTTTTAAAAAGGCATTAAAGCCATCGATTTTATTTATCGCTAAGTCAATATGAGGATTTGAACCTTTGGCATACGCACCAATGTTGATCAAATCTTCAGCGTTTTTATATGTCGCTAAGATTTCTTTAAACCTTAAAGAGGCCAATAAATGTTCTTCGTCTATTATATTCGGCATAACACGACTGGCACTGTCGAGAACATCAATCGCAGGATAATGTCCAAGTGCTGCTAATTGGCGCGTCAAAATGATATGCCCATCAAGGATTCCCCTTACTGCATCAGAAATAGGTTCGTTAAAGTCATCGCCATCTACCAACACCGTATAAAGTCCCGTTATAGATCCAACAGCTGAATTACCCGCACGTTCAAGCAATCTTGGTAAAACGGCAAACACAGATGGTGTGTACCCTCTGGTTACTGGCGGTTCTCCTATGGCTAGACCGATTTCACGTTGTGCCATCGAAAAACGCGTTACTGAGTCCATCATTAAAATAACATTCTTGCCTTTATCACGAAAATACTCTGCGATGGAAGTTGCTATTAGTGCAGCTTTCACACGCACAAGTGCAGGCTTATCTGAAGTAGCAACAACTACAACTGACCGCTTTAATCCCTCTTCCCCTAAATCATTTTCGATGAACTCTCTAACTTCTCTGCCTCTCTCCCCTACTAAAGCGATGACATTTACATCCGCTTTAGTGTATTTGGCTATCATGCCCAAAAGTGTACTCTTACCAACACCTGAGCCTGCAAATATCCCTATTCTTTGGCCTCTTCCACATGTTAGTAACGAGTCAATCGTCCTTATTCCCAATGGTATGGGTTCCACTATTTTATCTCTAAACAATGGATTTGGAGGATCGTTATTTGCTAAGTATTTTTTATCGGGATTCGGTTTACCCAATTCATCGATAGGATTGCCAAGACCATCCAAAATTCTACCCAGTAAATCTTCAGATACATCGACTTGAAGTGCATGACCAGAAGCAACGACACGACTTCCAGGACCAATACCAGCCATATCACCAAGAGGCATAATTAATACTTTATCATTATTAAACCCTACAACTTCACCTCTTAGTGGTGCGGATTTTTTTATGGGATATATGTCACACACTTCTCCGATTTCAACTGCAGGTCCTATGGATTCTATCATTAAGCCTATGATTTTAGAAACACGTCCACTAAATTTTAGTAATGTGTTGTCCAAAATAGCACGGTGATATTTTTCGAGCATATTAGTCACCCTTCAATAAATCATCAAATAATTTCTTGATTTGTTCAACTTGAACTTGAATACTACTGTCTATACTCCCTGATTCAGTGTCTATAATGCAAGAACCCATAGGGAGTGTAGGGTCACGCTTTATCTCTATGTCTTCAATTTTATCACTGGTCGCGATAATCATCGGCTTAATCGAAAGCGCATGATTATAATCTTCATTGGAAACGCGAATAGAGACCAGATGTGATTTGGTCACGCGACTTATCCCTTGTCTAATCAAGGATTCAATTAAAGTCTGATCTGTCTCTACTTTATAATCCAACACTTTTTCAATTGCTTCAATGACCAAGTGGACCATCTCCACTTCAGCACTTTCTAAAACTCTAACTCTTTCATCAGACCATTCTTGCTTGATGACCAACGCTTCATCTACGATTTGCTTGGCAATTTCTTGACTGTCATCAATTCCACGATTATAACCGTCTTGATACCCCTCTGCGCGCGCTTGTTCCATAATGCCTTTTGCCTGATCATACGCATTTGATATTATAGAATCACTGCTGTTTTGGGCCATCTGCATTTTTTCTTCATAATCTTGGTCTGCGGCTTCTAAAATGCTATCCGCTTCTCTTTTTGCGTTTTCAATAAGTTGATTGACTGCTTCAGAAGCATCTAATACTTCTGGAACAGTCAACTCGCCCATTTCATCTTCTTGGATTGATTCTTTCGCTTTCGCAGACAACACAAACGCTTTGTCATCGAGTATAACCCTTGAGGACTTAAATATCTTAGACAATCAATTCATCTCCTCCGCCTCTGGCGATTATGATTTCGTTTGCTTCTTCAAGTTTTCTTATAATATTAACGATCTTTTGTTGCGCTTCTTCAACATCGCGTAGACGTACAGGTCCCATAAAGTCCATGTCTTCTCGTAGCATTTCAGCCATACGCTTCGACATATTTGCAAAAATCATTTCTTTAACTTCATCTGTTGCACCTTTCAATGCGATAGCGAGATCACTGTTATCCACTTCACGTATAAATCTTTGAATACCAACGCTGTCGAGGTTGACAATATCTTCGAAGACAAACATCTTTTTACGGATTTCTTCAACCAATTCTGCGTTTTGAATTTCCAAGGTTTCAAGGATATACTTCTCAGTGCCTCGATCGACAGAGTTGAGAATATCAACAATACACTGGATACCACCTGTTGCTGAGTAATCTTGCGTGACCATCGATGACAATTTACGTTCTAAGACCAATTCAACCTCTTTGATGATTTCTGGTGAAGTACTGCCCATGGTTGCAATTCTTTGCGCAACATCTGCTTGCTTTTCTTGTGGCAAAGCAGATAAAACTTGGGCAGATTGATTTGGATTTAAATAGGACAAAATAAGTGCCAATGTTTGTGGATGTTCGTTTTGAATAAAGTTAAGCAGTTGATTTGCATCTGTCTTTTTAACAAAATCAAAGGGTTTAACTTGTAAGGAAGAAGTAAGCTTGTTGATGATTTCAAGTGCCTTTTGAGAACCCATTGCCTTTTCAAGCACTTCTTTCGCGTAATTGATACCCCCTTCTGAAATGAATTCTTGTGCCAAACACACCTGATAGAATTCTTCCAAGACAGCTTCACGTTCCTCTGGGGTAATCCGATTAACATTTGCAATTTCAAGTGTTAACTCTTCTATTTCATCGTCGTGCATGTGACTAAATAATTTCGCAGAACGCTCAGGCCCCAAAGCAATTAAAAGAATAGCTGCTTTTGTTTTGCCAGTCATTTTACCTTTTTTCGTTGCCATTTTGCCTCCTACATTTCATTTAACCATGCTCTTAATAAAGCCACTGCAGCTTCAGGATTATTATCAACAAATTTTTCAATATGGTATTTTGGACTGCCTTTATCCTCTTGATGTGAATCGATCTCTTCAAGTGATTTAACTTCCTCAACACGCATTTGCTCCTCAAGGGCAGCTGCTGCAAGTTTATCACGACGTCTCTTCATTAACAACAACACGATTATGATCGCTACGATGGTAACCAGCACGATGACAATCACTGCAAAAATTGGTAGTCCAAACAATGTGGTTCCCGTTTCTTGTCCCGTGTAAATATCATAATTTGCCATAGGATCAGGAAATTCCTGAACCATGACGCGAATATTCGCCATGTCAGTACCTGCAGACATAGCAATCAAGTTCATCAATTCGCTTCGATGTGCATCTGTTAATACACCATCTACTAAGGATTGGGAATTAATCAAAACACCTATAGATAACGCTCTGATATCGCCTTGTGCTTTAACGATTTCTCTATATATTTCGTTGAGTTCATAATTTAGTGTTTCACTTGCTTTTTCATAAGATGAACCTTGATTGTCCGATTCTATAACAGAAGTTGCTTCACCTGTATTTGAGTCCGTACCAGGTGCTCCTACAGCACCTGCATCGTTAACTACGTTTTCCGTAATCGTCGTTAAACTTCTTACCATCCCATTTATTTCGCCTTCAATGGGCGGACTAAATAATTTTTGTGTCTCAACTTGCTGATTAAAATCCAAAACAAGATTAGGCTGAACTTCTACATTTCCAATGCCGTATATTTTTTCAAGAAAAGCAGTCAAATCATTTTGTAACTGTCTCTGAACTTTCGTTTGCATATCAAATTGCGTATTTGCTGAAAATCCAAAAGCATCTTCGGGCTTGTTTAATTGTATGCCCGATTCATCTAATATGGTAACATTTTCAGCTTTTAAATTCTTTACTGCGCTAACGATAAGATTTACAATGCCACTTACTTGGGATTCACTTAAGGATTGCCCACGTCTTATATTTAAAACAACAGATGCGCGTGATTCTATTTCGTCTTTTATAAAATAATTACTGTCTTTTGGAATTTGTAAGATGACAGTGGCCTTTTCAACCGAAGTAATGGTTTCTATTGCTTTCTTTACATCCGCAGCATTTGCTTGGATGTACATTTGCTCTCGCGTCTGAGACGTCATCGTTATGGACTCGCTTCCAAAGACGTCTGGCCATGAAAATGTCCCAGAATCAACAGAAACAGCCAATTCCATCCGCGCACGAGAAACATCCTTTTCTGGCACAGAAATAATAGACGTATCATTTGATGAACGCCAAGCGATTCCCATCTCATCTAACTTAGTCGTTATCGCAGATGCGTCTACAGGTGTCACCCCTTGAGCAATCACGACATACTCTGTTCTGGTCATAAACATAATGCCAAAAGTTAATAGCAAAACGAGAGCAATCGTACCTACGATCAACATGATCTTTCGATTGCGGCTTAATCCATTAAAAAATGCAAATAACCGCCCACGCATTCCATTTAAAAACTCACTCATCTAATACACCTCGTTATTTGTGGTCAGCATCATAACTGCAATCTCATGATTTCGCTGTATGCAGCTAAAACCTTATTGGTTACTTCCACTGCGAGATTTAAGGACAAATCTGCTTTCATCCCTGCTATTGAGACATCAGAAATATTATCGGTAAGACCAAGCATGAACATATCTCCTAATTCTTGAGAATGCATTTGATCATCATTTACCTTTTGAAGTGATTGTGTCAATACATCTGCAAAATTAACTTGTCCCGTGTTTAAGTCTTTATTGACTTCTAGAAGTTTCTTGTCTTTGATGAGTAAAGAATTTTGGAGTTGATCAATTTTCATTTTAATCACCTTTCAGATGGTTTTATTTTTAAAGTTATTTTAAAATAACATAACAGTAATAATTATACACGAAATTTATACATTTGCATCCTAGACTATTTTCCTATTTCTAAAGCTTTCATGGCCATAGCTTTGGTCGTATTAACAGAAGTAATATTTGCTTCATATGCTCTAGATGCAGATATTAAATTAATCATTTCGTTTACAACTTCAACATTTGGTAGATTTACATAACCATCTACATCCGCATCTGGGTGATCCGGATTATATTCTTTCTTAAATGGCGATTGATCTTCTACGATACCCGCGATTTCTACACCATTACCTGTAAGTGTTTTCCCTGATAAAATCGATTGGAAGGAATCTGCTTCTTGTGCTCTAAATATAGCTACTTTTCGTCTGTAAGGTGTACCGCTCGGTGTTCTTGTGACGTTGGCATTGGCAATATTTTCAGATATTAAATCCATTCGAAGGCGTTCTGCAGTTAAACCTGATGCACTTACATTAATTGAATTAAAAAAACCCATTCCTACACCTCCTATTTATTGATTCTAAGCGCAGTTTTAATGCGATTAGAATGACTGTTTACTGAATTGATTATGGTATTATAATAAAGTGTATTTTTAGCCATTTCTGCATTTTCAACATCTATATCTACATTATTATCATCCACTCTATAACTGGTATCGTTTACAGTCTCCACTTGAAAATCACCGACATAGGGCGAATCAATGTGCTTGCTGTTGGTTTTTTTCATCGTTACCATCTGATTCATCTGCATTTCATTTTCTAAAACCTTTTGAAAATTTACAGTTTGCTTTTTGTAACCAGGTGTATTTACATTTGCAATGTTATTGGCAATTGCGCTATTTTTTTGCCACGAGCCGCTAAGTGCTTTTGCTCTTAAATCTAAACTCTTAAATGCATTCTTTAACATGAGTGCCTCCTTATACAAACAATTGCATGATTAAACGGATATCTATAGTATCGGTTAATTTCTGAGAATAAATTAACTTTAGTCATTATTTTTAGCAAACACTAGATATACTTCTCTATCTAATATTTTAAACCATATATTGTAGAAAATAAAGACATTTTAATTAAGTGGTGACACTTTAGGACCATTGACGCATAAAAGTTTCCACGAGATGTATAAACCAATAAAAAACCCGCCTGAAATACTTTCAGACGGATCAGTAGACTATTGTCTTATTTTATTGAGTTCTAGAAGCAAATAATCATTTAGCACTTTAATGTAAGTGCCTTTCATGCCTAAAGATCGGGTTTCTATCACACCCGCACTTTCAAATTTTCTGAGTGCATTTACGATCACAGATCGGGTAATGCCCGCTTTATCTGCTATTTTACTCGCAATGAGTAATCCTTCATCACCATTTAACTCTTCAAATATATGAATGACCGCTTCAAATTCCGAATAAGATAAAGTACTTATAGCCATTTGAACCACAGCTTTTTTACGTACAACTTCTTCGTGTGCATCACTTTTTGCTCTAATAATTTCAAGTCCAATGATCGTAGCTGCATATTCTGCTAAAATCAAATCTTCTTCTAAATAACTGCTTTCTCTTCTAGCAATAATAAATGTACCCAATCTTTGAGCATTACCGATTACTGGTACAATGGTTGCAAACTTTGAATAACTGCCAATGTCGTTTTTAAAAAGTTCAAGCAAACGATCTTCTGTTATATTGAATAATGTTTCATTGATTTTCATCAATTTTTCTTGTTCTTCTAAGTTGTAAAAATGTTCACCTGTTTCTGTAGAGACCACGGCACTATCCGCATCATCAAATAAACTTACGCCTAATATTTTACCCCGCTTGCTTACAACATATACATTTGAATCTAAAATATTCATCATGGTTGTACATAAATCTTTAAAAGATAAATGCGTTGCACCTGATGTTTGTAAGATCTTATTTAACTTCCTCATTTTTAGTAAAATATTTGATTCCAAGACATCCTCCTAATTTTGCTCAACATAATCACAGGTTGAACTATGACACTTAATCACTTCTTGTTTTTTAGTTTTTTTCGTAACCAATAAATCTCCACATTTAGGACATTTTTTATCTATAGGCATATCCCATGAAACAAAAGTACATTTCGGAAATTCAGAACAGCCATAAAATACTTTGAGTTTCTTTGACTTTCTTTCAATAATCTCCCCATCTTCACAAATAGGACATTTTATGCCTAATTTTTTCAAAATCGGCTTTGTATTGTCACATGTTGGATAATCGGAACAAGCGAGAAACTTACCATACCTTCCATGTCTAATGAGCATTTTTTTACCACATTTTTCACAGTCAATATCGGTTTCTTCCGTTAAATCAACCTTCTCAATTTCTTGATCCGCTTTTTCTATCATCGTAATAAAAGGACCATAAAATGCTCGAATCGATGTTTTCCACTGCATGTCACCTTCTTCGATTTCATCAAATTTCGTCTCCATGTCCGCGGTGAAAGCCACATCTACAATATTAGAAAAATAATCTGTCATAATTTCATCTATTATAAATCCTAATTCTGTCGGTTTAAGACTCTTTTTCTCTTTTTCAACATATCCCCTGCTGAGTATGGTAGAAATCGTTGGCGCATAGGTACTCGGACGACCAATGCCCTTTTCTTCCATCTCTTTAACCAATGAGGCTTCTGTAAAGCGCGCAGGTGGTTGGGTAAAGTGTTGTGAAGGATCAAGTGCTGATATTTTAACGGTTTCACCCTCTTCAAATTCTGGTAAAAGACGATCCATTTGTTGTCCAGGTTGATAAATTTTTAAGAAGCCTTCAAAAAGCAACTTACTTCCTGTGGCTCTAAACATGTAATCACCGATGGCAACTTCTACACTATAAGATTCAAACACCGCACTTGCCATTTGGCTAGAAACATATCTTGACCAAATGAGATCATATAATTTTAATTGATCTTTTGTTAATGCACCTTCGATCTCATTTGGAGCAAGTTCAACCATCGTTGGTCGTATGGCCTCATGCGCATCTTGTGCATTTTTTGAAACTTTTCCTTTTTTCTCTTCTGTACTTAACTGATCTGTTCCATATTTCTCTTCAATATATGCACGACACGCGGTTCTAGCCACTTCAGAAATTCGAGTTGAATCCGTACGCATATAAGTGATGAGACCAACAGTACCTTGTCCTTTAATGGTAATACCTTCATACAATTGTTGTGCGATAATCATCGTTTTCTTGGTTGTAAAGCCAAAGCGATTTGATGCCTCTTGTTGAAGTGAACTCGTAATAAATGGCAAATGAGGATTGCGTAATTTCTTCTTTTTTTCCACTTTGGTGACTTGAGCGGTCTTATCTGCAAGTTCTTTTATAATCGCATCTACCTGATTTTCATTTTCTAACGCGATTTTTTCAGTTAAAGAACCATGAAAATCCATTTTAAAGATTTCTTTGTGTCTCTGTGAAAAAGCCGTTGCTTCAAGTTTCCAGTACTCCTGTGGTATAAATTGCGTTATTTCGCGTTCTCTTTCGCAAATTAAACGTGTTGCAACAGACTGTACGCGTCCTGCGCTGAGACCTTTTTTAACTTTTCTCCAAAGAATAGGACTAATTGAGTAACCTACAAGTCGATCTAAAACGCGTCTTGCTTGCTGTGCATCTACTAATTTCACGTCAATTGCACGTGGTGTTTTAACTGCTGCTTTTATGGCATCTTTGGTTATCTCATGAAACAAAACCCGACATGGTTCATTGATATCGATCCCTAATATATAAGCTAAATGCCAAGCGATCGCTTCGCCTTCACGGTCAGGGTCCGTTGCGAGATAGACTTTATCTGCTTTTTTTGCGTGTGCTTTTAAAGACTTGATCAAATCGCCCTTGCCTCTAATATTAATGTACTTGGGTTCAAAATCATTTTCGATGTCCACACCCATCGTGCTTTTAGGTAAATCCCTAACATGTCCAATGGATGCTACAACTTTATAATTTTTACCAAGAAATTTTTCAATTGTTTTTGCTTTAGCTGGTGATTCAACGATGACTAAAATATTTGACATGGTTTACTCCAATATGTTTTTTAAGTGCCTTCAAGTGTACTTAATAAATTTATATATAAAAAATACACTTGTCAAGACTTTTTTATTTTAACGCAATTTCATTCAAACGAGCAAAATCACACAAATCTTCTAATACCAACTCGCTCAGCGCTGAATTGATTTCAGAATATTCACGCTTTAATAAAGTGCATAGCGCTTCAATATCAATTCGTTTTTTTTGCAAGATAATCTGATATATTTCTTTTGCATGGATCGAAAGATGCTCTGGAATTTTTTTTGTTTCAATGTTTTCTTCTATTAATAGTCCCATGCTTTCTAGGACATGTGAAAACTTTATAAGTGGCGTAGCACCTTCAAATATAAGACGATTTGCGCCTTCAGATGACGGTGAGTAAATACTCCCTGGTAAAGCAAACACTGTTTTACCTTGCTCTATCGCATGATTTGCTGTGATTAACGAGCCACTTTTATCACCCGCCTCGATGATGATTACCACATCAGAGATGGCACTGATGATGCGATTTCTCAACGGAAAATGGTACCGCATCGGTTGTTCGTTGATCATCTGCTCAGAAAGTAAAACGCCTGATTGTGCCAGTATTTGTTCGGCTAATTTTTCATTTGATTTTGGGTATATTAGATTAACGCCAGATGCCATAACTGCGATGGTCTTTCCACCACCATCAAGTGCGCCTTGATGTGCTTGCGCATCCACACCAATAGCAAGGCCACTAACGACGCATACGTCATGTAAGGCAAGATATTTAGCGAGATCATAGGCGACCTTTCTGCCATAAGCTGTTGGTTTTCTACTGCCGACGATTGCTACATTATGCTTGTTCGTCACGAGTGATTTATTACCTTTGGCGTAAAGTAGTTTTGCATTCGGTTTAAAAAAACTCAAAGTTTGCGGAAAGTATATACTTGATGGTGTAATAATCTCAATGCCTAATTGTTCAAGCACTTTAACTTCTTTCTCAAGCGCATTCATCAGTTTATATCCATTTGGTCCATTTGGCAAGTGTTCATTTTCCATAAGGCCAAAAAACACTCTGTTTTCTGAAACATATTTCCAATCAATACACGCATATGATTTGAAATAATGTAGGATATTTTGTTTCGATTGTGAAGATAGTTGAAGCAATTTATCCATAAGCATATAATTTTTAAAGTATTTTTCCAATACGAACGTCCTCCCCGCTATACAAATAAACGCTTTACTTGTGTTGTTGTCTGATAATTTAAGGCTTCGTGCATATGCTTCTTTTCTATTTCTGGTGAAAGATCCAAGTCCGCTATGGTCCGTGCAATCTTTACGAGATTGTCATAACTACGCATAGATAGATTATTTTTGTCATAAAATTTTAAAACGATGTTTTCGACTTCTTCTTTTAAATTTAATGAACGTTCTTTAGTCCGGAACGCTCTTGCTCGTTCAATAGAGGCTCTAAGTTCACCAGATGTTATATTCGTACCAGCGCTTTTCGATTTAAAGTTTTCAACTCGATTCATATAAAAAGTCATGTCTAAACGATCCAATATGGGCCAAGATAATTTGTTAAAGTAGCGTTTAATATCATATTGTGTACAGGTACAATTTTCATTTTTTGATAGAAACTGGCCACATGGACACGGGTTCATGGTTGCAACGAGCATAAATAATGATGGAAATGTCATAGAACGCCCAGATTTAGTCAAATGAATAAAGCCATTTGATAGAGGCTCTCTTAGCGCGTCTATTGCATCCTTTTTAAACTCACCAATTTCATCCAAGTACAAAATGCCATGATGTGCTTTTGATATTTCACCTGGTTGAATGCCTCCGACCAAGCCAACTCTTGAAATCGTATGATGTGGTGCTCTAAATGGTCTATTTTCCTTAATGCCATTCATCATTTCGCCTTCACTTACGCTATAAATTTTAGTCATTTCTATCTTTTCATCACGCGTTAAATCGGGCATAATCGTATGCAACCGTTCTGCGATCATGCTTTTTCCACATCCTGGCGGCCCGATGATCAGTATGTTATGAAAACCTGTCACTGCGATTTGTATGGCTCGAATCGCATTGGGTTGACCGATCACTTGCGCATAATCGATTGGAAACGCGCTGCGCGTATCCACGGTATCCCATTCACACTTCTTTGCAACCATTTGATCGTTTTTTAAGTCGTCAATCAACTTTTTAAGCGAATCATAAGGGTAGAGTTCTGCGCCTTTAAAACAAGAGGCTTCTTTTAGATTTGCCAGGGGCAAAACGATTTTTGTAATGCCTTGATTCATCAGACCCTCAACGAGACTTAATACGCCCTTAACCGGCTTAATGCTTCCTTCTAAGTTGAGTTCACCCAAAAAGCCATATGCCTCACTTGAAAAGGTTTCAAGACATGACATTATGCCGATAGCTATAGGCAAATCCAAGTGTGCACCCTCTTTTTTTATGTGTGCTGGATATAAATTCTGGGTAATCCGATCTTCAGAAAATTTATAACCCGAGCTGCGAATCGCAGATTTTACCCGTTCTTTTGATTCTTTAATAATCGTACTTGGTAAACCAACGATCACATGGTGTGGCATACCACGTGATATATGCGTTTCAATTTCCACAACCTGACCCTCTATGCCCCAGATTACTGCCGTTTTTATTTTGCTGTACATCGCAACCTCCTGTTTACTTATATTATAATATTAACCATATTTTTACATTATGTCAAAATAAAAAAACACTTCTCTAAAATTGCGTTAGAAAAGTGTCGCTCTAAACATATAAATTTTCTATATAATCAATTTGTAAATTGTCATTTTCACGTGTGATACCTATGAAGCCTACCTTAAAAGATACCCATCCACAGGCTTGTGTTTTTAAGTAATGAATCGCGGTTAACTTTAGTCGTTTCATCTTGATCGGTGTAATGGCTGCCCTTGGTGATCCAAAGTGATTATTTGACCTATATTTAACTTCAATAAAATGAAGTGTGTCTTCTTTCATCATAATCAAATCCACTTCGCCATAAGGTGAGTAAAAATTTTTGCAAATCAGTTTATAATCATTTTTTACCAAATACTCGACTGCGTGGTCTTCATATAACTGACCCATTCCTCGCTTATTCATCACGTCACCCTTTCTTTTTATTTTGGTCCACATGACCTATAAAAACCAAAACTTCTGCTACAACTTCATACAGTTCATAGGGTATTTGATCGCCAACTTCAAGTTGATTGAGTTGTTCAGACAGTCTTGGATCAACATATATGGGAACATTGCTCTCTTCGGCTTTTTTTATGATGTTATCAGCGATTAATCCAAGTCCTTTGGCAATTAATTGAGGCGCAGCGTCTTCATTTGGATTAAACCTTAATGCCGTTGCTATTTTTTTTTGAGATGCCATAGGTCCTCCTAAACTTTTATATCAAAACCAAAAGTTGAAACCTCCGAATCTTCAAAAGCGATATTTGTCGATTCATGCTTGACTGTAAAAGACACTTTAAAATTGTACGCTGTAAATCGTGTGAGTGCAGAAGTCAGTTGATCTTGGAATCCCTCAAATAATTGCTTTGTCCCTTCTGTTTCAAATGAAAAATTCAAATCAACGTGCGCGTTTTTTTTATGAATTAAAACTCTTACTTCGCCATAATGATGTGTATTTAGAGCAACCAATAAGGTTAAATCTTCTGGATTAAATTTCTTCTTGCCTTTTTTCATATACAAATGTGCAATTTCAGGTTCTTTATGAATAATCACTGGAATGGGTAAATACATCATTTGATCATTGGTGGGTTTCGATAATTGGGCACTTTCTTTTAAAATGGACAAATCATTTTCCAATGAAACTTTTTCCTTAAGTGGTAATTGGCTTGATCGAATCACATCTAACAATTGTTTTAATTTCTCCGCTGGATCTGATTGCGAAGAAAGAACCTCCGCTAATGTGTGCTTAAGGGCATCCGATAGCACGGTTTGGTCAAGTTGATTCAAAACGCGAATAAACCTTTCAACATTCTTTTCACTTTGAAAAGCACCCATCGATGATAAAAACATATTTTTTATCGTCAAAGGTAAATCATGCTTTACGAGCATACTCTCGTCAAAATGAGAAAACTGATTGAACAGGTTTATAATAGGTTCTTTTGCAGCAGGTATATTTTCAGAAGACAAAATGATTTGTCCTAAAAGTCGTTCTAACTCTAAAGGTGCTTGTGTTGGCAACGCACTTTGTGTTGGCAATGCGTTTTGTGTTGGCAATGCGTTTTGTGTCGGCAACGTGTTTTGTGTCGACGGTGTTTGTTTGTCGTTAGAAAGGGCTAGGCGCTGATCATGTGATCAATTACCGCTAAGACCTTAACTGGGGTGAAACTGCACGCGCTCTATCGGGTGGCAGTGGTGTTGATCACATCATAGAAGTCGGCGGCCCTGCGACTCTCGAGAGCAATCTATGATTGCAACTCGGGTTGCTGGTCACATCTCCATCATCGGGATACTGAGTGGCGTAAGCGGGGCCGCCGACTTCTATGATGTGATCAACACCACGGCCACCCGTTAGAGCGCGTGCAGTTTCACCCCAGTTAAGGTCTTTGCGGCTAGACTGTGCATAGAGTTGTAATTTTTAACATTTCATTTCGTTATTTCGCGTAATTAGAA
>CAKMJV010000022.1 GCA_927417275.1 uncultured Clostridia bacterium
GTAAGCGTCAAATACCGCGCACATATTCATGCTTAAACTGATTTGAGATAATCAACCCACGGAGGTTGATAAAATATGACTTATAACGCAAAGTATACAATTGAAGAAAAGGTTCAAATGGTAACAGAGCAAAAAGACAGCGGTTTGACAGCCAAGTTATGGTGCGCAAAGAATAACGTCACTTACGGTTCATTTAAGAATTTTTCTCAAGATATTAAACATTACAATGAAGTAAAACGTCCACAAGCAAAAAGTAGCAAACAACACCAAACGTCAAATTCAGTGACATGGATTAGTTCACCAGTAACACCAATACCTGACGCCGAAAACAATAACGCTAAACAGCCACAGAATACTCTGGATTCAAATGTCCATTACATGATTGAAATTGGATTTTTCAAAGTCCATATCCCCGAAACCATTAGAGCTGAATCTTTAAAAACGCTTGTGGAAGTACTCAGTCGATGTTCTTAAAAGAGCATCACGCTAAACGCGTGCATATAGCATGTGGCTCTACAGACATGCGCTATCACATCAATAGTCTCGCTGCAATTGTTAAATACAAATTTGACCTTGATCCCTTTTCATGTGAATTATTTGCCTTTTGCAATAAAGAACGTAACAAAGTGAAAATACTCGTTTGGGATTACAATGGCTTTTGGTTATATTACAAGCGTCTAGAAAAAGGTACTTTTAAATGGCCTAAGGCAACAGATACCAAAGAATATGCCTCTTTTTCTATGCGAGAATTTAATTGGTTGTTAGACGGTTTAGATCCATTTAAGGTAAAATCACATAATGAAGTCTTAACGCGACAAATGTTTTAAAACTGCCTAAAAATCACCAGTTTGCTCTTTTTTTGAAGTTCAAAATGTGTTATAATAAGGTATGCCAAAAACACATGAAACCATTGAAAATAAAGATGTCTCGGACTCAATCGAAACGGAAAACACCGTCGCAAAGCTTCAACACGAAGTTGAAGTGTTAAACCAAGAAAACAAGTGGCTCAAAGAGCAACTTGGGCTTTTAAAAAAAGAGCAGTTTGGTAAATCTAGCGAGAAAGTGCATCCAAATCAAATCAACTTTTTTAACGAAATCGAAGTTGAACAGCGTCCGCATCTTGAAGAACCTACTATTGAAGAAATTACTTATAAGCGACGTAAATCAGCTAAACGTGGTCTAAACCGTGATGCTTTTAAAGATTTACCTGTTGAAATAGAGACTTATGAACTGCCAGAAGAAGATTTAGTATGTGACTGTTGTAAGGGCGCTTTGCACTCGATCGGCACACAAAGTAAGTCTACACTGGAGTTTGTTCCTGCACGCCTTTTTATCAAAGAAGTACATAGGCATAAATATGCTTGTCGTAGCTGCCAGGCTAAAGAGACAGAGACGCCTATTAAAATTGCACCTTCTCCAGAGCCATTAATAAAAGGCAGCGTGGTTTCTCCAAGTCTTCTCGCTCAGATTGTCAATCAAAAGTTTAATGGTGCAGTTCCTTTTGATCGTCAGGAACGTCTCTATAGTGAAATAGGGATTGAAATAACAAAGCAAAATATGGCCAATTGGTCCATTAAAGTCTCCGAATTATGGTTAGAGCCACTGTATGATCGAATGAGACATTTTTTAGTGAAAGAAAACTTTTTACACGCCGATGAGACGCCGCTTACTGTGCTAGATAAATCACTTAAAGCGTCTTCTAAGAAGACATACATGTGGGTCTACGGCACTGGAGAGTTGAGTGATTACAAAATTGCTATGTATGATCACTGTATGGGGCGCGCAGGCTCTTATGCTAAGACATTTTTAAACGGTTTCAGTGGGTATCTACAAACCGATGATTTTGGTGGTTACAACAAAGTTGAAAATGTTATAAGGGTGGGATGCCATGCGCATGCGCGTCGATATTTTTATAAAGCTTATGATGCTGCTAAAAAGCATGCACCTGTAGAAAGTGGGCGTGCATATGAAGCACTTATGTTTTTTAAAGCCCTTTTTAAGATTGAAGCATCGTTTCAAAAAGAAGGTCTAACCGCCTCCGGGCGTTATGAAAAACGTCTGGAAATTTCAAAGCCTGTACTAGAGGCTTTTTTGTTGTGGCTTAGGGAAAACGAAAAAACTACACTACCGAAAAGTTTATTGGGTAAAGCGATTGCATATAGTCTATCCAACTGGCAACTGCTTACGAATTATCTTTTAGATGGACAATGCTCACTCTCGAATAATCGAGCCGAACGTATAGTGAAACCATTTGTCATCTCAAGAAAGAACTTTTTGTTTTCAAAATCTGCAGTTGGTGCAAAAGCCAGTGCTGTGTATTTCACCTTGATAGAAACTGCAAAACTCAATGGATTAAACCCGTATCTTTATTTAAAATACGTGATGAATCATCTTCCTAACACACCACTTATATCTGATGATGCGATTGATTGTTTGCTTCCATGGAGTGACTTAGTTAAACATACATGTAAATCCTAAATAGTTTAACCAACAGCGCATTCATTTTCTATGTGTGCGCTATTTGACGCTTAC
>CAKMJV010000023.1 GCA_927417275.1 uncultured Clostridia bacterium
GGGCTGATGCTGCTACGATAAAAAGAAATAAGGAATAAGGGGATAAGTTTTTAAACCATTTATACATATAAAACTCCTTAAATTGTTGAAATACTTATTAATTATAGCTTATTTTCATTAACTTTCACACCTAAAAATAACTACATATTCACGTTCATTGAGTGCTTACCATATACGATAAACCAACTTAAGTTGGTAACACACCTCATATAATCCATGTAGACTAAATAAAAGCAGCGTTTTTAATTATCATGATTTGGAAAATCATTATAAGCTTTTAGAATAATCTAATTAATAGATGAGGAGAACATTATGAACAATCAAAAATCAAAAGAAGAGGCAGACGTCAAAATGCGTGGCGTAACAACAAAGCCTGTGGCTGATAGCAACCAGGTTTCGGCAAAGCGAAGCGTTGGTTTCATCACCCTCGCATATGTAATTTCGATGATGGCTCAAAATGTGTTGTTTGGATCATCTGGAGCACCTAGTTATAGTGACCCTCTTAGTTTAGTACTTACCTACCATGCAGAGAATCAAGGTGCTTTAGGTATAATGATGGGTCTAGAAGCAACAAATATGGTGTTGCTTTTGTTATTTTTAACAACACTACACGGGCTTGTTAAACGCCGTGGTGAAAAAGGGGAAGTCTGGGCATAACTTGCTATGGTAGCCGGAGCAACTCTTTCAGCGTTATTCGCACTTTTAATCGCAACACACATCTCTGTTATTGTCGCTGCAAGCAACATTACCGAACCAAATGTCGCTTTTGAGATGATGTGGCAACTCCATGCTGCTATTTTTGGACTTGCGATGCCCGCACTCGGACTAACTTTCATAGGCACAGCACTTGCAACTCACGCAAGCGGTTTGACGAAACCTTGGCAGCGAATTATCGGAATCGTAGGTGGTAGTTTACCAATCATATCTGGTTTCGGAAACCTTGGTATCGCTACTGGTTCTCCATTTCTGTACATCGGGGTTTTTGGTCTTTTCTCGTGGCTCATCTGGCTCACTATAACTGGAATTAGACTCATTCGTGGATAGATACTGTGTTGTAAGGCGTTGCTAAAAATAGACTGGCTGACTTAGATCAATGATCTGAGTCAGTTTTTTTTATGGGCTTTCATTGGATTATCTATCACGGATTGCATTCGCTAAACTAATGCATCACAAAAGGACTAGAGCGTGGTGTTGATGTCAAAAAATAGAGGTATCCAGACACTCGAAAATGAATGCCGAGTGTCTTATCAACTTCTTTTGTAAAAATCGGACGCATTGTATAATCAATAGATTAGGCATATAATAAACTGTCGAGATTTAAAAATCATAATCTGATAAAAGTAACAGTGAACATATATAGTCGATACAGTTTTAAAATAAAACGGGAGGTTAAATTAATATGAGTGATGATTCTAAAAGCAGAAGCAAATTAAAGAATTAAAAAGCGAACTCGTAAATGCGAATACAATAATCTCCGATGAAAATATTGAGAAAAAACAATTAAAAGCAGATCTAAAAGAAGCCAATAAAGAACTTGCAATTCAAGACAAAGAGATAGAAAAGCGAGCAGATAAGCTAGTCGTTGCGGATAAAAAACTTGCAATACAGAATAAAGAGAATAAAGAATTGACTGCTGAACTAGTAGATGCCCAAAAAAAGATTGTGATACAATCAAAGTTAATAAAAGTTCAGATGGAGAAGCAGTTACTTGAAAAAACGATAATGTGCATCGGAGATGCTGTAATTGCAACGGATCTGAAATGCAAGATAAAACTATTAAATAAAGCTGCCGAAACGATTACAGGCTGGACACAAAAAGAGGCTTTAGGGAAGTCGATTAATATAGTATACAATATCAGCAATGAGGGTGGGCTTGAAAAAGTCAAAAATATAATTAATGAAGTCATTACAAGCGGACAAATCCATCAAGAAGATATCCCTAATTTATTAATTAAAAAAGATGGCAAAGAAATTCTAATTGAAGACACCACTGCCCTTATCGTAAATGATCAAAATCAGCCGTTAGGTGTAGTTATAGTTTTTAGAGACTATACTAAAAAATGGGAACGTTTTAACAAAATTGAATCTCAGAGTTTTCGTGATGAATTAACTGGCCTATATAATCGTAGATTTTATAAAGAAGAACTTGAAAGAATGGATGCAAAAAAAAATCTGCCTTTGAGTTTGATTATGGGTGATGTGAATGGATTGAAACTAATGAATGATTCTTTCGGCCATGATTCTGGAGATGAATTACTGAGAAAGTCAGCAGATGCTATAAGTAAAGGTTGTCGTACCGATGACATCGCAGCAAGGCTTGGGGGGGATGAATTTGTAATTCTACTGCCAAAGACAAATGCTGATGAGGCTGCATTAGTTGTAGAACACATTAAAAGTAATTATAAATTGAAAAAAGTTAACGGGTTAGGCATTTCGATTTCCTTTGGTATAGCAACAAAAGAGGATGAGAGTCAAGAAATGAATGATCTATTTATAATTGCTGAAAAAAATATGTACAATCAAAAAGTTCACGAGAGTGATAATATAAAAAGTAAAACAATAGATGTCATTACAAAAGCATTGTTTAAAAAAAGCAAAAGAGAAATGACACATTCTAAAAACGTCAGTAAACTTGTTGAAAAGTTAGCAGATGAAATGGCTTTCAGTTCGGATAGCATAAAGTTGATGACATTAACAGCGCATATGCATGATATCGGAAAAATTGGTATTTCTGATAAGATACTGAATAAAGAGGCACAACTGGATTCAGATGAGTATGATGAAATAAAAAAGCATCCAGAGATTGCTTATAGAATACTTAGCTCAGTAAATGAATTCTCGGGTTTATCTAATTTTGTATTGGCGCATCATGAAAGATGGGATGGAAAAGGGTATCCTCGAGGTCTTAAAGAGGAAGAAATACCGATACAATCAAGAATAATTGCATTAGCGGATTCGTACGATGCGATGACTAATAAGTTGACGTATAAAAAAGCATTAAGCAAAGAGGAAGCCATAGAAGAAATAAAGAGATGTTCAGGTACCCAATTTGATCCTGACTTAGTTGAAGTATTTATAGAAAAAGTTTTAACACAATATAAATAATCAAACACCCCTTGATTTGGACGATTTCAAGGGGTGTTTTGTATGGATCATGGACATTAAAGTAACAAAATGAACTTGGTATGGAGATAAGAGTCACTTTTTTTTAATGAAAATCTTCATCTTAACGATAAGGATAACAAATAACATTGGTAAAAATGTTAAATAGGGTAAGTAAGGTTTTAGATTTTCAACTATCGTTAACAGAGATTGATATGCACTATGAAATGTGGATCCGCTGATTACTTGACTCAGTATAAAGATACTACCAAACAAGGATACAATAATCATAGGTGACAGAAATAGTCCAATTGCACCTATGATGACTTTAAAGATTTTGTGTTTCACAATGACGATCCTCCTGGATATAATCCTTTTCATATTTTTTTGTGAGTACATAACTAATTATGCCAGTTAGGATCATAAAGGTACCAGCAAGTATCATCCAGTTGCTTATTCCTATAATCTCAGAAATGGGACCAGCTATAAACATGCCTACTGGAGCAGCAAAACTCATTACACTTGTGATTAGTGAGAGTACCTTACCTAGATGTTCATCGTCAATTGTCCTTTGAACATAGGCGGTAAATGGGATATTAAAGCCCATGCCACATCCTCCCATAATAAAAACAATGATGCAAAATAGCCAGAAGAAACCAGATGGCAAAACACCACCAACAATAGCTGAGAAACCAATGAGAGAGGTGGATACTGAAATCATTAAAAATTGTCTTTTCATGCCACCAGTAAGCCCAATAATCATGGCAGAAATCAACATACCTAATGAAAAGAGTGTTTGAACAAAACCGTTATGCCATGCGGTCCCATTGAAAAAAGTTTTGACCATAAGTGGTAGCAAAGTGCCAATGGGAACAAAAATTATGGTAGAAATCAGCATTGGTATGGACAAGCGAAGTAGGACTTTGTTTGCTTTGATAGCTGAAAATCCTGCTCGCATATCACGTAATACAGATTGCTTTTGCTTTTTATTTTGTTCAGGGAATTTGACAGTAGATAACGTGAGCACTGCCATAAAAGCACCAAATACATCTAGTAACATTGCGAAAGGTAGTGTCGTAATACTCATGATTAATGCACCTAGCATGGGGCCTACCATCATGGTTCCAGAATTAACCATTTGTCCCATTCCGGCAGCTTTTGTCAGTTCCGTTTTGGGTACCAATGAAGGTATAGCTGCTTGTAAAGCTGGTTTATGGAAAGTTTCGCCAATAGCTCTTAAAAAGAGTATGAGGTAAACGATATAAATAGATTCAAATCCAAATGTAAAAAGAACAAAGAGGATGAAACTAGAGACAGCAACCATAATGTCGGCAATAATCATGACATATTTTCGAGGATACCTGTCAATCCATACCCCTGCAAATAAACCTATGATGGCTTGGGGAAGTAAACCCACTACACTTGCTATAGTCAATGCCAATGCCGATCCAGTTTCAATAGTGATCCACCATATGATGGCAAATTGAACGGCACTTGAACTTAATAATGAGAATGCTTGCCCAATATAAATCTTCAGGAAGTTTTTCTTCCATGAAACGATTGAATCATTCATTTAAGATCCTCCCTGATTATCTCTCTAAAAGGTCAACAACAACCTTAGCACATACTTCAGCCCCATTTTCAGAGCGGATTTTATCACCGATTGCTTTTGCTTTTGCAATAATGTCAGGTTCATATGCGGCTAAAATCGCATGAGACAAATTATCTACAGTCAATTGCTTTACATTTATGGGCTTTACGCCAATACCTAAGTCATAAGAACGATGCGCCCAGGCGAATTGGTCGTTAGAGAATGGAATTATAATGCTTGGAATACCAGCGCTAAATCCCGCAGCTGAAGTACCTGCACCACCATGATGACATACAGCCGAAACATGATTAAAAAGCCAAGTATGCGGGATACTATCAAGTGCATGAATCGCATCGGATAGACCTTCAGGTCTACCGAAACCGCAGATAATCGCGCGTTTACCACTTTTTTTTATTGCATTAACGACAATGTTACCTAGTTCAGCATGTTTTTTCATCATGGACATACTACCAAATCCTATATAGATCGGCTTTTCTCCGGATTGTAGGAAGTTAACTAAGGCTTCGTCAGGTCTAAAGTTATCTTGCTCCTCCACAAACCAATAGCCCTTTTGATGGATATGGGCGTTCCAATCCGAAGGTCTTTTAAATACAAAATTGCTGCAAGAAATGAGTGCTGGTTGTGTTTCTTGGTTATGGTATTCAAAGGGTGCACCGAAATCTTTTGGTATTTGACCGAACTCTTTTTTAAAAAAAGACTTAACAGAATCTTTCCCAGCCATCCATAACATTCCTTGTAACATAGAGTAACTTATTTTGTTATTGAGCAAAGTCGGTTTTGATTTACCATACATAACAACAGATAAATATTCTTTGGTTTTGTGCATAGGAAACGGTGAGGCAAGTACAGAAGGTATGCCAAGTTTTTTAGCCGCAAAATACCCAATGGTTAAACCAGGATGATAGATTATAAGTTCGCTATTTTCGCAGGCTTTATAATATTCTTTGGTTGTAAATGCACCATACGCCTTCATTTTATTGAAAGCGCGTATCATTTTAAGCGGATTATCTGCTGAACCAGCTGCTTCTAACATTTTGGGATCTATGTTTAAAGCATTAATGTCTATGTTGATAGGCAAATAGTCAATATCATAATGGTTCACAAATGATTCGAATTCTTTTGGACCTGAAATACGCACGTCTTTTTTGTATTTTTTAAGTTGTTGTGCCAGTGCAATATAAGGTTGAAAATCACCTCTTGAACCAGCGCATAATATTGTAATCATAGGTTCTCCTTTTTAGAAATTAATTTATTTTTTGTTTCGTTCGACAACTTGTTGTATGATATAATGATATAGGGTGAAGAACAACCATACAATCAACAATCTATTTCAATGTGTCGGATTTTTAGCTTAAGGAGGCCAACATAATGAATAAAAAGCAACCTGAGATTACCATGATGACAAAGCAAACCATAAAAGATGCATTTTGGGCATTATATAAAGAAAAAAAGATTGAAAAAATAACGGTTAAAGACATTATGTTAAAAGCTGGATACAATCGTTCTACTTTCTACGCTTATTTCACTGACGTCTACGACATACTTGAGCAAATAGAAGAAGACTTAATGCCTGGCATTGAACATATACCTCCAATTGATACATCAAGTGTGCCTAGTCCTGATTTTTTTGAAAACATCATTTCAATTTATGAGAAAAACAGTGCCTACTATTCAGTTTTATTAAGTGAGAATGGAGATCCTCGTTTTGTGATAAAGATGAAAAATGTTTTTAAAACCATGATGATAGAAACGATAAAAAATCGCGTAAATATTTCTCCTGAGGAGATGGACTATGCTTTAGAGTTTATAGTTGGAGCAACTCTATCAATTGTAAAACATTGGTTTGATCAGGAAAAGAATATTCCGATGCATCAGCTTTTACCTTTGATGTATAAACTTATGGACAATCGATTTGTTCAGGAACTGGATATAGATTTACAGCTTCTTCCGCAGGGGACTGGCTTATAATATAAGGGGGATTTTATGATTCATTTTAAGGAGATAACTGAAGAAAACTGGATAGAATGCATCGGTTTAAAAGAAGGGGAAAATGCTAGGAAGTTCATCGCTTCAAATCTTTTCTCTATCGCACAGGCGCAGTTTTATCCAAAAGCAATCTCAAGAGCAGTATATAACGACGAGACGATGGTGGGTTATACATTATATGGTGAGGATGAAGATGAACACGACATGTTTCACATCGATAGACTCATGATTGGCTTAGACTATAGAAATAGTGGTTTTGCTAGTGAAACGCTCCAATTGATAATCGACGAAGCCAGTAAAAAGAATTTTAAGAAGTTAGCAGCAAGTGTGCATCCAGAGAATGAGAAAATGCACAAATTACTTTCTAAATTCGGATTTGAGTTCCAAGGTGAGTTTGATGATGATGAGATGGTATTCAGAAGAGATAGCCTCAAATAGGATTATTTAGGATGTTAGAGCAAATGCTTTGACATCCTTTTTTGTTGTTTTAAGCAAGTCAAATTTGGCATATAAACTCATATAAAGCATTTAATATGCAATTTGTTGCATTTTAATCGTATTGGGTTTATAATATATGTAGATGGAAAAAGATGTTTCAAAAACGAAAGAGGTGATGTAATGGGTAAATATTTGTCTTCTCGCAGTGCATTATCTGAGATTGGTGCAAGACTGAAAGCATACAGAATAGATTTTCCTTTATCGCAAGAAGAACTAGCCGATAAATCTGGCATTGCGGTACGCAGTATATCGCGCATGGAAAATGGAGAAGATATACAGTTTGGGAATTTGATTAAGGTGTTAATCGCACTTGATTTGGATGGAAATCTTGATATGCTCGTACCTGACCCAACAAAAAGACCTTCTTACTATTTAAAGGCTCAGTCGACCATGCCACAAAGAAAACGCGCAAGTAAAAAAGTATCTAAAAAAACCGATCCCGATATCAAATGGGGAGATGAAAAATAATGAATAATACAGCAACCGTAACACTTTGGGGCACAGTAGTAGGCTTTTTTCATTTAGATGAAGGAAAGAAGTATGTGTCATTTGAATACGATAAGGATTTTGTGCGCATGGGGGTAGAAATCTCACCGCTCATGATGCCATTATCTCATAGACTATACGAATTTCCTGAATTGGTAACACCTGCATTTAAAGGCGTTCCTGGTCTAATAGCAGATTCATTGCCAGACAAGTTTGGAAATGCGGTTATTGATCAGTGGCTAGCATTAGAAGGCAGAACACCCGAGTCTTTTAATGTCGTTGAGCGATTATGTTATACGGGTAAACGCGGGATGGGTGCACTTGAATATATGCCTTCAATCAACGCTTTCGGAAATAGTGATGATAAAATTAGCATTGCAAGATTGGTCGAGTTTGCCTCTGCTGTTTTAGAGGAAAAAGAGAGTTTTCTTCTATCTGCACAGAGTGATGTGGACTATAAACAGTTATTAAAGCTGGGAACATCAGCCGGTGGCGCAAGAGCAAAGGCGGTTATCGCTTACAATGTAAACACTGGTGATATCCGTTCAGGACAGATTGATCTAGGCGATGGCTACGATTATTGGCTTATAAAGTTTGATGGCGTTACTAAGAATGGGGATCATAATCTTGAAGATGTTCCAGAATATACGCTAATTGAGTATGCGTATTACAAAATGGCACTAAAAGCAGGCATTGAAATGAGTGCATGCAAGTTGCTGGAAGAAGGGTATCGGAAACATTTTATGACAAAGCGTTTTGATCGAGTGAATGGTAAAAAGTTGCATATGCAGTCACTGGGTGCAATTGCTCATATCGATTATAATGTGCCCGGCTTATACAGCTATGAAATGGCTGCTTTAACTGCAAAAAGACTCGGTTTGCCAAATAGTGATATTGAACAGTTCTATAGAAGAATGGTGTTTAATGTGCTTGCAGTAAATCAGGATGACCATGTAAAAAACATTTCTTTTTTGATGGATAGAAACGGGGTTTGGTCATTATCTCCCGCATATGATATAACCTTTGCAAGTGATTCAGGCAACAGATGGCTTCAGGCGCATCAAATGACCATTAACGGAAAAAAATCAAACATCTCGATGGACGACATGATTACAAGCGGTCAAAATATGGACCTAAAGACATATAAATGTAAGAAAATTATAGAAGAAGTAAATGATGCTGTAAAAGAGTGGCAGACGATCGCACATTCTGTTGGTATCAGAGAAAAAACCATACATTTGATTCAGAAAGAGATTGAGAAGAATCATACAGGATAGCAAAAAAAAATGTTTTAAATGCCAAATATTGCGCATTAAAAGCAATAAATGTATCTAACGAGCAAAATGTTGCGTATAGTGGCAAGAGCGTTTATAATCTGAAAGTTGGAAGGGGATGAATTATTATTAAGATTTTGTTGGTAGAAGATGATAAAACTTTGGCAAATGGGATCGTCTTGGCATTACGAGATGCTGATAAAGAAATTGAGCATAGTTATAACTTAGAAACGGCAAGAACAATGTTAAATGGGGGTTGCTATGCGTTGGTCATCCTTGATGTCAATTTACCAGATGGTTCTGGGCTTGATTTACTTAAAGAGATTAAGTTAAGTACCAATACGCCTGTAATCCTATTGACCGCTAATGATATGGAACTGGACATCGTAACGGGACTAGAGTTGGGCGCTGACGATTATGTGACGAAGCCTTTTAGTTTAGCTGTTTTGAGAGCAAGGGTCAACACTCAACTTAGAAAAAAAGATAATAAATCGACCAAACTTTTCACTTTTAATGAGTTGACATTAGATTTTGACAAGTTGATTTTCATGAAAATGGGGGTAACACTTGAACTCAGTAAAATTGAGATGAAACTTCTAAAAATCCTCGTTGAGAATAAAGGCATCACATTAGAAAGAAGGGTTTTAGTCGATCGTTTATGGACAGATGGCGCAGAGTACGTCGATGAAAATGCCTTATCAGTAACCATAAAGCGGTTAAGGGATAAAATAGAAGATAAGCCATCTCAGCCCATCTATATCAAAACGATATATGGGATTGGCTATACATGGGCGGTGAAGTAGATGAATTACTTTAAGACAAATAGAGTAATAAAAAGACTCAATCAAATGATTGATAATGCCATCGAAGGAAAAGTTATTGAGACGGATTTTGATGAATCAATAATGTCAGCACTTGAGACAAAACTTGCATGTTTTCTTGAGACGACTAACACGCATAAACAACAATTAACAGATCAAAAGTTAAAAATTCATGAACTGATTTCTGATATTTCACATCAAACAAAAACGCCTTTGTCTAATATTTTGCTACATACGATGTTGCTTTCAGAAAGCCATTTAGAAGAAAAAGATAGAACCTGTGTCGATGTGCTTATACATCAAACAGAAAAGTTGAATTTCTTAATTACATCGCTATTAAAAGTTTCGAGACTTGAAGTGGGGATGGTACAGCCTCTTCCGAGGTTAAATTCCGTCTCAGCGCTTTTGGATGAGGTCATTCAGCAGTCAAAACCAAAAGCGCATTTAAGAGGTTTAAAAATTGAAAGTTATCACACGGATGTACATGCTATATTTGATCCAAAGTGGACAACTGAAGCGCTGATTAATATCGTAGACAATGCGATAAAATATGCCCATGCAGACAGTGTGATTCAATTGAATATAACGGCATATCAGTTGTTTTGTCGCATAGATGTGGTTGATCAGGGGATTGGAATCGCTGAAGAGGAAATGCCGAAAATATTTCAGAGGTTTTATCGTTCGGAGCGTGTAAGGGAACAGGAGGGCGTAGGACTTGGTCTTTATCTTGCCAGAGAAATCATCTCAACTCAAGGTGGCTATATAAAAGTTCAGTCAAAGTTAAATGAAGGGTCTGTGTTTTCGATTTTTTTGCAAATGTAGCCTAAATCTTTCAAACTTGAAAGATTTGTTTTTTTAATGGAAAGAATCTGGAAAGAAGCAAGGTGTAAAATCTGTATCATAGAAGTGAGATGTAGATTTTATTATGGAGGTAAGTGAGATGACCATTCTCGAAACAAAAAAGTTGATGAAAATTTATGGCAGTGGGGATACAGAAGTTAAGGCACTAAATGGCGTAGATTTTAAGGTTGAAAGTGGTGAGTTTGTATCCATCGTGGGTACATCTGGCAGTGGGAAATCAACTTTACTTCATATGCTCGGAGGCTTAGATCGCCCAACCACTGGTCAAGTCATGGTGGAGGGCAAAGACATATTTGAGTTAAAGGATGAAGCTCTAACTATTTTTAGGCGACGTAAAATAGGGTTTGTGTTTCAAAACTACAACTTAATACCCACTCTAAATGTATATGAAAACATCGTGTTGCCACTCGGACTTGACGGAAATTTACCTGACAGAAAGTATTTGGACAGTATCATTCATATGCTAGGGTTATCAACGAAACTTTGGAATCTTCCCAATAATTTGTCAGGTGGACAACAACAACGAGTTGCTATCGCCAGAGCACTGGCATCAAAACCTTCAATATTACTGGCAGATGAACCCACGGGAAACCTTGACAGCAAAACGAGTCAAGATGTACTAAGCCTATTAAAAGTAACCAGTGAAAAGTTTAAACAAACGGTGGTTATGATTACACATAATGAAGAAATTGCGCAACTTGCAAATCGTGTGATCCGTATAGAAGACGGACAGATTGTAGGTGTTTAGATGTTTAGGGTTAAAAATAGACGAACGATTTTTATGCTCTCTTTAAACGCTTTTGCTTCAAATCGGATGAGGAACTTCTTTGCAGTGATTGCTATTCTTTTGACGACGATTTTATTCACCGCTTCATTTACCATAGGGGGTAGCGTCATCTCGTCTATGCAAGAAAGTATGATGAGACAAGTTGGTGGTGATTTTCATGGCGGATTTAAGTATTTATCCCAGCATCAATATGACACATTAAAAAAACATGATAGCATCGATGTGATTTCTTATTCTGTAATATTAGCAATCGCAGAAAATGAAGAACTTGAAAAAAGAGCCACTGAAATCAGATTTACGAATGATGAAGTGAACGCGAAAGGTCTGTTTTCGCTTCCGACCACAGGAAGATTGCCAATAAACGATGACGAACTTGCAACAGATACACTGGTTCTAGAAAAATTAGGTATTCCTGCGATACTCGGACAAGAAGTTACTTTAGTATACAGTATTGATGGTCAAAATAAATCTGAAACCTTTCGATTGGTAGGCTTTTGGGAAGGAGATGTCTTGATGTCTGCTAGTCAAGTGTGGCTAAGCAGAAGTTATGTAGAAAATGAACTCGAAAAATATGCATCAGAGGATGATGAAATCATAGGTTCCATCAGTGCTAATGTTAAGTTTTCGAATACACGTAACATTGAAACTAAATTGATTCAAGTTATTTTAGACTCGGGTTATTCCCTTAATGAAATCGCATATGGTGTGAATTGGGCATACAGTATTAGTACTGAAGGCACATTGGGTTCATTTATCGCGATAGGATTTTTTATTGGTATGTTTATTTTGTGTGGCTATCTTATGATCTCAAATATATTTTACATCAGCGTTGCGAAAGATGTTAAGTATTTTGGACTCCTCAAAACAATAGGTATGACATCTAGACAAATTAAAAGTTTAATACGGTTACAAGTTTCTTTATTAAGTCTTATCGGGATTCCCCTGGGTCTCATTACCGGAAAAACAGTTGGTATGTTGCTTGTACCAACGGCACTCTCTCTGATTAATGTCAATGTAATCAACGATACAGTAAGTCCTATTATTTACTTATTCTCTGCGTTATTTACGTGTTTAACGATTTTTTTAAGTATTTCTAAGCCATCACGAATTGCTGAAAAAGTGAGCACAATAGAAGCGTTGAGAAGAAGTGACACGGATCTAAAAAGTAAAAAAAATAAATCAAAACGTGTCAAAAGAGATAAAAAAGAACTTATGATGGTTCGATTATCAAAAATGGCTTTAAAAAATGTGCTTAGAAATAAGAAGAAAATGATTTTGGTTACTATTTCGCTTTCATTAGGGCTCATACTACTGAATGTGACATATTCATTGTCAAACAGTTTTGACATGGATTCCTTTGTTAGTGAGATGATCGGCAGTGACTTTGTCGTAGGTGATGTATCAAATTTTAACATTCACTTGAATTATGCAAATCAAGAAACATTAAATAAAGCGTTTTATAATGAAATTAAGGATCAGATGGGCATAGAAATCATAAGTGATATCTACTTTCATGAAGTCCATGCACCGACAGACCCTCAACTTTTTAAGTTACTTGATGTGTTAAATCAAAAAATGAATGGCTCATTAGATAATCTTGATAGAATTGAAAATCAGTTGAAGAATACACACCAAAATTTGCATGTCTATGGTCTTGATGCGTATGGATTTTCTAAGCTTAAGTTTATCAAAGGTAACCTTGATTATGAAAAACTAAAGTCAGGAAGATATGTTTATGTAAGTCCTCACAAAAATTTTGAAGATATCTCATACTATCAAATGGGAGACAAAGTATCATTACCTGATGAACTGGGTATTCAGCACACGTATGAAGTCTTAGGTATTGCAGAGATACCATATAATATTAGTATTAAGCACTGGCATGAGGTTACACCGACTTTCTTTTTGGCAAGTGAAGTGTTCCTTGGTCAAGTAGTTGATAAAACACCGATGTTATCGACAATTGATGTTGAAGAAGACCAGATAAGCAACATAGAGCGTTTTCTGACGCGTTATGTAAACCAGTCCGATGGAAACATGGTTTATCAGTCAAAAGCTACTGTGATTGCTGAGTATGATAAAACGCAAAGTGCATATAAAACAGTTGGATTAGCACTTAGTTTTATTTTGGCATTAATAGGGATATTGAATTTTATTAACACAGTTATTACTTCTATTCATGCACGTAGATTAGAGTTTGCCATGACAGAAAGTATTGGTATGACACGAAGACAAACTCGATTTATGCTTATGGCTGAGAGTCTTCTAGTTATTGGCTTGGCGCTGATTTTTACCCTTTCACTTGGTAGTGTTATCAGTATAAGTATGCTTAATGCCATTTCTGAAGGCTCATTCTTCATACGCAGCTTCTATTCAGCACTACCGTCGATGCTTTGTGCACCGATACTCATTATCATCGCAGTACTTGTGACTTTGCTTAGCCAAAGACATGTCTATAAAACCAGTGTAGTAGTGAGGTTGAGGGAATCCATATAAAGAGTACCGTTAATTACGATGGTCAAAGATGATTTTTAGATTACCTAATTATTAAATTAAGCCGAGTGTATGGATCGACAGAATTCATAAACACTCGGCTTTTTTTAGTTCAAAAAAATTAACGAATATCACACAAAAACTGACCAATTTAATAGAATTGTACATATAATTAAACGCAGTCTACTGCTATAATTAATTTATGAACATAGGTCACATTTTGATAAAAAATGTACAGATAAACTAATATGCGCATATTAGGAGGCATTGTGATTACAAAAAAAGGCGAACAAACTCGACATCAAATTATTGAAGCATCTGAGCAATTGTTTATGGAAAAAAGTGTTGATAAAGTTACCATAAATGAAATCGTCCAACGCGCTGGCATAGCAAAAGGAACCTTTTACTTATATTTTGATTCGAAGGAGACTTTAGTTTATCATTTTATTGAAGTTAAACTAAGGGGTTTAAATAAGTATCTAGATAAACTAGATGTAGAAGGCTACGAAAAAGAGGATATTGAAAAAATCATTTCCTACATCGTTTTTTTTCTAAAAAAGCATAGGACGCTAATAAAATTAATGCATCATGTAAGGTTTTTTTCATTCATTGGATTTCATAATATGGAAAATAAGTCAGTCAACAAGTGGATAGAAGGACTCACTGCTTGGTTAGAGAAAGGAAGATTAAATGGCGCATTAAATATTGAAAACTCAAAATTCGTAGCTTATTTTTTAGTAATCACATTTCACGAAGTCCTGGAAAGAGCGATTATCGATGAAAATCCTTTTACGATAGATGAAGCTTCAGAGGCATTAAAAGCAATAGCCGTAAAATTGCTTAAGTATTGATCATATTTATGTATGGAGGAAAAATTATGTTGGAACTGCTTATAAGTTACCTTATTAGAGTTATACCAGGAATATTGTTAGGCGTATTCTTGTTATTGTTATTACCCAAAAAGCAAACGGCTATAAGAATGATCGTATATATTCTATTGTTTGTACTCACGAGAGATGCTATGACACCCATGGGGCTGTGGACTTTTGGTACGGATGGATTCTTCTGGTTACGGTTTATTAATGACCCAATTGTTTTGATTATACTTGGGTTGGTTAGTGCTGGAATGGTCCTTACCATGAATTATGCAGAAAAGGACTTAAAAGCGCTACTTGTATGGAATAAAGAAAGTGTAACAAAATCGATATTTTTTGGCGTTCTAGGAGCAGCAGCTGTCGCGTTGCCATTAATTTTCATTTACTTATCTACACCTATTGGTATTCGTGGGGGAAAACCGGAAAATTATATGCTATTTTCTATTCTAATACTCGCATTATTAGGAAATTTATACGAAGAAGTGCTATTCAGGGGTTATTTCCAAGGCTACATAGGAAAGTATGTTTCACCATTAAAATCAGCGATTCTTTCTGGTATATTATTCGGTTTTGGTCATAGTTTCTTGGCTATAACCGTAACCGATATCGGTTGGTCCTTATTAATATTTGCAACTTATGAGGGGATTATAGCAGGATTAGTTAGAATGAAGTATGGATTATTGGGTGCAACGTTAACACATGGTCTTGCAATATTCATACTAGCTTCTGGACTTATATGATTCGACAAATATATCGTAATATTAAGGTCGGAATATGTTTATTTTAATGGTGACTTAAGGAGGTATTACCATGATTATACTAGAAACAGAGAGACTGATATTAAGGACCTTGGAATTGGAAGATATAGAATCAGTGATGAACTTTTGGGGCGATGTGGAGGTTATGAAATATTGTGGTGGAGCAGGCACCAAAGAACGCGAACTAAAAGCGTTAAAATATTATATAAATATGCAAAATGAAAAAGGTTTCTCACCCTATTTGATAATACGAAAAGAAAGCAGTGAAATATTAGGCGTTTGTGGATTTAATCCACCTACTAATGGCTATGACACAGAACTTATGTATCACTTTGCCAAGAAATACTGGGGTCAGGGATACGCGACAGAGGCAGCAAAAGCTTGTATCGAATATGCAAAAAAGCACTTGAAAATCAAAAGAATCGGGGCTTCAATAGCACCTGAGAATATTGTTTCCCAAAAGGTATTGGAAAAATTGGGGTTCGATTATATAGGTGTGAAATGGTGCGAGGATACAAATCAAAATGAACCGTATTTTGAAATGATATTCTAGTACGAACAGTGAAATTGCCGAAATGACTAAAGTGTTTATTGACACATTTAAAATTTAAATAAAGGGTATGAAAAAAATAGAAACTGATTCTTGTAACTTTGTTACGATTATGTTATAATTTCATCAGTACAACGTCGTACTAGATATATAAAGCAGCGCAGCTTGTAGCAATCGTTTGATTACTGCGGGCTTTTTTTATACATAAATGAGGTGTATTGTATGGAAAATCAGTTGGAAAAACAACGTGTCATACAGGAATATGTGCCAGGAAAGCAGATTACATTAGCACACCTAATAGCAAATCCTAGGCGAGAGGTTTGCAAGAAATTGGGGTTAAATGAAGCGACCACAGGTGCGATTGGAATAATGACCATAACACCAGGTGAAGCCGCTATTATTGCTGCGGATGTAGCGGTTAAAGCATCGGGAGTAGAAATTGGATTTTTAGACCGATTTAGTGGATCTTTAGTGATAGTAGGAGATGTTGGAAGCGTTGAAGAAGGATTAAAGGAAGTCATCAATGTTTTGGGTGAAATGTTGAAGTTTTCACCGCCACCGATTACGAGGTCATAATGACAAAAATGATGTTGATCGGAAAAACAAGTGTTGGAAAAACTTCTTTAATCCAAGCGTTATATGATGGTGCGTTATGTGATAAAAAAACGCAAGCGGTTGAATACTATGATAGCTTTTTGGATTTACCAGGAGAATATCTCGAAAATCCGAGGTTTTATAATGTAATTGTGACGTTATCACATGATGTCGATCTCATAGCGTTGGTGCAAGATGTCGAATGTGATCAAACGGTGTTTCCACCGAATTTTGGTACGATGTTTAATAAACCTGTCATAGGCATTATCACTAAAATCGATTTATTAAAAGATTCTGAAAAGCGTGATCGTGTGAGAAGTGATTTAGAGCAAGCAGGTGCTTTAAAAATTTATGAAGTTAGCAATATCTCGTGTCTTGGTTTGCATGAAATATGGAGACTTATACATAAGGCTTAAACAACTGGAAATTCTAGTAGGGAGGAACCTATGTGTAGAAAGATTGTCATTGCCGACGATGAACCGATTACGCGTATAAATATCGCTGAAATGCTCGAAGACGCAGGCTACGATGTCGTAGGACAAGCGGTAGACGGGTTTGATGCCGTTGAACTTTGTAAAAAGCACCATCCAGATTTGGTAATATTGGATGTAAAGATGCCTTTGTTAGACGGATTGATGGCTTCTAAAATCATCAATGATGAAAACTTAGCAAGTGGTATTATTATACTAACGGCGTACAGTGGCCGAGAGTTTATTGAGAAAGCAAAAGAAAACAGTGTTTTAAACTATATGGTTAAACCTGTTACTGAAAAAGCACTGATTCCAGCAGTTGAAATAGCCATTCACAAAGCAAATGAAATACATGCCATTAAAAACGAAACGGTTAAAATTAGTGAAAAACTAGAAGCAAGAGTTCTTGTAGACCGTGCAAAAGGTCATTTGATTCGTAAAAAGCAGATGACTGAAGATGAGGCTTATAATTATATTCGTAAACTAAGTATGGACAAGCGTTGTTCTATGAAGGACATATCAATCGTACTTCTTATGAGTGACTAACAGGAGGTAGAGATGTTAGAACAGCTTTGTCGTGAGTATACAAACTTACAAGATTTAGATATCAAATTATTACTGGACATTAGCGAACATTTGCCACTTATGGCAAATTTAATGAATGCGGATGTTTTTATAGATTGCATGACGCGGGAAAAAGGCGTAGCCATCGTTATCGCAGAGGCAAAGCCGTCGATGTATAAATCCATGTATAAAGAAACCGTAGTGGGAGAATATGCCTTTAGACGTAACGAACCTGCAGCCATACGAACGCTTGAACTCGGTATGCCCACCAGAGATTTACGCGCAATTACACAAGAAGATCAAATTGTTAAGCAAAATGTTGTACCGATTAAAAATGAGAGTGGCACAACCATTGCTTGTTTAATAGTTGAAACAGATGTCTATGATAAGGAAAAAGATAATGCGCGAATGAAAATTTTATCTGAGACAACTGAGCAACTTACTGAATCGCTAATGGATGTTATGAATGAGAAGGATCATGTCCATAATTATCTTAATGACGGTATTATTATCTTTGATCGACATGGATTTTCTCAAAGTTTAAACCCAGTTGCAGCATCACTTTATCGAAAATTGGGATATCAAGATGAACTTGTAGGTATTCCATTTGAAAATTTAGTTCTTGATGGTTGTCGCTTTGATGAAGTGATTCAGTCTTCATCAACCAAAAATTTTGAAGTGTATATAGGAAATTTCACCTTAAAGGTAAAATATGCCAGTATGAAGTTGAACGAATATGACTTGGCGGGTCTAATTATGATCATCAAAGACATCTCTGATGAAAAAGCGATTGAAAAAGAGTTGATTTCAAAATCTGTGGCAATCAGAGAAATCCATCATCGTGTAAAAAACAACTTACAAACGATAGCAAGTTTGTTAAGGCTCCAATCGAGACGCATAGAAGATGAACAGGCTAAAAGAGCTTTTGATGAGAGTATAAACCGAGTCATCAGTATAGCCGTAACGCATGAAGTATTAGCTCAAAAGGGCGTAGATGAAGTGGATATCAAAACCATACTTCAGCAGATTACTACCAATGCCATGAGTGTCTTGATTGAAGAATGTTCCATAGAACTTGTGATTACAGGTGATTCCTTTGACATTAGTTCAGATCTTGCAACTTCTATAGCGCTTGTTGTTAATGAAATCGTTCAAAATTCAATGCAGTATGCTTTTATCGGTAGATCATCTGGAAAAATCGAAATTAGAATACAAAGGGGCATTCTATATTCGAGTATACTCGTTACAGATGATGGTGTAGGATATAACATCGAAATGGCTCGTAAAGGCAGTTTAGGTATGAAAATCGTAAAAAGCATTATCATTGATAAACTGAAAGGTTGTTTTTCTATTGATTCAAATGATTCTGGTACTAAGGTGAGTTTTGACTTTAAAATGAAAACAGACATATAGTGTAGATTTATAAAACTTAATAATCTTTTGCAAAGAGGCAAAAGTGATCATAACGACGATGTTAAAAGCGATAATCGCTATTTAATGTCGTCGTTTTGTCTTTTTGGAGAAGAAGGAGGGAGGTATGGAACAGATATTAAAAAGTGTAGGCATAGATATCGGTACAACCACTACACAAATGGTTTTATGCGCCATAAAAATTGAGAATTTCGCGCAGTCTTGGACAGTACCATCCGTTCGTATAGTGGATAAGACACTATTGTACAAAAGTGATATTTATTTTACACCTTTAAAGGATGCACAAACAATTGATGTCGTGGCTATAAAAAAAATAATTTTAGATGCATATCAAAAGGCGAAATTATCACCTGGTGAAGTGGATACAGGAGCGGTAATCATCACTGGAGAAGCTGCACGCAAAGAGAATGCTCAAGAAATCATCACACTGTTAAGTGGTTTAGCGGGGAATTTTGTAGTGACCACTGCGGGTCCAGATTTGGAAGGTATATTAGCAGGTAAAGGGTCAGGTGCATGTGCCCATTCTGAATCGCATGCCTGTACAGTTATGAATGTTGATGTAGGTGGTGGTACCACCAATATTGCAGTCTTTAATAACGGAGATGCAGTGGAATCAGCTTGTTTTGATATCGGGGGTAGATTAATCCAACTGGACGTGAATCAAAAGATAACCTATATATCCTCTAAAATGAAGTTGCTAATAGAGACTTTAGGAGCAAACTTAATCGTAGGAAAGCATGCTGACTTACTAGAACTTAAGAAAATAACAGATACCATGGCATCTGCTATAGTCTCCATTGCAAAAGGGAACTATGAAGACCCGATTGCTAATCTATTAATTACAAATCATGGATTAAAGGAGAAATTCAAACTGAAAGGCCTATTCTTTTCAGGGGGAATTGCCGATTGTATGATAGAAAAAAAAGCAAGTATTTTTGAGTATGGTGACATAGGTGTTTTGTTGGGGAAGAGTTTGACACAAGCGCTCATAAGCTCAGAATTACCAGTTTTAATCGCAAATGAGACCATAAGAGCAACAGTAATTGGTGCTGGAATTCACACCACAAGCATCAGCGGGAGCACCATAAATTACGACTCAGGAGTTCTACCGCTTAAGAATATTCCTGTGGTTAAACTTAGTTTTGAGGAAGAAAAAAACAGTGGTCGTACTCGAATTGAAGCCATTAAAAAACGGTTAAACTGGGTGGTACATGAGGGTGTAAAACCATTGATAGCATTTTCTATTACAGGATCAAGTCATTATGGTTTTGATGCCCTTCAACTGTTAGCAGAAGATATTATAAAGGGCCTTAATCAAGTGGTTGAATCTGATCAACCCATTATCATATCTGTCGAGCATGATATGGCAAAAGCACTTGGACTTAGTTTGAGACGAAATCTATCAAAGGAAAAGCCCGTAATTTGTATAGATTCAATACGTGTAGACAATGGGGACTACATTGATATTGGTATGCCTATCGCCGATGGACAGGTATTACCAGTTATCATAAAAACTTTATTATTTGGCTATTAAAGGCGAGAGGAGTGAAGGCATGAAATTAAAAACATCATTATTTAATCAAGTTTATGAATTTACCAGTGTCAAAGAAGTTTTGGCAAAAGCCAATGAAGAAAAATCCGGAGACAGACTAGCCGGAGTTGCTGCGGAGACGGCAGCCGAACGTGTGGCGGCCAAAGTAGTGCTTAGTCATCTGACGCTAGAAGACATCTACAAAAATCCCGTTGTTCCATATGAGGAAGATGAAGTAACGCGTGTGATTTATGATGATCTAAATACCACCATCTATGATGAAATAAAAGCATGGGAAGTGGGAAACTTCAGAGAATGGATACTTGATGAAAACACGACAGGAGACATGATTCGAAGAGTTTCAAGAGGGTTGACATCAGAAATGGTAGCAGCTGTGACCAAACTTATGTCGAATTTAGATCTGGTGTATGCAGCTAAAAAAATAAAAATCAAAGCACATTGCAACACAACCATCGGTGGCGAGAATGTCTTGGGGATTAGATTGCAACCCAACCATACGACAGATAATCTCGATGGCATAATGATCTCGTTAATGGAAGGCTTATCATATGGTGTTGGAGATGCAGTAATCGGTTTAAATCCAGTTAACGATACGGTAGAAAATGTAATGAAAGTACTAAAAATGTTTGATGCTTTTAAACGTAAGTGGAAAGTACCTACCCAGCAGTGTGTACTTGCTCATGTTACCACACAAATGGAAGCCATCCGTAAAGGTGCTCCTTCAGATTTGATTTTTCAATCCATTGCGGGTTCGCAAAAGGGAAACGAAGCATTTGGTATTACTGCGGATATGCTCCAAGAAGCTAGAGAACTGGTGCTGAAGCAAGGCACAAGTACTGGTCCAAATGTCATGTACTTTGAAACTGGCCAAGGCTCAGAGCTATCGAGTGATGCACATCATGGCGCAGATCAAGTGACGATGGAAGCGAGATGTTACGGTTTTGCTAAAAGATTTAAACCTTTCCTAGTCAATACGGTTGTTGGCTTTATAGGGCCTGAATATTTATATGACAGTAAGCAAGTTATGCGTGCTGGCCTAGAAGACCATTTCATGGGTAAGTTGACAGGTATACCAATGGGTGTAGATGCATGTTATACAAACCATATGAAAGCGGATCAAAATGATATTGAAAACTTAGCAGTCCTTTTGACAAGTGCAGGATGTAACTATTTCATGGGAATACCTGCAGGTGATGACATCATGCTTAACTATCAATGTACGGGCTACCACGAAGCTCAGACGCTTAGGAGTTTGCTTGGTCTTAAACCGATCAAAGAATTTGCCGATTGGATGGAAGAAATGGGACTATTAAAAGAGGGGAAACTTACTGACCGTGCAGGCGATGCATCCATATTTATGAAATAGAAAGGAGGGCATGAGATGTCAGAAGCGAGTTTAAGAAAAATAATCGAAGAAGTGGTCAAATCATATTATGCGGTAAATTCAGAAGCATCACCAAAAATGTGTACACCTTTGCCTATGGAAATCCCATCCATCGACAGTGATGCTATACCAGACATCACAAAGACGACTATTGAATCATACTTTGCAGTGCCATTTGCAGAGAACAAGGACGCTTATTTGAACTATAAAAAGTCTACTCCTGCTCGGGTTGGTATATGGCGCGCTGGCCCAAGATATACAACAGAAACACTCTTGCGGTTTAGAGCGGATCACGCCATTGCACAAGATGCGGTATTTACAAATGTAGCGGAAGATTTCGCATCAAATAAAGGGTGGGTAGAGGTTCAAACTGTAATAAAAGAGAAAGATGAATATCTAACGCGACCAGATTTAGGACGTATTTTAGATGAACATGCAGTTAGCACCCTAAAACTAAATTACAGTACGCCGCCAAAAGTGCTCGTTTATGTTTCAGATGGGCTTTCATCTATTGCAGTTGAAACAAATGCCTACGATACTTTTAAATCTATTGAGATGGGATTAAAAGCAAAAGGGATTTCTGTGGCTCAGCCATTTTTCTTACGATATGGCCGTGTACCCGCGATGGATCACGTTTCAGAGATCGTTGGTTCTGAAGTTACTGTGGTACTAATTGGTGAAAGACCTGGTCTTGCCACAGGTGAATCCATGAGTTGTTACATGATCTATAGAGGAAAAGTCGGAAATAACGAGTCATTGAGAACGGTTGTTAGTAACATCCATAGGAATGGAACTCCGGCTGTGGAGGCTGGCGCGTATATAGCGGATATTATTAAACGCATGTTGGACGAAAAGAAAAGCGGCGTTGACTTAAAATTATAGGAGGGATTCAAATGAGAAATGATCCATTAAAAGTAACAGTGTTAAGCGTTAAGCTCATTTCCAATGTTGACGAAGGGCTTAGAGAAAAATTTGTTCTTAAAGAAGGGCATCGATCGATCGGGATTATTACCACTGATTGCGACGACGTCGGTTACACAGCGCTCGATGAAGCGACCAAGAAAGCAGAAGTTTCTGTGGCATATGCCAAATCATTTTATGGCGGCGCAGCGAATGCGAACACGAAACTTGCTGGAGAGTTTATAGGTATTTTATCAGGTCCTACACCAGCTGAAGTTAGAAGTGGCTTAAATGCAGCAATAGATTTTATCGAAAATGATGCATGCTTTTACAGTGCCAATGATGAGGATTCAATCGCATATTATGCACACTGTGTTTCAAGATCAGGTAGCTACCTTTCAGAAATTGCAGGTGTTGATGAAGGCCAGTCAATCGCCTATCTTATCGCACCTCCAATAGAAGCGATGTATGCTCTTGATGCAGCACTTAAAGCAGCAGACGTTAAGATGGCAGCTTTTTATGGCCCGCCTTCAGAAACAAACTTTGGCGGTGGTTTGCTAACGGGGAGTCAATCCGCGTGTAAGGCGGCATGTGATGCATTTGCTGAGGCTGTTAAATACGTTGCTGATAATCCCACGAAGTACTAGGTAAGGAGTGCCTATGAAAAATACTGCGATTGGTCTCATTGAAACAAAGGGGTTGGTGGGTGCCATCGAAGCGCTAGATGCATGTCTTAAGGCGGCTAATGTTACTTTGGTATCAAAACAGAATAGTACAGGCGGTTTAATTACCATTATTATAACAGGAGATGTAGGGTCAGTCGTAGCAGCCGTTGAGGCGGGTAGTTTTGCAGCAAAACGCATTGGAACGGTTGTTTCATCACACGTTATTCCTCGGCTATCTGATGACGTTTATCCTTTGCTTAATTCCAATATAAAGAAGGGCAATTTCATTCGATCTCCAATTATTGAAATTGACGGTTATGCTTTAGATCATCTGGAGAAGTATAAAGTCGTGGAGCTCAGACATATAGCACGTGAACTAGAAATAACCACCCTGGATCGAAGCAAAATCAAATTTGCCAATAAAGAACTACTGATTACTGCTATCGAGGACCATTTGAAAGGGGGCGGTGCATTATGATGCAAGTCGATGTGGATTTGGCTTCTGTTCAAGAAGTAAGAAATCTCGTGAGTGCCTCAAAAGTAGCACAGGAACAGTATGCAACACTCTCTCAAAAGGAAATTGACGTTGCTGTTGAAGGGTTATCGAAAATTGCGTTTTCAAACGCTGAACATCTAGCAAAACTAGCAGTGGAAGAAACTGGTTTTGGAATATGGGAAGATAAAAAAGAAAAAAATGTATTAGCAAGTCAAAAATTGTGGGCCTACATGAAAGACATTAAAACAGTGGGCATTATCAATGAAATACCTGAGAAGAAAATCATACAAATTGGAACGCCGCTGGGTGTTATTGCTGGATTGATCCCATCAACCAATCCGACTTCTACAGTGATATATAAAGCACTCATTGCTTTAAAATCAGGAAATAGTATCGTTTTTAGTCCACATCCTTCAGCTGTGAAGTGTATTCTTTCTACTGTTAATGTTTTAAAAGAAGGGTGTACTATTTTGGGGATTCCAAAAGACTTGATCGGCTGTATCTCCTTGCCAACGTTAGAAGCAACAGATGCCCTTATGAAACATAAAGATGTCTCTATGATTTTGGCCACTGGTGGATCTGCGATGGTAAGAGCTGCATATAGTTCTGGAAAACCAGCACTTGGAGTTGGTCCTGGAAATGTACCTGTTTTTATAGAGCGAACCGCAGATATTGACGATGCTGTAGAGAAAATTTTTAGATCTAAAGGATTTGATAATGGTACAGTCTGTGCGTCTGAGCAAGCGATCATAACAGAACGATGTATTGAAAGTCAAGTACGTGAAGCGGTGATAAAATATGGCGGGTATTTTCTAAAGGGCGACGAACTTGAAAAAGTGAAACAAGTAATGGAAAAGTCAAATGGACATATGAACCCTAACATTGTGGGTAAATCAGCTCAATTTATCGCGAATTTGGCTGGAATTGAAATTCCAAAACATGTAAAACTTCTTGTTGGAGAAGAACCAGGAATAGGACAGGCCTACCCATTTTCTAAAGAGAAGCTTACACAACTCATCGGTTTTTATATCGTTTCGGATTGGCATGAAGCGTGCGAAATTTGTTTTAAACTGTTAAAGAATGGCGGTTTGGGTCATACACTTTCTATTCATTCTCATGACGAAGATGTAATCAGAGAATTTGCTTTAAAAAAACCAGTTTCACGGTTTTTAGTAAATACACCTTCGACACATGGTGCAGTAGGTTTATCCACTGGCTTAGCACCATCGATGACACTTGGCTGTGGAAGTATCGGAGGAAGTGCAACAAGTGATAATGTTACGCCACTACATCTTATGAATACCCGCTGGGTGGCATATGATTTAGAAGAAAAGAAGGTTAAATCAGTGGAAACTGATCGTGTGAACGTAGATCAGATTTGTGAAATGGTCTATGAAGCATTAAAAAAACAACACCTATTAGAGGTTTAAAAATTGAGGAGGTTTAATATGTCTACATTTAATGCGTTGGGAATGATTGAAACAAAAGGTTTAGTAGGTGCGATTGAAGCAGCAGATGCAATGGTTAAGGCAGCGAACGTCACTTTAATCGGTAAAGAAAAATCAGGTGGAGGTCTTGTGACAGTACTTGTTAGAGGTGATGTTGGTGCTGTAAAAGCCGCAACAGATGCAGGTGCTGCTGCAGCAGAACGTGTAGGAGAGTTGATATCTGTGCACGTTATCCCTAGACCACACAGTGAAGTTGAATTAATCTTACCGCAAGGAAGGTCAACTTCAGAAGAATAACTCAGGCATAACCGCCCAGTTGCAGTCATGCGATTGGGCGGTGACACCAGAGAAAGGGGTGTTTTATGAGTCTGATAACTGAGACGATATTGAGAGACATGTTAAAAAATGATAATACAAAAGTGATTACCCTTTATCCTGGAGATATAATTACCCCTTCAGCAAGACAATTTATTAAAGACCGTAGGATAGAGTTGCTCACTTTAGATAAACCTGTTAAGGAAAACTTTTACCAAGCATTCGAAAAGATTCAAAATGATTTTGAACCAAAATTTGTTTCAAGTTATGATGGTGGCTTTTATTCAGAAAAGCCAGAGCATATGACGCATCTAAAAGGCAACAAATTGGTTTTTAAGGACGACGCGCGCATTATTTTTAGAGGGCGAATTGATAGTTTAGAGAGTTTAATTATGGAGATACAGTTACAACTTCTTAAATCACCTTTTACATCCTTGGTAAAAGAGCTTGATGAATTACTAGATATTGTAAGGCATGTACTTAGAGCCGAAGTCGTTGATGAACCGATTACAATAAAATCACTCTTAGGGCTTAGCGATCAAGAACTGAGGGAGCATTCTCATCACCCTAAAAAACATTTTGGTATTGAACACTTTGTTCCTGATGTCTCTATGGGTGTTGAAGTGGTTTTGCTAAACAAGTTGCGGACTGAAATACGAGAAGTTGAGTTGATTGCGATTAAGACCTTTCATAAAGAGTTTTCTATGGAGCGAGAGGATATTATCAAAGTGCTTAATCGCTTAAGCAGTGCCACTTATGTCTTAATGTGCCGTATAAGAGGAAACTATTATGCAAAAGAAAGGTTTTGAAATGGATGAAAGAGAAATCGATAAAATCGTCGATCAAATAATGACTCAAATCATGTTTGCGTCCAATAGCGATCTAAAGGGTCTCGGTACCATTAGAGTAGAAGCATCAGGTCGCCACATCCATTTAAGTAAAGAAGATGCAATAACGCTGTTTGGCACGAAAGAGTTGACAAAGTCACGTGAGTTGTCTCAATTTGGGCAGTTTTTATATGAGGAAAAAGTGATGCTTATAGGTCCTAAGGGCATATTAAAAGATGTCGCTATTTTGGGCCCTTGCCGTGGAAAAACACAGGTTGAAATCTCGATAACCGATGCACGGATTTTAGGGGTAACCCCCGTGATTAAGGATTCCGGTGATCTAGACGGCGCATCAGACGTGATCGTATCATCGGGTGGAAATGCCATAAAGGCTAAATCAGCGGCTATAATCGCACGGAGGCATCTGCACATGAGTCCTGATGATTCAGCACACTACGGTTTAAATAACGGGGATCTCACATCAGTAAGGGTTTATGGCTTAAGGAGACTCGTATTTGAGGAAGTTCTTGTTCGTGTTAATGAACATTATAGTTTAAGTTTGCACATAGATTATGATGAGGCAAATGCTGTTGGATTATTGAGTACATCTCGTGGTGAGATTGTAAAATAAAGGGGCGCAAATGGAACTTTTAGCGGTGAATGCCTATATAGAAGAAGCATTAAAAACATTAGATAGAACAAGTCCTTATACGGGGACATTACGTGTGGGTGTAGATTTAGGCACTGCGTATATCGTACTTGTTGTAATTGATGAAAACGATATCCCTATTGCAATCGAACTTGAGTATGCACAAGTCCTTAGAGATGGTCTTGTGGTAGACTTCGTTGGTGCTTGCAGAATCGTACAATCGCTTAAAGAAAAATTGGAACATCGGTTAGGCGTATCGCTTATGAAAGCTTCTATCGCAGTCCCGCCAGGTACCAGCAAAGCAGATGCAAACACACACAAATATGTAGTAGAAAGTGTAGGCCTTGAAGTTACAGCGATTGTTGATGAACCTACAGCTGCGAACGCAGTAGTAGGTATGAAAAATGGGGTTATCGTTGATATTGGTGGGGGCACCACTGGCCTTTCTATAATTGAGAATGGTGCTGTCATTTATTCAGCGGATGAAGCGACTGGTGGTACGCATGTGAGCCTCGTAATCTCTGGTCACTATCATATCACTTTTGAAGAGGCAGAAAGTTATAAAATGGACGTTTCAAAAATCCATGAGGTAAGCCAAATTGTAAGACCTGTGTTTGAAAAAATGGCTACGATTGTAAAGAACCATATCCAAGGTTATGAGGTCTTAGAAGTATGCCTTGTAGGCGGAACGTGTCTTTTTCCAGGAATCGAAACTGTTTTTGAACGTATTACGGGCATAAAGACGATTAAACCAAGTCAGCCATTATTGGTTACTCCAATTGGCATAGCATTATCATGTATGAAGTGAGGTGAAAACATTGCGAGAAAATGAGATTGAAAACATCGTTAATAGTGTAATGTTTCATCTAGGTAAGATGCCATGTCTTATAATGCTAGAAGGATTCAATTATCCAGAAGAAGAAGTCTTATTATATGCCAAAACACATTACATTGAGCGTACAGTTACACTGGAAAACGCCATTGCAATTTTTAAAAGCAAATGTAATGAAGCGCAGATCATGGTTTGGTTGCCGGAGTTAAGTTGTCGATCGCTTATGGCTGCTTCTTTGGGTATTGGTGGAGATGATATTTCTAGTGCCTTGCTCTCACTCTTGTTAAGGCATGTTAAAGTGATGATCCGTACCAAGCATATTGAGTTGTTAAATCTAGAACAGACAGAAACACCGCTTATTAAAAAGCATCACGAAGCCTTAAAACTGCTTATGGACAGTGGTCTAATCGTAGTAGGTGATATGTGTATTTCTAATACTAGAATTCATCCATATCGCGTTCTAACTGAAAAACAGCTTAAGCACTATGCGCAAGAGGGTTGTTTGGTGATACGCCTATTAAAGGCATCGATTGTCACGCCGTTGGCGCAGGATTATCTACTTCAAAGTCAACTGAACATTATAAGGGAGTGATTTTATGATTATAGGAAAAGTAATTGGCAATATTTGGGCCACACGAAAAGATTCAGGTTTAAATGGACTTAAATTGCTGGTTGTAAAACCCATTGATCACTATTCGGGGATCGATCGGCCTGAGTTGATTGCAGCAGATTCAGTGGGTGCAGGCATAGGAGAGTTGGTGCTTGTGGTCACTGGTAGTTCTGCAAGGTGCGCGCTAGAAAAAAATCATTGCCCGATTGATGCTATGATTGTCGGTATCGTCGATGAAGTTGAAGTCGATCGTAACCTTGAGCTTTAGGGGGTGCTATGGATATCATTAAAGCGATCAAAGAGGCTGGCGTAGTGGGTGCTGGAGGTGCAGGATTTCCAACACATATCAAATTTAATACCTCTATAGAAACATTTATTGTAAATGCCATTGAATGCGAACCTTTGCTTGAAACGGATAAGTTTTTAATACGTGAACATGCAACTGCGTTGATTGAAATCATAGAAAAACTTAAAATGCATTTAAATGCCTCTCGAGCAGTAATTGGTATTAAAGATAAAAACACAAAAGAAATTGAGGCTTTGAAAGGGGCGATTAAGAAACAAGATGCATCTGTAGAAATAAAAGTAATCGCAAATTATTATCCAGCGGGTGATGAGCATCTGCTGGTTCAAGAAATATGTGGAAAAAGTATTCCCCCTACTGGAATTCCACTTGATGTTGGTGTTGTGGTTTCTAATGTTGCAACACTTCTCGATGTCAAAAACGCTTTGGAGCAAAAGCCAGTGATTTCCAGGACGATTACTGTAACGGGCGCTGTGAAAGAACCCACATTAATAGAAGTGCCCATTGGAACTTCGATTAGCGAATGCTTAAACTTAGCTGGAGGTGTTACCACTACTAATTATACCGTACTCTTGGGTGGTCCTTTGATGGGGCATGAATGCACTAAAGAGCGCGTTGAAACATCTTATGTCACCAAGACGTTGGGTGGGATCGTCGTGGTGGAGTCGGATAGTTATTTGATTACAATGAAGCGACTGCCAATGCATCACATAATCAGAAGAACTGAAAGCGCATGCATTCAGTGTCAAATGTGTACCGATTTATGTCCTAGGTATCTAAATGGACATCCACTTTATCCACATAAAGTGATGCGTGCTTTAGGCATGCATGAACGTAATCTTGAGGCGATGATCTCAGCGCTTATTTGTTGTGAATGTGGTGTTTGTGAACTCTATGCATGTCCGATGGGTTTGTCACCTAAAACCGTTAATCAGTTCATAAAAAAGGAACTATTGGCACAGGGGATTCGGTTTGAAAAAACTGAAAATCTCAAATATGAACCTCATGAGATGATGCCTTACAGAAAAATCCACACAGATCGTATGGTGGCGCGTACGGGGTTGCAGAAATATGCAGGCATCCATTTAAATGAAGTACGTTTGTATAAACCATCTGTTGTAACGATAGCACTAAAACAACATATCGGTGTTTTATCTAAACCAATCGTTAAATCGGGGGACTTTGTAGCGGTGGGAAGTCTGATAGCGAGAAATGAAGAGGGAACTTTAGGGGCAAACATTCACGCCAGTATTTCAGGAAAAGTGACCGTTGGCTTGGAAAACATTGTGATAGAGGCGGTGGATCAAATGGAGGTATTAGATGGTTAGAACATTAGGTTTGATAGAATTAAACAGCATCGCCAAAGGGTATGAAGTAGTAGATGTCATGCTTAAAGCGGCAGATGTATCGCTCTTAAAGGCACATTCTATCTGTCCAGGAAAGTTCCTAACACTAGTCAGTGGGGATGTGGGCGCTGTGAAATCTGCTGTGGAATCAGGCTTAATCGCAGGCGGTGAAAATGTAGTAGACCATTTGGTATTGCCAAACTTAAGTGCACAGATTATCCCGGCAATCACGGGGTGTAGTATGGTAGTACTGGAAGACTCCATCGCTGTTCTAGAATTTTTCAGTATTGCAAGTGCAGTTGTGGCAGCAGATTGTGCACTTAAAGCGGCCAATGTAAATCTCGTAGATTTAAGGCTGGGATTTGCAATTGGAGGTAAGGCGTTTGTTACATTGACAGGTGATGTTAGTGGTATAACCGCTGCGGCGGAAGCAGGCGCACGCATCGGTGAAGAGACGGGTCTTTTGGTTAATAAAGTGGTTATACCTAGACCGCATCCTTCAATGAGACATGTTTTTCTATAGAAAGAGGTGAGTAATATCGCAAAAAAATTAATCACTCAAAAAAACATTTCCGACATCATATGTGAAGGTGCAAAGGAAGTGACCATAACGCCAGATGTCATTTTAACATCGGCGGCTAAAGATTTAATTAGGAACAGGGGCATAGCCATTCACTATGCAAAAGAGAGTAAGACAGAGGATTTAAGATGCGAAATTGAAACCTTATTAAAAGAAGATTTTGGTATTGATCATGGCGATCAGATAAAACAAATAACAGAATTGGTTCTTAAAAAAATATAAAATGTATGAAGGAGGGCAATTCAATGAGTATTAATGAAATTATCGTTTACATTATGGTTGGATTTATGGTTTTAGGCGCGGCAGACAAAATTATAGGCAACAGATTTGGGTTGGGAGAAAAATTCGATGAAGGTATCATAGCGATGGGTTCTCTTGCAGTGGCGATGGTCGGTGTTGTCTCTTTGGCTCCTGTTTTAGCAGAGATATTGAAACCGGTGGTCGTTCCAGTTTATCAGTTTCTAGGAGCTGATCCAGCGATGTTCGCAACAACTTTACTTGCAAATGATATGGGTGGTTATCCACTTGCAATGCAGTTGGCGCTTACTGAAGAAGCTGGATTATTTGCAGGATTAATTCTGGGCGCAATGATGGGACCAACGATTGTATTTACGATTCCTGTTGCGCTTGGCATTATTCGGAAAGAGGACCATCCATATCTTGCTAAAGGCGTTTTAGCAGGTATGGTTACCATTCCTATCGGCTGTTTTGCTGGAGGAATAGTGGCAGGCTTTGATTTGACTATGATTTTGAGTAACCTTGTTCCGATTATTATCGTTTCCTTGTTGTTAGCTCTTGGTTTATGGCGTATTCCAGAACGTATGATTAAAGGATTTCTCATCTTTGGAAAAGGTGTGGTTGTCGTTATTACGATAGGTCTTGCTGCCATTATCGTAGAAACCTTAACCGGTTTTGTTGTAATTCCAGGCATGGCACCTATTTCGGATGGTATTGAAATCGTGGGTGCAATTGCGATTATGTTAGCGGGTGCGTTTCCGATGGTATATGCCATCACTAAAGTTTTTAGTAAACCCCTTATGAAACTTGGAAAAGTACTAGGAATGAATGATGTATCTGCTGCGGGGATGGTGGCTTCACTTGCTAACAACATTCCGATGTTTGGCCTTATGAAAGACATGGATAACCGTGGTAAAGTACTCAACGTAGCATTTGCAGTAAGTGCTTCATTTGTATTTGGTGATCATTTAGGATTTACAGCGGGCGTCAATCAAGAAATGATTTTCCCGATGGTTGTAGGAAAATTAGTGGCAGGCGTTACTGCAGTGGCACTTGCGCTTTTCTTTGTCAGAGAGTCTAAAAAAACTTCAAAAGAAGCTTAATCGCCACTTTTATATCGCAGTTGCATAGGAGGTATGCATGCAAGAAATCAATCGCGATATCATCGAGCAAATTGTACGTCAAGTTCTAGCTGCTCAATTTGAGAAATCATCAGAGTCGACGCATTCTGTAGATTTAAGTGGTGTTATCGCCATAAAAGCAAGCAAAATAATCCCAGCGCCCTTTGATACGGGTAAAGTGGGAGATAAAGTTTGGCTAAAAGATCTTTTTAGCATGGAAGAAAGTCCAAGACTAGGTGCAGGCATTATGGAAATGGACCATACAACTTTTGATTGGACGCTAAATTATGATGAAGTGGATTATGTGATTGAGGGGTCGTTAGAGATTATTGTAGATGGACGGCGAACAGTTGGGCAGGCTGGGGATGTGATTTTTATTCCAAAAGGCAGTAAAATACAATTTTCTACACCGGACAAATGCCGATTCTTATATGTGGTCTATCCAGCAAATTGGGCCGATCAAGTAGGTTGAAACATGATGAAAATGGAGTGAGTATATAAGCAGGTTTTCCAATAAGGTCTCGTTCTAAAGTATAAAAGGCAGATCAATACATTCTGATTTTAGGGGTGTAACGATCTGTTTTTTACTTACAGAATCATAGGATGTATGATGTCAAAAGACTGGATTACATATAATTGACTTGTGTTCTATCACACTCAGCGATAGAATAGTTAAAGAAGTGATAGAAACAATTGAGGAGTGATTATATGTATGAAATAGCAGCTACGGTTTCGAAGTACATTTTAGCTTTTGTTATATATATGTTTATATTCAAAATTGCAAAAATAATTTATCTAGATATAAAAACGATGACCATTTGGGAAGACTCAAAGGTTACAAATCCCCATTTAAGACGGTTGTCGTCTATGGAACAAAACGGTCAAGAAACGGTCACTGAAATTTTTCCGCTTAAGAACACGCAGACGATAGTTGGGCGTTCTTTAGCATGTGAAATCGTGATATCGGATCCCCATATATCGTCTAAGCATTTGCAGATCGATAAAACGAATCAAGGTTTTACGATTGCTGATTTAGGAAGTGTCAATGGAACCACTATTAATGATGTAAAACTGTTGAACCCTGTCGTATTAAAAGAGGGCGATGTTATAATGCTCGGCATTTCAAAGCTGGTCTTTTCCGAAGGTAGGCAACATCATGGATAAATTTGTTACTATTAATTCGAAAAATTCTAAGCCCATTTCACCGATACACTTGGTTGCACTGATTGATCTCGCTCTATTTGGACTACTTTCAATAAGAAGTGGTATTTTTGAGTCGTTTATTTTGTTACTTGGTGTAACGAAGGCTATTATAACCTATTTTACATTTTATACGCTCAGAAAGTTTAAAATGGGTGATTCATATCTCGCGCTGATCGTTTCTATGATTTTGAGTATGGGGCTCGCGATGCAACTCAGGCTGTCATTTGATGTTGGTGTTAAACAGTTCATTTGGTACTTAATTGGGATGTTCACATTTATCGTTACAAGTTCTATTTACCACAGCGTGTATAAACGTTTTAAATCGATTTGGTTTTTTTATTCACTCATGATCTTTCTCTTTGTGCTTACTCTTTTAATTGGCACGAGAATAAACGGTGCTAAAAACTGGATTATTCTGGGAACTGTTTCGTTTCAGCCCTCTGAATTTATAAAAATATTGTTTGTGTATTATATGGCCTCTTTTGTCGCAAATCCAGAGTCATTACAGATAAAAATAGCAGATAAAATAATACCACCTAAATGGACACTCATGGTCTCGGTTTTTACCGTGCTTGGATTTTTTGTGCTCCAGCGAGAGTTTGGAACCGCGTTGCTTATATTTATGGTCTACTTGTCAGTCGTATATGTATTTGAAAATGCAACTATTTTTGTGGCGGTCAATGCAATACTTGCTGGTGTATCCGCTTTTTTTGCGATACAACTCATGCCGCATCTAGGCGCTAGAATGGACAGCTGGTTAAATCCATTTGCAGATATCGCAGGAAAAGGCTATCAAATAACGCAATCACTCTTTGCAATAGGAAGCGGCAGTTTTTTTGGAACAGGACTTGGCATGGGATACCCTCATTTTATACCCAATGTTGAAACGGACTTTATTTTCTCAGCCATCTCTGAAGAAATGGGCATATTTGGCGGAATTGCCATTATCATATTATTTGTATTACTCGTGTACCGTGGAATTAAGATTTGTCTGCGTCTTCGAGAGCCATTTACAAAAGCACTCGCATTTGGACTGACGACAACGTTAGGTTTTCAAACCTTTCTAATTATTGGTGGTGTAACGCGAGTAATTCCACTGACAGGCATCACATTACCATTTGTAAGTTATGGTGGTTCCTCTTTGATCTCAAGCTTCTTAATACTCGGTTTGCTACAGGCACTTTCAGGATCTATTTTAAGAGAGGAGGTGTTTGAAGTTGAAAAAATCGACAACGAATAGCCGAATACTTCATATTTTTGTATTAATCTGTTTGCTTTTTTTAACTTTGGTCTTCTACTTGAGTTATTTTGAACTACATGGAAAAGAACAAATCATGGGGAATAACTACAACAGACGTCTTAGAGCAAAAGAGGAAGGCATAATAAGGGGTAAAATTTTTGATCGTAACGGTGAGATATTAGCTGATACAAAGATTACAGATGGCATCTCTAGTAGAAGTTATCCCTATAAAAAACTTTATGCGCATGTAATAGGTTATAATTCAAGCATTTATGGTAAGACGCTTTTAGAAGCGCGCTATAATGATACATTACTTGGTCTAAATGCACTTGGACTTATGGGAAATGTGACGCGTCTTGTTACAGGTGAAGATAAAACGGGAAATAATATCATTTTAACCATTGACCATACGCTACAAGCATTGGCACGTGAATTAATAGGGGAAAAGCGTGGATCCATCGTCGCCATAAACCCAAAAACGGGTGAAATTTTGGCGATGGTAAGCACACCCGATTTCAATCCAAATGAGCAATCTTTAAAAGACAACTGGGCAGCGCTATCAACAAACGAAAACAGTCCACTTTTACCTAGAGCGATACTCGGACTTTATCCTCCAGGGTCCACATTTAAGGTAGTAACTGCAGTCGCGGCAATAGAAGAAGGACTTACCGATTACAGCGTCGAAGATTCTGGCAGTATCGTCATAGATGGAAAAACTTTTTCAAATGTCGGAAATAAATCTTATGGCACATTAGATATGACATCTGCAATGGCCTTCTCAAGTAACGTCTATTTTTCAAAAATGACAGAGGTTTTAGACGCAAAAGCTTTAATAAATGCTGCAGAAAATACAGGATTAAATAAAAATTTCAGTTTCGATTTGCCTTTAAATAAAAGCTCTATTAGCCGTGATTTAAGTAGTAAAACAGAATATGCAGCGACTGTTTTAGGACAAGGCAAACTGCTTGTTACACCGCTTCAAATGGCACTTATTTGTTCAGGGATAGCAAATGACGGCGTCATCATGAAACCTTACTTGGTTAAAAGTATATCTGATACAAATAACTTGATTCTTTCAAATACATTAACTAAAAAATTATACACGTTCACAGATCGCGAAACCTCTGAACAGATAAAAGAAATGATGATTGAAGTGGTTAAAAGTGGAACGGGTGTAAATGCTTCACTTTCTGAAATCGTGGTTGCTGGAAAAACTGGAACGGCTCAAAATGAAAAATCAACGCAAGGTGGGGGAAATGACCATGCGTGGTTTATCGGCTTTGCACCTGCTGCTGACCCTGAAATTGCCATAGCTGTCATTATCGAGAATCAAGAAAAAGATGGCGGTCAAATTGCTGCGCCAATCGCCAGAAAAATAATGTCCACATGGATTAGGAATAAGCGATGAATTGTTAAGAAATCATCAAATTATTCATTTTCAAAATAGAGTAAAATAGAATTATCTGAATTATCAGAACTCTATATGTGTGGACATCATTTTAGGAGGGGGACATGAGCAATAGAAAGAAACATTTATTTGTTATAACATTACTTGTTTTTGTTTTGGTATTCGTTTCAGCATGTAATAACAATCAAGCGGAGTTACCTTTAGAAGAAACCGTGGGCGTTTTTGAGCCAAACTTCTCTGAAGAAAGTATGCTCGAAACGATTAAGACATTATCTTCTGTAGATAATGCACGAATCGCCGGATTTGAAGGGGAGTTTGAAGCTGCAAACTACATCAGCGAGCAATTTACTGCGATGGGATTAGAAGTGCGTACGCAGCAATTTCCAGTAAAAGCATATGTTGGTAATCATTTAGAACTCAAGGTTTCGTCGGAATCTGATAGAGTTATAAAAGATGCAAAAACCTTAAGTTTCAGTGGCGCAACACCAAAAGGTGGCATAGCGACTGAAATTGTACCGCTTGGCTTGGGGGCAGAGCGTGATTATGAAGGCGTCGACGTCACGGGCAAAATCGTTTTGATTCAGCGGGGCGGAGAGTTTTTTTATGTCAAAACAGAAAGAGCTGCTCAGTACGGAGCAGTGGCAGTGCTATTTTATGATCCAAATAGCGAAGCGGCACTTTCGGCAACTTTGACAGCATTATCGGAAATACCTGCAATCAGCATCTCGCGCTCTGAAGGCCAAGGATTTGAAAATGCCATTCAAGAGGGCAAGTCAGTGTCGGTATCTCTGGTTGTAGACGCTACGCATGAAGATTCAACGTCATCAAATATCATCGGACTTATTGGTTCTAATCATTATGTTCAAAACATGACGACAGAAGAAGTGGATACAGTTATAGCCATGCTTAATTTCGATATGGTTGGAGTAGGTGATTCATTTGATATCGGATCTGCGGAAGGCTTTATAGCGCGAGATTTGATCAAAATGGCACGCGAAACATTAGATGAAATGGGTTACCCACCGACAACCTCAGTGACGGATCGCAGCGACCATGCACCGTTTGCTCGAGCAGGTATGGATGCGATCTATATTCAAGTGGGTCCATTTTTAGATTATCATACAGACTTTGATATCTTTGAAGCCATCCAACCTGAAATGCTCATCAAAGCATGTGAACTGGGTACAAAATTAATAGTGGATGTTATACCTGAGAAAATGCAATAACGGGAGATTTAGTTATGAATATAGGTGATAAGATATCATTTGGCAGATACGCGTGGCGCATACTTGACATCGAAAATGATCGCGCATTAATCTTAACAGAAGACATAGTGGATCAGCATGCCTATCATAATCGAGCGGGTGATGTAACTTGGGCAGAGTGTGCATTAAGGCAATATCTTAATGGAGCGTTCTATGATACCTTTAGTGAGGATGAAAAGTATAGAATCGTAACGGTTACAAATAAAAATGATGACAATCCTTGGTTTGGAGCATTTGGCGGTGTAGAGACGCAAGACCGTATATTTTTGCTTAGCATTGAAGATGTCGTATATAAATACTTTGGTGACAGCAGCAAAAACCTTTTAAACCGAAGTCCTAAACAGGATTATTGGTTTCAAAGAAAAGATGAAAATAATGATAAGAGAAAATCAAGTTATAAGGGTTATATTTGGTGGTGGTGGCTTAGAACACCTGGTCGATCGAACCGAAGAGCGGTGTACATTCATGGAGATGGTAATGTGGGTATACAGGGAAATGGCACTTATAAATATAGCAGCAATACGGTGCATCGCTTAAGCGGGGACAATAGTGGTGGCGTTCGACCCGCTTTGTGGTTAAATATAAGTATATGCTTAGAAGGTGACAAATAGATGAACTATAGATTAAATCCTAAAAATAACGATCAACTCTCAGCCCTTGGGTTTGGGTGCATGCGTTTTTCAAAAGATGAAAAAGAAGTTGAAAAACAGATTATACATGCAATTGAGTCCGGTGTTAACTATTTTGATACAGCCTATATCTATCCAAACAGTGAAGTTGTTTTAGGAAGGGTACTGGCGCAGGGGTATCGGAAACAAGTTAAAGTTGCTACGAAGTTACCGCCCTACTTGGTAAAAAAATATGAGGACTTAGATAAAATTTTCTTAACAGAATTAGAACGCCTTCAAACGGACTATATCGACTATTATTTAATTCATATGCTGACTGACACCAACACATGGAATAGACTGATTGATTTGGGGATATTGCGTTGGATAGAAGATAAAAAGCAAAAAGGACAAATCATCAATTTAGGCTTCTCTTATCATGGAGGACGGGATGAATTTGTTAAAATGGTAGATATATTTGACTGGGATTTTTGTATGATTCAGTACAATTATTTGGATGAGCATAATCAGGCGGGAAAAAGTGGCTTACAATACGCTGCTTCAAAGGGCATGCCTGTTATGGTTATGGAGCCCTTACGTGGCGGCAAACTTGTTTCTAATCTTCCAAAGGAAGTTTATAGCATTTGGGAGAATGCTTATGTAAAAAGAACACCAGCAGATTGGGCTTTTCGCTGGCTGTGGAATCATCCTGAGGTTACAGTGGTGCTATCTGGGATGAATTCGATGGAAATGCTCGATGAAAATATAAGCGTTGCATCCGATATGGCGCCAAATGATTTTGATGAAGCGGATTTTAAATTGTTTGATGAAGTAAGGCAAATCTTAATTGAAAAGATTAAGATTCCTTGTACGGCATGTAACTACTGTATGCCATGTCCTCAAGGTGTGGATATACCTACCTGTTTTTCTTGTTACAATGATCGTGAAATAGAAGGTAAATTTCTAGCGATAGGGAAATATGTGATGCAGACGAGCTTGAAAAGCGAACCTCACAATGCATCACTGTGTACAAAGTGCAGAATATGCGAAAAACATTGTCCACAAAACATTGAAATTAGTAAAGAGTTAACAACTGTTGTAAAGAAAATGGAAGGTTTTTACTACAAACCGCTTAGAGTTATAATAAAGCGCTTATACAAGATGTAAACTTATATTAATCCTATACATGTGATACACATAAAACATTGACGCAGAATAGCCCACACCTTTACATCGATGTGGGCTATCAGTCTTAATTTATTTGAAACAGAACACTTGTTCTTTTTCATCGTTTCAGATATAATAGTAGACAGATAAATGCTAGATTATGAACGGATTGATTTGGAAAGAAAGGTGTGCTGAACATGAATAATCGCACGTATATTTGTATAGACCTCAAATCCTTTTATGCTTCGGTGGAGTGCGTAGAACGTGGCCTGGATCCAATGACCACAAACCTTGTCGTTGCTGACCCCGAACGGTCCGAGAAAACCATCTGTCTTGCCATTACACCTTCTATGAAAGCACTGGGCATTAAAAATAGATGTCGGATTTTTGAAATACCAAGTCACGTTGAATACATCATCGCACCACCAAGAATGCAAAAATACATCGATTATGCCGCAGAAATCTATGCCATTTACTTAAGATTTGTTTCAAAAGAGGACATTCATATCTATTCGGTTGATGAAGCGTTTTTAGATCTTACGGATTACCTTAAGACCTATCAAATGAACGCGAAAGAAATGGCCTTGATGCTAATGGGAGAGATTCTTCGTGAAGTAGGCGTGCGCGCCACCTGTGGCATCGGCACGAATTTATACTTAGCAAAAATTGCACTTGATATTACAGCAAAACATGCTCCAGACTTTATCGGTGTACTGAGTGAATCTTCTTTTCGAGAAATTCTGTGGGATCACACACCGCTAACAGATTTTTGGCGTATAGGAAAAGGCACTGCGACAACCCTCGCCAAGTATGGCATTCACACGATGCAGCAGATTGCTGAAATGGATGAGGATTTTCTTTATAAATTATTTGGCATCGATGCAGAATTACTCATCGACCATGCTTGGGGGCGTGAACCCGTTACCATCGCGGATATTAAGGCATACAAACCCAAAACAAATGGTCTTTCAAGTGGACAGGTGCTAATGAAAGATTATACATTTGATGAAGGGCGATTGATCGTTCGAGAAATGATGGATTTGCTTTGCTTGGACCTCGTGGATAAAGGATTAATCACAGATTCTGTGTCGATACAGATTGGATACTCTAATACATTACACGTTGAACCCGCGAGAGGTACGGCTAAATTGAACAAACCCACCAGTGCAGACAGTATGATACTCCCGGCAGTAACGGCTCTGTATGAGCGCATCGTAGACCCTAAAAAGCCTGTACGCAGAATCAACATCTCATGTAATCATGTGATACGTGATGACGAACATGAAGCCGTTCAGATGAGTTTGTTTGATAATACGGAAGAAGACATCTCTAATGCGCGTAACCAAAAAGTACAAAAGGCTGTACTGGACATAAAAAAGAAATATGGAAAGAATGCAGTTTTAAAGGGTATGAACTACACTGAAGCCGCAACCACAAGAGAGCGTAATCGTCAGATCGGAGGGCATAAAAGTGGCGAATAGACCGAAATCCCCTATGCCGATTTCTGAGCGTGCAAAGCAGTTTTTACCTTTTGCTGCTGTTAAAGGACTCCCAGAAGCACTAGCAAAAAAAGAAAAGGTGAGCGAATTAAAAGTCGAAATGACGGAAGCGTTGGCCATGAGGTTAGATGAAAAACTAAAGTGTATCCAAAAGGGGGATCGGGTTACTGTCACTTATTATCATACGGATGCGTATGTTAAACTAACAGGAGCCGTTGATCACATAGACCCCATTTTCCGCACGATACAAATAGATGATACGATGATAGAAATTGATGATCTATTGGATTTAGATCTTATGAACGAATAGAGCAGAAAGGAGGCTATATTATGGAAATTCTCATAAATAAAAACGTAGAAGTTTTTCTTAAGAAGAAAAGTTCCAACATTCTTACTTTACGTTTAGTACGCACGGGCGGAGGCTGATGTGGTTCTTATTCGCTACCCGAAGTTGGGTATCGGGTTCCAGAGGTTCTGGAACATTATAATCTGTATCAGATAGACGGAATATCCGTTTACGTTATGAAAAATGTAAATACGTATAATAACAAACTAGAATTTGTAGCGAATAAATTGCTCTTTATCACAACTTTAGATGTAAAAGGCGTTAAAACAGGCGTTTAATCAGTGCTTCGATTTGTTCAGCGAGCGGTGCTTCCTTTATGTTTAAAAGGGTTTGATTAAAGAATGTTACTGCAGTTTTCCCTTGAAAAATCGAAAGTTGATCGCCATTGACATCACCCAACATATTAAGTTTTTTTGTGAGAGGTGAAAATAGATACATTAAAGTAAAGTCGGAATGATCTGTATCTTCCATTTGATACAGGGAGGTTTCGGCTTTGTTTTTTTCTATGATTTGCATTAAATTTTTATTATTCGGTCCAAATTTCCATTCATCACTTCTGAAAAAAAGCGTTGGAATCGTTAACCCCTTGTTGATGTCGTCTTCTTCTAACGGCTCTACCCATGGATCATATGCCAAAATGGATTTGATTCTTTCATCCGTTATGCCCAGAAAAACAGCTGCACCACCACCCGTGGAGTGACCAAGTAACCCGATTTTATCTAAATCTAAATGACCCTTCAGAACCTCTGGTCCTGATTGCCCCATATTATATGTTTCTAGTTGATTTAATACATAAGAAATATCACCTGCAAAGGTTTTGATTAGTTTGTTTCCGTTTTCAAGAAAGGCTTGTGCGTAATCCGTAGAAGGCAATGTTTTTTCTGAAAAATAGGCGACACTGCCGTCTGTAAATGCAGTGGCAACCGAACCATAGGTATGTTCGATGCCGATAACGATGTATCCATTGCTTGCAAGTGATTCAGCCATGTTAGCATGTAGCAATCGTGAACTTGACCAGCCGTGAGACAAGATGATTACGGGATATGTTTCTAGGGCATCAGACATCGGTGCATCAAAATAAGCATGTGATGGGACGAGTGACAGCTGACTTAATGCAAAACTCGGTAAGTTCCCTAACTGTGCAAGTCCTTTTGTGACGGCGTTCCCATTAAATAACCAAGGTTCTTCGGGCGTGGACACATTCGAATTTGTAGGGTACCACACTTGGAACATGAATTTTCGAGGGGTATTGGGTGTGTCAACATACGCTTCTATACGTGACAAGTCGGTTACATCAAATACAGTTGTGCCCACAGAATACTTTCCCTCAGGCGCGGTTAATCGCGGAACTGGGAAGGCAAACATCACAGAGCCTGTAATTACGATAAAAAGAGTGATTCCAATTTTTAAGTACATATAGCTTGAGGCCTGTAGTGATGCTGTATTTTTAAATAAATATATGAATAAGATCGGCGTTAAAACCATACCTGAGAGATAAAGAAATGTAAAATGCCATCTTACACCCTGAACGATGATTTGAAGGATGAGCGTGATGTCCAAGAGCAGCGTAAATAAGACCAACAGTTTGATAAATTTTAAGTTTGATATCATGAACAGACCATATAAGATGGTCGTAAATAGTATAATTATGCCTTCAAATATGTACATGGTATTTGCTCCTTCCAATTGCATTTAAGATGGGGTCAGAATACCATGTACGTATTCAGATGTCAATCTTATAGTAAGGTAATTTATTTATTGCTTAAAGCATGTGTTATAATAGAATAAAACATACGGTTTACACCAACAATCTGATAAGGAGTTCAATTTTGAGTACAAAAATATTATTTTTAATCGCATTAATCGCGGTAAATGCTTTTTTTGCTGCATCTGAAATGGCGCTGATTTCATTAAATGACAACAAAATTAAACATATGGCTGAAAAGGGAGACAAAAAAGCAGTACGACTCATGCATCTTTTAGGAGAACCCAGTCGATTTTTAGCAACCATTCAAATAGGTATTACCTTGGCAGGATTTTTGGCAAGTGCATTTGCTGCGGAATCATTTGCGGATCCTCTTGTTATTCTTTTATTAAGGTTTAATCTGCCACTTTCTGAATCTGTGTTAAAAGTAGCCACCGTTATAGGCATTACCATTATTTTATCTTATTTTACTTTGGTACTTGGCGAATTGGTGCCAAAGCGCGTTGCTATGAAAAAACCAGAAAAAATAGCGTTCGCTGTAGTCGGACCACTTACGATACTTTCGAAACTGACAAATCCTTTTGTAAAGTTTTTAACCGCTTCAACAAACTTTTTTGTACGCATGATTGGCATAGATCCACATACAAATGATGATGATGTCACTGAAGAAGAAATTAGAATGTTGATCGATGTTGGTGAAGAAAAGGGTGCCATCGAAGCACATGAAAAAGTAATGATTAATAATGTCTTCGAGTTTAATAACAAAACAGCGGAAGAAATAATGACGCATAGAATGGAACTCGTTGCTATACCCTCACATATAACCTTTGATGCACTTATGGCACTTATAGAAAATGATCAGTATTCAAGAATTCCCGTCTATGAAGATACCATTGACCATGTAATTGGGATTTTGCATATTAAAGACCTTATGCCACTCCTATCAGAGGATGCAAAATCAAGTTTCAAGTTAGAGTCGTATATGAGAAAGCCCCTCTTTGTTCCAATGCAAAAAAAGATTAATGAAATATTTATAGACTTTCAAGAAACGAAAACACATATTGCCATATTAGTAGACGAGTATGGCGGAACTGCAGGCATAGTGACCATACAAGACCTTATAGAGGAGATTTTCGGCGACTTATTTGATGAAAAAGACGATGAAGAAAATATCGAAATCAAACAAACTGACGAACTGACATATGAAGTCCGTGGAACCATTAGTATTAATGAACTTGAAGCCTATTTTAGAATTAAGTTTCCCAATGCGCATTATGAGACGCTCAATGGTTTCTTATTAAGTCATTTTGGCAATCTGCCTCATAAAAATGAGATGCGTGAACTAAGATACAAACATTTGCTTTTTCAAACGCTAAAAGTAACGGACAAACGCATCGAGAAAGTAATTATAAGAGAGGATCGAAATGCATAGTATGATTATAACAAGCATAATGAAGCACCTCGTGTTATTGAGGTGCTTTTATTTAGGCATCAATACCAACCTTCTTATAAGCAAACATAAAACTAAAAAGACTAATGCCAAACCAGACTACGATCACAAACATATGTGTCATAAAATCCCCTGAGGATTTGAACAAACTATTTTGAAGTAAGTCTTGCATCAGCAAGTTCATGCGTTGTGTGGGTAAGAATGCAGCAATTTTATAGAATGTGGCATTAAAATTAGCAAAAGACGGTATAAGTAAGAATAAAAGCATCAGTGGCAAACCGATAACGCCTGTAGCCATTTGATTGGGTGAAATCACGCCGAGGAGTCCGCCTAGAATGGTCATCATAATGACCATCGGGGTACTTATGAGGACGTAACCAAGTAAAAATGATGGGTCCAATCCGACGATAAAAAACATGGCTATATTTACTACGATGGAGATTAATATCGTTAGAACCGCTTTACCAGCAAAGAATTCCAGAGGTCTTACACCGGATAATAAAAGCGTCCTCAGTGTCATCTTTTCTTTTTCTTCTGCGATCATCATGCCAATGGAATAGCCCGACATCATCACCAAACTCATACCGAGACATAAACTCAAAACCTCCCATTGACCCATAGCACCCATGCTTGCATCGGATAAAAATAGGTTCGCGTAAAGCAAACAAAAACCCAGTGGCATAAGAGCCATTAACAATACATTTTTATTTTTTGCAAAATCTTTTCTTTCTTTGGCAAACAAAGCTGAAAAACGCATCCAATTAAACATTATGACAACTCCTTTCCAGTGATTTTTAGAAATATCTTCTCAAGTGAAGGTTCTAAACTGTGCAATGTTGAAAGTGAATTTTTTTCTAATAATTCTTTGATGAGACGACCGCCTTCAGCATCTTTATGAACGTACTGTTTTGTACCATCATTTAGTACCAATTCTATTTGATCGCTGGCATATTTACGTTTAAGAAATTCAGGCGGTCCTAATTCGACGATTTCGCCACTACTGAGAAAGGCAACGCGATCACAGAGTTTGTCAGCTTCCTGCATATTATGCGTGGTTAAAAAAATCGTAGTGCCATTTGCATTTAACGCACGTAGAAGTTTATGGATTTCTAGGGTTGTACCTGGATCGAGGGAAGCAGTGGGTTCATCTAAAAAGAGTATTTTAGGCTGATGTAAGAGTGCACGTACCAGCATTACACGTTGTTTCATCCCTCTAGAGAGTTTACCTGCTTCTTTTTTATGCTGATCATCTAGCCCAACTTGACCTAAAATCTGCTTAACTTGTTGTTCGGGCACATTTTTAAATTTTGCAAAAAGCATAAGATTGTCTAAGACACTTAGCCGTTCATACAAACCACTGGTATCCGTTAATACACCAATATGGTTAAATACTTCATTACGATGTTTCATAACGTTTTTACCCATAATCGTTAGTTCGCCACTGCTTTGAAGCAGTTGAGCTGTAAAGAGCTTGACTGTGGTGGTTTTACCAGCGCCACTGGGTCCTAAAAACCCAAAAATCTCTCCAGGTTGCACATCAAAACTTACATCTTTTAAAGCAGTGGTTTTTCCAAATTCTTTATAAATATTTTTCATAGACAATATTGTTTCCATGTTTTGAAAACCTCCTTTCGTTTGACTTATTATCTTATATTTTTATGGCCGATTCTATAAGATGGGGCCCAAATGGGTCGATATGGACTTGAATGGTATCTAAAAAGACTCGATTAAATTTTAAGTCGCTCTTTTAAAGCCATTAAGCGTCCTTTAGATAATGGAATATTACTTTTACATTTATCATCCAAACATAAGCTATAACTGCTTTTTGACCAAGTAACGACTTCACGCACCCGTTGAAGATTAACCAAATAGGAGCGATGTGATCTAAAAAATCCAAACGTTTCGAGTCTTTGCTCTAGCTCTGTAATGGTAAGTGGTGATGCAAACTGTTCGCACCTTACAGAAAGTATGGCATCTCCTTGTAAACACTCAATGTAATCTATTTCAAAAGGATCGAATAACAAAATGCGTTCGTCCATTTTAGCAGGTATTTTTTCTATTTTTATTAAAAAATCGGATTGAAGAGATTTATCATCAGATTGCTCATGATTGATTTTTAATAAACCCTCATCGTCATAACGATAAACTTGATTGCCGGTCATAATAACATCTTTTAGGGCATTTGCAGTGATTAAAATCGCCGTACCTTTATCACTCAAGAAGTTTAATGCATCCATTATTGCATTCAAACTGAGCCGATCTAGATTAGAAACAGGTTCTTGGATAATCAATATTTTAGGGGGAGACAAAAGTTCTCTTGCGAAACTCAAGCGCCTTTTCTGACTATAATTGAGCTTCTTGATTTTGTAGTGTCCAATATCAAGTAAACCCATTTTTTCCATGATTTCATCGATTGAACTTTTGTTGCCCATCAATTTTGAAAACAAATTCAAATAATAGTGCACCGTTTGCTCCATATAGTAGGATTCTTCTTTATAAATTACGCGAATCTGACCACTAAAACCTTCAGAAATAGATCCTTTCGAAGGCTTTTCTTTTCCGAGCATCAGATCTATAATGAGATCACTAATCGCATTTGTACATTCTATACTGACAATCTGAGCGCGAGGGATCTCTAAATGGAGCGCTTTTATATGCGTTCCATTTCTTTCTTTATAGATAGAATTGAATAAAAACATGTGTACCTCCAATAAACGTTTACTAGGTGTAATCATATAGGAAGAGAGAAAAGTTTGCATTAAGAAATAATTAATGAGTAATTAAATAATTTTCAAAAAATGATTCTCAAGGTCTCTTAGTTTTTCTAAGAGTCCTTTTTTTAGTTCAATGGGTTTAATCGATAAAATTTGATCACCATATGAGAGAAAATAACGCGTAATAAAGGACACTTCTTCTTGATTATAGAATCCAGTGATAAAATAACTGCCGTTTTTCATTTCGAGGTTCATAGAAGGGTAGTTTTCCTTACGAAATAAATCAACACCTTTTTCTGTTACTTCTACCGTGAAATCAATTGCATCCGCTTTCTTAAACATTTCGACCGTTGGCTTTGTTAAGGTTGACAATTCTTTCGCTTGATATTTGGTTGATGGACTTACATAATTTATGCGATCACAACGAAATACTATGGGTCTATTTGTTTGGAAATTAAATGCAGTAGTATACCATTGACCAAAAGAAGAGGAAATATCAAAAAACTGGACGGTATAGGTTTGTATTTTAGACTGCTTCTCATATTCGACGCTACAGACTTGGCTTTCTATGGCATAGGAAAGGATTTCTTTTAAAAAGTTACTCTCATTAAAATGTTTGATTCCACTCATGTTCAGGATGGCTTCCATTTTTCGAAGGTGTGATTTTTTATCATCGGATAAACACATTTCAAATTTATGCTTAAGTGCTACTGTTGAAAGATGGAAAGGGGTTGTTTGATAATCGTTTAGCGTTAACATCGCAAAATAGAGTGCATACATCTCATCCACAGTAAATACGATGGGAGATAACAAGCGATTCGACAGAATGCCATAATACCCGTTTCGACCAAGTTCTGAGTATATGGGCATACCAATTGCTTCAAGCGATTGAATGTCCCTTAACGCTGTACTTTTGGATATTTGATATTTATTGATAATGTCTTTAAGATTAAATGTATTTTTACCGTTCAAATAGATCATGAGATCATTTATTCTTTCGGATTTTTTCATGTGACCGCCTTCAACTATTTTTCTAAATGGTATCATATTTTGATACCGTTTAAAAGTATAATAGGAGATAAAGATGGATGAAAACTAAATAAATGAAAGAAGGGAAGAAACAATGAAACTATTTTTAGCATCATATTTTAAACAGGTAGCACCACTGCTTGTGAATTATACGCCATGCATAGGTGAGAAAGTTGTTTTTATAACGACGGCAAGTAAGTACGAGAAAGTTGACTTTTATGTGAAAGCAGATAGAAAAGCACTATTGAATCTAGGTTTTATTGTTGAAGATTTGGATGTATCGATTGAAGACCCTGTGAAAATTCAGCGATTAATTGAGGCTTGTGATTGTATTTTCGTTGAAGGCGGAAATACATTTTTTCTTCTGCAAGAATTAAAGCAATCAGGTGCAGATCAATTAATCAAAGCGCATATTGAAAAAAATAAAATGTATATAGGGGCATCTGCAGGTTCTATTGTTTTATCGAATAATATTGAATACGCAAAACACATGGATGATGTTTCATGTGCATCGGATTTAAAAGGGGATTATACAGCATTAGGTATCGTCGACTTTAGTATCGTGCCACATTATCAAAATATGCCTTTTAAAAAATCTGCGGATCGGATTATTAAAGAATATGCAGATCGTGAGCGATTACATCCCATTAGCAACGATCAAGTGATCGTGGTGGAGGGGGAGAACATAGAAACGTTGAAAATCTGATTAACATCATGTCCGAAAGTGAGTATTATTGTATTTTAGAGCGTGTTATAATCTAACTAGTAATTTAGTTGGATATAACACGCTCTTTTTTATATAAATGAGGTATAAGATGAAATTAACACATCAAATGTACTATGAAATCATAAAATCAAAGGATGCAAGATTTGATGGTGCTTTTTTCACAGCAGTGAAAACGACAGGCATCTACTGTAGACCTATTTGCAAAGTGCCTGCACCGAAAGCAATCAACTGTGATTTTTATGAAACGGCTGGCATGGCTGAAAAGGCCGGGTTTAGACCGTGTTTAAGATGTCGTCCCGAAATGGCACCAGCGTACTCAGAGTTTGCACAAGCAGATGACTTGATTAAGCAGTTGCTTTTATATTTTGAAGAAGAAAATTACGAAGCTGGATTGGTTAAAAAGTGTGCGGATTATTTCGGAATCTCTGTAAGACACGTGAATCGGCTATTTCAAAATGCACTTGGATTTGGTCCACAACAATACATCATGACCAAGCGACTCTTAAATGGCAAGCGATTGCTCCAAGACACAACCTTGAGCATCACTGAAATAGCAAGTATCGTGGGTTTTGGCAGTCCAAATAGATTTTATGAAGCACTAAAAGACAAATATAAAATGACACCCAGTGACATAAGAGGTAAACGTAAACGTGAGATCAGCGAGGATGAGATCGTCATTAAGATTCCATATAGACCACCGTATAGATGGCGTCAGATGATGGATTACTTTAAACTAAGGGCAATTCCTGGTGTGGAGGAGGTTGTATATGAACCTTTTGATAATCTCGTGTATCGCAGAACATTACGTATTACAGAGAAAGAACACGTTTATGAAGGTTATATCGAAGTAAAACCTTTTCCTGAAGAAAACTACGTGCGTGTAAAAGTGAGTTTGGGTCTAGAAAAAGTACTCTTAACGGTCATACGAAAGATTAAGCGTGCCTTTGATTTGGATGCTGTGCCTGAAGCATTGCCTGTGGGCATTGATCGTGGGATAAGGCTCCCAGGATGTTTTGAAGGTTTCGAGGTTGTATTAAGGGCAATTATCGGTCAACAAATTACAGTAAAGGCAGCCACGACTTTATCGGGTAGATTGGTAAGTGTCTATGGTGCGGTTACAGAAACACCATGGAAAGCACTAACACACTTTTTCCCCAGTCCAGAAGCGTTTATATGTAAGGATGAGACCATCACAGATACTTTGGGACGAATCGGCATTATTTCCTCAAGAGGCAATGCCATTACAAGTGTGGTAGAAGGGGTGCTAAACCATGACATCCTATTTGAAAGCAGTGGTGGCCCGGAACCTTTGATTCATAAGTTAATGCAGATCAAGGGTATTGGTATATGGACCGCGCAGTATGTGGCCATGAGAAGTTTAAGTTGGCCAGATGTATTTTTAGATACGGACTTGATCATTAAGCAAAAATTGATACCACATCTAGATCCCAATCAGAAGTATGCTGTAGCAGCACATGATTTTGCACAGGCGTATAAACCATGGCGGAGTTATCTCACACTTTCAATATGGCAAGACCATTTTGAATCTATGGACGCAAAGGAGGCAGTCGAAGATGAAAGATAAGTGTTATGTAAAATACCCATCGAAGTGGGGGGACATGGTCGCTAAAATCAACTCAACGGGCGCTTTGATAGGCTTATGGTTTGTGGGTCAAAAGCATTTTCCAAAGGATATTCCGCTAGAGATTGAACAGATGCCCTATATTGGCCAGACGCATGCGTTGCTTCTAAATGAACTACGTGCTTATGAAATAGGAGAACTGAAATGCTTTACGGTAAGTGTTGATCCAGAGGGCACTGCCTTTCAAAAGGAAGTATGGAACCTTTTGAGAGAAATTCCTTATGGAGAGACGTCAACTTATGGGGAAATTGGCTGCGAAATCGCGAAAAGACGTGGCTTATCTTCGATGTCATCACAAGCGGTGGGACAGGCGATTGGCCGAAATCCTATTAGTATTATTATTCCTTGTCATAGAGTGATCGGAAAAGATGGTAGTTTGACGGGGTACGCCGGCGGGATAGATCGAAAAACAAGTTTGTTAGCATTAGAGCAAGCGCATAAAGGTATGATTAAATTAAGATGAGGATTGCGTTAAATATATAGCAATTGACAGAATTGTTTGCTATAATTGAGGTGTTTTAAAGCGTATATACATTCTAATGAGATAGAGAGAAAGGAGTTATTTTATGTTAAATAAGAAATTTGAGCGTGTGGCAATCCGGGAGGCTTGCAAAAATTAATTGAATAGAGCCTCCCAAAAAGTTTAATACACTTTTGGAGGAGCGAACATTGAAATACTCAAATAGAGATAGAAATAATTATCAGAAACAAGCATGTTTTGACAACTTTACATGCAAAAATTGTGGCAGTTTGGTTGTGCCTGAAGGCGCAGGCAGTGATCATAGAAATCATTGTCCTCACTGCTTAAGCAGCATACACGTAGATGATTTACCAGGCGATCGCTCGGCGAATTGCAGTGGCGTCATGGAACCCATCGGTGTTTGGGTTAGAAAAAATGGTGAATGGGCGATTATTCACAGATGCAGCCGTTGTGGTCATTTGAGTTCTAATCGAATCGCAGCAGATGATAACCCCGTAAAACTAATGTCCATCGCATTACAACCGTTAGCTAGACCCCCTTTTCCGCTTAATGAATTGGGAGGTGCTTATCATGTGTGATCAAGTGATGCGCAAGTACGGTGCAAGTGATTCGATTATCAAAGAAGCAACAGAACATGAGGGATTATTCTTAGGACGCGTTTTGTCGCAGTCCAAAGATGTTTATCGCGTCGTGACGGAACAGAGTGAATTTTTTGCTGAAGTATCCGGTAAATATCGATTTCAAGTGAGAAACCAAAGCGATTATCCTGCTGTGGGTGACTTTATTATGCTTGATCGTGAATCGGGCGAAAATGGAAACGGCATCATTCATCATGTGCTTTCCAGAAGAAGTGCTTTTATTAGAAAGGCAGCTGGGAAGTCTGGTGATGAGCAGTTGGTGGCAACAAATGTAGATACCACATTTATTTGTATGTCAGTTAACAGCGATTTTAATCTGCGTCGGTTGGAACGCTATTTGGTGCTCGTATGGGAAAGTGGTTCCACACCAGTGGTGGTTTTAACGAAGATTGATTTATGCGAAGATGTTTACAGTTTGTTTCGAGCGGTTGACGCAGTGGGTATGGGCGTAGATATTCTAGGCATCTCCACTGTTGCAAACGAAGGATTTGATGATGTGATGTCTTATTTTTCAAAGGGCAAGACGGTTGCATTATTAGGGTCATCTGGCGTCGGTAAAACCACACTAATTAACTGGTTGACTGGACGAGAAACACTTCAAACACAGGCCATCAGAAATGATGATAAAGGACGACACACGACCACGAGAAGAGAACTCATCATGCTTCCACAGGGGGGGATGATCGTCGATACGCCTGGAATGCGTGAAATCGGTTTATGGGATGCCGAAAGTGGTCTCGATAAGACGTTTAATGATGTCGAAGCCTATTTTGAAACGTGTCGTTTTCGGGACTGTACGCACACAAGTGAACCAGGCTGTGCCGTATATGCTGCGATTAATGCAGGTGCATTGTCTGAAAAAAGATGGCAATCCTACTTGAAACTTAAAGTTGAAGATGCCTATTCTGAGAATCGAGCAGATTATATAAAAATGAAAAACGAAAAATTTAAGAACATTTCAAAACACAATAGATCTTTAAAAAAATAATGCAAAAGGGATATGGGAGCGCATGCTTTCATGTCCTTTTTATTACGCAGTAGCAGAAGCGTAGGATTAGACAACTTCGTTCATCGCGTATATACTAAGAGTTAAGATGAAAGCATATCTGTGAATGAGATTGGAGTATATATGTTTGAAGAACAAGTAAAATCACTGTTTTTGCGATTGGTTGCAACACAAAGTGATACGAACACCCAAAGAGAAACGTATATTGAAGAGCAAATATTAAACTGGATTAAAGAGCAACCTTATTTTAGTGAAAACCATGAATTCTGTGGGACCTATCCATTAGTGGATGATCCTTATGGAAGAAATGTTATATGGTCTTTGGTTAAGGGCAAAGGAAGCAAAACGGTGGTTTTAATACATCATCATGACGCCATAGATATCGAAGAGTATGGTAAACTTAAAAGCGTCGCTTTAAGACCGGACGAACTCGCGCAGGCACTTGAAACGCGAACGATTCCTGAACAAGCCAGAATCGATTTAAACTCGGGAGAATGGACCTTTGGAAGAGGCGTCGCTGATATGAAATCTGGCGCAGCGATACAACTGGTCTTAAGTGCGCACTTTTCTGAGTTGGAAGACTTTGAGGGAAATATTCTTCTGCTAAGTGTACCCGATGAAGAAGCTTTATCGCGCGGCATGTTAACGGCCATCCATGTGATGAATGAGTTAAGGGACAAACATCAACTTGAGTACGTAATCACCATTAACAGCGAACCGTACTTTAACCAGACAAAAGGAAAAGCGATTTTTTATGAAGGTTCTGTAGGCAAAGTTATGCCTGTACTGTATGTAAAAGGTGTCAAAAGTCATATTGGTGAACCTTTTAATGGATTCAGCCCTTCGCTGGTTTTATCGGATTTACAAAAGAAGACAGAGTTAAATATTGACCTGTGTGATTTAATAGGAAAAGAAGCGACACCTCCACCGGTATGGGTTAATTTAAAAGATAGAAAAAAAGCATATGATGCGTCGATTCCTGAAGCGGCAACGGGCTATTTCAACTGGTTGACTTTTACGCGTTCGCCAAAGACGATTCTGGACAAATTGGTTTCACTTGCCAATCGCTCTTTAAGAGACACGTTGATTCATTTTGAAGATGCGTATGAAAATTATTGTACTTTAACAGGAGAAATACCAGATAAAATAACGTTTAAACCCAATGTTTATACGTTTGAACAACTCTACCAAATGGCTGTTGATCAAAAGGGCGAGCGATTTTTATCGGATTATTTAGCGTTTCAAGAAGACATTAATAAAATCTTGATAGAAAACACGATTACTTTACCCGAAGCGACCACCCGTTTAATAGATTACGTACAAGATGCTATTGATTTAGAAGGACCTTCCATAATCGTTGCATTATCAGGTCCATATTATCCACATGTAAATAATAAATTCACTGAAACCAAATTACCATTTTCTTTGGAGACGTTTATTAACGAGATCTCTATAAAGCAGTACAATTTAACATTTGAATCTCAAGGTTATTTTATGGGCATTTCGGATTTGTCTTATGCAACTTGGTCAGGCAGTGATACGGATATCGCTTTGATTAAAGCAAACAGCCCTGGTTGGGATACCTTGTACAAAATTCCCTTTAGAGCACTTTCACAGTTAAATATGCCTGTAATAAATATAGGGCCTTGGGGTAAAGATTTGCATAAAATAACGGAAAGGGTCTACACAAAAGATGTGTATGAGCGTATGCCGTTTCTTATTAAAGCATTAATTATAAAGTGTCTTGATTCATAAATAAAAATATAAAGCGTTATGGAGGTCTTATATGTTTTCGCCATTTTCACTATTTTTAAATCCAATGAAGCGTCTGTTCCTAATCAATTTTGAAAAGGATCCCGATGAAATATACATTGGCTTTGAACCCCAGTGGTTTGATGATTCCGATTATGGAACAGGCCTGAGAATAATCGCTTGGCGTAAAGATGGTTTTGTGGATGTTTACCAACAACCAGGTCTAACGGTAGAAAAGAAAATAGATGTTGCTGCGAAGGGGCTGGCGGATACGTGTATCGTACCTTTGGATAATGCAAGATTTAACGTGACGAAAAGTGGCGTTGACGTTGCGTTTAAATTTGAAGATAAAACGGGTCGAACCATTGAAGTGGAAATCGTAGAAAAAAGTCAGAAGCCGACACATCCATTTTCACTATTAGCACCCGTTGGTAGTTCATCTTTGAATCCTTCATCACTGCCGGTCTATTTTATGTTTAAATTTGATTTTGTACGTAAAAAGCATACGCTAGTAAACATCAACATAAATGGTCGATCACATCAAGCAGACCCATTTGCATTTCCAATGAATGGTTCGCGTGTCTATTACATGCGCTACAGCGCAGATACGTTCTTAGTGGATTGGTGTCCAGCACAATCTCAGTGCCTTGAGCCTTTAACACTTAAAGATAACCGATATCTTGGAGTGGATGAAACTTGGTATGACTTAATAGAAGTTGATAAAAAATATGCGATTGCCAGTTTGCATGCCAGTGGAAATAACCATCCATTTAATGCGACGTTTAATCCACCTTTTCCAGAGTTAACCTCTATCTCAGATCAGGCGTCTTATACAGGTGATTTTGTGTTGGGTTCGGATGAATCTGTTGGTGAGGTTTGTGGTGTATATACAGTTTCTCGAACAGGTGATGCGATAGAAGTCACACTAAATCCTAATGGTGGATGGGTTCCACGGCCAAAAACATTTTTTCTAAAGTTTTTGTTCAGTGCGGTAAAGATGTTTTGTCAATGGCCAAAAACCTATCTTTGGACAGCGCAGATTAAACTTAATCATGAATCGCTTCCATATATGACATCCAAATGGACGCGTATCTGATTAAATTAAGGATCACTTGAAAATGAAAATATAAGGAGCAATGTTATGCAAACATGTGTATGTAGCAGTTGTAAGCACTTAAAGAGTTTTATTGATGAAAATGCGTTGGAAGATAATAGCATAAATGAGGTGTGTGTATTTGGATATCCAGCGGAAGGTTGTTCTACCTGTGATTTAGAAGGCTGCGACCATACCTGTTCACATTACGAAGTAGAAGATTCGGAAGACGTTCAGGTTATAATGAAAAACTGCGCCATATGCAACAAAGCATTAGAAGTTGTAGAGGGTAGCTCAGATGTAGAAGCGGTTTATTGTGTGCCATGTTATTTGAGTAAACATTAATTTGGAGGATTTATGCATATAGTAGGGATCATACTGACAATATCCAATTTGTTTTTGATTTTAATTATGTGGGGCATGACCATCGGCATTCATAAACCTAAAAACGGGAAAATTTTCGGTATTAATATGCCAACCGACCGATTTAATGATGAGCGTGTTCTCGAAATCGTTAATTGGTATTTAAAACGTGATAAGTGGTGGTTTAGAATCGGACTTTTGACTGCTTTTTTACCGCTATATCGCACGCCTTATTATTCTATTATTCATTCGATTTTCATTATTTGGACCACTGGAATAATCGTTTATAAGGGTAGAATTTTTGCAAAAACCATGAAAAAATTACGTGAGTTAAAACAGACTTGTGGCTGGTTTGATCCTGTGAGAGACGAAGAAGAACAATACTGGTATGGTGGCGTTTTTTACAATAATCCAAATTCTAAAAAAATGTTTACCAGTAAATACCTAGTAGGCATGGGCTCAACTGTAAATCTTGCAACCAAAGGCGGTAAAATTTTCATGATCGTCACAGGGGTTATACTTGTGATCGCACTTATACCGACATGGGGACTGATATTAATAGATGACTTTGTTCCTCCAAGTATAAATCTTACCGATGATCGACTGATCATTAAAAGTGCTTTTAGTAAAGCATCAGCAGAATTTGATGAGATTGAATCCGTTTTATGGACGGATGCGCTTAAAATAGGCACAAAATCTAATGGTTCGTCTACAGCTCTGTATTCAAGAGGTACTTTTTTTGTTGGTGACTATGGTAAGAGTTATGTGTATAGATTTAAAGCATTTCCACAACTGATTGTAGTCGAAGTAAAAGACAGTAAACCCATAATCTTTAACTTAAAGACTTTAGAAGAAACCGAAGCGATTTATCGCGAACTGCTTTTAAGAATAAAGTGACTTTAGTTCTTGATCAACGGAGGCGAGAAGATGAATAATAGATTACTTGAAGCAGATTTAAATGAGATTAAAGATGGATATCGTTTTCAGCCAGAAATTCAGTGCTATACCTGCCTAACCTGTGGTAAGACCTTTGAAGTGGGTGAAGTGTTCCAAATTAATACGCGTTGGTTTGATGCTTTAAGAGCAATAAAAGAACACGTGCAAACTGAACATGGTGGCGTCTTAGATCATCTTTTAGAGCTGGATAAAAAATATACGAATTTAACGGAAAAACAAATAAGTCTGGTAAAAAATCTAGCAAGTGGTATGACTGATAAAGAAATTGCCAAATCAAATAATATCGCAGCAGCAACAGTTAGACATCAAAGATTTATGTTTAGAGAAAAAGCAAAACAGGCGAAAATCTATTTAGCAATTTATGAGTCGATGGAGCGCGCGACTTCGATGGTGTCAAATGACTCGCTGATGGACACGCATTTAGGTGCTGTAGCAGTGGATGAGCGGTACATTCTCACTGTTGAAGAGGACCAAAAAATCATAGAGACTTACTTTAATTTCGATCATGGATTGAGATTGAATATGTTCCCATCAAAAGAAAAAAGGAAAATAGCGGTTTTAAGAAAAATCGTTACACAATTTGAACCGTCAAAAGAATACTCAGAACAAGAGATGAATGAAATCCTTAGACAGATTTATGATGATGTATCCACCATTCGTCGCTACCTAATCGAATATGGCTTCTTTGAAAGAACAAAGGATGGTTCAAGATATTGGATAAAATAATAGAGTGGTAATATAGATAACGCTTAATGCAGGTATTTGCATTAGCGTTTTTTTATTGTTTGCACTTGAATTTTGTTAAACGTTAAATTATAATTGTTTATATTAAAGGTGAACGAAAACGAGTTATGTTTGCGAATATCGCACACACTATGAAAGGGGATTTTTATGGACTTATTAAAAAATTTTTTAGATGGACACGGTCGAGTGACTAAATGGCCATCAAAGCAACATTTGAAAGTTGAAGTTGTTAAGTATATTGCCGATAAATTTGAAGATGATCAGATTTATACGGAAAAGGAAGTCAACGCAATCATATGCAAATGGCATACGTATGGCGATTATTTTATGTTAAGGCGTGGCATGATCGAATGTGGTTTGATGAAACGAACAAGAGATGGTGCACAGTATTGGAAAGTGATTCATTAGAATCCTTAAAATGCATTCGTGTTAAACTCAAATGAGTGGGTATAAGACTAATGAAAAGGAGGTTCAAATGAAAAATATTCAATTAAACAGAATGAAAAATGATCAAGGTTTTATCGCAGCACTGGATCAAAGTGGCGGGAGTACACCAAAAGCCCTCGAAATATACGGCATCCCTGAAAGCGCTTACTCAAATGAAGATGAAATGTATCACATGGTGCATCAAATGCGTTCACGCATTATGACCAGTCCGGCATTTAACAAAGAGCGAATTCTTGGTGCAATCTTATTTGAGAAAACCATGGATGCAAAAGTGGAAGGCCTTTATAGTGCAGATTATCTTTGGGAGAAGAAAGGCATCGTTTCATTTTTAAAAGTGGATAGCGGCCTTGCGGATGTCCAAAACGGCGTACAGTTGATGAAGCCTATACCAAATCTTGAAGCGTTGCTTAAGCGTGCAAATGAACGGCACATATTCGGAACAAAGATGCGTTCAGTTATTAAAGAAGTAAATGAAGCGGGTATAAAAGCGATTGTCGATCAACAGTTCGAAATTGGTAAAATCATCAGTAGCGCGGGATTGGTTCCCATCATTGAACCAGAGGTTGATATTTATACGGTTAATAAAAAAGAAGCAGAAGCGATTTTAAAAGTAGAATTAATGCGACAAATTAAAGATTTAGATGCGTCTTGTCAAGTGATGTTAAAACTCACGATTCCAGATGAAGATAATTTATATGCAGACATTATGAAACTACCAAATGTCGTAAGAGTGGTTGCTTTATCAGGTGGTTATTCCAGAGAAGATGCAAATGAAAAACTCGCTAGAAATAATGGACTAATTGCTAGTTTTTCAAGAGCACTATCAGAAGGTTTAAGTGCAAATCAAAGTGATGAAGCATTTAACAAAATGATCGATCAATCGATTCAGAATATTTATGAAGCTTCAATAACGTAAATTGATTTAGGAAAAATAGTAAGCCCTTGAGCATGAAAATACTCAAGGGCTTTTTTGTTACTATGGACTCAGCGTTTGGGATTGAAAATACTTCTTGACTCTACCACCATGAGATTGTTTATAATGAGTTTAAAGATAATAATTTATTTTGGAGGTGTAACATGGCTTATGACTTTAAAAAGGCATTAAAAGCATACTATATGCCGAAACAGGTACCAGAAATAATAACGATTCCATCTGCCAATTATATAGCCGTTCGAGGAAAAGGCGATCCAAATCAAGAGGGTGGTACGTATGCACAAGCTTTAAGTGTCCTATATGCTATCGCATATACGATCAAAATGAGCTATAAAGGCTCACGTAAAATAGAAGGTTTTTTTGAATATGTTGTACCACCACTAGAAGGCTTTTGGTGGCAGGAAGGCGTCAAGGGTGTTGATTACAGTAATAAGGATACCTTTAACTGGATATCTGTGATTAGGTTGCCCGATTTTGTTACGCCAAGTGTTTTTAACTGGGCTGTTGATGAAGTGACTCGAAAGAAAAAAATAGATTGTGCGCTTGCTGAATTTCTAACAGTAGACGAGGGCTTGTGCGTTCAAATCATGCACATAGGTCCTTTTGATGATGAGCAAGCTACGGTAGCAATTATGAATGACTACTTAAATCAAAATGGTTATGAGAATGATTTTTCGGATGCGCGATTACATCATGAAATCTATTTATCAGATATTAGAAAAGTGGAACCTTCAAAATGGAAGACAGTGATTCGTCATCCAATTAAACGCGCAAGTGTTTAAATTTAATTTTTAACCAATAAAACCGAGAAGTCCCCCAACTCTAAGCCGCCTTGCTCGTGAACGAGAGCGAAGGTGTGGGATGAATCGGTTGTTTTTTATCCTAAAACATGGTAAAATATGATCAGTAGTAAAATCATGAAAGGACTGATTATAAATGAAGTTAGACGGAAATAACCATTCGGTGTTCTCAATGTATTATCACCTTGTTCTGGTAATTAAATATCGTCGTGCTGTACTAGATAAACCTGTATCCGAACGTGCAAAAGAAATTTTTGAGTATATTGCTATTAACTACAACATCACGCTGATAGAGTGGAATCATGACAAGGATCATGTGCATGTTCTTTTCAAAGCACATCCGAATAGTGAATTATCAAAGTTCATTAATGCCTACGCTTCTGTCTCGAAAAAAATTTCTGTAAGACTTTTCTAAATTCATTTGAGCATTAGCAAGTGCTAGACTATCCACTTCTTTAAGCCAAGGGAATGCTTCTTTGTATTGTGCCGGTGTGTTAGTTAGTGATTGTCCAGTTCATTAGTAAACCGTTCTGTCCATTCTTGGAGATACACAATCGCACTAATAATTGGGCGATGGCTGTAAACATTAGCCCCTTCGATTGTTTGGATTTCTCTAATCTCCATTTTGTTTTTTGTTCCTCCTTAAAAGCGATGGGTTAATATACTTCACTAGTTTTAACCTTTTTCCCTCTTGGTATTC
>CAKMJV010000024.1 GCA_927417275.1 uncultured Clostridia bacterium
ATGAAATAGGCGCACAGGATATTTTAAACAAAACGATACATGCTATAATTAATAAAACGAAACATGAAATAAAAATATATGTCTTTCACTATTTGGTTTCCTACGAAAATAGACTTTATTACTAAATGATTTTATTACATCTATATATTCTACTTTGACAATATTCTAGCTTTGATTTCCCAATAATGCATAGCCAAACGCATATACTCAACCACATCTTGCCCGGTTTTAAAAGTCCCTTTACTACCTGATGCAATTAAATCACTTATTAATTTCTGATCTGATATTTTATAAATTTTATTACAATAGTCATTTATATCAGTAAACATATTTAAATAATCATATAATATGTCTTTAAGTATGAGTGGATTATTTTCATTAGTTTTACTTTTTCTTGCTATAGCCCTTGAAAATACTACATGTTCATAATTTCTTGTATCTTCTCTTAACTCAAAATATTCATTTAATAAAAAAACAAATCTATCAATCCGGTCTTGAGAAAGAGAACCTTTAAAATTATTTAGTCCCCCAGTAACAAGCATCAAAGAAAAGTTTTCTAATGAATGATGTCTTTCTTTGCACTCGTTTAATTGGTCTAAGAACTTGACTTTTTCTAGTTTTAGAAAAGACACTTCATTTTCAATAATATCTTTATAGAACTCATATTTTCTATTTCTCTTACATCCACTTTTAAAATTAAAATCTGTATCTCCACCAATTTTCACTTTATTCAACCATTTATTGAACTGAGGAAAATTCAATGATTCTTTTCTATTTATTGCAAAATACCTATATTTAGAAGGTTGACCTGTAATTCTCAACTTATCAAAGTCAAAAATCTGACTCAAAAAAGAATTATCATAACCATATATTTTTTTATATGAATTATCCCACGCATATCGAGATGCATCTGGATCACAACCTTTAAATATTTTTTCTTCTAATATCATCGTATTTCCCCCGTCTAATCTTATTGTATAGGCGTAAACACATATCCAAAACTTCTGTTTCCAAACATCCACTCCTAACATATGCAGCAACTGTTTATTTCTCCCCCGTCTCTTGTTATATGTGTGCGGAAAGCCAACCCGCAGGGCACAGCCCGAGGACTTTTTGGCTTGAAACTCATATATAACAAGAGACGGGGGGAATCAAACATGTCCATATATCAAACTGTGCAAAAGTTGCCAGGGACATTTTCACTAGAATCAAACATGTCCATATGCCAAACTGTGCAAAAGTTGCCAGGGACATTCTCACTAGAATCAAACATGTCCATATGCCAAACTGTGCAAAAGTTGCCAGGGACATTCTCACTTATAACACACTCAAGCCCTCTGACTAGAACGCTTTCCAACCGCAAGTGACACTGCAAGGAACGCTGCGGCAAAGCCAAGTTCGATGAGGAATATGCCTAGGACTTCACTGAGCGATGCGAAATCGAAATGGGTGAGGTTTGCGATGAGGGTATTGGCTTTTACGTACCAGTATGTTGGGAAGAAACTTGCCACTCTTAGGACGCTTTCGGCGAGAAAGGCTTGGGGGACAAACACACCGCTTAAAAAGCACGACGATAATGTGATGATGTTGGCTACGGCTGATATCGCTTCGCGCCCCTTTACGAGGTTTCCGACGAGGAAGCTTAGACCGAGTACGCTGATACCAAATACCACGGCGTTGAGTATGAAAATAAGTGTATTGGGTTTGAAAATATTCCGTGCATCGAACGCCAGGCAAAGGATGACTAAGAGAAGGCCTGTGCAAAATGCAAATATTGCATTTGCGAGTAAAAATTGTAGGCTTTTGCTGAGGCCAGTGACGGGCGCACACGCATTACGCCACTTGATTTCTTTGCGGTTAAACACCAACATAATCGTAGACACACCGAGGAGCATGATGAACATGTAGGAGTATGCCAGATAATTAAAGAAGAACGGCATGAGGTCGCCCTGAATGGCTTCTGGATTCGCTTTAGCCACTGTGACTTGGGTAGTATTTTTTAGCTTTTCTAAAACGCTGTTTACGAGGGTTTCTTCATTAATATCAGGTGTGCCAATGCGATACATCTCAGCCAGTTTCATAAACTGATTCATTTGCAGGGTTACCTGTACAGATTCTGTAGAGCCTGGAATCGTAGTGGTCTCCAGTGGTATCGGATTGCCATTCATCACAGCGTCTGAGTAGCCTTCGGGAATTCTTACCACCATGTAAACCGCTCTGAAGAACAAGGCATCTTGGATCGACTCGCGCGTATCATCGATTACCACAAGGGTCGCAACATCCGAAAGTGCTTGAATCAAGCCTTCAGTGATCATCGTATTTTCTTCTGAAAGGACGGCGATTGGCACCAGTGTATCGCTAAAAGTTGAGACCGAATCATCGGTGCCGGTAATGCCCTTCACGATCATTGAAACCATAACAAAGACGAAGATATAGATGAGCATAATCGGGATGTTCTTCTTTATGATTTTCATACTTACATTAAAGACTGGCATATTTTCGCCCCCTTATGATGAAATAAGTCAACGTGCAAAACAGGAGTGAATAAAGCGACATACCTGCTATATTGATAAAAAACCTTATACTAAAATCGTAATAATACAGGGCATATAACGCATCTGATAATAAAGTTGCTGGGTTGAGATAACCTATAATCGGAAGATTTTCGGCAATATAATATTTAACTTCAGCGATATTCATCCCCGCTAAAAAGGAACCCAACATGGAAACCACGAGAACCACTGCGATTTTCACGCCTTCACTTTTCTTAACAACCGCTGAAATGAACGTGCCCAAGGAAATACCCATGATGCTACCCACAAAGATTACCACCAACAATTGAATAAGATGATCCCCAAACGCAACGCCTAAAACGAAATGCATGTAAGCGAGTAAAATCAAAAGTCCTGAAAAATGCATGAGTAACGCAGCCAGCACGCCAGCGGTGAAAACCTTGAGTTTGTGGACAGGGGCGATGTTGATGCGCGCCGCTTTTGTACTGAGATTTGCCTGAACACGGTTCACCTCTTCTAGACCGTACATGCTGCCGTATAAACAGGCCATTGCGATTAATGCGTAAAAATAGATGACCATGGGATTCATGGGTTTTTCAGTGATGCCCTTTTCGACCACATGATTCTGTGACATGGATAACGATTCTAGTAGCGCAGGCAATGCTTCTGGATTCATCGACACAATCTCCGTTATAGCTGCTGCGTTTTGACTGTATTGGTCGAGAAAATTTTTAAGGATGCTTTGATTTAAACCCGATCCAAGAACCACAAGTTCTGGCGTCACACCGGCTTTGATAAACCCTGATATTTCATAATCTTTAAGCATTTCAAGTGCCGCGGATTCATCAGAGACGGTCAAATCAAATAAAGGACGCTCCCCTTCAGCGAGCTGCTGTAGGGTTTCTTTAAATGCTGGTTGTGCGCTGAGCGCTTCGTTATCAATCAAGGCTACCCCTATCGGGGAAAATTCATCAATTGTTCGAATGTTGCTAAGCGCGATATAGAAAAATGTCGCAAGTGCAATCGGGAAAATCATCGTCCAAAACACGAGACTTTTCTGACGCAGAAGACATTTAACGCGATACGTAAAATTGTGTAAAAACATAGTCTCCTCCTAATCGCGAAGCGCTTTTCCGGTTATTTCTAGGAACACGTCATTAAGTGTTGGCAGTTCGGAATAGATTTTACCAAAACTCACTTGTTCGCGTTTTAACGTTTCCAGTACATTTTCTAGATTGTTTTTGCCTTTTGCCGAGCGGATGGTCAAAACACCATTTTGCTCATCCACTGAAATGATATTTGGAAGTGCCTTCATCGCATCGATTTGAGACGCTGTAATCTCAAAAGTCTCTATTGTGATTTTTTCACCGAGTGAAATCATCCCTTTCAGTTCATCCTTCGTACCCGTTGCAATCATGTGCCCATTATCGAGGATCATGATTCTCGAACAAATCTGCTCCACTTCCTCCATATAATGCGAGGTGTAGATAATCGTAGCCCCTTGTTTATTAAGTGCCACGATTCCCTCTAAAATCTTATTTCGACTTTGCGGATCCACGGCAACGGTGGGTTCATCCAGTATGATGAGTTTCGGCTTATGTGCGATGCCACATGCGATGTTAAGCCGTCTCAAAAGACCCCCACTTAATTTCTTTGGATAAAATTTCGTAAACGCTTCAAGCCCAACAAAATTTATCGCCTCTTCCACCAAAGCTTTTCTTTCCTTTTTATCCGAAACATAGAGCCCACAAAAATAATCAATGTTCTCGTAAACTGTCAACTCATCAAAAACCGCCACATCTTGCATCACGATACCGATATCCCTTTTAATATCATATGCCTCTGGCTTCATGGGTTTATCAAAAACCGTGATTTCACCTTTATCGTACTTTAACAGCGATAAAATGCAGTTAATCGCCGTGGTCTTACCCGATCCATTGGGCCCAAGTAATCCAAAAATTTCGCCCTGCTTTACTTCAAAACTCAAATGATCCAGCGCGAGCAGATCACCATATCGTTTAACCAATTGATTTACTTTTACGATCATAATATCCTCCGTTTGTTCTAACTTGATTTAAGTATACCTTTATTTGCACCCGCATGTTAGTGCATGCCATCACTAAAATCACATGACATTTGTCACCTTGCTTAATGCAGGTTGAAAATGATAAACTATGAAAGAAAACACACGCCACACCCATGCCGTAATTAAAGGAGGCAACTGATGACCCTCGGTAAAAATCCCGCATTTTTTATACTTTTTATCGTTTGTTCCACCATACAACTGCTGTATCCATCTGAAATCATCGCCGTACTCCCCTTTATTCTTGCTGCAATAACTACGGGATTTATGATCTATACCGATGCCCTTACGATCAAACGACTTGTTTTCATCTTATATACTGTGCTCTGTATCATCGAACCGCGTCATTTGACCTTTATGCCCATCGTACTTTATGTCTTTTACGCATATGAAAATCGCATGTGGTCATTACTTGCTGTGTTCCCATTTTTACTTATGTCAACCCAGCTTGTTGATGTGCAAAGCATGGTATTTTTGGCCTTTATACTGAGTGTGATGGCGGTATTATTGAAAAACCAACACCTTATAAACATCAAACTCAAGCAAGCGTTAACCGATCACAGTGATTCGATGCGCGAACTCACCCTACATCTCAACGAACAAAATCGCCTGTTGATGTCACATCAAGACGATGAGATACACGTCGCCACGCTCAAAGAACGCAACCGAATCGCGCGAGAAATTCACGACCATGTGGGGCACCAACTCTCGCGGGTGCTGCTGCAAATCGGTGCGGGCCTCACCCAGAACAAGACCGATCCTACCCTGCTTTCCATGAAAGAAACGCTGGACAGCGCCATGGATAATTTGCGAAAAAGCGTTCACGATTTGCACGATACGTCGATTGAACTTGAGACGCAAATCCATCAAGTGGTAGCAGAATTTAACTTCTGCCCCGTGAAACTGACGCTCCATCTGGATTCGGCCGTAAATGCGCAGATCAAGGTAGCGCTGATCGCCATTTTAAAAGAAAGTTTTTCCAATGTTGCTAAGCACTCCACGGCAACCGAAGTTAAAGTGTCACTGATCGAGCATCCCAGCTTTTATCAGTTCATCATCCACGATAATGGCCATAGCCCCACCACCATACAAAATCAATTTTTCGCAACAGGCATCGGCCTTAAAAATATCGAACAACGCGTTACCGAGTTAAAAGGTCACTTTCTCATCCGCACTCAAAACGGATTTGAACTCTTTATCACCCTACCCAAACCCTAAATGGAGCGCACTTATGACGATCTTACTGGTTGACGATGATCCCATCGTCTGTCTCTCCCTAAAAACGATTTTAGAAGCCCAAGCCGACATCCAAGTGGTTGCCACAGGCTCAAATGGCCGTGAAGCGATTTCGCTGTATCGCGCCCACAAACCCGACTTGCTGCTCATCGACATCCGCATGCCCGAAATGACAGGACTTGAGGCCGCAGAGTCGATTTTATCCATGGATGCCCATGCGAAAATCCTATTTCTCACCACCTTTTCCGACGATGAGTACATCATAAAAGCCCTTCGCATTGGCGCAAAAGGCTACTTATTAAAACAACATTTCGAGAGTATCGTGCCCTCCATCAAAACCGTGATGCTCGGCCAAAACGTCTACGGCGACGAAATCATGACGCGCCTGCCAGAAATGCTCATCAAAAGCACCCGCACCACGCCCCCAAACCTCGGCCTCACCGAAAAAGAATACCAAATCATCGAACACGTCTCCGAAGGTCTCTCCAACAAAGAAATATCCGACATACTCTTCCTCAGCGAAGGCACCGTACGCAACTATATCAGCGCTATATTGGATAAACTGGATCTTAGGGATCGGACGCAGATGGCGATATTTTATTATCAGAACTTAAAAAAGTGATTTGTTTATGCATGCTCGCTCTTGCATTTCATATGCGCTTTAAGCCAAGAGGTCCTCGGGCGTTGCCCTGCGGGTTGGCTTTCCGCACATATGAAATGCAAGAGCGAGCTATGAAATAAACATATTCTGTTTTTACTCGTTGTTAGAAAGATAAAGGGCAAGGGCAAAGATTAATGTGAAAATAAACAAAGCGATACATACTATGTTTGAAAACCATGTGATTATGCGTAACTGTGTGAAAGTTGCCAGGGACATTTTGATTAACAGGCAATAACAAAAAACCTTAAATTATTTAAGGTTTTTTTTAGTTACATCTTGACACGATATATCAAGGCGCGATATAATGAATCAAAGTATATCACGTCGCGATACATCGTGGGGAGGAGGTTTACATGGAGCAAATGACGTTACTTAGGAAATATCTGCCTATGACAGAGACGGCTTATTGTATTTTACTGAGTTTGAGAGAGGCACGGCATGGTTATGGCATCATGCAGTACGTGGAGGAAACCACGAGTGGAAGAATTAAGATTGGTCCTGGTACCATGTATGGGACGCTTTCTAAACTAGAAAGTGAGCAATTGATTATTCAGGACAGAGAAGAAGATCGCAAGAAAATATATAAACTAAGTGAAAAAGGGCATACTGTGTTGGAATTGGAAATAGAAAGATTAGAGGAACTCGTTAACATGGGGCGACGAGAAGATGGAGGTTTGTTATGAACAATATAACTTCAAGGATATTTTGGTGGTGGGGATGGAATCCTGCGTATATGGAAAGAATGCTTGAGAACATGGCATTAAGCGGATGGAACTTGTATCAAGTGGATTTAATAGGCATTCGTTTTAGATTTCAAAAAGGAGATGTGCAGAAAGTAAGATATTGCGCAGATTTTCAAAGCTTACCTAACGACGAATATTTTACCATTTATCAAGATGCGGGTTGGTCCATCAAATGGACAGGCGGGAATGGCTGGTATTTGTGGATGAAGCCTTATGAAACGGAAAGACCTGAAATATTTACGGATACGCAGTCACTCATTGAAAGAAATAATAGGATGATCAAGGTGCTCTTTCCGATGTTTGGGATTCTACTGGCTCTCTTTGTCATTCTGTTGAGTACGCGCATCGAATCTTTTAAGCCATTAATATACTTATACATCGGGATTATCGCATTATACAGTTATTTTTTCTATCAAGTGTATACGCATAACAAAAAATTAAAAGATCATATAAAAGATTAGCAAAAGAAAAAGTCAAAGCGATAAACTTTGACTTTTTTTGTTTGAATTCTATGACTGAAAACGCTTATTTAAATAGCCAACCAATGGCCCAAGTAGAACCGCCATGGATAGCATCGGTAAAAAATCTTTAGGATTTATCGTATAGATAACGATTACCATGGGAATCATATTTAACGTCGATAGAATCAGTCCGTTAACCGCGCTATTTTTAACCAGTTCAATGTTTGCGACAAAGTAGCTGGTCACAACCCAGAAGGCTACGATGGAAACCATGTTTAGCATTGGCGCCCCCACCATAATGAGTGGAATCAAATCCAATCCCCCTGCAATAATACCTACAATAAGTGCCACCATTAATTTTCTTTTCATAAATTTTCTCCTCATTTTCAATTATATTTTTATCTCATACGGAACCCGATAGGGTTCAATTTTTTTGCCTTTATAAGAAATCGCTGCCACTGGGCAGTTGTGGATACACCTCGTACATAAAATACAGCGGTTATGATACGTTTTCGTCGCGACGGTGATGTTTTGCTTCGGACAATTTTTTTCGCAAATCCCACACTGAATGCAGGTTTCATCGATTTCAAATTTTTTCCCCATGGATTTCGCCATTATCGCGAAAATGTCTGCCAACATGTCGATCATAAGCACCGATTTTGTCACGTTATACGTGGCCTCGTTGCCTATCGTCTGAATCGATTGCACGATCATCTCAGCCGCTTGATTAAACTGGCGTATCTGATCCGCTTCCGACGTCGGGTCATATCGGTCGATATAGAAATTTCTCGGCATCTCAAAACACGCAGCATCGGTAATCTCGTAGCCTTTTTTTATCAGTTTTTTTGCAATGGATTTAACCCCATGTGCATTACCCAAAACAGCCGAAGTCGAGAAGACGATTGCCTTCTTAGGGCCATTTGATTTTGGAACATGTCGCCTCACCCACTGTATTAATTCGTGAGGCATATTCCCAGCATATATCGGCCCACCAACGATGAGAAAATCATGCGGTTCAATGGACTGTTTTCCCTCAATCGTATCTATCTTCACATCGTGTCCCAATCGCTCAAGTTGTTTACCATATGCATTTGCAACCGCCATCGTATTACCAGTGCCACTAAAATAGACTATTTGAATTTTCATTCCATCACCTTAAAATTTTCACTGATTGCTTTTAAAACCGCCATCGTCGTTTCTAAATCTTGCCTGTTCACACCAAGCGTCATACCCAACTGCATCTGTATAAAAGTGGTCATGATCTGCGACTTAATCACCAGTCCCTCTTCCGTTAACTGATACTTTTTATGGTCCATCTCAGCGGGTGCCAAATAATTTTTATCCATCAATTTGTGTATGTTTCTACTAATATTCCCTTTATCAATCTCCAAAAGTTGTACCATCTCCGTTTGTGAATAAACGCCCCCTGGATTACCATAATAAAGCATCAAAATATGCAGTTGCCCCATCCCAATACCAAGATGCTTTAACTTTTGTTCCGTCAATGTCTTCGTTTTTTTATAAATCTCTACGATTAAATCCCCGAACTGCTCATTCATTTTCATAACTATACCTCGGCTTCACAATTTGTTGTGCACGCAACTTACAATTTAATATAACACAATAAAGTTGTGCACGCAACAAAACTTTTAATTTTTTAATCCTCCCAAACACGATGTATTGTCATGTTCATTTTTCTCATGTCCCCCTTATTTTATGTGTGTGGAGAGCCAATCCACAGGACGAAGTCCGTGGACTTCTTGGCTCGAAACGCATATGAAATAAGGGGGGCATGAGAAAATAAACACACATACATACAAACATTTACAAAACATTAACATAAGCATTGATTAAAAATCTTCAAAAAGGGCATAAATGTATTGTTAAACTAATATCAAAACAAATTTATACTCATTACAAAGGAGAACATATTATATGAAAAATATAGTCGTCGTAGGCGCAAACCACGCAGGTACATCAGCAATTAACACCCTCTTAGATCATTCAAAAGAACTCGAAGTTACAGTATTTGATGCCAACTCAAACATTAGTTTTTTAGGTTGTGGCATGGCGCTATGGATTGGAAATCAAATTGATGGTCCAGAAGGGCTTTTCTATTCGAATAAGGAAACATTGGCATCCAAAGGTGCTAAAATATATATGGAGACGCCTGTGAGTCATATCGATTTTGAGAAAAAAATCGTTACAGGGCTTTCTAAAAATGGCGAAGAAATCAAGGCGCCGTATGATCAACTCATTCTCGCTACTGGGTCACAGCCTATCGTTCCACCGATTCCAGGGATGGGCCTTGAAAATGTACAGATGGTAAAACTCTATCAAGATGCGGATGATGTAATAAAGAAACTGGAGTCCCCTGCCATTCAAAACATTACGGTGGTCGGTGCTGGATATATCGGCGTGGAACTTGCTGAAGCCTTTAAGCGCAATGGCAAAAATGTTACGCTGATCGATATCGCAGAGACTTGCCTTCCTGTTTATTACGACACACCATTCACTGACCTTATGAAACAAAACTTAAGCGATAACGGCATCACACTTGCTTTTGGTGAAACAGTCAAAGCCATCGAAGGCGATGAAAAAGTGGAGCGCATCGTCACCGATAAAAACACCTATGCTGCGGATATGGTGGTTATGGCCATTGGATTCAGACCAAACAACACACTGGGTAAAGACAACTTAGAACTCTTTAGAAACGGCGCATACCTCGTGGACAAACATCAACGCACATCGATTAAAGACGTTTATGCCATCGGCGATTGTGCGACGGTTTATGACAATAGCATCGAAGGCACCAACTACATCGCACTGGCTACCAATGCAGTGAGATCTGCCATCGTAGCGGCACATAACATCCTAGGAAACGACCTCGAATCTGCAGGCGTGCAAGGTTCAAACGGCATCGCCATCTTCGACTTGAAAATGGTTTCCACTGGCATGACGCATGCAAAAGCGATTAGCTGTGGTTACGAAGCCTCTTTCGTAGACTTCGAAGATTTCCAAAAACCCGAATTCATCAAAGAAGACAACCACAAAGTAAAACTTCGCATCGTTTACGATTCAAAAACAAGAAGAGTCCTCGGCGCACAATTGGCTTCCAAGCACGATATGTCCATGGGCATCCACTTTTTCTCACTTGCCATCCAGCAAAAGCTGACTGTGGACGCATTGGCACTGGTTGATCAGTTTTTCTTGCCGCATTTTAATAAGCCTTATAATTATGTGACTGTGGCGGCGTTGGCGGCTAAATAAATGTTTATGCAAGCACGCTCTTGCATCTAATGCGCACTTCAAGCCAAGAGGTCCTCGGCTTTGCCTGCGGGTTGGCTTTCCGCACACATTATATGCAAGAGCGTATTATAGAATAAACATACTATGTTTACCACGCGAAAAAAGCCTGCGGATTAGATCTGCGTACACATAAAATAAGCATGTAGAAGAAAATAGACATATCAACATTTGCTACTTGGGTAAAACAAAGATTTAGATCATGAACCAAACTGTCGCCAGCAACTTTTACGAAGCTCCTCTAGTCATTTTGAAAATTATCGTCTTCTATTTACCTCTAACAGCATTTGAATCTGCGCCACGATGTGATTTGGAAGATTGCCACCCAACGTTTTTTCTAAAAGCGTTGGGTTTTTTATGCCCGTACGAATCAAATGCTCTTCTATTAATTTCGCCTTTGCCTCTTTCCCAGGCATAAGCGCATATAAAACATACCAATCCTCCAGTGCTGTAAATGGAATGTTCACCGTATTGAACTTAAAATAATCCACAACTGACTGTCGATCAAAATCGTAAATGTAAGTGCCCAACTTATGATTAATACCAAACCCCGACATAAGATCCACATCGACGCCATTAATCACATACTCACCAAAAACCTTTGTAGCGTAAGTTGCACTATCAAACGCCATTCTTTTCTCCCCCATTGCAGTCAAAATGCGGTCCGCTTGATCCGCATCTTTCAAATCAATAATCAAATCGATATCTTGCGGATTATTCACCAGCCCATGTTGGTATAACAATATAGATGCCCCCACGCCCCACACAATACCTTGTTCATTTAATTGATCGCCTATCATACTAAGTGTTTTAAACATAAAATGCACCTCATTAATTATTTGACTTCTTATACCTAATTATTTTATATGCGCTTCGAACCAAGCAGTCCTCGGGTTTCACCCTGCGGATTAGGTCTAAGCACACACATAATAATCAAGCATAAGAAAATAGACATATCCTCACAGACAACTTATCATTACTATACTACCCCGTTTTGCAAAAACGAGGTAATTTAATATAAGATTAAGTAAAATATAAATGCCATAATTGTTGGTAATCAAATATTTGATAATTATAAATAGGAAAAGGCCTCTCAAGTTCAATATGAGAAGCCTTTTCCTATTCGCAATTTATCCTTAATTATCATCTAAATTCTTTAAACCCATAGTTTTTTCATTCTTTCTATAGGCGCGTTTTGGCTTTGGTTTTGATTATTCCCTTACCACTTTTAAACAACATATATATTTTATTCTATGCGCTTGTGGTTAATATGTGCACAAAGCCAATCCGCAGGGCAAAGCCCCAGGACTTCTTGGCTTGAAGCACCACTACATTAAAGTTGTAGTTTTTTCATTCTTTCTATAGGCGCGTTTTGGCTTTGGTTTTGATTTTTCCCTTACCACTTTTATACAACAACTATTTTTTATTCTATGCGCTTGTGGTTTATATGTGCGGAAAGCCAATCCGCAGGGCAAAGCCCGAGGACTTCTTGGCTTGAAGCACGTATAAACCACAAGTGCATGAAAAAACATTTTCGTGTAACTAAACCTTTAAATCCAACTCATGCACAACCCCCACCCCGCCATGCTCTTTTAGATAAATGCTGCTTTCACGGATGCGTCCAAGGAGGGTTGCTTCTTGTTTGACGGTGAATTCGGATGCGACTTTGCCGAGGTAGATGGCGCCGACGCCGGATTCTTTTAGACCGATTAGAGTCTTTTCGCCTTCGGGGCTTACGGTCCATATTTTGAGGGCATCGAACACGGCGTCATTTTCATCGATCCAGTTGTTGCCGTCTAAATCGTAGGCAGCAAGTTCTGAAAAGCCATGGCCTGTTGAGGGGCCGAAAAGCTCTGTGCCGTCGTCGATGGTGCCATTGTTATTATGATCAAGTGCTAAGAAACCACTGCCGGATGTGAGGTTTCTAAAGCGCTCTAAGTTGCCATCGAGTGTGATGTCCAGTTCAAGATGGTCGTCGCCAAAAGCGATGCCTTTGCCATCAAAGTTGATGACGAGGGGATCTTGAAGTTTTGCGCCGATTTCTAATAGGGTTTCGGATGACGCCGTGTAGGCTCTCGATAGATGTAGGTTGAGGTTAAATGCGATGGTTCTGCCATCTTCTGTTTTTACGACGCCTTGTGATTGAAATGTCATTTGCTCTTTTTCTGTGACTTCATGGCGCGTGGTGATGCGCATGCCAAAACCCCCAGCAGATTGGGCTGGGTTGTTAGAGTGTCCGAGTTTAAGACCTGCACCGTGTCCTTTAAGTTCAGGGTTTGATTTGGGCTCTTCTAGTTTGACCACTTGTTGAAACTTAAATTTCTTACCTGTAATCGTCGCGATAAAATCTTCGATGAGTCTAATTTTTGCTTGATCTTCCTCGGATAGGTGGTAAAGTTCATGTGTTTCTGCACTTTGCAATTTATAGTTTTCTTCTGAGAGCGAGAACTGAATGAAATTCAGTGTACCTGGCTGAGTAGATGTATCGGGGATGGCGTTTGGAGCATTGACATTAAACGTTTGAATCTTCATTTCACTACGCTCACTTTTATAGTAAGCAGAACTTGCCTTTTGTTCGATTTCAAAACTAGAAATTTTCATCTGTGTCACCTCCATGTGCACGAAAAAATCTTAAATAGCGTCCATACTATATTAAAATATCGTCACATATGGGCAAAAACATTATGTATTTTTGTTGAAAGAAAAACTATTTGGTGCTAAAATTTAGGTGTCAGACCGATTCGCAATTGATTAGAAAGGTGATCACTATGAGATATCGATACAGATATAAATAATAACTAAATAAGGTTTTAATTTTATCGGTTGCCCCTCGAGGACCTCCATAAATTCTTTTACAGCACTTACAAGTAAAAGAATACGGAGGCGATAAAATTGAATATCTTAAAAGGCAAACAGATTATAGAAATTAATCAAGCATCTTTTGATGCATTAAAAATTAGATTTAAACAGGTCATTGTAGATATTGGCACGGGAGATGGAGAATTTGTCTATAAATTAGCAAAATCAAATCCAGAAAATCTATATATTGGCATTGACGCCACTGCTGAAAACATGCATGCCTATTCGGTAAAGATGTCTAGGAAACCTGCAAAAGGGGGTCTAGATAATCTTTTATTTGTCGTTGCAAATGCTGCACAATTACCACAAATGCTACATGCAACTGCAAATGCAATCTATATCAACCTACCTTGGGGTAGTCTTAGAGATGGGCTCGTAAAAGCCGATTATGACATTCTTGAAAACATCAGGTGCATCGCAAAAATTGACGCCAAACTACAAGTATTAATAACCTACAGTCCAAAGTATGAGAATCAAGAAATTGAAAACAGAAAACTACCCATTTTAAGTCTTTCATATTTCGATGACATTCATGCACTGTATCAAGATTTTGGTTTGTATCTGCGAAAAACCACCTTATTAAATAATGATGCACTAAAAAAGGTGGGTACCAAATGGACAAATAAACTGGCATTTGGTAAAACAAGAGATATTTATCAGCTTAATTTTGATATACGGTAAAGCATCTAAAAAACTGCGATTTCTAACTATATAATCGCAATCAAACGACATTTCAAAAAGCTATTGGATTTTCCAATAGCTTCAGACTGAAGACAAAGTCTGCACGAAAGTGCAGGCTTTTTTTCGTTCTCAAAAAGGATATTTCCCACTTTTGTCGAATATAATCAATAAGAGAATAAAACAGGAGTGTGAAATTATGCTGAGAAAATCCGATACAAATCATCGAGGACAAGTAGAAATAATCAGTCTAGAGCAACTGGTTCCCGCTGACCATCTAGTTAGAAAAATAGATGCAAGTATAAAATTTGATTTCATATATGATCGTGTAGAAGAGTTCTACAGTGAAGATAATGGCCGCCCAAGTTTAGACCCTGTCGTATTAATCAAAATCGCTTTCATCCAGTATCTGTTCGGCATAAGATCAATGCGTCAAACAATCAAAGAGATTGAAACCAACATTGCTTACAGATGGTTTTTGGGATTAGGTCTAAGTGACCCCGTTCCACATTTCACAACATTTGGTAAAAACTATGCTCGAAGATTTGAAGGCACAAAAATCTTTGAACATATATTCAACGAGATTCTGAGGCAAGCGATTGAATCCGGTTATGTGAAACCGGAAGAAGTCTTTATTGATGGGACACACGTGAAGGCAAGTGCAAACAAGAACAAGCGAATGAAGGTAATTATCAAGGAAGAAGGACGATTGTACGCTAGCCTTCTTGAAGAGGAAATCAATGCGCTAAGAGAAAAAGAAGGTCAGAAACCATTAAAAAAAAAGAAGAAATGAAGGAAAAGTCGATTAATAAGAGTCCTATCGATCCTGATGCAGGCTTGTTTTACAAAAGCGAGCATGAAAGAATGTTTTGTTATAACATGAATACAGCATGTGATCGGAATGGATTCGTATTAGGCGTTCATGTTAGTGCAGGTAATGTCCATGACAGTGTAAATTTTGTTCCAATCTTTGATCAAGTTAAGAGCAGATTTCCAGAGATGAAAGCAGTTGTAGCGGATGCAGGCTATATCACCCCTCACATAACAAAACATTGCTTTGAGAATCAAGTCACACCAGTGCTGCCATATAAGAGACCTATGACAGGTAAAGGATTTTTCAGAAAAAATGAGTACGTTTATGATGAACACTTCGATGAATATATCTGTCCGAACGAAAAAATATTGAGTTATGCAAGAACCGACAGAGATGGCTATCGCCTTTACATGTCCAAGCCATATATTTGCAAAGACTGTCCAGATCTTTCAAGGTGTACAAAAAGTAGCAATCACAGAAAAGTAGTCACCCGGCATATTTGGTCAAACTATGTGGAAGAGGCAAATCATCTAAGGCACACAAGTTATAACAAAGAATTGTATAGTCTGAGATCACAGACGATTGAAAGAGTCTTTGCAGATTTTAAAGAGAAGCATGGTATGCGTTACACACACTACAGAGGAAAATCAAAAGTGTGTGATGAAGCGATGCTTGCTTTTGCATGCATGAATATGAAAAAAATAGCAAACTGGAAATGGAAGAAGGTGGCTTGATGAGTCACTTTTTTTGTTATACACAAGGAAAAGTGATAAAACGAGTAATCGATCGGCATGAAAAAAGGGGCAATCGGGAAAATCCCTAATTGACCGCTGAAAAACAATAAACATGAAAAATTGCTAGAAATGAGGCTTACGTTGAGTCCTTTCTAGCATTTTTTTATCTAGATTTTGTTTTCGTCTCAGTTATGCCTGAATT
>CAKMJV010000025.1 GCA_927417275.1 uncultured Clostridia bacterium
CTTGACGACAAACGCCGATAACTGCGTCAACTTCAAAATTCTGCCTTCTTACGTATGTCTGAATACGCTGCGAATGCAGAATTTTTCATTTCCTTGTTCTCGACGTTTCTCGACAAGCTCACAGACTGTAGACTTTGTCTACAGTCTGAAAAAGAGACGTAACGTCTCTTATTTTTTTTTGCCTAATTTGGATTCAGTGCCTTTTATTAAACGCGTAAGATTTGCTCGGTGTCGATAAATCACGTAAACAGCCAAGCCTATGGAAAAGTAAATCAGCGTTTCACTTTTTGAAAATATAATGGCGAAAACGGGTAATAATACGGCGCTTATAACAGAGGCCAAAGACATATACCGTGTACTGGCTATAATTATAAATTGTAAAGTCAGTAGAATAATAAATATGTTGGGGAAAAGGACAACCAATACGCCAGCAGATGTCGCGACACCTTTACCACCTTTGAAATTTAACCAAATGGGATGACAGTGGCCAATTACAGTAAAACTTGCACATATAATTCCGCCAAAATCACCAAAGTACATGTAACCAAACAGCGTTGGAAAAATACCTTTAGCAAAGTCCCCAATAAAAGCAAGGATCCCAACTTTTAAACCAAGTGTTCGAACAACATTTGTCGTACCTGTGTTGCCACTACCATGATGTCGAATATCGATCTTACCTAACCATCTAGGAATCAAATATGAAAAGGGTATACTCCCAATTAAATAACTGATTAAACCTAATACTAACCCCATAAATAAACCCAATGTAAATTCCTCCATTTGTTTAGTTGCATTTTATTTTAGCACATATAGGCGGGACTTAAAATATCAATTGTAAAGTGTTATAATAATATTATAAATGAGAAATACCAAAATAAGGCATTGAGGAGTAAGCCATGAAAACTGAAATACAATTATCATCTTTTGGAGAAGTTGTGTTAAATGGGTACAAATGGAGCCCAACAGATGATAGCCTTCTTATAGGCACAGTGGTTATCGCACATGGAATGGCAGAGGTGATCGAACGTTATGACGGTTTTGCTGAGTTTTTAAATGATCAAGGTTATGTTGTTTATGGTTTAAATCAACGTGGGCATGGTCCAAATACCACTGTATATGGTTATTTGGGGGAAAATGGTTGGGAAAAACTTAAAGAAGATTACCGGCATTTGGTGGAGCATGCTAAAAACGAGTATACCCATCTTCCGTTGTTTGCATTTGGCCACAGTATGGGTTCTTTTGTTGTTCGATATTTTTTAAGGGATTACAGTTACTTGATACAAGGCGTCATCCTTTCTGGAACTGGAAGTTTTTCTAAGCCCATTTTGAAATTTGGCAGTTGGCTATCAGCTCTTGATGAAGCAAAGTATGGCGATAAACACGCTTCGGCATTCATCGATAAAATCGTGTTTGGTAAGAATAACAAAAGGATAAAAGCACCTTTAACGGAATTTGACTGGTTGTCTCGGGATGAGGTTCAAGTTAAGAAGTACATCGATAACCCGCATTGTGGCAATATTCATCCGAGTTCGTTTTTCAAACAATTTTTTATGGGGCTTGAACAGATTATTTATAATCCGCAGGCGGTTAACTTCAAAGAAAATTGTCCCATGTTCATGTTATCAGGCGATGAAGATCCAGTTGGAAATTATGGTAAAGGCGTAAAGAAAGCCATGCAATACTATAAAGAAAATGGATTCATCGTTAAAATAAAGTTATATCCTTCCGGAAGACATGAAATGTTAAACGAAGTCAATCGGGAAGAGGTCTTTCATGATATAGCAAGTTGGCTTAAAGCACAGATTTAATATGTTCTAAAATTTGCTCAAAACTGTTTTCAATATCAATTGATAATTCACCGCCACCTTGTGCAACGAAAAGATTGCCGCCACCTCTAATACCTAATGGACTCATGTATGTTTTAAACAACTGATTCATATCGTATTCTGAGCCTAGATTCTTAGATTTTGAAAGAACGACATGTTTCTTTTCGGCTTCACTTGAAGTACCTAGTACGATGAAGTTGTCATGTTCACAGATCATGGCAACTTTTGTACGTAAATCATTCATCGATTCATCGGATTCAATGAGTGTTATAACTTTTAGATCATCTTTTAAATCGTCATCGTAAGTTGAGAGCAAATTTTCTACAGAATGTTCGAGCATTTGCTTCTTTAAGCTTATGAGTTGCTTTCTATCTTCTTTTTGGTTTGTTAATAGTTGTTGGCAAAATGGTACCAAGTCTTCTTCTGAAGATGAAAACAGTTGAATCAATGTATTAACGATGTCGTTGCGTTTAACAAACTGATCAAGTGCAAATTGACCACATCCAAAATATATTCGAACGCCAGATTTATAAGGTTCCATGCGTTTAATCTTTATGAGTCCTACTTCTGAAGTGAATGCAGTATGTGTACCACCACAGGGTGAAAAATCCACGCTCTCAACTTCTATCACTCGAATATGCTCGGTTACCTTGGGTTGCTTTCTCAACGGCATTCTACGAAGCGCATGTGCATCAGGATGATGTGCTTTAATTGGGTGGTTTGAAAAAACCACTCTATTGGCTTCCTTTTCTAAAAGGCGTAGTTCATCCTCGCTAATCCGCTTATTCAAATCGATGGTGACATAGTCATCCCCGATGTGAAATCCGATTGTATGTGCATCAAAGAGTTTTTCAGCGACAGAAGACAGTATATGCTGACCTGAGTGCTGTTGCATCAATGTAAAACGCCTATTAAAATCGATGGCGCAAGTCACTGAGTCTCCAGGTGATAGTGGTATTTCATTCTGTGTTGTCATATGGAATATCAAATCATCCTCTATACGCACTTCATCTATTCTTACTGCATCAATCCAACCCGTATCAGAAGGTTGCCCGCCGCCTTCGGGATAAAATATCGTCTGATCAAGTACGATTGCTAAACCTGTTTCAAACCGAATAACATCTTGGATCACTGCATCACATTTTTTTGTATAAGCATCGTTGAGATATAATTTTTTGGTCATCATGTCCTCCTGAAATAGATCTGTTTAGATTTCTAGGCTGAATTATTTACTCAAATAGTATATAATAGATTTGATATAGATTAAAGGAGAGATTAATAATGACGATAGAATTACTGGATCAATTAGTTAATGATTTATATGCTTATGCCGTATCACCCATAAATAAAAAGCATATGGAACGCGCCATGAAGCAGTTTATATTATCTGAAACAAAAGAAGATACCATCGGTTTTGCCGAATGGTTTATTTTTAATTATCGTACAGAAGGGGACGCACATAGAATCGTTGACCTCTATAAACCTAAAGATTCAGAAGCGGATGGGTATCAAATTTTAAAGCAAACGCACAGAAACATTTATGATGTTCGAACGGAACGCGATCAAATAATCCTAAAAGATATTTTTACTGGAGAAGATTTTTTGGTCTCAAGCGGTGTCGTATCTGGTGAAATGCTTGTTAGTGCTCGATTGGCTTTTTTTGATGAATCCTATTCAGTGGTAGGTGATTTATACGAACTGGATCCTGCATACAAAGATCAAATCAAAAAGTACATTATGGACCAATACAATCAGTTTTCTAATCGTGAAGGCATTACATCTTTGGTAGACTTTTTAGATGTATACGGTCATCTCATTTATAAAGTAATGGATATCGTTATTCAAATCGATGAAGAAAATGCCTATGAAGATGAATTGATGCTCTATCAAGCAACATATGCTTATAACTGCTCACAAGAAGCGCTTTACGAGATGATTAACCAATTGCCATACGTCATAGATCCGGATGAAGACGAAGAGCCTATTTTACGTATCATGGATGATGCGACAATACTCGCAGAAATTGAAATTACGAATGAAGTCTTTTATGTACTTTGTAACAATGAAAGCCATTTGAGCATGATGATGGGTGCAATAGAACCACTACTTAATCCATCGATTGTGTTTATGAAGACAGACACATTTGTTTTAGATGATTTGCTTTGATTTTTGGAGACGCGGATGAATTACGAACGCTGGAAAACACATTTTAGCCATGAACTATCGGTTATGACCGCTGGTGAAATTACAGGTACCGTTTATACGCCGCCTGAAGTCTCTCGGTTGATGGTTTTTGTACTGTTAATAAATGATTTTAATCTAAACACAACACTAAGTGAAACGCTGCGTAAAGTTTATTTGCGCGGTTTTTTGAATGGAGAAAGCGTTCATGCAGAATTATGTCATGCCATATTCTCTAGACTCCGCACACAGAAGTTCTTAGATTTATCATGTGGGTCAGGTGTTTTAATTTTTTCGTATTTGGAATTCATCGACTATTTATTGATTAATGGCAATTTAGATGTAAAAAAAGAACTTCACCATGTCATCTCGTCAAATATTTATGCTTGTGATATTGATTTAAACGCGATTGAAGCATATAAGAAAATTATGGATGCATTCGCTGCAGAGCGAAAAATAGAAACTTTGTCTTTAAATGTGTTTGTAGGAAACAGTTTAATCGCACCATGGCCATTTTCTGTTAAATCCTTTGACTTTATTATTGGGAATCCACCCTATATAGGAGAAAAAGGCAATCTCCAGTGGTTCGAAGTTATTAAAGATACAGCGTTTGGCAAACGCTATTATGAAGGCAAAATGGATTATTTTTATTTTTTTATCTATAGAGGGTACGAACTCTTATCATCAACAGGTAGCCTTTGTTATTTAACGAGTAACTATTTTTTCACAGCAGATGGCGCAAAAAAACTACGTGATTTTATAAGAAACGCATTCTTCTTGGCATTGCATGTCGATTATCAAAACAAGTCAGTTTTTCCTGAGCGTAAACTTCACGCATGTGTCAATGTATTTCAAAAAAAACCACTGAATACGATCCAAGTGTATAACGATCAGTATGATGAAATCGTAAAACTCTTGCCTGAAGAAGTTCATAAAGCATCAGGAACCATCCATTTTATACTCTCACAATCCGTTAATGCCGATTTAAACCGTATGAAAGGGATAAAACTTGGCGATTACTATCATGTTAACCAAGGCATTGTTTCAGGCTGTGATCGGCACAAAACAGGCGATGAAAATAAAGGTGTTTTTGTATTGTCAAATGATGAAGCTGAGTCTCTGCCAAACGCTTATTTAGTGCCGTTTTATAAAAACAGCGATGTTAATCATTATTACACGCATCAAAAAACGGATTACAAACTATTGTATTTGACTCAAGAGATAATACCAGATGCTATTTTAGAGCATTTAGAACCTTATCGGGCGAAATTAGAAAAAAGACGAGAAGTGCAAAATGGGATTCGAAAGTGGTTTCAACTCACTTGGCCTAGAAAAAAAGACATTTTTAGTTCAAATAAAATTGTAGCACCGCAGCGTGCACAAAGTAATCGCTTTGCATATCATGAAGGAGATTTCTACGCATCTGCCGATGTCTACTTTATAACTCAAACAGACCATTCGCCTTACGATCTTAAAGTATTAACTTTAATATTAAATGCCGCACCTTACTTGTTATGGTTAAATCACATGGGTAAACGAAAAGGTGCTTTACTAGAACTTTATGCCACTCCTTTAAAAAACTTACCTCTTCCCATATTAGATTCAACTGAACTCACTGAACTGAAACAGAGAAGCGAATGTATTTTTCAAGCAAATACGCGCTTGACGTCAGATCAGTTAAAGACGCATATTGAGGCCGTGGATACGTTATTGAACAACGTTTTCTCCAAAATATGACTTTACAGATATTTCCAATTTGATATAATGGAAATATCTGGAGGGTTTATGAAACGTTTAATCGTACTTTTTGCGCTCATTATTACCGTATGGTCCTACTGGACGGCAACAACCAGTTATAAAGAGACCGTATATAAGTCCAAACAACTTCAACAATCCAATGTGCATTATGAGCCACTTTATTTAGAAGTGACGGGTGAAATAATCGATTACACCCTAGAAAAAAACACCCTCATACTAAGTGTAAAAAGTATTGATGATAAGCCGGTTAAACAAAAATGGCTTTTAAAAGGGTATGAACACCCCGTTGTGAAGCAATGTATTCAAGACGAATCCTATCATTTGCGATTAATCGTAAACAAAAGTCAATATCAGTATACAAGTCCTAAAAATATGACTGGTTTTGACTATGACCAGTATCTTTTTGCGCTGGGTATTACGCATCAGTATAAAATAATAGACTATGAATGGATTGAACCTGATGGCTTTTGCTTAAATTGTTATCGGCAGGGTGTGCGGAAATGGATTGAAAAAGCACTCATCCAGCTGCCATCGGATACCAGTCGGTCATTTTTACAAGCCGTATTACTGGGCGATAAAACGGCTTTTGATGCCTATGAGTCGTTTAAATCACTAGGTTTAGCACATGTTTTCGCCATCTCGGGATTACACTTTGGCGTATTATATGTAACCTTGAAAAAAGGGTTGTTCATTAGCCATGCAGGCATCAAAAGCATATCGATTATGTGTATGATGGGCTTTTTATTATTTATTATAGGACCCACAGCATCCGCGCAGCGTGCTTTTATATTGATCGTCTATAAAGAAGGGTGTGACTTGTTTGAGAGGAAAGCAGATCCTTTTGTGGGCGTGTCATTTGCACTGATCATCATACTAATATTTCAACCATTCCTCATACTGTCCACATCATTACATTTATCTTTTTACGCCTATTTTTGTGTCGCTATTGGTTATCGATCGCTATTTAAAAAAGCATTAAAAAGCAAAATACTAGAAGCCATCCGTTTTTCGTTAGTGGTACAAGTGCTTTTATTGCCTGCTACGCTTTATTATTTTCAGACGGCAAATTTATTCACGTTTATATCCAATGCGTTCTTAATACCACTGATAGCCATCATTTTACCGATTGCATTCATCTACTTAGGCGTTTCGTTTATGAGCCTTTCACTCTTATCGACGTTTATTGGTATCTTCCTAGATAAACTCATCTATATAACGCTGTATATAAGTCGCTGGATGCCACTCAAATCAACGACATATGCGATTTTTCGAGCGCTGGACTACACAGTGGTTCTATATATAATCGCAGTTTTTTTATCCTTTAAAATCGTTTGGCATCTTAAACTTATCAAAAGGAAGTTCCTACTTATACAAACGGCTTTGATCATGATTATAATCGTAGTAGGAAGCATCCCTGAAACCGCGATCTCATTTATAGATGTTGGCCATGGCGATTTAGCGATTCTATCAAGCGGCAATATTCATGGCATAATAGACACCGGAGATGGGCGACTAAATGTAGCGGGGTTGCTTCGAAGTAAAGGCATTTATCAGTTGGCGTTTGTCGTGCTCTCACATGCTCATCAAGATCACATCGGTGATTTAGAAGCGCTTAGTTCAGAGATGTCGATTAAATCCTACTATATGAACCGTGCAACCGCTATTAAAATCCTAGAAAGCATACCTGACTTAGCCCCATATATCATCGTGGTTGATTCAAATTATAGGATTGAAATCGGGGATGATTTTGTTTTGACATTAATGCCGCTGATTGGAGCAAGAGCGCATCATGATCCAAATGAAGACGCACTAATAGCAAAAGTCGATGTCAACTCGCAAACGGGCTATTTTTTAGGCGATGTCTCTAAAGCCATGCTCGATGGGCATCCATTTGATCAAAATGTGACGTTTATCAAATCTGCACATCATGGTTCAGCCACATCACTGAGCACAAAATTATATGGTACGCGTGCTATTGATTATGTAATTACTTCATGTCATACGCGTTACAAATTGCCACATAAAGATTTTAACGCACTGTTAAATAACCATCATATTCCACATTTCACAACCTATAACTATGGCGAAGTAAAGTTGACGTTTGGGAAAAATAAAGTTAAACTAGAAACCTATTTAACACCATAATATAGCAAAGAGGTGCATCGTCATGGATTTTATGACTTTTTTTAAGCAAGTAAAAAGCGGTTCGTTGAACAATCTGACGTTTATAACGGGTGACGAACCCTACTTAATAGATAATCTAACGAAATATTTATCGGATACGTACTTAATGGGTGCGTATCGTGATTTTAATTTTACGGTTTATGACAATGTAGTAGATGTAGACGCACTCATAAACGTAGCCATGACACTGCCATTTTTCGATTCACATCGCATGATTTTGTTAAATGGGTCAGGACTTCTAAAAACAGTTAAGGACGAGGCCGAAGAAAAGTTGATTAACTTCCTTCAGGACATCCCAGAGCATCTTTACTTGGTTATCGCTGAGTCAGAATTAGACAAGCGTAAAAAAGTATATAAGCAACTGGTCAAATTAACAGATCCCGTACAAGTGGCGCGATATGATCGAGGTGAACTCACAAAGTGGGTTGCAAAGCGATTTAAACACTATGAGAAGCATGTGGATTTACATGCAGTGAATTATTTCATCGAAATGATCAATTATTTATCACCAGAAAGCAATATTAATTTATACGATGTAGATAATGGCATACGCTCAATGGCGGGTGTAAATGAACCGATTACAGAAAACGTAATCAATCGATATATAGAAGTACCCATAGAACACAACATATTTAAGATGATGGATGCCATTAGTTCGAAGCAGATGTCTCAAGCACTGTTAATCTTAAATCATTTTGTAGATGGTGGGGAACCCGAAATTAAAATATTCTATTTAATCAATCAGCAATTTAGAAACATCTATAAAATCAAACTGCTCTTAGAAGCTGGGCACACCAGCGCAACCATCGCCTCTAAATTAGAAATACATCCGTTTGTTGCGAAAAAAGCGGGGAATTTTGCGATGCAATTTAGCAAATCTCAATTGGTGAAAATCATTGAACGACTAGAAGAAGTAGACTTGCTCATGAAATCTAGTGGATTGCCACCACTAGTACTGATCGAGAAGGTGTTGTTTCAGATTTATGAAATAGCCAAATAAAAAAGTATGCTTTTTCAAGCATACTTCAAAAAAAGACGAAAGCGTACTTAACTTGTACGCTTTTTAATATTTGATCAAATATTAAATTGACACGGTCATCTATCGGGGAATTACAAAATTAGAAAGCAATAAACGTCTATTCAGCCGCAGCGTTTAATTTTTTTCTTAATCTTGAAATTTTTCTTGCAGCAGCATTTTTGTGGAATAAGCCACTTGAAGCATTTTGAGCCATTTTCTTCTCAAAGTAAGCAAATTTTGTTTTTGCTGCATCAATGTCTCCAGAAACTAATGCCTCTAAAAATCTTTTTTCCGCAGTTTTCATAGCAGATTTTTTAGATTTGTTAAGTGCAGTTTTCTTAGCGATTACACTGATTCTTTTTTTGGCAGATTTAATATTAGCCATTCTTTTCACCTCCCCGAAAGTTTTTCAACAGACTTATTCTATCATGTAGCGCTTTTAATGGCAAGTGATTTTATTATTTTATGGGTAAATAATCATTCTGTAATATCTATATTTGTTTGAGTCAAGATACAACGTGTGTTATAATTGATAAGTTAATGATATCATCAAATCAGACAAAATACAAAAGGGTACCTTTACAGATTTAAGGAGGCACGGTCAATGTCAAGCGACAGACAAAAATATATAAGGAATTTTTCGATAATAGCACATATAGATCATGGCAAATCTACTTTGGCAGATCGATTAATAGAGAAAACAGGTTTACTCACACAGCGTGAAATGAAAGATCAAATTTTGGATAGCATGGATCTAGAAAGAGAACGTGGCATTACGATAAAACTTCAAACGACACGATTGGTATATAAAGCTAACGATGGACATGAATACTTACTTAATTTAATCGACACACCTGGTCATGTTGACTTTACGTATGAAGTGTCACGATCACTTGCAGCCTGTGAGGGTGCGGTTCTCGTGGTAGATGCGACTCAAGGTGTGGAGGCACAAACGTTAGCAAATGTTCATTTGGCGGATGATCAAGGCTTAACGATCGTACCGGTTCTAAATAAAATCGATTTACCAAGTTCGCGACCAGATGAAATTATCAAAGAGATAGAAGACGTTATCGGCATCATCGCAGAAGATGCACCACAAATATCTGCAAAAGATGGTATTAATATAGAAGGCGTTCTTGAAAAAATCGTTGCAGACGTACCACCACCAACTGGTGACGAAGACGCACCATTAAAAGCGCTTATTTTTGACTCCTATTACGACAGTTATAAAGGCGCAGTAGCATTTATTCGTGTAATGGAAGGCAGCATTAAAAAAGGCGATAAAATTTTGATGATGGCGCAAAACAAAAAGTTTGAAGTCGTCGAAGTGGGCATCAGCGTACCAACACCACTTGCTGTACCAGTTTTAATGGCGGGGGATGTTGGCTATGTTACTGCGAGTATTAAGAATGTAAAAGATTGTCGCGTGGGTGATACCATCACGAGTTCTGTACTACCAACTGAGCACGCATTACCAGGTTACAAAAAAGCGACCCCTATGGTTTACTGTGGTATTTATCCAGCTGAAGGGGAAAGTTATGAAGAAATCAGGGATGCACTTGAAAAACTTCAGCTAAACGATGCTGCTTTATCATTTGAACCAGAAACATCTGTGGCTTTAGGCTTCGGCTTTAGATGTGGTTTCTTAGGCTTATTACATCTCGAAATTATTCAACAACGTATTGATCGTGAATTTGATCTCGATATTATAGCGACAGCACCAAGTGTTATTTATCGTGTGACGACCAACAGCGATGAAGTGTTAATGATACAGAATCCATCTAATTTGCCACAACCAACAGAAATTAAAATGATGGAAGAGCCTATCGTTAAAGCAAATATCATCGTACCGAATGAATATGTAGGCAATATCATGGAACTTTGTCAAAATAGACGAGGCGATATGATTCACATGGATTATTTAGATCCCAAGCGTGTGGTACTACACTATGAGTTGCCATTAAACGAAGTAATCTATGATTTCTTTGATGCATTAAAATCAAAAACAAGAGGTTACGGATCGCTGGATTATGAATTTTTAGAATACAGGGTTTCAGAACTGGTAAAACTAGATGTATTGCTAAACAAAGAAATGATCGATGCTTTTTCCATGATCGTCCATAAGACAAAAGCGGATTCAAGAGGTAGACTGATCTGTGAACGATTAAGAGAAGTTATTCCACGACAAATGTTTACCATACCGATTCAGGCATCTATTGGCTCAAAAGTCATCGCAAGAGAAACCATCAGTGCTTTACGTAAAGATGTACTTGCAAAATGCTACGGTGGTGACATCAGTCGTAAGAAAAAATTACTGGAAAAGCAAAAAGAGGGTAAAAAGAAAATGCGACAAATGGGCAGCGTTGAAGTCCCACAACAAGCATTTTTGTCCGTACTCAAATTTGAAGAAAACTAAGCGTGATTTTGGGGCAATCTATTTGGATTGCCCTTTTATTTTAGGAGGCCCCATGAAACCTTTAAGCATCTATTTGCATATCCCATTCTGTGTCAGTAAATGTGCGTATTGTGACTTTGTATCGTATAAAGCAACATTCGCTCACAGTGTAGAGGATTATATGACCCATGTCATTCAGGAAATTGAACTTTATCATAAAACTTTAAAAGATAGTGAAATAAAAACCATCTATTTTGGTGGCGGAACGCCAAGTTCGGTGGATGCTAAATGGATCGGACGCCTTGTTCAAGCGATTAAAACACATAGTGTTCTTGCGTCTGATTGTGAGATCACCATAGAGGTGAATCCAGGTACATTAACAAATGATAAAATAAATCAGTACCTTGCTGCAGGTGTTAATCGCGTGAGTATGGGACTTCAAACGACAAATGACACACTCCTTAAAACCATCGGTCGAATTCACACCACAAACGATTTCATCGTCACCTATCAAGCACTCAGAGATGCTGGTTTTAACAACATAAACTTAGACTTGATGTTTGGACTCCCAGGACAAACGATAGAAGATATATACCATGCCATCGATTTGATTCAAACGCTAAATCCAGAACATGTCTCCGCATATGGCTTGAAACTAGAAGAGGGGACTCCGATGTATGAAGCGTATAATAAGGGGTTAATTCAGCTGGTTGATGAAGCGTTGGAACGCGAGATGTATCATACCATCGATACTGAACTCGCGAAACGAAAGATTTACGCATATGAACTCTCAAATTTCGCAAAACCTGGTTTTGAATCCAAACACAATTTGGTTTACTGGCGAAACAAACCCTATCTGGGATTGGGTGTCTCTGCGCATTCTAAGTTAAATGGCATACGTTTTGGAAATGCCATGACACTTAAAACCTATCAAGAAAAAATAGATCAAGGTGAAAAACCGATTGTCTCAGAGGAGATCATCGATACAGAAGATGATTGTTTTGAAACGATTATTTTAGGTCTTAGGCTAAATGAAGGGATAAACATTTTGGATTTAAATAATCTGTATGCGATTAACTTTAAAGAAAAATACCGTGATGTTTTAAGCACATTAATAATGGAAGAGCTCATATTATTAGAGGATGAAACCGTTAAACTAACTGCATTGGGCAGGGATTTAGCGAATCGTGTTTTTCTCGCTTTTTATCCAGACAAATGAATAGACTGTAAACAGAATTTTAAATCATAATTTCTGACTTGACATTATCTGCTGAAAACGGTATATTATTTATAGATTTAGCACTCATTGATAGCGAGTGCTAACAAGGTGGGTGAATTTATGATATCAGAGCGACAACTAAAAATTCTAGAAGCGATTATTAGTGATTTTATTGATACTGCTCAGCCGGTTGGATCGAGAACCATTTCTAAAAAATATCCATTAGGTATCAGTTCCGCAACCATAAGAAATGAAATGGCTGATTTAGAAGAACTCGGTTATTTATTTCAACCCCATACTTCAGCAGGTCGCATTCCATCGGATTTAGGTTATCGACTGTATGTTGACTCATTGGTAAGAGAGCATACGATTGGTTCTAGAGATAAAGAACTCATCCAGTCATTGTTGCTTAATAAAATAATAGAAGCCAGTGATCTCGCAAAACAAGCGGTAAAATTGCTTGCTGATTTTACAAAGTTGGTCGCAGTGGTATCCATTCCTAAGTTTAATAAGTGTAGGCTTGCGAATCTAAAGATGGTTAAGGTTTCTGACACCAAAGTATTATTAATTTTAGTTACGGATACAGGGATCGTCAAAAACATTCAACTGTCATTATCAAATACCGAACAATTTGTGCTCGATAAAATTTCAGATACGATGCTCAGTCATTTAATGGGTGAAACCATCGAAAATATCGATGTGCGATCTATCCTGAAAATTAAAGAAAAACTCAATATGTTGGGAAATGTCGTGGATTATTTAATCCCCATTTTAAAAGATGCACTTAAAAGCCTAAATGGCACCGAACTATATGTAGATGGTGTATCCCATTTGCTATCTACCTATGAATTTTCTGACACTGAAAAAGCTAAAAGTATTTTCGAGTTTTTGAACGACGAGTCACAACTGGTCCAATTAATTGAGAATATGCCACCCAATCAGTTGTCGATTAAAATTGGGTCGGAAATAGGATTTGAGGCATTGGATGATTGCAGTATGGTGACATCGTCTTATAAAGTGGATGGAAACAGTGGTGGAAGCATTATTATCATTGGACCAAAAAGAATGGATTATGGCACCGTGGTTTCCACAGTAAATTATATTAGTAATACCTTATCTGATGTTTTTTCAGGTATTTATCTATGAACCATTTGAGAGGGTGATTAAATATGGCTAAAGGAAAGAAAAAAACAGTAAAAGTTGAGGATGACATGAGTAAAAAGAAAGTAGAAGAAACGACGCCAGATATGGATACAACTGAAAAGGTTACAGAGGAACCTGTTGTAGACCCTATGGCTGAACTGCAAATCAATCTAGATCTGTTAAATGATAAGTATTTAAGATTAAATGCTGAGTATCAAAACTACAGAAAACGCGTAGAAAAAGAAAAGTCCGATATTTTTAAATATGGGCACGAAAAAATCATCATAGAAATGTTGCCGATTATGGACAACTTTGAACGCGCACTTGCTGCCACCGTAACAGATGAAGCGGCGACTGTTGAAAACAAAGTGCTCGATGGCATTAAGATGATAAAAAAGGGACTTGATGAGTTGTTTACAAAGCATCATGTAAGTAAAATTGAAGCGCTAGGCCAACCTTTTGATCCGATTAAGCATCACGCTGTGATGACCGTTGAAGCAGAAGAGGGTGAAAGCGATCATGTTATAGAAGTATTTCAAGAAGGTTATTTATTAAACGATAAGGTTATAAGACCGAGTATGGTAAAAGTGACACATTCTTAATCACGATTTATTAAAAATTTGAGGAGGCAAAATATATGGCTAAAATTATTGGTATTGACTTAGGTACAACAAATTCATGTGTATCTGTATTAGAAGGCGGCGAGGCTGTAGTAATTCCAAATGCAGAAGGTAACAGAACGACACCTTCCATCGTAGCATTTACAAAATCAGGTGAGAGACTTGTTGGCGAAACTGCTAAAAGACAAGCCATCACAAACCCAGATCGCACCATCAGTTCTATTAAAAGAGAAATGGGAACCGATCACAAAGTGAAAATTGACGATAAAGTGTATTCGCCACAAGAAATTTCTGCGATGATTTTACAAAAGTTAAAAGCGGATGCAGAGAGTTATTTAGGTGAAACGGTAACTGAAGCGGTTATTACAGTACCTGCATACTTTACAGATGCTCAAAGACAAGCGACTAAAGACGCTGGTAAAATCGCAGGCCTTGAAGTTAAGCGTATCATCAACGAGCCTACAGCAGCATCACTTTCTTACGGCTTAGATAAAACAGACAAACAACATAAAATCATGGTATTTGACCTTGGTGGTGGTACATTCGACGTTTCTATCTTAGAAATTGGCGATGGCGTTTTCGAAGTACTTGCTACAAATGGTAACAACCACTTAGGTGGCGACGACTTTGATAAAATCGTTATGGACCATTTAGCAGACACCTTTAAAAGCGAGCACGGTGTAGACTTAAGACAAGATAAAATGTCTCTACAACGTTTAAAAGAAGCAGCTGAAAAAGCAAAGAAAGAGTTGTCAACAACACAATCTACAAACATCAATTTACCATTTATTACTGCAACTGCAGAAGGTCCATTACATTTAAACATCGATTTAACACGTGCTAAATTTGAACAATTGACTAAAAATCTCGTTGATATGACCATGGAACCGACAAAAAAAGCGCTTAAAGATGCTGGCTTAAATCCAAGTGACATCGAACAAGTTATTTTAGTTGGTGGTTCTACGAGAACGCCTGCGGTTCAAGAAGCGGTTAAGAAATTTGTTGGAAAAGATCCACATAAAGGCGTAAATCCTGATGAGTGTGTTGCACTTGGCGCAGCGATCCAAGGTGGTGTATTATCTGGTGATGTAAAAGACGTCCTATTACTAGACGTTACACCGTTATCACTTGGCATCGAAACATTAGGTGGCGTGTTTACGAAGTTAATTGAGAGAAACACCACGATTCCAACTAAGAAGAGCCAAGTTTTCTCTACGGCAGCTGATAACCAAACAGCAGTTGACATCCACGTATTACAAGGCGAGCGTCAAATGTCTAGTGATAACGTAACCATGGGTAGATTCCAATTGGATGGTATTCCACCAGCGAGAAGAGGCATTCCACAGGTTGAGGTAACATTTGATATCGATGCAAATGGTATCGTCAATGTTAGTGCTAAAGACTTAGGCACTGGTAAAACGCAACATATTACCATTACAGCGACTACGAACTTATCAGAAGAAGAAGTTGAAAAGAAAATTAAAGAAGCGGAATTACACGCTGAAGAAGATAAAAAACGTAAAGAATTAATAGAAGAACGCAATAAAGCGGATAATATGATCTATGAAGTAGAAAAATCAATGGGTGATTTAGGCGAAGAGATTTCTGAAAGTGAAAAAACAGATATCAATGCAAAAATTGCAGACCTAAGAACTTCTATGGGCGCAGATGATATTGAAGTCATCAAAAAGAATTTTGAAGCATTAACAAATGCCTTCCAACCTATTGCACAGAAGTTATATGCAAAAGAACAAGCTTCAGCGGGTCAAGCATCTGAAGGACCAGAGCCACAAGATAATGTTGACGAAACGGATTACGAAGTGGTAGACTAATGCACAGGGCATCATAAGATGCCCTTTAATTTGAGGCTATATGAAAGGCGGTATGGAGAGTGAGTAAAAGCGATTATTATGAGTTGCTGGAAGTCCAGCGTAACGCGGACGAGTCAGAACTCAAAAAGGCGTATCGAAAACTTGCGATGAAATACCATCCTGACCGAAATCCAGACAACAAAGATGCTGAAGCTAAATTTAAAGAAATTAATGAAGCATATGAAGTGTTGAGCGATCCTGAAAAGAGGCGCCTTTATGATCAATTTGGTCATGCAGGTGTAAATCAAAATGCGGGCGCAGGCGGAGGATTTTCAGGTTTTGATGGTTTTGGTGGCGGCTTTGAAGATATTATCAGTGAAATGTTTGGTGGCGGTTTTGGCTTTAATGGCGCGTCGCGTGGCAGAAACTCAGCGCGTAAAGGCAAAGACATACGCGTGGATTTAACACTGGAGTTTGAAGAAGCAGCATTTGGAAAAAAACAAACCATTGAATATTTAAGAACAGAAGATTGCGATGTTTGTCACGGTGCAGGCAATGAACCTGGAACCGCTACACATAAATGTTCTACTTGTAACGGTACGGGGGAAGTTAGATATTCTCAACGTTCTTTATTCGGTGAATCAGTCAGCATAAAGGCATGCCCTACATGTAAAGGCAAAGGCGAAACATATGAACAAGCATGTAGACAGTGTAAGGGACATGGCATTATTAAAAAACGCTATACAAAAGATATTGACATACCTGCTGGCGTATTCCACGGTGCCAATATGCAACTGCGTGGCGAAGGCGATCTCGGTCAAAATGGCGGTCCAAGAGGTGACGTGATCATCGTTCTTCGTGTGAAAGCACATAAACACTTCACACGAGATGGCAATGACATCTACTATGACTTATGGGTGCGTTATGCGCAAGCAGTCCTTGGGGCTGAAGTAATGGTACCCACATTAGATGGAAAAGCCAAGTTTACGATTCCAGAAGGCACACCAAGCGGTAAACAATTTAAACTTAAAGGCAAAGGTGTACCGGTGCTCAATGGATACGGTAGAGGCGATCAATATGTTAAAATAAACATAGAGATTCCAACGCATCTTAATAAAAAGCAAAAAGAAGCACTCATGAGTTTTGATGAAGAAATGACAGGCAAAAAAACTTCAACAAGTGAGTCAGAGAGTGATCAAAAGACACAACCCAAGGGAAAAAAAGCCGACAAAAAGTTTTTTGATAAAATGAAAGACGCTTTAAATGGCGATTCATAAATGATAGTGAGAGTTGTGCTGCATATTTTTCAGTCAGATGAAAATTATCAGCATAACTCTTTTTATATTTGAAGCGATATGATATATTATTTGAGTGAATTATAACGTAGAAAAAGCGAGGTTGATATGCACTATTATGAATTGACTGTAAAAACAAGTGTTGAAGCCATAGATGCAGTAACAAATCTTTTATATCATCATGGCGCAACAGGCGTTATGATCTTAAATCCTGAGGATGCAGATTTTAATAATAAAGAAGAAGGCAAATGGGATTATTATGACCCTCAAAATCTTACACTTGATTTTGAAGGGGCACTGCTCACTGGATATTTTGAAGACCAAGACATGAGCGCTTTGAAAGCAGAATTTTTAGAAAGTTTGATTGCTTTAAAAGCATTTGAAATAGAAATTGGAATGGGTGAAGTCGATTACAAAGAAATTTTCCCTTCCGAATGGGAGAATGAGTGGAAAAAGTACTTTAAACCTTTTCGATTGGGCAACAGAATCGTAGTAAAGCCCACATGGGAACAGTTTGATGTTCAACCTGAAGATTTAATTATAGAAATAGATCCGGGGAACTCTTTTGGATCTGGTACACATGAAACGACATCGATGTGTATCGAAATGTTAGAAAAATATATGAAACCTACTGATACCGTTATCGATGTGGGCTGTGGCAGTGGCATATTATCCATAGCAGCTGGTCTATTAGGTGCAAAGGGGATCGTTGCGGTTGATATCGATGCATTAGCGGTAGAAACATCTAAAGAGAATATTAAACTGAATGGTCTCGAAGCAGTAACGGACGTCAGACAAGGCGATTTACTATCGGTCATTTCAGAACAAGCTGATGTGGTGGTTGCAAATATCATAGCGGACATTATCGTAATGCTTGCTGATGATATCGATAAAGTCTTAAAGCCTAATGGATTATTTATCAGTTCAGGGATCATCAACACGAAAGCCGAGTGGGTTTTAGAATCACTAAAAGCCCGTGATTTTGAAATCATAGAGTATGTAATTAAAGGCGAATGGGCAGCCGTTGTATCAAAAAAGAAAAGTGGTGAAAATGCATAGATTTTTTTTAGAACCGGAAGATCAAATGGAATCAAATCGAGTCAGATTATTAAATAGTGAGACAGTAAATCACTTGGTAAAAGTCCTTCGTGTAAAAAAAGACGAAGCTGTGGAGATCGTCACAGAAAATGAAGTGTTACGTACGCATGTTGAAGCCATCGGACAGGGGGATGTCTCTTTAGTTATCGATGAAAAGTTACCGCATCAAAATGAATTGCCCTATCAATTAGACCTTTTTCAATGTTTGCCTAAAGGACAGAAGTTGGAATTGATTTTACAAAAAAATGTAGAGTTGGGTGTGACCAGCTTTTATTTGGTACATGCCAATCGGTGCGTTGTAGACTATAAACCAAAAGATGTGCCGAAAAAATTGGAGCGCTTATCACGCATTATCAAAGAAGCCGCGAAACAGTCAAAGCGCGATGTGATTCCAAGTTTGAATGGTATTTTATCGATTAAAGATGTTGAAGGATTGGTCGCTGCATACGATTGTTTTATGATTTTATATGAGCGAGAAGATGCGATGTCATTAAAGAAAAAACTTAAACAATTTGCTGGAAAGCGCCTCGCTGTGTTCATTGGACCAGAAGGCGGACTTGATCTTGGAGAAGTAGAACGATTGGTTCAAAGCGGTGCACACTCAATTACGCTTGGAAAACGCATTTTACGTACGGAGACTGCGGGACTTGTAGCCGTAGCCAATATTCAATTTGCTTTAGAAAATGAGGGAGAATTCGATGAATAAAGTGGCATTTGTAACACTCGGTTGCAAAACCAATCAGTATGAGACCGATGCCTTAATGGATATCTTTTATAAAAACAGATTCGACGTGGTTGATTATGATGATTTCGCAAATATTTATGTTATAAACACCTGTACTGTGACACATGTGGGGGATAAAAAATCTCGACAAATGATTCGCCGTGCAAAGAAAAATAACCCTGACAGTATCGTGGTGGTCTGTGGGTGTTATGCACAAATATCGCCCGATGAAGTGGCTGCGATAGACGATGTAGACATCGTCATCGGCACGGATTCAAGAAATCAAATTCTGGATTATATTAAGCATTATCAATCTGGACAAACCGAAAAACCATATATAATCGTAGAAGACATCATGAAGATAAAGGTCTTTGAAGAAATGTCCGTTTCACAGGTTATGACGCATACACGTGCTTTTATAAAGATTCAAGAAGGTTGTAATCAATATTGCTCATATTGTATTATTCCATATGCAAGGGGACAAGTGCGCAGCAGAACTTTAAATCACATTTTAGATGAAGTGCGTCTATTAACCGAAAAAGGCTATCAGGAGTTTGTTTTAACAGGTATTCATATTGGTTCATATGGTTTAGATTTAAAGGATATAACCTTAATCGATTTGCTAGAAGCACTCCATGAAATAGAAGGTGTTAAGCGTATTCGTATTGGCTCTGTTGAACCGAGATTAATAACAGATGATTTTATCAATCGGTTAAAACATTTACCTAAAGTGTGTGACCATTTTCATCTTTCATTACAAAGCGGATCGACGACTGTTCTCAAACGTATGAATCGCAAGTATACGCCGGATGACTTCTTAGCTTCAGTCGCAAGACTTAGAAGCATTTATGATGCACCTTCACTAACGACGGATCTCATCGTGGGATTTCCAGGTGAAACAGAAGATGAGTTTTCAGAAACCTTGGCCTTCGTAGAAAAAGTTGCATTTAGTGAAATTCATGTTTTTCAGTTCTCTAAACGTGAAGGGACACCAGCAGCAACGATGGCAGATCAAATCGAAAGTCGTGTAAAAAAAGCCAGAAGTGAAAAACTCATTCAATTGGGGAACCAACTAAATTATGCTTATAAAAAGCAGTTTAATGGACAAGTTCTTGATGTTTTGGTTGAAGAAATAAAAAGCCAAATGATCATAGGACATTCTTCAAATTATCTTAACGTACAAATAGAAGCCTCCAATTGTAGTCCAAAACAAGGTGAAATCGTAAAAGTAACCGCTATGATGGATGAAAATGAAAAAATAATCGGAAAAATGCTATAAAATCAAATAAATAGTTATCTTATAACGCTAAATTTTGATATAATAAGTTAGAAAAAACGTGAAGGGAGGTGTTATCAAATGGATTGTATATTTTGTAAGATTATAAACGGCGAAATTCCGTCATCAAAAGTTTATGAAGATGATTTGGTTTATGCATTTAAAGACATCAATCCTGAAGCGCCCATTCATGTTTTAATCGTGCCTAAAAAACACATTGAATCCGCACATCAGATTGACGAATCAGATTTTCAAAGCGTTGGACACATTCACCTCATCGCGCAACAGATTGCAAAAGAAAGTGGCATAGATCAAAGTGGATACCGTTTACTTACAAATATCGGTAAAGACGGCGGTCAAAGTGTGTCACACTTGCATTATCACTTGTTGGGTGGTCGTCAACTCAAATGGCCACCAGGCTAGTTGAGTGACAAAAGTTGTATAAAAATTCTTAATAGTGATTGTTTTTTGAGTACAAATGGTGTATAATTACAAGGTATGTTCTAGGTACATTCCTCTGTACTATTAAAGAATCTATTAACGGAGGGAGGGAATGTGAATGTCTGGCATCAAAGTTGGAGAAAATGAGAGTATTGATAGTGCTTTAAAAAGATTTAAGAGAGAAACATCTAAAGCTGGCGTAATGGCTGAGATTAAGAAAAGAAGACATTACGAGAAGCCTAGTGTAAAGCGTAAAAAGAAATCTGAAGCAGCTAGAAAGAAAAAGAAAAAGCAGTTTTAGTGAGAGGTGAATAAATGTCACTAAAAGATTTGCTCATGGATGATTTAAAAGTAGCTATGAGAGATAAAGATGTACTCCGAAAATCTGTCGTAACGATGCTTCGTGCTGCTGTAAAGCAAATTGAAGTGGATCAACGTATAGAATTAGAAGATGATGCGATCATTGATATTATAGCAAAACAAATCAAACAGAAAAATAATGCCATTACGGAATTTCAAAATGGCAACCGTCAAGATCTAGTAGATTTGACAAATCAAGAAATACAGATTCTTATGAAATACTTACCTGAACAACTATCAGAAGATGAAGTCTTTACGATTGTAAAAGATGCGATTCAGCAAACTGGCGCGACATCGATGAAGGATATGGGTAAGGTGATGGGAATCGTCACAAATGCGACCAAAGGTAAAGCCGATGGTAAGCTCATAGCCGACTTAGTAAAGAAAGCCTTGAGTAATTAGCAATTATGTGAAAATATAAGTTAAGTGGCATATCCTTTGGATATGCCACTAATTTTTTTTGATGGGATTTATCGCTTCATTTATGTTAAAATAAATGTAACATTTGAGGAGGTTATGTATGACAGCTGTCACAGTTAAAAAGATGTTACTTAATGATTTTAGTGCTTTTCATTTATTGTTTGGCAACTTAGATGAAAATATTATTTTATTGGAAAAAGCTTTTGATGTAAACATAACTTCAAGAGATGGCGAAATCATTTTGAAAGGTGAATCCGCTCAAATAGATCGTGTTGAAGAAGTCCTTCAAGTTTTGGTTAAAAACATCCAAGCAGGTGAAGTAATCGATAAACAACGTGTTAATTATGTTATTCAATCTGTTAATGTGGGCGATGGAAAAAAACTAGAGGACATTAGCAAGACGTTTATTTGTGTCACATCTCGAGGCAAATATATTAAGCCAAAAACCATCGGACAAAACCAATATATAAAAGAAATTCAAAAGAAAGACCTCGTATTTGGTCTTGGCCCAGCGGGTACTGGTAAAACGTATTTAGCAGTTGCTATGGCCATTAGAGCATTTAAAAATAATGAAGTTAGTAAGATTATCATAACGCGACCAGCGGTAGAAGCAGGCGAGAATCTTGGTTTTTTACCAGGTGATTTGCAAATGAAAGTAGATCCTTATTTAAGACCGCTTTACGATGCCTTATTTGATATATTGGGAACAGATGCTTTTAACTCTTTTAAAGAACGCGGTTTAATCGAAATTGCCCCCCTTGCCTATATGAGAGGGCGAACACTCGATAATGCATTCATTATATTAGATGAGGCTCAAAATACCACACGGGAGCAAATGAAGATGTTTTTAACGCGATTTGGATTCCGATCAAAAGTCGTCGTTAATGGCGATGTTTCTCAGATCGATTTACCATCTGGACGAAAATCTGGATTGGTACATGCCATTGAAGTACTCAGTACAGTTGATGATATTGGATTTGTTTATCTAACGGATCGTGACGTTGTACGTCACGAGTTGGTAAAGAAGATTATACTCGAATATGATAAATATGAGAAAGCACATAAGGATGTGAAAAATGGCCAAAATTAAACCATCAAAACCAGCTAAGAAACAGTCTCAAATAAGACGCAAGCTAAATAAACGGATAAAAAATAAACCTTTATATATTAATTTTGCTATTATGATCGTTTGTTTTATTATCGTATTTTCTACACTAAATAGTTCGAGTTTTTATGGCATTTATAATTATCAAGTGGATCATGTGGTAAAAGAAGACATCTATTTGCACAAAGACATCATAGATGAAGTGGCTACGGAAGCGCTAAAAGAAAAAAAAGCCTTGGAAGTTCAACCCATCATGTATGTTGATTTTTCAAAACAGGTAGAATCTAAAAAGGCTTTAACAGAGTTTTTCACACGCCTAATTGAAACCAAATCGGATTATGCTTCTGACTTGGAATTAATGAAAAGAATTTATGCAGGGATAGAAAGAAGAAATCAATATGCATTAACGCCTGAAGAATTAATGCAGTTAGCCACCTTATCCGTAGAAAAGTTGAATTTGATTCAAAATTATGCTGTAGATATTACCGTAGAAAACATGTCTAACGGTTTAACAACCGCTGATCTGAATTCAGCAATTACAAATATAGAAAACTATGTTTTGAGTCAAACCGATATTACTGATTTTGAGAAAACCGTGCTTATTAAGTTTATCAAGGGTGCTTTGGTTGAAAATAAGTTTGTCGATGAAATTAAAACGGCTGAAGCGATAAAAGTTGAAATTGAAAAAATAGAAGAAGTTACTTATCCAAAAGACATGTTGTTTGTGTCTAAAGGTACGCGATTAGATGAAAAGACGCACTACTTGCTCATGCAAGGAGGAATGCTCGTAGAGTCAAGAGTGGATCATTACATTATGCTGCTTGGCCTTTTTATCCTCTTACTCATGTTGTGGGGAATCTTACATTTGTACTTATCATACTTTGAAAAAACAGTGCTCTCTACGACAAAAAAGTATGGCATACTAATGAGTTTGTTTTTGGTCTTTTTTTTAAGTGCACAGTTTTTTTATGAAATGAATCCTTACTTGATTCCTTTACCTGCATTTTCTGTCTTGGCAAGCATTATGATCACGCCAACAGTTGCCATTTATTTTGGTATAGGTCTTTTAATCATCATTTCATTATGGACGGGTTTATCAGCTTATACCATGATCGCTTATTTAATGACGATTATGATTACGCGTGCCTTAGTAAAAAACATTAAGACCAGATCCCAGATGGTTGGTATCGGACTATATGTTTCACTGGTGTTAATGTTATTTACGCTCACGCAAAATCTAATCAACAAATCGGATTTATCACAATTGCCATTTGACATACTTTTTTCAGCGGCAAATGGTATCATATGTACCATTATAAGCATAGGGATTATGCCATTTTTCGAGAGTTTTTTTGGTGTTTTAACGCCTTTTAAACTCCTTGAATTATCAAATCCTAACAGACCACTCCTCAAACGTATGCTCATAGAAGCCCCTGGCACTTACCACCACAGTATCCTCGTGGGCAATTTGGCGGAAACAGCAGCACATGATGTTGGCGCTAATAGTTTACTAACCCGTGTAGCCTCATTTTATCATGATGTTGGTAAACTTGAACGCCCATACTACTATAAAGAGAATCAAATGGGGTCGGATAATCCACATGATAAATTACCCCCTCAAGTCAGTGCAAATTTCATAAAAAATCATATGACATATGGTGTTGATTTGCTCGAGAAGAACAAATTGCCAAAAGAAATTATCGATGTGGTTAAAGCGCACCATGGCACGTCACTCATTAAATATTTTTATCATAGGGAGCAAATTAACAATCCAGAGGTCGATGTAACCAAGTTTTTATATGGGGGACCGAGACCGGATACTAAAGAAGCCGTAATCTTGATGCTTGCTGATTCAGTAGAAGCAGCAGTAAGAAGTGTGGAACAGCCCACTAAAGATTCTATTACGCAATTGATCGATAAAATTGTTAATCAAAAAATCGCTGAAAATCAATTGGCGACTGCTGAGATCACATTTAATGAATTAGAAGTAATTAAAGCATCATTTTTAAAAGTATTAAGTGGTATCTTTCATGAAAGAATTGCCTATCCTGAAATAAATATGGATCAAATATCAAAAACAGCATTTGACAAGACAGATGAAAAGGAGTCCTAAATATGTTGGTTGAAATATTAAATGAAACAACCATTAAATTGGCTGATGAAATGGAGAGTTTAATTGTAAAAGCTACAGATAAAGTACTGGAGTACGAAGGATTCGATGTGGATGGTGAAGTGAGTGTATTATTTGTAGATGATTTAAAAATTAAAAACTTAAACGCCACATATAGAAATAAAGATGAAGTAACAGATGTTTTATCATTTCCTCAATATACGTCGTTAAAGGATGATGGTATCAATGAGCCTTTTATCTATTTGGGTGATGTCGTAATCTCTTTAGAACAGGCATTAAGGCAAGCAGAGGAGTTTGGGCATACGATTGAAAGAGAGATCGTCTACTTAACTGTACACAGTGTATTACATCTAATGGGGTATGACCATCTGGATGACGCGCAGAAAAAGGAAATGAGAAGCAAAGAGAAAACAGTTTTACATGCCTTAAAAATATACAAAAGCGATGATAAGGCGGAACATGCATGAAAATAAAACTCAATCATAAGCAAAAGCAAATGATCGGCATAAGCGCTGCGGTTCTCCTTTTGATCATTATGATCATCGTAGCAATTGTTAGCAGTAAACAGAAAGAAAAAGGAATCGCGGAGCAACCCACTGTAAACATCGTTGTCCCTGAAACGACTGAAGAAACAACCGAGCAAACTGAACCAACCACAGAAACACTTGTTTATAACGAATACTATAACGTTTTGACCGGTCAAATGACGGATGTGGATTTTACAACCAGACGTCCTCTCGTGGTCATGTTAGATAATTTATACTCGGCTCGACCTCAAGCTGCATTATCAGAGGCTGACGTTATTTATGAGATTTTAGCCGAAGGATTAATTACGCGCTATATGGCTGTGTTTTATGAAAATTTACCAGCGCATATAGGGCCTATAAGAAGTGCAAGACCTTATTTTGTGGAAAAGGCACTTGAGTTTAACCCCTATATTGTACATGTAGGTGGCTCCATGCAAGCGCTAAGTGACATAAAAAAATATAAAATGGCCGATATTGATGGTCTTGCCAGTGGTGCGTTTTGGAGAGAAAGCCATAAAAAAGCGCCACATAACATGTATTCTTCATCTGAAGTTTTACTTAAGGATGCCCTTAGATTGAAATATAATACACATGTTGACGTTTCATTTTTAAAGTTTAACGAAACGTATACTGAATTAGAAGGGAACAAAGCTTCAGAAATAAGTTTCGTTTACAAAGAACCTACACAATCTGATAAAATCGGTTATACGACTTCGTATAGTTATAACGAAGAAGATTTTCTTTATTATAGATATACTAATGGTAACCCACATGTCGATGAAAACGATCAAATCCAGCTTACTTGTACCAATATTCTCGTTCAATATGCTAAGACGCAAGTCATTGATAACGAAGGGCGTTTAAAAATAGATTTAGTAGGCAAAGGTGAGGGTAAGTATTACACATCGGGAAGTTATATCGATGTCGTTTGGGAAAAATCGACACCTGATTCCGTCACGTATTTCTTTGATTTAGAAGGAGAACCTTTAAAATTAAATCCCGGAGTGACTTGGTTTCAAGTGATGAAAACTGGCAGTGTGGAAAAAATCAAATAAGAGGTGACACAATGACTTATGAAAAACTTATAGAAAAAGCATATGAATCCATGGCATTTTCATATTCTCCGTATTCTAATTTTAAAGTAGGCGCTGCATTATTAACCAAAAGCGGTCGCGTTTATACGGGTTGTAATATTGAAATTGCTTCTTTTGGTGCGACAAATTGTGCTGAACGAACCGCTATTTTCAAAGCAATATCAGAAGGTGAAAAAGAGTTTGTAGCGATAGCTGTAACATCTTCAAGCCGTGATTTTACGTACCCTTGTGGTATATGTCGACAGGTAATCGTTGAATTTGCAAAAGATATTGACATCATAGTAGCAAAAGAATATGATTATGAAGTCTATAAAATAGAAGAACTTTTACCTAAATCATTTACACAAATTGATATAAAATAATCTTTATACAGAAATAGGAGGCTTTACATGCAATATAAATCCGGATTTGTCACCATTATTGGGCGACCAAATGTTGGCAAGTCTACGCTCTTAAATGCAATTATCGGCGAAAAAATAGCGATTATGTCCAGTAAACCGCAAACCACACGCCATAAAATAACAGGTGTTTATAATGATGACGATAGTCAAATTATATTTGTTGACACGCCTGGCATACATCGTCCTAAAAGCAAGTTGGGTGATTATATGGTTAATAGCGCAAAAAGTGCAATTAATGATGTGGATGTCGTTATACTCATGGTGGATCATTCGTTGAAAATTGGACCTGGAGATGAGTATTTACTCGAATTTATTGAAGCCTCAAAAGTCGATGTGATTTTAGCGATAAACAAAGTAGACTTGATTACACCAGATGCTTTTAAAGTGATTTATGATACCTATTCAAAATTCACATTTATTAAATCCGTTATTGGATTGTCTGCAGTGAATAATAAAGGGATTCAAGAACTATTAACACTGATAAAGAGCGATCTTCCAGAAGGTCCTGCATTTTATCCTACGGATCATATGACCGATCAAACGGAAAGAACCATCGTCGCTGAAATAATACGTGAAAAAGTTTTGATGTATATTGACGATGAAATTCCACATGGTGTTGCAGTGGAAATTCAAACGATGAAACACAGGCCCAATAAACCAATTATTGATATAGAGGCCGATATCATCTGCGAAAAGCAAACGCATAAAGGCATCATTATAGGCAAAGAGGGTAGAAAACTAAAAGGCATCGGAAAAAGTGCGCGGCAAGACATAGAGGCCCTTATGCAAATGCAAGTCAATCTTCAAATTTGGGTAAAAGTAAGAGAAGGATGGCGTGACAATAGCAATTTCTTAAAAGGATTAGGTTATAAGGAATAGGATTAAAAATGGGTAAGTGAGAACTTACCCTTAAATTTGTCTAGGAGGTGGCATACATGGGTTTAGTGATGTTTTATGAATATTTATCAAGAATTGAAAAACTATTAGAATCGAATAAGGAACTTGAACTTCATAACTATCTTGAAGACATGCATGCTGCAGATATCGCTGAAGTATTAGAGAATTTAGAAGATGCAGAACAAAGTCAAGTCTTTGGACTCCTTTCAGATGAGAAGGCGACAGAGGTTTTAGAAGAAATCAACTCTGAGCAATTCAGTGATTTGCTTGAACATCTAAGTTATGAAAAAAAGGTGACTTTACTCGAAAACATGTCACAAGATGACATGGTTGATAAACTCAGTGAAATGTCGGAATCCAAGCAAAAGGAGATTATCGCATTTCTAGATTATGAAGACGCAGCAGATGTAAAAGAGTTGTTGGTCTTTGAGGAAAACACAGCTGGTCGTATCATGACCAAAGAATTTGTTGCAATTCAAAAGGACTTTTCAGTATACTACGCCATTGAAACTTTAAGAGCGATTGCACCAGATGCTGAAACCATCTATTATATCTATGTGACGGATGACTTACAAAGACTCATCGGTGTTATCTCTTTAAGAGAACTCATCATTTCTGCACCTAATCGTTCGGTTGATAGCATTATGAACGAGAATTTGATTACGGTTAATGTCGATGACGATCAAGAAGATGTTGCACGTGTTGTTTCAAAGTACGACTTATTAGCAGTACCTGTTATAGATGCAAAGGGCGTTTTGAGAGGGATTATTACCATAGATGACGTTCTTGACATCATCGAAGAAGAAGCGACAGAAGATATTTTTAAATTCGCGGGTACGTCTGAGTATGAAGTCTATGAAAGCGATACCACTTTATTTAACCGTGTGAAGAACTCCGTTCAATCCAGGTTACCTTGGTTAATTATTACTATTTTTGGTGGTTTGCTCTCTGCGCGGGTTTTAAATAATTTCCAGGGCACCATCAGTTCCAACGCCACGCTCGCCTTATTTATGCCACTATTAACAGGAATGGGCGGAAATGTTGGTACGCAATCGTCTACAATTACCGTCAGAAATATCGCAACCCATGTCATAGAAGGGACGGGTATTTTAAGAACCTTGATTCATGAAATTTCAGTAGGTATTGTGGTTGGCATCATCTGTTCCTTACTTGTAGGTGCAGCTGCGATCCTCATGAAATCTGAACTGGATATTGCTTTGGTTGTCGGTATCGCTATGATGGCAAATATGACGACCGCGGCTACCATTGGCACCATTGTCCCACTTGTTTTTAAGAAAATAGGGGTCGATCCTGCAGTGGCATCGGCACCTTTTATTACCACCACCATAGACCTCACTGGACTTACCATATACTTTACACTTGCAACGTTAATGATCGTTAGATCTTAATGCAGATAGGAAGGCACTTATGTTTTTTGAAACCGATGCACTGGTGATTAAGGCAACCAAATCCATTAACAACGATTTGTTTTTGACGCTATTTTCGCTTAAAGCGGGTAAGATTGAAGTGGTCGCAAATGGTGCGAAAAGTTCTAAGTCGCAACTGTCCGCATGTTCAAAGCCATTTGTGTTCGGACATTTTGTTTTAAATACGCGCAGTAAAGTGATGCGTATTGTCTCGTGTGAAATTCATGCATCGAATTTTCGTATTGCAGATCAATTAGAGACTTTAGCTTATGGCAATTATTTTTTAGAATTATGTGGTTTAACCACGCATAGCAATGTCGTAGAAGTAAACCATTATCAGTTGATTATAGAGATCATTTCAATTTTATCTACTAAAACCGTTGATTTTGATTTGTTACGTGCAACCTATTTAATTAAATTAAGTGAACTTACTGGACATAAACCGAATTTGTCACCTGTATGTACGTCTTGTGGTCAACTGGCTGAAACCTTTTATTTATCAATCTCAGAGGGTGGTTTAACGTGCGGCGATTGTTCAAAAGATGGTTTTAAACTCAATTTAAAATGGCTTAAAATTATAGAGTATCTTATGAATAAAGATGTTAGAATCATTTCAAATACGAAGATACATCCAAATTATACCCAACAATTGGTTAAAATTTTTGAATCTTTTTTGATGTTTCATCTGAATATAAAAGAAATAAAATCCAATGATTTTCTCGCTGCTATAAAATAGTGCATTATAATGTTTCATTAGTATAAAAATTTTTTTTTGAAGCATTAAAAAAAATTCCAAATTAGGATTGACAAAAAAGTGAATAGGTACTTACTTTTAAAAGATATTAATTTGTGTTAATATCTTTTTATATTAGGGTATGTATGCATCATCGTACACTATAATAAAGATCATTTAAATTTTGGGGAGGCACTTTATGAAAAAAGGATTGAGTTTGAGGGCAAAGTTGATAATCGCTTTTGTTTTGGTTATCACGATACCGATGGTAGCTTTAAGTGCGATCGTGTATAAAATTACGTCTGATTCCTTTTATGAAAATATGAAGACATCAACGTTTGAAGTTTCTGAGCAGATTAAAAGCAGTACACTGAACTATATGACGATTTATGAACGTGCGACGCGGTTGATGGCAGAAGATCCAAACGTTTCAGTAGCCCGTACAGACGCCGAGAGTCAAGCTTGGATGTATAAATCTTTTGAATCCTTTATTAAAGAGTATTCAGAAGTTAAAAATATCTATGTAGGTTATAAAGATAAGTCTTTTCATATTTATCCGGCTGTAGAGTTACCACCCGATTACGATGGTACCACTAGACCTTGGTATACAGATGCCGTTGCTAAGGATGATTTCATTTGGACATTGCCATATGCAGATGCATCCGATAAGGAAATAGTCGTTATATCAGCAGCAAAACCTGTAATGGGACCGAATGGTGCACTTGAAGGCGTATTGGCACTCGACCTAGACATCTCAAAAATCGCTGAAACCATGAATGCCATAACCGTAGGCAAAAATGGTTATGTTATGGTACTCGATCAAAATAACATTCCATTTACACATCCTAATGCTGAACGAGTGGGTGAACCGATATCACTTGATTCACTAAGAACTTTTGTTGAGACAAACAATTCTGGCGAGTTTGAGTATGAACTGGATGGCGTAGAAAAAATCGCTTTCTTAACAACCATAGATGAGTTAGGGTGGAAAGTGGTTGCGATGGTTGATGAGAGTGAAATTGCAGATCAAACCAAAACTTTATTATTTACCATTATTGGTTTTGCATCTGGACTTTTAGTTTTGGCGATTTTGGTTGCAATTTTCTTTTCTAATGTCATACTTTCTAATATTAAAAAATTAAGTGCCTTTATAAGTGAAGTAAGTAAAGGTGATTTATCTAAACGCGTATCTATTGGTTCTAAAGACGAAATCGCATTGTTGGCACACGACTTAAATCAAATGTTGGAAAGCATTTCCAATTTAATGCGCAATGTAAATGTAGCCACCAAAAATGTGTTATCGTCTTCAACCGACTTAGTTGGTCTTTCAGAGCGTTCAACTCAAGCGGCAAGAGAAGTATCGCGCGCTGTTGAAGAAGTGGCTGAAGGTGCTTCTAAGCAAGCCATGGACAGTGAGGTAAGTAGCAAAATCGCCACTGAGATGGGGAATAATATCAAGACATTGACAGAAAATATAGTAGCTATGATTGATCAAACCACACGCGCTAGTGAGATTAATAAGCAAAGTGGGGATGCTGTAGAAACATTGCGTCAAAAAAATGTTGAAAATAATGATTCCACACTTAAAACTGAAAGTGCTGTCCAACAATTAGCAAAACAGTCACAAGCCATCGGTAGTATCGTTCAAGCCATCAGTTCCATCGCTGAACAAACAAATTTACTTGCACTTAACGCATCCATAGAAGCCGCACGTGCTGGTGAACATGGACGTGGATTTGCTGTAGTTGCTGATGAGATTAGAAAATTAGCTGAAGAATCGAGTAAATCGGCAGATGAAATTAAAAAAATCGTCGGTAGCATTCAAGATGGATCAAATAACACCGTGGTAATTATGCAAGAAGTTAAATTGAGATCTGAAGATCAAAACAAAGCCGTACAAAAGGTTGAAGAATCCTTTAAGTCTATTTTTACAGCCATTACGAGTATCCAAAATGTCATAGACGTCGTTTCTAAGGACATAGAAGTACTAGACAGCAGTAAAATAGAGATATTAGATAGTATTTCTAGTATCGCAAGTATCTCAGAAGAAGCGGCGGCCGCATCTGAAGAAGTAAGTGCTTCTATGCAAGAACAAACAGCCATCGTTGAAGAAGTGTCTCATTCAGCTGATCAATTAAAAGATCTTGCACTACAACTTGAAGAAAACATCAGTAAATTTACCATTTAATTCTGGCATTAAAATAGGGTTAAAATTAGACTATAAATCTGAAAAGCGCACCTTTTTTATTTATAAAATGATATAATACAACTAATAAAAGAATAATGAAAGAGGTGCTCTTATGAAAATTACACTTGAAATGGTCGATGAAGTCATCAACAGAACTGGAGTAAACTATAAAGCAGCTAAAGAAGCTTTAGAAAAATTCGATGGCGATGTTCTTGGGGCGATTGTCTATTTAGAAGAACTCAATCAACCTAAAAGCGGCAAAAAGTTAAACGGTCAAGATGTCGTTGAAAAACTTAAAACACTTGTCAACGAAGGCATGGTAAGTCAAATTATTATTGAGAAAAATGGTAAAGTTGTGGTTGATTTACCCATCGTTGCTGGCGCTATAGGTGCAGTAATATTCACGATTCCAACCGTAGCAGCCATCATCGCTGCGATCGCTATGGGCTGCGAACTTAAAATCGTAAAAAAAGAGGGCGACGTTATTAATGTAAATGACTTAACCCAAGAAAAATTCGACGAGTTTATGGCGATGATTAATAAAGAAAAGAAAGCAACAAAAGTAAAATATGAAGACGTTGTAGAAGAAGAAACCGATGAATCTGACTTGTTTGAAGAAGACAAACATTAAGATGGTTTACACGTTACTGAATTTGTGGTAAAATCATAAAAAATACTGCTGCGAAGACGAAGAAAAGTAGATTTATTTATATTCTAAGAGAGTTAGCGTTTGGTGCAAGCTAATAATATGATAATTCGAAGGCACTTCTGAGCGATGCGAATTCAAGTGGGCTATTTAGCCAACTAGGGTGGAACCGCGGAATAACCTTTCGTCCCTTCTTTTAGGGATGAAAGGTTTTTTTATGTTCAGAAATCTTAACACTGTTCATTCTCATTACAGCAAATGATCATTAGGAGGCATTTATGGAACGCGTAACGATGGAAAAAATCGTATCATTGTCAAAATCAAGAGGTTTTATTTTCCCAGGTTCAGATATTTACGGAGGTCTTGCAAATACTTGGGATTACGGTCCGCTTGGCGTAGAACTTAAAAATAACGTCAAACAAGCATGGTGGAAAAAATTTATTCAAAGTTCACCATATAATGTCGGAATTGACAGCGCTATTTTAATGAATCCACAAGTTTGGGTTGCATCTGGTCATGTAGGGGGCTTTAATGATCCTTTAATGGACTGTAAAGCCTGCAAAACACGATATAGAGCCGACCAACTCATAGAAGCACATATGATGGCTAAAGGTGAAATGCCAGAAGCGATCGATGCTTGGGGCAATGAAAAGATGGAGAAATACATCGCAGAAGAAGGCATAAAATGCACAAATTGCGGCGCTATAAACTTCACCAACATCAGACAATTCAACTTGATGTTCAAGACTTTTCAAGGGGTTGTAGAAGATTCTTCCACTGAAATATTCTTGCGACCTGAAACCGCACAAGGTATATTTGTTAATTTCAAATCCATTCAAAGAGCGGCTAGAAAGAAAATTCCATTTGGTATTGGACAAATTGGAAAATCGTTTAGAAATGAAATTACACCAGGCAATTTCACCTTTAGAACCCGTGAATTTGAACAAATGGAACTTGAATTTTTCTGTGAACCGGGTGAAGATTTAAAATGGTTTGCTTACTGGAAAGAATTTTGTATGTCGTGGTTACACAAACTTGGCATGGAACCTGCTAATGTAAAGTTTAGAGATCATGATGCGGAAGAGTTATCCCATTATTCAAATGCGACGACGGATATCGAATATCGCTTTCCATTTGGATGGGGTGAATTATGGGGAATCGCAGATCGTACAGATTTCGACCTTAAAGCCCATATGACACATGCAAACGTAGATTTATCTTATCAAGATCCAGTGACGAATGAGAAATATGTGCCTTATTGCATAGAACCATCGCTTGGAGCAGATCGCGTAACTTTGGCATTCTTAGTGGATGCATACGATGAAGAAATGTTAGAAGACGGTACAAGTCGAATCGTTATGCGTTTTCATCCTGCACTTGCACCTTTTAAAGCAGCTGTTTTTCCACTCTCTAAAAAACTAAATGAATCTGCTGAAAAAGTATTTGAACTTTTAGCAGAGCAATTTAATGTAGATTTTGATGATTCAGGTAGTATTGGTAAGCGTTATCGTAGACACGATGAAATAGGAACGCCATTTTGCATCACTTACGATTTCGAATCTGAAACAGATCAAAGTGTTACCATAAGACATAGAGATTCCATGACACAAGAACGTGTAAAAATAGAATCGCTAATTTCGTATATAAATGAACGACTTAAGTTTTAATTTTTAAATTTTGGTTATAAATGTATTAATTTCGTGATAAAATGACTATAAGAGAACCATGGGAGGTTTAGATGGACAATCGATACTATATATTCATTCTTTCAGACTCTTTGGGAGAGACTGCATCACATGTTGCACGTGCGGCGATGAATCAATTTTTAAATAAAGATTATGTCGTTAAAAAATTCAATTATGTGAGAGATGCAGAAGCAGTAGAGGAAATTGTTCTAGAAGCTTCCAAGCATAAATCGATGTTGCTATATACCACAGTTATAGAAGAACTTACACATACCATTAAACGTCTTTGTGCATCACACGGTGTACTTTGTCATGATATTTTATCACCTGTTCTCACTCAGTTTGAAGATTTTTTTGACGATAAACCCGTCAGAAAACCAGGTACGATGTATAAGTTAGACGATGATTACTTTGAGCGTGTTGCTGCGATAGAGTTCGCTGTAAAATACGATGATGGTAAAGATTTAAGGGGCTTAAAATACGCGGATGTGGTTTTGCTCGGTATATCTAGAACTTCGAAAACACCACTGAGTATGTATTTGTCTCATAAAAATGTAAAAGTTGCAAATGTGCCATTGGTTCCAGAAATTCAAGTGGCAAAAGAAATATTTCAAGTTTCAAAAAATAAATTGATCGGACTCACCAACTCACCTGAAAAGCTTAATGAAATCCGCATCGAAAGACTTAGAGCACTGGGTCTATCCTCTGATGTGGAATATGCGAACTTTGATCGCATTCTTCACGAGCTGGATTATGCCGAACGCGTTTACAAACAACTAGGTTGTCCTGTTATAAATGTCGCTAATAAAGCCATAGAAGAAACGGCGAGCATTATCTTAGAAATCACAGGACTCAACATAAAACTAAAGTAGACTAGGAAGGTATGTTTTCCTTAGGTAATTGACCCATGGTAAGTCGTCTGATTTGCTATGGGTTTTTTATAAAAATTCTTTGTAAGGGAAGGTTTTTATGATGAAAAAATATGTATATGCCTTTGAAGAAGGGTGCAAGGAAATGAAGGGGCTTTTGGGCGGAAAAGGAGCTAATCTTGCGGAAATGAAAAAAATCGGCTTGCCAGTTCCAGATGGATTTACCATTACAACTGAAGCGTGTAACCAATACTATGTAGATGGTAAAAAAATTTCCGACGACATTAAAACACAGATTCTTGAGCACCTTAAGAATTTGGAAGTAAAAACAGGAAAGACATTAGGCGATGCCAATGACCCCCTTTTGGTATCCGTACGATCAGGCGCATTTGTTTCTATGCCTGGCATGATGGACACAGTCTTAAATTTAGGACTAAATGATCAATCAGTGGAAGGTTTAGCTTTACTCACTGAGAATAAGCGATTTGCTTATGACTGTTACAGACGTTTCATTCAAATGTTCGGCGATGTGGTCTTGGAAATTCCGAAATACAAATTTGATAGGGTATTGGACGGACAGAAGGAAAAACAAGGCTATACATTAGATACGCAGTTAACGATTGAAGATTTTGAAGTCATAATTGAGGCCTACAAAGAAATCGTTAAAAAAGACAAAGGCTTTGATTTTCCTATGCATCCAGTAGATCAAATGATGATGTCTATTGAAGCGGTGTTCGGATCTTGGAACAACGACAGAGCCAGGGTTTATCGTAATTATAACGATATTCCGCACGATTTAGGCACAGGTGTTAATATTCAATCCATGGTATTTGGTAATATGGGTACAACTTCGGGAACAGGTGTCGCTTTTACCAGAAACCCTTCAACTGGAGAAGACCTCTTATTTGGTGAGTTTCTAATTAATGCGCAAGGTGAAGACGTAGTTGCAGGTATAAGAACACCACAAAAGATCGATGAACTAAAAGACGCCTTACCAGAAGTTTATGATCAATTTATAGAAGTTTCCAACACTTTAGAGAAACATTATCGAGATATGCAAGATATCGAATTTACCGTTGAACGTGGTAAACTCTATATGCTACAAACCAGAACCGGGAAAAGAACCGCATTTGCAGCGATTAAAATAGCGGTAGATATGGTAGAAAAGGGTATACTTACTAAAGAAGAGGCACTTTTAAGGGTGCTTCCAAATCAACTTGATCAGTTATTACATCCGATGTTTAGTCCAGAGGCTTTACAAAATGCAGAACCTATAGCAAAAGGCCTTCCCGCATCTCCAGGCGCAGCTTCAGGTAAGATTTTCTTCCATTCAGAAGACGTAGCGCGTCAAGTCGAGAAGGGCATAGACTGTATTTTGGTTAGAACGGAAACATCTCCAGAAGACATCGAAGGCATGGTTGCTGCAAATGGTATTTTAACTGCTAGAGGTGGTATGACATCACATGCCGCAGTTGTCGCACGTGGAATGGGCAAATGCTGTGTGGCAGGTTGTAGTGAGATTTATGTTGATGAAGATGAAAAGTATTTTCAAGTTGGAGACACCGTCTATAAAGAAGGCGACTGGATTTCATTAGACGGAAATACGGGAACACTTTATAATGGAAAACTGGGCACCATCGAAGTGGCTTTAACAGGCGATTTTGCATTACTGCTCTCTTGGGCTGATGAAGTAAAAAAACTTGGTGTAAGAACAAATGCAGATACGCCTAAAGATGCTGAAACTGCTGTTAAATTTGGTGCTGAAGGCATCGGATTATGCCGTACTGAGCATATGTTTTTTAATGAAGAGCGTATTCTAAATGTACGACGTATGATTTTGTCCGGTACATTACAAGAACGTTTAGATGCACTTAAGACGTTACTACCTTATCAAAGAGAAGACTTTATCGGTATTTTTAAAGCACTTGGTGAAAGACCTGTAACGATTCGATTGCTCGATCCACCGCTACATGAGTTTTTACCCCATAAAGATGAAGAAATTAGAGTTTTAGCAAACGATTTGGAGCAAACATACGAGTTCGTTAAGTACAAAATAGAAAATTTAAAAGAAAGTAATCCGATGTTGGGACATAGGGGATGTCGTTTAGCGATGACTTATCCTGAAATCTATGAAATGCAAACCATCGCGATTATAGAAGCTGCACTTCATTGTAAAAAAGAGTTTGGTATCGATGTGAAACCTGAAATTATGATTCCACTTGTAGGTCATATGAAGGAATTTACAGTATTAAAAGTTTTGGTTCAAAAGGTGATGGATCAAATCATCGGCGAATCCGATTTAACTTTAGACGTAAAAATAGGCACCATGATCGAAGTGCCTAGAGCAGCATTAATTGCAGATGAGATTGCAACAGAAGCGGAATTCTTCTCTTTTGGTACAAATGACTTAACGCAAATGACACTTGGATTCTCACGTGACGACGCTGGAAAGTTTTTAAGCGAGTACCTCAAAAAAGGTGTCTTTGAAAAAGATCCATTTGAAACCATCGATCAAGGTGGTGTAGGAAGACTGGTTCACTTAGCATGTGAATTGGGAAGAAAAACAAAACCAAATTTAAAAATCGGTATATGTGGTGAACATGGTGGTGAACCTAAATCCATTGAGTTCTGCCATAAAGAAGGGTTGGACTATGTATCTTGTTCACCTTATCGTGTGCCAATCGCACGACTTGCAGCGGCACATGCTGCTATTAATAACAAATAATCTGTTTTGATAAAGCGAGTGTCGATTGCCACTCGCTTTATCATGAATAAAACCAAGGAGGCGATGCGCTATGATTTATTATCGAGAGATGTATGAAAAATTAGAATATGAAATCCTGTCAAGTGTTGCTAAAAAATCTGCTGATACGCTTGGAAGACGGTTATTTGATACGCCGTGTCCTTTAAGAACAGAGTATCAGAGAGACCGAGATCGTATCATTCATTCAAAATCTTTTAGAAGACTAAAACATAAAACACAAGTTTTTTTGTCTCCTGAAGGCGATCATTATCGCACACGTTTAACGCACACCCTTGAAGTGGCACAAATAGCTAGAACCATCGCACGTGCACTAAGATTAAATGAAGACTTAACTGAAGCGATCGCACTTGGTCACGATTTAGGACATACGCCTTTTGGGCATTGTGGCGAAGCACGTCTAAATGCGATTCACCCTAATGGATTTAAACACAATATGCAAAGTCTTCGTGTGGTCGACTTTTTAGAACGACATCATAATGACACATTTGGACTAAACCTAACTTTTGAAGTAAGAGATGGCATAGAACATCACAGTGGTCCCATCTTGCCCGTTACACTTGAAGGACAAATCGTAAAAATATGCGACCGAATTGCCTATCTTAATCACGATATAGATGACGCCATAAGAGCAAATGTTTTAAAAGCGTCAGAGATTCCGAAAACCCTTATTGAATCAATCGGAAACAGCCATGGTGCACGTATTAATAATTTAATCATGGATTTAATAGAAAGCAGTCATGATCAAACCACGATTAAATTAAGCGCTGAAAAAGAAGAAGCTTTTAACACGCTTAGAAATTTTATGTTTGAGCATGTTTATTATAATAAAGAGGCTAAAAAAGAAGAGGAACGTGCTGAATACATCGTTGAAGCACTTTATGACTATTTCAAATTACGTCCTGAGTTAATGCCTTCAGAACGCTATGAAGATTATACAAATAACGAGGGCATAGAAGCTGTAAAAGATTATGTGGCAAGCATGTCCGATCGTTATGCCGTAAATCTCTATAAGGAATTGTTTATTCCGAAATTTTGGCTCTATTAAATATAAACTTTTGTTAATAAAGAAGGATTTTAACAAGGTTTGTCGAAATAGTTAGAGGCTCTTAATAGAAATTTGAAAGGTGATGAAATGAGCAATAGAAATGAAGGAAATATTTTTGAATATATTTTAGAGCATGTCAATATTATCGATGTGATCTCGGATTATATCACCGTAGAACGCTCAGGTAAAAATGCCAAAGCACTTTGCCCATTTCATAATGAAAAAACACCCTCGTTTATCGTCTCAGAAGAGAAACAACTTTTTCACTGTTTTGGCTGTGGCGCGGCAGGAAATGCCATTTCATTTATTACGCAATATGAAAATCTTGATAGTATAGATGCGGTTGAATTTTTAGCAGACAAATATCGTATTGATATTTCACAGTTTGCAAAAGGTGCACATCAAAAAAACACTAGCCATTATGCGAGATACTATGATATATTAAGAGATGCCGCTATTTTTTATTATAAAAATCTGCGACTTTATCCCGATGCACTTGCTTATTTTGAAAAACGAGACATTCATATTGATGTAATAAAGCAATTTGGTCTTGGTTTTGCAAGTGATGCGTGGTCTGATCTACTTAAAGCGATGGCAAATAAATATTCTAAATCAGATCTTGAAAAAGTGGGTTTAATTATCGAAAATAAAGATAAAACCAACCATTATGATCGATTTAGAAATCGAATCATGTTTCCCATCATAAATCCTAAAGGCAAAGTAATAGGATTTGGTGGGCGTGTCATGGACGATGCACTGCCCAAATATCTTAATTCACCAGAGACAGAAGTTTTTAATAAAAGTCAAACGTTATATGGGTTAAATTTAGCAAAAAATCATCTACAAGATAAGCGACAGTTAATTATCGCTGAAGGTTATATGGATGTTATTGCGCTTCATACCCATGGCTTTACAAATGCTGTGGCTACTTTAGGAACGGCTTTGACTACAGATCACGGTCGCTTAATGCGGCGTTATGCAGATGAAATAATTCTCTGCTACGATTCAGATTTTGCAGGTCAAAAGGCGACACTAAGAAGTCTTGATGTCTTACAGGGCATTATAGAAAAGATTCGAATAATCGTTCTGGGTGAAAATATGGATCCAGATGATTACTTGAAAAAGTATGGTGCTGATAAGTTTAAAGAAAAAATTGATCAAGCCATAACTGCCACAGAATATAGATTAAATCATCTCATGCAAGCGTATAATCTCAATGACGATCAAGAAAAAATCGACTTTTTGTCAAAAGCGGTCGTTATTATTGCAGATTTGTCTAATGCCTTTGAAAAAAATCTATACATTGAAAAGTTATCTGGTCTATTAGATGTTAGCAGAGAATTAATAGCAAAAGAAGTCTTTAAAGAAAACTATAATGCAAATACGCAATATGGCTTTCATGCAAAGTCAAAAAAAGTAGAATCAATCCCCAAAATTACCAGCGACAAGAAAAGGTATCTTGAAAAACAACTGGTGATGTACTACATTCATAAACATGATGCTTTAACTGAAGATCAAAAGACTTTGATCCAAAATTTTTCCTATTCCGATGAACTACAAAGTATCATAGATTATGTTGTCAGTTATTATGAGTCACATACAGAATTTTCTATGCAACACATCATTGAAAACGCTGATTTATCCATTTCAACAAGATTAATTGATATTGTACAAAGCCACTTATCTGTTTTGGATGAAATCGACATAGAATTGGTGATGAATAATCTTCAATCAATAAGTCTTGATGAAAACATAGAATATTTAATGCAGCAGTTGCAAACATCCGATCAAAAACAAGCTATTCAACAAGAAATTCAAAAGAAAAGAATGGAAAAACAAGCATTGCAATTGCAAATGAGGCGAAACAAATTTAAAAATTGAAAGGAGGCAATTCAATTGAGTGATAAATTGAATGCCAAGTACCAAGAGATCGTTAAGGGACTTATTAAAAAAGGGAAAAAATCTGGGTCTTTGACTTATGAAGAGATTCAAAATAAGTTAGCCATTATGGAAATTGATAAAGATCAAATTGATGAGATTTTTGAAGCCTTTTCAGCGATGGATATTACCATTATAACAGCTGGTTCAAATGATGACGATGAAGAAGAAGACGAAGATGATGATAACATTGACATAGAAGATATCGCTGACTTAGAAGATATAGATTTGGATGATTTAGAAGACTTAGATGATATTGATGACATCGATGAAATTGATGACATTGATTCGTTAGATAGAATTCACGAGCTTGAACCTGCTATTGATGAAGAAGAAGATGAAAAAATCATCGATATTTCGGTACCAAAAGGCATTAATATCGATGATCCCGTGCGTATGTACTTAAAGGAAATCGGTGAAGTCGCTTTATTATCTGGGGACGAAGAAGTGGATCTTGCAAAACGCATGGCAACTGGCGATGAAGAGGCGAAGCGCAAACTTTGCGAAGCTAATTTAAGACTGGTTGTAAGTATCGCTAAAAAATACGTCGGTAGAGGCATGTTGTTCTTAGATTTGATTCAAGAAGGTAATTTAGGACTTATTAAAGCCGTTGAAAAATTTGACTGGACCAAAGGGTTTAAGTTTTCTACTTATGCCACTTGGTGGATTCGCCAAGCCATAACACGAGCGATTGCAGATCAAGCGCGAACCATACGTATACCTGTTCATATGGTTGAAACCATCAATAAATTGATTCGTGTTCAAAGACAACTTCTTCAAGAGTATGGTAGAGAACCCTTACCAGAAGAAATTGCTAAAGAAATGGACATGACCGTAGAAAAAGTTAGAGAAATTCTAAAAATTGCTCAAGAACCGGTATCTTTGGAAACACCTATTGGTGAAGAAGAAGATTCACATCTTGGCGACTTTATTCCTGATAATGATGCACCAGCGCCTGCAGATGCAGCTGCATTTTCCATGCTCAAAGAACAGTTGATGGAAGTCTTAGAAACATTGACACCTCGTGAGCAAAAAGTATTAAAATTGAGATTTGGATTAGAAGATGGTCGTGCGCGAACACTTGAAGAAGTGGGCAAAGA
>CAKMJV010000026.1 GCA_927417275.1 uncultured Clostridia bacterium
AATCAATTGATCCAGAATCAATTGCTGAAGAACTGGAGATAGAGGTTGGCGATGCACTGATAAGCATCAATGGTCAACCGGTGATCGACATTATAGATTATATGTATTTGTGTAACGATGAGTACCTTGAAGTTGAAATCCAAAAGGTGGATGGCGAAATCTGGGTTTATGAGATAGATAAAACGTATGATGAGCCTTTGGGCATTACATTTGATAACCCCATTATCGATTGCGCAAAGCACTGTTCAAACAAATGTGTTTTTTGTTTCATCGATCAGTTGCCAAAAGGCATGCGAGAAACATTATATTTTAAAGATGACGATTCGAGGCTTTCATTTTTACAAGGCAACTTTGTGACTTTAACCAACTTAAAAGAGGCAGATCTTGATCGCATTATTCGATATAAAATTAGTCCGATTAATGTTTCGGTACATACCACGGATCCAGATTTGAGACGTAAGATGTTAGGGAATCGATTTGCGGGTAATATTTTAGAGCGTCTTAAACAGTTAACTGAAGGTGGCATCGTGGTTAATGCGCAAGTGGTACTTTGCCCAGGGTATAATGACGAGGAAGCGCTTTCGAGTACTTTAAATGACTTGATGGCGTTATATCCAAATCTAAACAGTGTGGCAGTGGTACCGATTGGTCTTACGGATCATAGAGAGGGACTACCTGTGATGATGGGATACGATCATGCGCGTGCATTATCTGTAATCAATCGCGTGACGTTATTTCAAAATCATGCATTAACAACATATGGGACGCGATTCGCATTTTTAGCAGACGAGTTTTATATAAAAGCGAATGTGGATTTTCCATCTGACGAGGCGTATGAAGGCTATCTTCAATTAGAAGATGGCATCGGTATGATACGAAAATTATCGACGGAAATGGCGCTGCTGCTCAAAAAGCCAGACAAAAAAACGATCCCCATACAACGCATAGCGATTGGAACAGGTGTTGCCGCCGCCCCATATTTAAAAACGATTATGGATGGGGTAATGCGCACATATCCTACGGTAAGCATCGACGTATTTCCTGTGATCAACAACTTCTTTGGCGAGAACATCACAGTATCTGGACTTATTACAGGCAAGGACTTGATGTTGCAGTTAACGGATATGAAGGGGTATGATCGTTTGCTTTTGCCTGCCTCGATGTTTAGAGCAGGTGAATCTATCTTGCTCGACGATGTGCATATAGACGATTTAGAAACACATTTTGGGATACAAGTCATCAAAGTGGATTACTCAGGAGAACACTTGATGCATCATATATTAAATGGAGGCACACATGCTTAGAAAACCTATTGTCGCAGTGGTTGGAAGACCAAATGTCGGCAAATCAACATTTTTTAACCGAATTGCAGGGGCGAGAATTTCCATCGTCGAAGATACACCAGGCGTTACGAGAGATCGCGTATACGCGGATTGTGAGTGGCTAACACATAAATTTGCCATGATAGATACCGGTGGTATCGAGCCACAAGCCAAAGACATCATTATGTCTCAAATGCGCGACCAAGCGCAAATTGCTATTGATACGGCAGATGTAATCGTTTTTGTTTGCGATGGTAAGAGTACGTATACCACAGCGGATGAAGAAATCGCTCAAATGCTCAGAGTTTCTAAAAAACCAGTCTTATTGGTTTTAAATAAAATGGACCAGTATAAACAACCGGATCACTTTTATGATTATTACACACTTGGTTTGGGTGAACCGATTATGATTTCATCTGTAAATGCACTTGGTTTGGGCGATTTGCTTGATGAAATCGTAAAACTTTTTCCCGATACTGATGCACTTGAGGAAGAGGAAGATGCGATAAGAATTTGTTTTATCGGCAAGCCAAATGTTGGCAAGTCGTCGATGGTGAACAAAATCATTGGCGAAAATAGGGTTATCGTTTCAGAAATTGCGGGTACAACGCGCGATGCCATAGACACGCCTTTCACCTACAAAGATCAAAAGTATGTACTCGTGGACACCGCGGGACTAAGACGTCAGTCGAAAGTAAATGAAAACATCGAGAAGTACAGTGTTTTGAGAACAATCACTGCGATAGAACGTTCGGATGTCTGTTTCATTATGATCGATGCGGCTGAGGGCATAACCGAGCAAGATAAAAAAGTTGCTGGATTTGCGCATGATGCGGGTAGAGCTTCTGTTTTTGTCGTGAACAAGTGGGACTTATTAGAGAAAGACAACGATACTTTTAACGAGTATAAAAAGAGAATTAAAGAAGAATTTCCATTTATGATGTACGCACCAGTGGTTTTTGTCTCTGCACTAACGGGTCAACGTGTTACGCAACTGTTAGAACAAGCGCTTTATGTGTCTAATAATCATGCACTTAGAATTTCTACAGGTGTTCTAAATGATATTATTAACGAAGCCATCGCACTGAATCAAGTACCTTCGGACAAAGGCAAGCGACTTAAAATATACTATGCGACACAGATTGAAGTGAAACCGCCTACTTTTGCCTTGTTTGTTAACATCGCAGACTTAGCGCATTTCTCTTATTTACGTTATTTAGAGAATCAAATTCGCAAAAATTTCAACTATGAAGGTTCGCCGATCGTCTTTAAAGTTAAAGCCAGAGGGGAATAAAATCAAAGGACATCTAACACAGTAATTCTGTGACTTAGGTGTCTTTTTTATGGTATAATACAGTATGTATTGTTTGTCACATATTTAAGGAGGCTTTCTTTGAAAATAACAGTTATTGCAGCGGGAAGTTGGGGAACGGCACTCGCTATGGTACTTGATGAAAATGGACATGAAGTAACGGTTTGGGCGAGAAATGAAGCACAAATAACCACCATAAAACAAACGGGATTAAATGAAAAGTATTTATCAGGAATAAAAATTCCAACAACGATAAATTTTACCTCTGACTTAACGGCAGCATCTAAAAATGCCCAAGTCATTTTGTTTTCAACACCAACTCAACAATTCAGAAGTGTCCTTACAAATATGGTCACTGAAAATCTTATAGACAAAGATGTATTAATCGTTAATGTATCAAAGGGCATCGATATGGAAACCCTTGAAACGGTGTCGCAAATCACTGCGCGAATCATACCAGACAGTAAGTTTGTTGCCCTTTCTGGACCATCGCATGCTGAAGAAGTTGCTGCGAAATTGCCGACGGCTTTGGTCTCTGCCTCTTTATCGAGAACCGCAGCAGAGAGTGTTCAGGATATTTTTACAAACGACTATCTGCGCGTCTACACAAATCCAGATGTCATAGGTGTAGAAATCAGTGGTGCGCTTAAAAACATCATCGCTGTAGGTGCAGGCATTAGTGATGGACTGGGTTATGGCGATAATGCGAAAGCGGCCTTAATAACCCGAGGGATTAAAGAAATAGCGACACTGGGAATCGCCATGGGTGCGAAAGCAAATACTTTTAAGGGGCTTGCTGGTGTAGGTGACTTAATCGTGACGTGTACCAGTATGCACAGTCGTAACAGAAGATGCGGGATACTCATCGGTGAGGGAAACACCCTCAGTCAAGCGATTGAAAAAGTGGGTATGGTTGTGGAAGGCGCTTATACCGTTAAGGCGGCATATGACTTAATGAAAAAATATGAGATAGAGATGCCGATTACTGCGGAACTGTATCGCGTACTTTACGAAGATAAAAATGCCAGAGAAGCGGTGAATCATTTGATGACACGCCGTAGAAAGCATGAACTTGATGAGTATGCTACGGATCTGGATCTGTGGGTTTAAACAAGAGTGAGGGATGTAGATGGCCAAGAACATTAGAAAAAAAAGAAAACCTAAATATGGCAGGATTTTATTTAGTTTAATCCTTTTTTTTGGTGCGATCTATATGCTTGTTCAGTTAGGACTAGATCTGTTTTATAAAGAGGAAGTAACGTATTTGGTTTCAGTGGGCAACTTAAACATCGAAAATCAGTACGAAGCTTTAATTTTAAGAAATGAAGTGGTAGTAGACACAAATCTATCGGGTCAAATAACTTACTTTGCAAATGAAGGTGAAGTGCTCGTAAAGGATAATTGGGTCGCAGAAATCTATAACGATGGTACGGCTCAGGTTGCTACGCTCGAAGAGACGCAAAGAGAAGAAAATCGCAAATTGGTTGAGTTCGATTATAATCTTTTGGAATCCGATATAAATGCGTTGAAAAATGAAATTCTCTTTCAAATGGATCAAGCGGCATATGAGGTGATTCCTGGACTCAAGCAAGAGTTAATCTTAAAACTAGAACGTCTTGATAAATTACAAGGCGAAAATAAATTTTTATCCAATCGTACGGCATCTTATGCTGAAAAAACACTTGGCGAAGGGATTTTACTCGCAGGACAAAAACAAGCGATTTATGCGCCTGCAAGTGGCATTTTAACGTATCGGTTAGATGGTTATGAGGACTTTCTGACTATTGATAACTTGTATAACATCAATTATGATGAGATTGGCTCGCTAAATTTTGAACTTGAAAATTTAAACAAGCGCATGGTAAAGCCGAAAGATAAACTGTTTAAAATCGTTGATCATTCAAATTATTATCTCACAGCCATTATTTCAAATGAAGAAGTTGAGACGTATAAAAATACGCAAGGTATCACTGTGCGTATTAATGGTCAAACGTTAAGTGGCGTGGTTCACGATGTTTTTACGAATCAACAAAATGCGGTTGTGGTCATACAAATGCGTGATGTTTTTGAAGGTTTTCAACATGAGCGGTTCGTTTCTTGTACCATCGTTAGAGAAAACTATAGAGGTTTAAAATTGCATACCGATTCAATCATCAATATTGAGGGTACATTAGGTGTATATGTCGTCGATCAAGAACGCAAATTGGTTTTTGTGCCCATTAAGATATTAGGTTATGATGACGATGCAGCGATCGTCTATAATGAGCAGTTTTATGATCCAAACCTAGGAATTGTAAGAAGTATAAAACTTAATCAAGAAGTTGTACGTCAAGCAATCAACTATAAAGCTGGCGATCGAATGGACTAATGAGAAAGGTGATAAATGAAGATGCAAGATGAGTCGTATGAGTATTTAAACATTCAGTTAAAAACGATTGAATCAGATATTAAGCGCATTTGCGAAAAAATAGGAAAACCATATGAAGACGTTACGCTCATCGGTGTGACGAAAACATATGAAGCAGATGTAATTAATGCTTCCATCGAATATGGCATTTCACATATCGGTGAAAATCGCGTTCAAGAAATTATGAGAAAGTATGCGGATATTTCATCTGATGTGAAATGGCATCTTATTGGACATTTGCAAACAAATAAAGTAAAATATATAGTTGATAAGGTCGATTTGATTCATTCAGTGGATAGCCTTAAACTCGCAGAAGAAATTAATCGACATGCGATTAAAAATAACAAGATCCAAGAAATACTTATACAGGTGAACGTTGCCGATGAAACACAAAAATTTGGTATTTCACCTGAATCATTGCCTGAACTGTTGGATGAGATTTCGAAGCTTTCTCATGTACGTGTTTGTGGTCTAATGAATATTGCACCCTTTGTTACAGATGCAAATGTTTTAAGGCAAGATTTTAAAACGATGAATAAACTCTATCGTGCACTGGAAACGTACGGTTATCAAAACGTGTGTGCAAGATACCTTTCTATGGGGATGTCGAGTGATTATGAAGTGGCTTTAGAAGAAGGCGCTAATATGCTTCGAATAGGAACAAAAATATATGGAAAGCGTCTGAAATAGAACAGATGAGGAGGAAATAGTATGGGCGACAAATTTATCGATAAGATTAAATTTTTCTGGGGTGTGGACACACATGAAGAAGAAGATCGTACGGAAGACTTTTATGAAGATATGAAGCGTACGGATTTAGAAACGGAAGATAGCAATTCGCTTTATCAATCCGTAGCAGATGCGTCTCAAAAATCTATGAACACCATAAAAACATCAAACAAAATCCTAAACATTCATTCCAATGCACAATTGAATGTCGTTTTGTTCAATCCAAAAAACTTTGAAGAGTCAACACACATCGTGGACACGCTTAAAAATAGAAAACCGATCGTTATGAATATTGCAGAATTAGATAAAGAGTTGGGTAGAAAAATATTCGATTTTTGCTCGGGTGCATTATATGCCTTAGATGGTCATATTCAACAAGTGGCAAAGGGCATTTTCGTTTTAGCACCACCTAATGTTGATATTACTGGCGATGTTATGGCGAGAGGCGATATCGATAAAAACGCGTGGTTAAAAGATTAGTTAAGAAGGGATAATTATGCAAATTTTAAAAGTGACACTCTATTATTTTTTACAGTTGGTAACTTACCTTATTTTTGGTCGTGCCATGCTTTCTTGGTTGATTAGAGACCCAAGAAATCCGATTATGCAAATCCTCATTACATTGACTGAACCAATTTTAAGTCCGATAAGAAACTTTTTGTTTAAGTTGAAAATCGGTGGCAATATGGTGGATTTTAGTCCACTTGCAGCATTGCTCTTAACCCAAATGCTTATGGCTATGGTACTCACTATCTTATGATAGACCGCAAAGATCTGTTAAAGCAATATGAGGCGCATGTGGATCAAGAGGGGTTGTTTATCAAAACACTGGATCAACTCTATCAAGCAGATGCCTATTTTGAAACACAGATAACGGATTTTTTAACGCCGGATCTGATGATAATAATCGAGCAAATCGCAGCATATCACACAGAAGTCACGGTCCATAAGCATGGTGTTTTCACAGACGCAGAGCGGCAAAAGTTGTTTTTGGTGCCCGCATTTGCAGAGTCGCCACTTGCTACGGATTACATGGCTTTGTTAGAAGTCCGTTACAATCAAAAATTTAATCAATTGGCGCATCGAGATGCGCTTGGCGCGCTTATGTCGCTAGGTGTAAAGCGCACGAAAATAGGCGATATAGTGCCTTTTGAAGGCGGCTTTCAAATCGTCGTTGAATATGGCCTTAAAGAGTATTTTCTCCATTCTGTTGATCAAATTGGTCGAGCGGGCGTTTCGATTAAGTCCATTCCATTTGATCATGCGATTGAAAAAGTCACACAAGTGAAGCATGTACAAGGTACCGTTCAATCCTTGCGTGTGGATGGTGTAATCGCTCTGGCGTATAATTGTTCGCGCAATGAAACCAAGCAATTGCTTGAGTCGGGCCGAGTTAAAATCAATCATTTATTACACACAAAGACAGATACGTTGCTGAAAGTTAATGATTTAATCTCAGTAAGAGGTTATGGCAGGTTCACTGTTAATGAGATTCTGGGGACCACAAAAAAAGACAGAATTCGAATCGTTTTGGCCTTGGTGTCAAAATAGTAGAAGGAGAGTATTACATGTTAACACCATTAGATATTCAAAATAAGACGTTTGGTAAAAGCGTAAGAGGCTATAATGCTGAAGAAGTTGAAGAATATATGGCATTGGTCGTTCGCAGTATGGAAGAATTGATTCACGTGAATATCGATACGACGACTCAAAACAAAGAAATGGAAAAGCAGTTGGCACATTATCGATTGATGGAGAAGACGATTTCTGATGCCATGGTTCTTGCGCAGCAGACATCAGAAGATATGATAAAAAATGCGCATGAGAAGGCAAGTTACATCATAGAACGCGCAGATGATCAAGCGAAAAAACTGATCAGCGATGCAAATACAGAAGTTTTAAATGTTATTAAGAGACAAGAAGAAGCAAAACATGCACTTGAAACGTTTAAGATGAAATTTAAACTTTTGGTTGAAAGTCAAATGCGTTTATACGAGGAGCAAGATTTTAAATAGTTTTAATCTTAGCGTTGACGTGTTAAAGACATTCCGCTATAATTAGAAAATATAAGATTATACAGGCGAGAATTGGGCCGAGTAGTCATTTAAAACGTTTAGAGAGTCAGTGGTTGGTGAAAACTGATACGCGTTTAAATGGTGAATATCCCCCATAGTCATCTTTGCGAAACTGCAACTGGGAGTAGTGAAGGTCGGTTCGATACCGTTATCATGGATGAGAGACACTTTTGTGTTATTTGGGTGGTACCGCGGTTTATTCGTCCCATAGCAGTTGCTATGGGATTTTTATTTTTTTGAGAAAATACGCATGAAAGGATGACAAAAATGGGTTATAGGGAATTAAACAAAGAAACGGTCGCAGAAAATGAAAAACAAGTAAGAGGATATTGGGAAGAGATCGATTTACTAAAATTAAGTGTAGATAGCAGAGAGGGGAAACCACCTTTTGTCTTCTATGAGGGCCCTCCTACTGCAAATGGCAGACCGGGTATCCATCACGTCCTTGCACGTGCACTCAAGGATTCTGTTTGTCGTTATAAAACCATGCAGGGCTATCAGGTAAAGCGTAAAGCCGGTTGGGACACGCATGGTTTGCCTGTTGAAATCGAAGTTGAAAAAAGATTAAACTTAAACGATAAGACTGCGATTGAAGCGTATGGACTGGAAAACTTTAATGCACAATGCCGCCACTCTGTGTTTGAATACGAAGACGCTTGGCGTGAAATGACTAAGAAAATGGCTTATTTGATAGACTTAGATCATCCATATGTAACACTTGAAAACAACTATATTGAAAGTGTTTGGTGGATCCTCGATAAGTTCTTTAAAGAAGACTATATCTATGAAGGCCATAAAATATTACCTTATTGTCCACGTTGTGGAACGGGGCTTGCTTCGCACGAAGTGGCACAAGGGTACCAAGAGATCAAAACAGTGACTGTCTACGTAAAATTTAAGCGCAAGGATGTAAATGAGTACTTTTTAGTATGGACGACGACACCTTGGACGCTTGCTTCAAACGTGGCTTTAACCGTTAATCCACTTGAAACGTATGTTAAAGTGAAATACAACGACGAAGTTTACTATATCGAGAAGAACTTAGCACCTAAAGTGCTCGAAGGTGAATTTGAAGTCTTAGAAGAACTCAAAGGTAAAGACCTTGAATATATGGAATATGAGCAGTTTATGCCATTTGTTGAGGTGGATAAAAAAGCGTTCTTTGTCACGTGTGCGGATTACGTTACTGTGGAAGATGGTACGGGCATCGTGCATACGGCACCTGCTTTTGGTGAAGACGACTATAATACAGGTCAAAGATACGATTTACCTGTTATTCAACCTGTAGACGAAGAAGGCAAGTACACTGCGACACCTTGGAAAGGGACTTTTGTTATGGATGCTGACCCAGAAATCGTAAACTGGTTGGCAGAGCAAGGCAAACTTTTCAAAAAGCAAAAAATGGATCATAATTACCCACATTGTTGGAGATGTAGAACGCCGCTTTTATACTATGCAAAACCAAGCTGGTATATAGAGATGACGAAGTTAAAAGATCAGTTGATCGCAAATAATAATACGGTAAATTGGTATCCGGATTATGTGGGTGAAAAGCGATTTGGCAACTGGCTTGAAAACCTTAATGACTGGGCGATCTCCAGAAGCAGATACTGGGGCACACCGCTTAATATTTGGCGTTGTTCATGTGGTCATATCGATTCAGTGGGCTCGCGTAAAGAACTGGTTGAACGTGCGGTAGAAAGCATAGACGAAAGCATCGAACTTCACAGACCTTTTGTGGACGATGTGCATATTAAATGTGACAAATGTGGTGGACACATGCAGCGCGTGCCTGAAGTTATCGACTGTTGGTTTGACAGTGGTGCGATGCCATTTGCACAACACCATTATCCATTTGAAAACAAGGAGTCATTCGAAACGCTATTCCCTGCGGATTTCATCTGTGAAGGCATCGATCAGACACGTGGCTGGTTCTACTCGCTTTTAGCGATCAGCACATTTGTAATGGGTAAGTCACCTTATAAAAACGTATTGGTAAACGACCTCATATTAGATAAGCACGGCAAAAAAATGTCTAAGTCGAGAGGCAATGGCGTGGATGCATTTGAGCTCTTAGACAAATACGGTGCTGACGTGGTGAGATGGTACTTGTACTATGTCTCTCCAGCATGGTCACCGACTAAGTTTGACGAAGAGGGTTTAATCGAAGTCAACTCAAAATTCTTCGGTACCATCAAAAACGTGTATAATTTCTTTACGCTCTATGCAAACAACGATAACATCGATGTGAATACGTTCTATATCTCGCCACAAGAGCGTCCAGAGTTAGACCGATGGATCTTATCGAAACTGAACTCGTTAACGCAAGCAGTAAACGATGAACTCGGCGTTTTTGACTTAACTAAAGCGGTTAGAAAAATCCAAGAGTTTGTGAGTGAAGATTTATCCAACTGGTATATCCGAAGATCGAGACGCCGTTTCTGGGAGTCGGATTTAACGGATGATAAGAAGTCCGTTTATAACACCACCAGCGAAGTGCTCATCGCGATCTGTCAATTAGCAGCGCCTTTTGCACCGTTTTTAACAGAGGAAATTTACCGCAACCTCACGGGTGAATCTTCAGTACACGTGAGCACGTATCCGGTTGCTGAAGGATCGCTAATCGATAAACGCGTTGAAGACAGGATGGATTTGGTGCGTGAATTGGTTACACTTGGCCGTGCGGCAAGAGAGTCTGTTAAAATTAAAGTAAGACAGCCGATTTCAAAGGTCATCGTCGATGGAAAATATGAAGCGTTAATCGGCGATCTCGTCCCACTTATCATGGAAGAACTAAATGTAAAATCTGTTGAGTTTACTCAAGATTTGCCTAACTATATGAACTTCCAACTCAAGCCGAACTTCAAGGTTTTGGGTCCACTTATGGGTAAAAATATGGGCGCCTTTGGTCAAGCACTTAGTGTACTGGATCCTCAAGTGTATGCCATGAAGTTTGAAGCGGGCGAGCAAGTTTCACTTGAAGTTGCGGGAGAAACTTTTGTTGCAAACAGTGAGCATGTTTTGATTAATATCAATGCAAAAGAAGGCTTTACCGTTAAAATGGAAAACAACCGATTTATTATCCTAGATACGCATTTGTCCGATGCATTGATAGATGAAGGGTATGCTAGAGAACTTATTTCTCGTGTACAACAAATGCGAAAAGCAAATGATTTTGAAATGATGGATCAGATTACGATTTATTATCATGCGCCGAGTGCCTTTGAAAATGCAGTTAAAATGCATGCAGATTATATTATGTCAGAAACATTGGCAACGGAATTGGTCGCATTAGAAAACCATGAAACGCGTCTTGAAGCACATCAATTGAATGGGCATGAAGTAGGGGTATTTGTAGAAAAAAACAGTTAAAAGCATATCACGGCGTGGATTCAAATCCGCGTCGTGATTTTTTTTTGTAAATACTTGATTTATATTAACTTTAGGGGTTATATATTAAATAGGGCGAGCATCATAGCTGCTAAAATATAGGGGGCGATGATATGAAGATAAGAAATAATGTTCTGGCAAATCAAGACGAAATGATAGAGGCGCTCGTTCAACTCATTAAAATTCCGAGCGTTTTAGATGAAACGCAAAGTGGACCACCCTTTGGGAAGGGAATTGATGACGCATTAGATGCGACACTTGCCCTCTGTGAACGGCTAGGATTCAAAATTTATAAAGACCCTGAAGGGTTTTATGGCTATGCGGACTATGGCACGGGTGAAACGTTAATCGCAGTGCTTGGTCATATAGATGTGGTGCCTGAAGGGGATGCCTCAAACTGGAAACATGCGCCCTTTAAAGGGGAAGTGGTTGGAGGAAAAATATTTGGACGCGGTGCAATTGATGATAAAGGCCCATTGGTTGCAGCTATTTATGGCATCAAAGCGGTAATAGATAGCGGTAAAGTTTTTAATAAACGCGTAAGGGTAATCGTTGGAACAGATGAAGAAAACAGTTGGCGTGGGATTTGTAAGTATGTATCAAAAGAAGCTTTGCCCGATATGGGCTTTACACCCGACTCAAATTTTCCAGTTGTTTTTGCAGAAAAAGGGCTTTTACAGTTTAAACTCAAATCAAGTAAACGTTCTGAACTGAGTGTAAAAGGCGGTCATGCTTTAAATGCCGTTCCTGAATCAGCCGTCTATCGTGGCGACGACATCATACGTTTGGAAAAGCAACTTAAAAAAATGGGTTTTGATCACGCGTTAGAGCAAGATGAAATTTATGTCATCGGTAGAAGTGCACATACGGCGAAACCGCAGTTGGGCATTAATGCGATTACTCGAATGGCTGCTGCATTAAAAGCCATAGATCAATCTTCACCCGTATTAAATTTTATCGCAGATAAAATTGGCTTTACGTATTCAGGTGAACTGATCTTTGGCAGTTGTCAAGACGCGCCTTCTGGCGAATTGACACTATCGGTGAATCACATAGACTTAAGTGAATATGGCGAAACCATCGGCATAGACGTCCGTATACCCGTTACAGTCGATCGAAAATTTATCGAAGATGGCATAAAGCGTGTGGCGGATAAATATGGTTTGACCTATGAAGCCATCGACGCCATGGATGCACTATTTTTATCAAAAGAACACCCGATGATTCAATCTTTAATCAGCGTTTATGAAGAAGAGACTGGACTAGATGGTGAACCCATCGCTACAGGTGGGGCGACATATGCGCGGTCCATGCATAACATCGTCGCTTTTGGTCCGTTGTTTCCTGGACAAGAAAAAGTGGCACATCAACCCGATGAGTATATAGAGATAAATGCCATGGTCAAATGTGCACAAATTTACGGCAAAGCCATAGAAAAACTCCTTGATTTAAACGATACAATTTCTTAACATCTATCTAACATAAATAGGATATCCTTATCATGTAATGAAACTATGAAATCGGAGGCAAGTATGATAAAAAATTATATCCTTGATACCAATGTCATGATTCATGATCCAGATTGTTTTTATAAGTTTGAAGACAATCACATTATTATTCCTATTATCTGTGTTGAAGAACTCGACCACTTAAAAAAACGTGAAGGCATCGTCGGCTATCACGCCAGATGTGCTGCGAGAGAGTTAAGCAACATTAGAAAACAAGGTAATTTATCGAAAGGCGTCGTTTTAGAAAATGGAGGCACCATCCGTATCGAGTTAAATCATATGGATTTTGAAACGCTTCCAGATGGACTCGATTTTACTAAGAATGATACGAAGATATTAGCGGTTACTAAGAAACTCCAACAAATAAATGAACCGACACAAACCATACTGGTCACTAAAGACTTATATATGGCGATTAAAGGCGATGCAATCGGACTTGAGATACAAGATTACCAAAATGATAAAATAGACACAGAGACGCTTTATAAGGGTTATAGAGACATCGAACTATTAAGCACTCAAATCGATCAAATATTTTCTGGTGGCATCGAATTGCCTGAATCAGTCGAAGCGCCTGTTTATCCAAATGAGTTTTTCCATATTCGAAGTTTAGACCGCGAGTCTCATGAAATTCTAGCGCGATATGATGGCAAAAAAATCGTTCCACTTAAATACACGACAGAAGTTTCCTGGGGACTTTCACCGATTAATAGAGAACAAAAGATGGCCTATGAACTGTTGATGGATCCGGATATCCATTTCGTAACCATATCTGGAGGTGCAGGCTCTGGAAAAACCATCATGGCTACTGCTGTGGCGCTTCAAAAGGTCATCGAGCAAGGGCAATATCGAAAAATCGTATTCGTGAGACCTGTTGTTCCTGCAGGAAGTGATATAGGCTTTTTACCAGGAACTGAAGAAGAAAAGTTAAGACCGTGGATGGGCAGTTTTTATGATGCAATAGAAAGTTTGGTGGATCAAAAAATCATTAAGAAGCACAAAGAAACACAAAGCAAAAGCAGACATGTGGTATACAGTGAAAAGCCAGAATTTAGTGTGGATGATTTCATCGAGCAGTATAGAAAGTTTGGTGTCATCGAGACCAAAACATTTACGTACATGCGTGGTCGCACCTTAACGGATGTACTAGTAATCGTAGATGAAGCGCAGGAAATCACACCGCACTTAGCGAAACTCATGTTAACGCGTGCGGGATTTGGTTCAAAATTTGTTTTTATCGGGGATCCGAGTGACAATCAAATCGACAATGTCTTGGTGGATGCGAAATCCAACGGATTGGTTTATACCATCGATAAAATGAAACCCTATGCATTAACGGGACATATCACATTAAAACAAGTTGAGAGAAGTCCTTTGGCAAAAATAGCTGAAAATGCCATGTAAATAACGGAAAAGGCGTATGTGCAAAGCTCATAATGAGCGTTACACATACGCCTAATTTTGTGTACAGATTTGTTACACTGTTCAATTCATGAAACGGTTTATTAGTGGTAAGCTACAATTTTGTCTGCAAATAATAGTATTTTATCAAAAACCAAATTGTACTTTACATTATTTGCGTTCTCATTAAAGGTGGTGTTTAGTCGATATACATTTTTAAGAGCAAGTGTCGCGACATTTTCCATGGTGCATTCAGATGCTAAAAACATAGAGGATGCAAACCAGTTATCAGAGACGACTTCGATGTTCTCTTTGAGTATAATTAGCCAACCAAGTCCTTCAACATAGAATTCTACTGTGGTTCGATCTGTCGCAATAAAAAAATCTAAAAATGCTTTTGTTTTATCAAACGTTTGATCACTTATCATTTTACCCTCCACAAGTCATAGGATTTTGTTATAATAGTATTGTAACTTTAGATGGCATAAATGAACAGTAAAATTTTGATTCTGCGAAATTTTTATTTGGTGCATTTATCACTGTCATTGGCACAATATTTGCAATATCCTAGAGGGAAACAAAAACATAGGGAGGTTTGAAGATGAAAAGGTTAGAAGGAAAAGTAGCTGTTGTAACAGGTGGTGCACAAGGGATTGGTCAATGTATCTGCGAAACTTTTGCCAGAGAAGGTGCTAAAGTAATCGCTGTGGATATGTCAGACTTATCATATGTTTGTGAAAATGTTGAAGGCTACAAATTAAACGTTACAAAGCGTACGGATATTGAACAGTTTATCGAAGAAACTGTACGGAAATACGGACACATCGATGTTTTGGTTAATAATGCAGGTATTACAAGAGATGCATTAATCAACAAAATGACTGAAGAAATGTGGGATTTGGTTATCGATGTTAATCTTAAAGGCGTGTTTAATCTTACACAGGCAGTTGCACCTGTTATGTTAGAGCAAAAAACGGGTTCAATTATCAATATTGCTTCCGTTGTCGGTGAGTATGGTAATGTAGGTCAATCAAACTATGCAGCGACAAAAGCTGGCGTTATCGGCCTTGCAAAAACATGGGCAAAAGAATTTGCTAGAAAAGGTGAAGCAATTCGCGTGAACTCGGTTGCACCTGGCTATGTAAATACGGATATGATGAAAACTGTTCCAGATAAAGTGCTTGATCCAATTCGTGCAAAAACGATGTTGGGCAGATTAGGTGAGCCACAAGAAATCGCAAATGCGGTATTATTCTTAGCAAGTGATGAAGCTTCTTTCATCACAGGTCACAACCTTTCAGTAAACGGCGGTTTAAGATTATAGGAGGACTTACATGATTAAGACGATAGAAACGATTCAAGTGGGCGATGTGGCAACATTTTCTAAGACCATTTCAGAATTTGATGTCTATATGTATGCGGGCATTAGTGGCGATTTTAATCCTGCGCATATAAATGCAGTGGAAGCAGAAAAAGGGATGTTTAAAGAGCGCATCGCTCATGGTATGGTTTCAGCCAGTCTCATCTCTACTGTGCTTGGTTGCCATTTACCAGGTCCAGGAACGATTTATATGTCTCAAGAATTGAGTTTTAAAAGACCTGTTAAGTTTGGCGACACCATAGAGGCTAAAGTAGAAGTCATCGAGAAAATTGAAGAAAAAAATAGATTGATTCTTAGAACGACTTGTACCAATCAACATGGTGAAATCGTAATCGACGGCAAAGCGACGGTTATGCCACCCAAAGCTACTGTATAGTTAAAAATTATAAAGGTAAAGCCTTCCAAGTGATATTGGAAGGCTTTATTTTGATGCACTAAAAAGTGTTTTTTCGATATAGGGACGCATCATGCGTATAAATGAAGTGGCCAATACGATGCCGCATGCGATGGATATGGCGATGAAAAGCGATTCGCCACCCTTGGTCATCGCCCGATTAAAATCTTTTTCGACGACAAAACGCATGGTATCATAGATGCCATACCCTGGAACAAAGGGGATTATCCCCGGAATGGTAAATAGTGTGGCAGGTTGCTTTTTATAGATGGCTAATATTTCACCGACGATGCCTACGGCAATAGATCCCATAAAAGCAGGTATAATAAAATTTGTGTCTTGCATTTGAAAGGTGTAGTAGACAAGCCATCCAATCATACCTGATATACTGGCTGCTATTATGAGTTTTCTGGGCAAATTAAATAAAACTGAAAACCCGACGACGCTTAAAAATGAGTAGATGCCTTGAGTAATAAGTGCCATTTTTCACCTCTTTATAATAAATGGATACTAAGTTGTAAGACGATACCAACGCCAAATGCAAGTGCGATTGCGATGAAAAGTGCTTCCATCATTTTGGCACTTCCCGCCAGAAGTTCGCCAGAAATTAGATCGCGAATGCCATTGGTCAACGAAACGCCAGGAACAAGTGTCATTAAAGGACCGATGATCACCATGTTGAGTGAAGCATCGAGATTTAATGCACGTGTGATGAGAATACATATTACGCCAAACAAGGAGGCAAAAAATCCACCGAGTATGTTTTTGATAAAGAAATTTAAATGCTTCGTGGCAAGTGCGTCTGTGAACAAGACTGTAAAAGCGCTGGCGAAATAGGCGAGCACAAATTCAAACAAACTACCGCCAAAGAGAAAAACGAAAAATCCGCCTCCCATACCACTGGCTAAAATGCGAACCCACTTTTTAAATTTTGGTGGCTGATTAAGTGCTTCGAGGAATTGGTAAGCCTCGGCTGTGTCTATTTGATTGCCAGTAAATTTACGAGAAAATTCATTTGCTCGTGAAATGCTCTCTAAATCTATTCCTTCAGGATAGACGCGCTCAAGTACCGTATACGTTTCGCCCATTACATCTGCACTAAACATAATCCCTGTGGGAATAACGAAAACGTTTACATCTTGAAGGCCTTTCGATTGTGCCATGCGCGTAACGGTATCCTCCACACGGTAAGTTTCTGCGCCATTTTTCAACATGACGCGACCTGTTTTGATGGCTATTTTAATGATGTGTTTTGCTTGTTCTTTTGTCATGTTTCCTCCAACGTACCAGTTGTGCGATTTTCATAAGAATGAACTCATTGAAGTATTATACCAAAAAAAATAATTAAAACACGGTTTTTCATTAAAAATTTGAAAAACTTAATATCTAAAGCTATAATAGAATAACACGAGGTGAAACGATGAATGAAGAAGAAATAGAATCAACCCTTATAACTTGTGATCAAGACGGGGTTCGATTAGATGCTTACATCGGCAGTATGATGTCAGGCGTATCAAGAAATTATGTACAGAAGCTTATTGAAGCAGGCGATGTTTTGCTTAACAATCAGACCTGTAAGGTTAAAAAAACACTGCTTAAGAAGGGCGATGCAATCGAAGTCATATTACCCGCTCTAGAAACACTTGATGTGTTGGCAGAAGATATACCGCTCGATATCGTATATGAAGATGCGGATTTAATGATCGTTAACAAGCCGCAAGGAATGGTGGTGCATCCTGCGCCTGGTAATTATACGGGCACATTGGTTAATGCACTTATGTTTCAAGCCGAACGCTTGTCTTCCATAAACGGGGTCATTAGACCCGGAATTGTGCATAGAATCGATAAAGATACATCGGGATTATTAATGATCGCGAAAAATGACCACGCACATGAATGGCTTGCAGCACAATTAAAAGCAAAAACGACGATTAGAGAGTATGTTGCCATCGTAAATGGCGTGCTCAGTAAAGACCATGGCACGATAGATGCGCCGCTTGCAAGACATGCTTCAGATCGAAAGAAAATAGCGATTGTGAACACGGGGCGGCATGCGATTACCCATTATGAGGTATTAGAACGGTATAAATACCATACGCTTATTAAATGTACGCTGGAAACGGGACGTACCCATCAGATAAGGGTGCATATGGCATCTATTGGATATCCTATTTTAGGCGATCCGATATACGGGGTAAAAAGCGAGCGTGTTAAACACACGGGTCAAGCCCTCCATGCTAAAAAAATCGGATTTATACATCCAACCACAAAGGAACTTGTAACTTTTGATTCTGAAGTACCCGAGTACTTTAAAGTCCTCGTTAAAAAATGCCAAGGCTTAGCATAGGAGGCTCTATATGGAGTTTAAAGCAAAATTACTTGATGATAAAATGATCGATCGATCCATGACGCGTTTGGCCCATGAAATAATAGAGAAAAACAAGGGGATTGAGCACCTCGTTTTAATCGGCATTAAATCTAGGGGGGTTCCGCTTGCAAAACGATTGGCAAGTAAAATCATGCAAATCGAAGGGTCTACTTTACCCGTTGGTCAATTGGATATCACTTTATACAGGGATGATCTTTCTTTAAAAAGTTATGAACCCGATGTTAAAGGGCTCGAAGTGGATTTTGAAATCAATGATAAAATCGTGATTCTGGTTGACGATGTTATTTACACTGGGCGTACGGTCAGAGCGGCTATGGATGCGATTATAGATTATGGCAGACCTAGTGCCATACAATTAGCGGTATTAGTAGATAGGGGACACAGAGAGTTGCCTATCCGACCAGATTATGTGGGTAAAAACGTACCAACTTCAAGTAAAGAAATCGTTAAGGTAAAACTTGAAGAAGTGGATGAAATCAGCGAAGTTAGCATCTATCAAAAATAAGAATAGGACTTGCGTGTCGACGTTGTCAACATGCAAGTCCTATATTTTTTATAGTGTAATGTCTAATAACAGGATGCCCACAATCTTTTGATCCTTAATGAGTGGGGTAGACAATGAAATACAATAGTCATTTGAAAGAGAAGAGATATAGGGCTCAGATCGATAGTCTTTGCCCAAAAGCCCTTGTTTATAAAAAGGACGATGAGAGGCATCGACATTTGCTACACCCACATCATGAGAAAAAACGGTGGCTATGCCCTCTGTGTTTAATAAGGCAACCAATTCGTAATCTGCTGCATGTTTCTTTATAGCCGCGAGTGTAGACTGTGTGACTTCCTTTTGTTCAGATACGATTTGCTTTGCACTGTCTTTTAAATGTTTGAGTGCGTTTTGGATTTTCGTTTCTATGGCACTGCTTATTTTTAGACCTTTTTTATATTCGTTTACCACATCACCCAATGTATTTGAGATATCAAGTAGATGATCCAGAGCGTTTACGATGGTGCCTAAATTTGAGAACTGAACGTCGGTTAGCGCTGCGGTTTCTTCTACGTTTGCCGTTACTTCTTGACTTTCTTCCGAAATATTCTTTATAAGATCGTACACTTCTTCAGTGGATTTTTTTTGTTGGTCAACAAGCCCAATGATTTGTTTGATGATGCCTATGGTGTCTTCAACCGATTCAAAACTAATACTTAAAAGGCCTTTTGATTCATCGGCAAAGGCGACATTATCGTTAGCAAACTTCACTTCATCTGCAATTTTCAAGGTGATTTGTTCGGTTTTTTGCACGATGTCGTTAACGCGGCTGCTAATATCCTCAGAGGAGTGATTAGACTGCTCAGCAAGTTTTCGCACTTCATCTGCGACCACTGCAAAACCTCTGCCAGCATCTCCTGCGCGCGCGGCCTCTATAGATGCATTGAGTGCCAATAGGTTCGTTTGAGATGAAATACCACTGATGATGTTTACGATATCGATAATTTTATGCATTTCTTCTCTCAGTGCTGCGACTTCTTTAGAAACGCGATTGTTACGATCTGCACTTAGCTTCATACGATCGATAAGTTCCAGTGTGTTTTGATTGTTCATATCCAAATTTGCTTTCATCACTTCTGCGATGCTATGGGCAACTTCAGATTGCTCTGTAACATGATTCATGTTTTGACGCATTTGATTCGCATCCTGTTGCATATCCAATGATTCTTTAGACATGTTGTCTATGGCTTGAGAAATCTCATTTACATTTGAAGAGACCGAACCAAAAGAACGCTCCATATCATCGCCGGATCTTTTAAGTTTCTCGATGAGATTAAGTAGTTTTTCAGAAGTGGTTAACATTTTCCCGATTACCGTCTTCGTGTTTTTATTTGTGCGAGTGACTGTATCTGAAAGTACGATGAAGTCAGATGAAACGCGTTTGCTTAGTACAGCAGTCACATCGCCATTGCCTATTTTTTCTAAGTAATCATTAACCAGACGAATCTGCTTTTTTAAGTATAAGGTGAATAATAAGGACAATATTAATGAAAGGACGAATATCATAGGGATTAAGATCATTTGATCCAATTCTAGATACAACAAAACACTCATCGCTACGGAAAAGAGTATGGCAAAGATAAATACGCGTAAGGTTAAAGACTTAAACTTCATATAATACACCCCTTTAATATATTTGATTCATAATTATTACAAATAATTAATTGAGTCTATTTTAACATGGTTTTAATTTTTTCGCACGAATAAGTTTTGTCATTATAAATAAAAACCACCTTCAATATTTATTGAAGGTGGTTGGTGGATTCCATTTTATAATTCTTTGTACTCAATCTCTTCAACTTCATCTTCATCAATCTTAACGATAATGCGTTCTTTTGATACTTGCTGATTTGCATCAGGTGATTTTGAAGAATAGGTGTAGAAAAACGACTGTTTGGTTAAACTGCTGCCTAAGAAAATGAGTATAATGCCTAAGAGAACGATTATGATGCCTATAATTAATATGACGGTTGAAAGTGCTGCTTTCGTATTTATAATGGCAAAGACGCCTAATAGCATCAAACCAATCGAAGAGATTAATGTCCGTTCACTAGAAGTTTTGAATTTCGAAAAAGTTAAAAACAAGCCATTCACACCACTAACTAAGCAAACCAGACCGATTAAAAACAAAACATACTCTGGTCTTGCAAATGCATAAAAACCGATGAATACGATAATCAGACTTGTAAACAAAGAGACTTTGCTTTTCAGAACCAGTGAAAATGAGACGGCAGCAAAACCTAAAATTAAAAAGAGCATGGTAATAATTCTAATGGCTAAAACGCCAATCACCGTTGGAAATGCTACAAAAAACAATCCAATGATGGATATAAACAAACCGAATAATTGTATAGCGTTTAATTTTTTCGTAAGCATTATGTCACCATTCCTATTGATTTTAATTCTCCAAAACTAAATGTCTTAATTAAAAGTATAATTTAAATATATGAATAAAGTTTAAACAAAACACAACATTTATCATTTATATGAAACTTAAAAGCCTATCGTATAGACGAGATCACTGTACTCTATGCGTTTTTTTATGATTTCCATTTGAAATAAATGGTTCATAACACGCATTAATTTTTCTTCATCAGGCACTTGAACATCCACGTTTTCAAATAGGTTGACTTGAATATCTCTTGCGATTTGTTGGTCGTCATCGATGAGAACCAGCAAGTTAAAATCGTAGCCTTTGGAACTTATTTTTTCTATGATTTGATGCTTGGTTGAATCAAAGTTTGCAGATTCGATAACGATTAAATCCACCAGTCCATCTTGTAGGGCTGCAAGTCTTTCAAGGGGTCTAGACATATGAATTTGCTTAATGTTTCTTTGATTAATGAGGATCGCACTTATGTGGTCATCAAAACTTGCGACGCTTTTAAAATCACCACTACTGTCGATTTTTGAGATGAGAAAATAATCTACTTTTAGTGAGGCGATGGCCTTTGCACCACCCAGTGACTGGTGATGTGCGATAAAATCAAAAGGATTTATTAAGAATGCATCCAGTTTTTGTTCGTAGAGTGCTTTTAGAAGTGCACTTTCATCTTCATAGTAAACAACGAGAATCTCCCTAGAAAGGATTTTTTCTAGGGATTTGGTATCAATAGTTAACTGCGTCGTGTACCGCGTTATTCCGATGGTAAAGGGCTTTTTTTCGTTTCTAAGCCAAAGGGTATTTGCATAGATAGCCAGACAACTCAATGCAAGTATAAAAAGACTGAGTAGCCAAAGGCGAGATGATTTCATATAAAACTCCATAATTAGTGATGCTCAAGTTTGCTCACAGTTTCAAAATTTGGCGTTACGAACAGCGTGCGGTTTCCTACATAAATAACCATGCCTGGCTTTGCACCTGAGGGTTTTGACACATTTTTTATCAACGTGTAATCCACCGGGACATTGCTTGAATCTTTAGCCTTAGAAAAGTAAGCAGCGATAATGGCGGCTTCTGTAAGCGCTGTTTCACTGGCTTCTTTGCCTTCGGTTCGTATAATCACATGTGAACCAGGAATGTCTTTAGTATGGAGCCATATATCCTTATTTGATGCAATCTTTAATGTAATTTGATCATTTTGAAGGTTGCTTTTTCCCACCAAGATTTCAAAGCCATCCGATGAAAGATAACGTCTATAGGTTTGCTTTGGTATTTTTGCTTGTTTTTTAACTTGCCGACCTTTTAAATAACCTTGTGTTATAAGTTCTTCACGTATTTCACTCACAATTTTAGAATCATCACTCTGATTTAAATGCGTCATCACATGTTCGAGGTAATCGACGTCGGATTTTGTTTCTTTAATTTGCAGTTTCAGTTCTATAACCGCGTGTTTTAACTTGTTGTATTTTTTAAAATAGTTTTGGACATTTTCGATGGGTTCTAAGCGGGTATTCAGTTCAATATCGCGTTCGACGGGTGGGTCCACATAATAATCGAGTACGGTGATTCGGTTCATGCCCTTGCTCATTTGATAGAGATTAGCAAGCAACAGTTCACCCATAATCCGCGATTCATCTGCATTCTCTGCAGCCATAAGTTCGATGTTTTGCTTTGCTAATTTCGTGGTATAACGTTCAATCCGTTGGTTCAATGTTTTTTTCAGCGCATTGCTTTTTTGATGCATTTTTAATTCGTGATTTGACCGTGCATAAAAGGCGTCCAGCGCCTCATACAACTTTGGATAAGATACAGTTTCAAGACTTAAGTCGACGTTTTTCATGAAATAAACGATTTTAGGCAGACCGTTTGATTGATTATAGATGTAACCATGATCTTGCGTGTCGCTTAATGGCTGTTCTAATGCTTTGATGTTATCAACCAGTTGTGTTAGGGTTTCAATGGATACATCGCCACACTTCATATCTGGTGCAAGCCCCATTTGATTACACAAATACTTAGAGAGAAGAGGGCTAAATCCTTCAATTTGAGCATATATTGATTTATAAAGCATCGTGTCAGGTGATGCATCTCTAAGGCATTTTATCAGCTGTTCATGGGTATCGGCAAGGGTGCATTTTGATCGTTCTAAAAAGTGGTATTTAAAGCCCGGGAGCAACGTTCTAACTCGGCTCATATCAGGCGTTATACGTTTGATACAGTCGATGATGGTGAAATCTTCTTTGGTTAATATGATGTTTGAATGCTTACCCATAATCTCGATAATGAGTTTTTTGAGTTCAGGTTCGCCAAAATCGTTTTTAGATTCGATTTCCAATAGGACGACACGCTCATATCCCATCTGTTCAATCGTATGGATCCTGCCACTGGTTAAGTGCTTCCGAAGGAGCATACAGAACATCGGTGGTGATTGGGGGTTTTCTTTTTTTGATTCTGAGAGCGTAAAGTAGGGCATAGAAGATTCTACAGAAATAAAAAAAGTCATATTTTTATGAAGTCCACGAACAGTCAGTGTCAATTCATCTTTTTCAGGTTGAAATACTTTATCTATACGCCCACCAACGAGCATCGTTTTGAGTTCGTCAACTAAATGATGTATTAAAAGACCATCGAATGCCATAGTGACCTCCTTGAGGTTTAAATTTTATAACGTTAAAAGTATACCATTAAACAAACGTTACATCAATTCGCTTGAATAAAAGAAATGATATGTGCTATAATTTAATGATGTATAGAGATATGGAGGTAAACATGATTTATAGCATGACTGGCTTCGGTCGCGGAGAGTTCTCCAATGAAGCGTTTGATGTGACATTGGAAATAAAATCTGTGAACAATAGATATTGCGACATCATCGTAAAGATGCCCAAAAAACTTAATGTTTTTGAAGACCGAATCAAAAATAAGATTAAAACAAAACTATCAAGAGGGCGTATCGATGTCTATATAAATCTTGAAGAAAAAGCTTATGATAATTATGAAGTACTTCCTAATTTTGAAATTTTAGATAAGTATGTGAAGACCTATCAAGAGATTCAACAAAGATACGGTTTAAAAGAAGAACTTAGTTTATCTCTACTCACGCGTATTTCAGAAGGCATTAATGTATCCTATTTGGAGCGTGGCGAAGATGAATTTTGGATGTCCATTGAACCTGCTTTAGAGATCGCGATCACAAAAATATTAGAAATGAGAGCGCAAGAAGGCCTTCAACTTAAGAATGACATCTTTACAAAAATAGACAGTATTAAAACCAAACTGGTTCAAATAGAACGCTACGCACCAAAAATCATCGAAGCTTACCGTTTGAAAACGAGAGATCGAATCGCTGAACTCTTGTTACAGATGAATGCTGAAATAGATGAGATGCGCTTGGCAAATGAAATCGCTCTTTATGCAGACAAAACAAACATAAATGAAGAAATCGTGAGAATCTACTCGCATCTGGATCAGATGCATCAAATCTTGAGCCTTGATGAACCCGTTGGTAGAAAATTAGATTTTCTCGTCCAAGAACTCAATCGTGAAATAAACACCATTGGTTCAAAATCACCCGATATTGACGTTTCCAATTTAGTCATTGACTTAAAAAGTGACATTGAACAAATTCGTGAGCAAATTCAAAACATTGAGTAAAGGGAGTATTTATGAATCACAAGGGTTTATTGATTATCGTTTCTGGACCATCAGGTGCAGGCAAAGGGACCATCTGTAAAGAATTATTAAGCAGAGATCAAAGTGTACTCGTATCCGTTTCTGCTACAACTAGAACGCCGAGAAATGGTGAAGTTGATGGCGAGAGTTATCATTTTATGAATCGGGAAACTTTTTTGTCAATGATTGACGAAGGTGGTTTTTTAGAATATGCTTGCGTATACGATAACTATTATGGCACACCTAAGCAATTTGTAATCGATCAAATTTCTGCGGGTAGAAATGTGTTGTTAGAAATCGATATTCAAGGTGCACTGCAAGTAAAAAAGAAGTATCCTGAAGGGGTTTTTGTATTTGTACTACCACCCTCTATGAAGACGTTAAAGTCGCGCATTGAAGGCAGGGGTTCAGAAACACCAGAAAGTCTAAACAAAAGACTTTCAAGTGCCTTTACAGAGATAGAATACATTAAGAATTACGATTATTTTTTAGTAAATGATACCGTATGTCATGCAACCGATTTATTACAAGCAATTATTACTGCCGAAAAATGTCGCGTTGATGCAGACATCGAAGAAATTGTGAGTCGATTTAAGGAGGAAACGAAAAATGCTTAACCCATCTATTGATGAATTGGTCAAAAAAGTAGGAAACAGATATGCATTATGTATTTTAGCAGCAAAGCGTGCACGATTTATTATTAATGGTGACGATGATTCTATCGATTTTGATATCGATAAACCTTTATCAATTGCAATAGAAGAAATTATGTCAGACGAAGTTACTGTAAATATTCCTGAGGAGCCGCTAGACCGTATATAGGGGAAGGTGTTCTTATGTTAAATGGTAAAAATATAGTTGTGGGTGTTACAGGTGGAATTGCAGCCTATAAGGCGGCTGATGTTGTGAGCCGATTAAAGAAACTCGGTGCAAATGTCTATGTCATAATGACAGAACATAGTACAAAGTTTATTCAGCCATTAACGTTTCAATCCATTTCTCAAAATTATGTGGTGACGGATATGTTTGAAGACCCTAAAACTTGGGATGTTGAACATATTTCACTTGCCAAACGCGCGGATTGTTTTTTGATCGTTCCGGCAACGGCGAATATCGTCGGAAAAGTTGCACATGGTATAGCTGATGACATGCTAACCACTACGCTTATGGCGACGGTTGCGCCTGTATTTTTTGCATTGGCCATGAATACAAAAATGTATGAAAATCCAATTTTTAAAAATAATGTTGCCACTTTGGAACGCTATGGTTATCATATGATTTTACCGGAATCTGGGAGACTCGCATGCGGTGATGTCGGTGCAGGTAAATTAGCAGATCCAGAACACATCGTACAAGCAGTGGTCGCTTATTTGTCACGTGAGAGACGCATGACTGGAAAACGCGTGCTTGTGACAGCAGGCCCGACCAGAGAACCTATTGATCCAGTAAGGTATATCACCAACCACTCAAGTGGTAAAATGGGATATGCCATCGCAACAGAAGCCCTTAATGAAGGGGCAGAAGTGATTTTGATCAGTGGTCCCACTGGTTTAACACCACCACCAAATGCTACATTTATCGCTGTAGAAAGCACACAAGACATGTATGATGCGGTTATGGCACATTTAGATGTGGATGTTATCATTAAAGCGGCTGCACCTGCTGACTATAAAGCACAGTCAATTAGTGACCAAAAAATAAAAAAAGAATCGGAAGATTTAACGCTTTCATTTGTTAAGAATCAAGACATACTAAAAGCAGTAGGCAAAATTAAGACACATCAGATTTTGGTTGGTTTTGCAGCAGAAACAACGGATGTTGAAGCACATGCTAAAAAGAAATTACTGGAAAAGAACTTGGATTTTATCGTTGCAAATGACGTGACAGTAGAAGGTGCAGGTTTTAATGGAGACACAAATATCGTTACTTTATTTGAAAAAGAGGGACATAGTACCTCTTATGAATGCCTTCATAAAAATGAGGTTGCTCGCATTATATTAGATAAAGTAATTGAACGTTTTTAAGTGATATAAAACCCTAGACTGATTGGTTGACAAGCAGCCTAGGGTTTTGTGATTATGTATATAATAAAGGGGAAATACATGCTAATTGATGTAATCGTTCTTAGAAATGCTCAGCCCATCGATCGTACATTTACGTATGAAGTACCAGAGAATTTTATATCCAGAATGTACCCTGGTGCGCGCGTACTTGTCCCTTTTGGTGCTGCGGGTTTGATTGATGCTGTGGTCATCCATGCGCCATCAATTAACACAATTGACGATGACATTAAGATAAAAAAAATACATTATGCGTTTGATGATGGCCTTTACTTAACGCAAAAAGACCTGGAGACGGCAGATTATATTAGACGAGAAACACTGTGCACATATAGTGAAGCGATTTCGTTATTTTTGCCAGCTGGAACGGCTGTAAAGCAAATAAAAAACTATGCAATCAACGATAAAGCCTTTGGTGATACCGTTCTCAAAAAAAATGAGATTGCGATTTTGGAAAGTTTGAAAAATGGCTCATGTTCACATGAATCGATTTGTCCAGATTTAAAAGAAGCCGCTAAAACATTGGCCATTAATCGCTTGCTAGCGATGGGATTTATCGAACTCACTTACGATTATGAGCAAAATGTTAAAGATCGAACCGTTGAATGGATCGTAGCAGATGGCGATCTTATTTCCCATCTCAAACAAATTCCCGAACATCATCATGCTAAGATAAAACTGTTAAAATACCTCATTGAACAACCCGTTGTTAAACGCTTAGCGCTACAAGACGCATTAAAGATATCAAAAAACGTCGTAGATGGTTTCGTGCAATCTGGCGTTATAAAAATCGTTGAAAAAGACGACATAAGAATGCCACTTTTTATGAAGGCAAATGAAAGTAAAAGGGATGTCATTCTAAATACAGCGCAAAAGAATATTTATGATACGATTATCCACGACTATCAAAACAAACTTGAAAATGATTTTTTGATACACGGGGTTACTGGCAGCGGTAAAACAGAAGTTTACGCCGAGTTGATAGAAACCGTCATAAAGTGGGGAAAAAAGGTGATTTTGGTCGTACCAGAAATATCATTAACCCCTCAGATTGTCGCGCGTTTTGCGAGTCGTTTTGGCGAAGCACGTATTGCGCTAATTCACTCAAAGATCTCACAAGGTGAACGATATGATCAGTGGAAGGGCATACGAAGCGGCAAGTACGATATTATTATAGGTGCGCGTTCTGCTGTATTTGCGCCAAGTGATGATGTGGGTTTAATTATCATAGATGAGTGCCACGAGACGGCGTTTCGATCTGAAAAGAGACCTAAATATCATACGTATGATGTGGCTAAGTTCAGAATGTCACGTGTCGGTGGATTTGTGGTATCAGGCTCTGCAACCCCCTCAATCGTCGACTATCACAGTGCACTTCAAGGCAATCGAAAACTGTTAAAGCTAGAGCAAAGACATAATACTTTGTCAGTACCGGAAATTCAAATCATCGATATGCGAGAAGAACTGGTGCAAGGCAACAAATCTATTTTAAGTCGTCAGCTTCACGAGGCTATTACAAAACGCTTAGCGGACAAAGAACAAACGATTATATTTTTAAACAGAAAAGGACATTCGACATTTGTATCTTGTCGCTCATGTGGATTTACACTGGCTTGTCCTAATTGTGATGTGACGCTCACGTATTTCAAAGGCGAAAAATCAGTTAAGTGCAATTACTGCAGTTACGAAACATTTGTGCCCAAACTTTGTCCGAAGTGTACCAGTAAGTATTTTAAATACTTTGGTGTTGGAACGGAGAAAGTTGAAGAGTCGCTAAAAAGTCTGTTTCCAAATGCGAACATCGCGAGAATGGATCGAACCACCACATCAAAAAAAGGCAGTATTGAACGGATCATATCAGATGTTGAAGCGGAAGAAACGGATATTTTAATCGGCACCCAAATGGTTGCAAAGGGATTTGACTTTAAAAATGTCTCGTTAATCGGTATTTTATCGGCGGATTTGTTACTGAACTTACCGCAATTTCAAGCGTCAGAACGCGCTTATCAGTTGTTTAATCAGGTAGCTGGACGCGCAGGCAGAGGCGCTAAAACAGGGGAAGTTATATTACAAACGTATATTCCCGATCATTATGCAATTAATCAACGTTCGTATGAGACCTTTTATAGTCATGAGATTAGGTATAGAGAAGCGCTAAAGTATCCACCTTTTTATCATATGGTCAATTTGATTTTTACTGCAAAAACGTCGGATGAAGCGGGTCGATACGCACAGAAGAGTTATCTTTATTTAACGTCAAAATTGTTAAAAAAAGGTTTACAAAATGAACTGGAAATATTTCATGCAAATCCTGCATTATTAAAGAAGATCGATAATGTTTATAGATGGCAAGTAATTATAAAAGCAAAACCTGCCGCTTTTGATGCATTGAAAATGGCATTGAAAACATTGGAAGAGAAATTTTTAGAAGTTAAGACGTGTAAAATAAGTATGGATTTAGATGCATCAAATATATTATAATGATATAGATTCTGCGATGAGCAGAGGCAGATAGGATATGGAGGCAAAGATGGCTATTAGAACGATACGAACAGATAATGACCCGATACTAAGAAAACTATCGAAAACGGTTACCGTTTTTGATGATAAACTTGAAGTTTTAATTGAGGATATGATCGAAACGATGCATCACGCAGATGGTATAGGACTCGCTGCACCACAAATCGGTATACTTAAGCGGGTGATCGTCATCGATTTATATGATGAAGACGGCCCCATGGCACTTATTAATCCACGCATTATTGATCAAAATGGATTACAGATGGAAGAAGAAGGTTGTCTCAGTTTGCCAGGAAGACATGGCGTGGTAAAAAGACCTTTATCCGTTACCGTTCAGTTCGAGGAGACGGATGGCCAAACTTACGAAATCGTAGGTGAAGAATTATTGGCACGTGTGCTCTGTCATGAAATCGATCATTTAGATGGCATATTGTATATTGATAAAGAAGTTATTCTAGAAGAAAAGGCAGAATAGGTGATCGCATGAAAATATTATTTATGGGCACGCCAGATTTTGCGGTAAAAACGTTAGAAGCGTGTTTGAAACATCACGAAGTTCTCGCTGTTTTTACACAACCTGATAAGCCTAAGGGGCGAGGCAACAAGCTCACCGCACCGCCTATCAAAGAAGTTTCAAATGCGCACCAATTGCCTGTTTTTCAGCCGGAAAAGATTCGCAAAGGCAGTTGGGCAGATGACATAAGGGCGATTAATCCCGATGTAATCGTGGTGGTCGCTTATGGTCAGTTGCTTTCGAAAGAAATTTTAGATATTCCACGATATGGCTGTATTAATGTTCACGCCTCCCTGTTGCCAAAATATAGAGGTGCTGCACCGATTAACTGGGCCATCGTCCATGGCGAAAAAAAGACGGGCATAACCACGATGCAAATGGATGTGGGACTGGATACGGGTGATATGCTTTTAAAGAGAGAGGTAGAGATAACCGATCGTATGAATGCACAGGAACTGCATGATATATTGTCCATAGTTGGTGCAGATTTACTCATAGAGACACTTGATGCATTAGCGCTTGGTACCTGCGAAAGAAAACCACAAGATCATGATTTGACTTGTTATGCACCTATGATGAATAAAACTTTAGCGCGTATTGATTGGCAACAATCTGCCATAGAAATAGACAATAGGGTGCGTGGATTTTATCCTTGGCCGATTGCACATACGACTTTAAATGGGGAAACATTAAAAGTGTATGAGGGTTTTGTTTTAGAAAACACAGAGGGTTCTGATTTGTCAGCGGGCTCTATCGTCAAAATGGACAAAAAAGGAATCGTGGTGCAAACAGGCAAAGATTATTTTGTAATCACAGAACTTCAGTTAGGGAGCAATAAAAGGATGACTGCACAAGCGTTTTTATTAGGCAAAACCATAGATTTGGGCACAAAGCTAGAGTAGGAGGCTATTATGTTTTATGGTGGAAATGGATATTTAATGATTCTCGTTTTATTTATTGTTGCTTCCTTAGCCAGTATGGGCGTGAAGTCAACTTTTAACAAATATCATAAAGTACGTAACACAAGAGGTTTGACGGGTGCGGAAGCGGCACAACTTATGCTTAGAAATAATGGATTAACAGATGTTAGAGTGGAACGCGTAGGCGGTTATTTATCGGATCACTATGATCCGAGAACGAAAACCGTTAGATTATCTGAACCCGTTTACGATAATCCATCTATTGCTTCAGTTAGCGTAGCATGTCATGAAGTCGGACATGCATTACAACATGCAAATGGGTACGCACCTTTGAGTATCCGAACAGCTATTTTACCTGCTGCACAGTTAGGTTCACAAGCACTTTGGCCACTTTTTATGATCGGTATTATTCTTTCTATGCCCCAATTGGTTACAATCGGCATAATATTCTTTTCATTTTCAGTTGTTTTTCAACTGGTTACTTTGCCCGTTGAGTTTAATGCAAGTGCAAGGGCCATTCAGATGATGGGTGCTTATGACATACTCAGTAATGATGAAAATGCCCAAGCTAAGAAAGTTTTAAATGCAGCAGCGATGACTTATGTTGCTGCGGCAGCGATGGCCGTAGGCCAGTTAATCAGAATGCTCTTGTTAAATCGAGGCAGAGATTAATTCACATTCGATTTTGTATGTTTAATCACAAGAAAAGACACTGTGCGATTACAGTGTCTTTGTTTTTATATTAAATTATTTTGATAAATGCGCTTAAATGCTTAAATTAAAGTGATATCTTTGGTATAATGGTTCAGATAGTAAGGAGAAAATGATGAAGATAAACGCTAGGAAATTGGCACTTAGAATATTAGATGAAATTGATAAAACCAAAGATTTTTCTCATATTGTGTTGAATCGTACCCTTTCACAATTTGAAATTGAACCACTAGACAGAAGATTCACCGCCCAATTGGTGTTTGGTGTATTAGAAAATAGATTATTACTCGATTACTATATTCGTAAGCTTTCTAAAGTACGTTTTAGTCGAATTGATCCTACTTTAGTAAATATTTTGCGTCTTGGGCTATACCAACTTGCGTTTTTAGATAAAGTACCTGAGTCAGCAGCTGTAAATGAATGTGTTAAATTAGCAAAAAAATTAGGACCAAGAGAAGCGAATTCTGCAAATGGTCTTTTGAGAACCTTTGTTAGAAGTGGTTGTAAAATAGATTTGCCAGATGAAAAAAAACATCCCATCACTGCGCTTAGTATTAAGTTTTCACATCCAGAATGGTTGGTTGAAATGTGGATGGATCAATATGGCTACGATTTCACACGGGCTTTACTGATGGCAAATAACACCACGCCTAAGTTAACTTTGCGTACGCAAACACTTCAAATTTCAAGGGAAGAATTGATCCGAAAATTGATTGAACAAGGTGTTTCATGCGAACCTGTATCTTGGCTAGATGAAGGCATTATCGTTAACGCGTTAAATCATATAGGTATAACGGAATTAGTAGGATATAATGAAGGTTGGTTTCAAGTACAAGATTTAAGTTCTATGAGCGTGGGCATGTATTCCGGTGTTAAAGCAAATGATTTGGTTATCGATGTATGCGCAGCGCCAGGTGGAAAGGCGACACATGTTGCACAGTTAATGCACGATCGTGGAAAAGTCATAGCCAGAGACTTAAATGATGAAAAATGTGCGCGCATTCATGAGAATGTAAAACGGTTGAAATTAAACGCAATTGTGGTGGAAGTGTTTGACGCCAGCACATGCGATGAAACACTTATCGAACAAGCAGATGTGGTTTTGGTCGATGCCCCTTGTTCAGGACTGGGTATTATCCGAAGAAAACCCGATATAAAATATAATAAAACATTGGAACAAATCAGTGATCTCGAACAGATTCAAAAGGCAATTCTCATTCAGTCTGCAAAGTATGTTAAACAGAATGGCGTTTTGATGTACAGCACATGTACTTTAAATCCTAAAGAAAATCAAGAGATGATCCGCTGGTTTTTAAGCCAAAATAATGCGTTTGAAATCGAAGCACTGCCTTCGTCAGGAGACGATGGATTTTTAACCTTTTTCCCAAATCAACAAGAAACCGATGGGTTTTTTATAGCGAAGTTGAAGAAAATAAAGTAGAGGTAGAAGATGAGAGCAATCGCGCTAACGGATGTTGGTAAAAACAGAGAGAAAAATGAAGATTATTATCTCATGAATAATGATTTAAGTCTTTTCATCGTTTCTGATGGCATGGGTGGTTATAGAGCGGGTGAAGTTGCCGCTGAAATTGCTTCACAGTCCATTATGGACGCGTTTTCTCGTAAGTCACATGTGAATTTTGAAAATGATATTACAGCCATTTTTGTAGAAGCAAATGAAACGATTCTCGCTTATGTTAAGGCACATCCTGAATGTAAGGGGATGGGCACCACATCCGTGGTTGCCTATATCGAAGAGGACGTATTGTGGATTGCAAATGTAGGGGATAGTCGATGTTATGCCTTACAAGAAGGAAAACTCATACAACTTTCAGAAGACCATTCACTGGTTGCTGAACTGGTTAAAATTGGTAGTATCAGCCCTGAAGAAGCTGAACTTCATCCCGATAGAAATATCGTAACCAGTGCACTTGGTGTTGATCGAAAATTTGAAATAACGATAAAAAAATATGCTTTAAATTTGTTCACGCATTTGGTTTTGTGTTCAGATGGTTTATCTAATATGGTATCTTCAGCTCAACAAGAAGATATATTTAAGACAGTACCGTTTGAAAGTATTCCTGAAGCTCTAGTGAACTTAGCAAATGAAAACGGTGGTAAAGACAACATTACGATCATTTGCATTGAACTTTAAGGAGGATCACATGGTACAGTTAATTGGACGCAATTTAGGCAATCGATATGAAATGATTGAAATCATCGGAACTGGCGGTATGGCAGTTGTATATAAAGGACGAGATTTGGTTTTAAATCGATTGGTGGCGATAAAAGTTCTAAAAGAAGAATTTAGTTTGGATGAGGATTTCGTGAAAAAATTCCAACATGAATCACAAGCCGCTGCAAGTTTGTCGCATCCTAATATCGTCAATGTTTTTGATGTTGGTTTCAGTGAGGATGTCCATTATATCGTAATGGAACTTGTTAATGGAAATACATTAAGAGAGTACTTAAATAAAATGCAAGGGTTTATGAAAGAAGAAGCGATCATTAACATAGGCCTTCAAATTGCTTCAGCACTTTCACAAGCACATGAAAATGAAATCGTACATCGAGACATAAAGTCTCAAAATATACTCATTAATGAAAATGGCAGTGTTAAAGTTGCTGATTTTGGTATAGCAAGGGCGGCAACTACGGCGACCATCGTCAACACGAAAGAAGTAATCGGTTCGGTACATTATGCATCTCCAGAGCAAGCACGTGGTGGCTTTGTCGATGCGCGAAGCGATATCTATTCACTTGGGATCTTACTGTATGAACTTGCGACGAAGGCATTGCCTTTTGAGGGCGATTCACCTGTTACGATTGCTTTGAAACAGATAAAAGATGCACTTCCAAACCCGCAAGTGATTAACACGGAAATTAGTGATGGTTTGGCATCCATTATTCACAAATGTGCTGAAAAAACACCATCTGAACGGTATCAATCCATTAATGAACTAATCGAAGATCTAAAAGTACTACGTACAGATAAGCATTTTATCGTTCAAGATCAACTCTATATGAACCAAGGTACGACGATTCTACCCAAAATTACAGAGGAAGAACTTATGGCACATCAGACGGTAAAAAGAACCCCGATTTCAAAAGCACCATTACCCCCTTCAAATAATAAGGGGCCACAGCGGAATAAATTGAATATTACTTTGGTTATTTTGGCTGCTCTCGTCATGGCCATGCTCTTCTTTGGCGTGTTTGCTATGAATAAGTTTAAATCTATTTTTGAAGTGGACACGGTAACAGTGCCTCTATTAATAGATAACCATGTGGATGATGCCGTGCGAACTTTAGCGGATCTCGGATTAAAAGCGGATATAACTGAAAGGCGCATGCATAATAGTGTGCCAGAAGACCATGTCATATCACAGTCCTATCCAGAAGGTGATAAGCTTAAAGAAGGGTTTACCATTAAGTTGGTCATAAGTACTGGAGGTATTCAATCGATCGTACCAAATGTGAAGCAACAAACGTTAACTGAAGCGACGATTATGATAAAGAATGATGGCTTCGAACAAGGGGAAGTTACGAACGAATTTAATGAGTTGCCTGAAGGTATGATTATTAGTCAAACGCCTAAAGCGGGTATAAAGATGCCTCAAGGAACAAAGATAGACTTGGTGGTTAGTAAAGGTCCAGAAGTTAAAACGTTTATGGTCCCTTCGCTTGAAAATAAAACCATTAGAGAATCAGAAGTTGCACTAAATGTTTTGGGACTAAAGCTTGGTGAAATTTCCTATGAAGACCATGAGACCATAGAAAAAGGCATGGTTATTTCTAATGCGCGTGTAGGTGAGGAAGTTGTCCAAGGCACTACTATAGACATTTTAGTAAGTAATGGACCTGTCGAAGAAACGACTGAGCCAACAACAGAGGCAACCACCAGTGAAATATCAAGCGAACAAAGATTGAGCGTCGCGATAAACACGAGAAAATTTGCCCAAGACACAGAGACCATCAAGATAGAAATGATCCAAGGTGGCATCGTAACAACGGTATATGAAAAGGTACATTCTAAATCTGAAGGCGATGAAATCTTAATTCAGCGTGTGGTTAGAGGTTCAGGTAGTGCGAGAATCGTCGTTTATTACGGCAATGTCATCGAACTTGAACAAACCATAGAATTTTAAGGAGATATTGGATGACCAAAGGCATAATCTTTAAAGGCATCGGAGGTTTTTACTATGTAAAGGCCGACGGTGTGCTTTATGAATGTAAAGCACGTGGAAAGTTTAAAAATGAGCAAGTGGTTCCAATGGTAGGAGATTATGTTTCAATAGACATCTATGATGAAGAAAAAAACTTAGCAACCATAGAAGAAATTCACGAACGAAAAAATGCCCTTGTAAGGCCTACCGTAGCAAATGTTGATCAAGCAGTGGTGGTTTTTTCCATACGCGATCCACTGCCAAACATGATGCTTCTTGATAAAATGGTGGTTTTAGCAGAGCATGCGGATTTAGAAGTGTTAATCTGTTTTAACAAAGCGGATTTGGATTTGACATTTGATTTCGATGTTTTTCAAAAAAAATATGAAAATGCGGGATATCGTGTGGTTAGAACCTGTGCGATGACAGGTGAAGGCGTAGAACAACTCCTCAGTGAACTCACTAAGAGAATCAGCGTTTTTTCAGGGCCATCAGGTGTTGGTAAGTCATCGTTGCTCAATGCCATAGAAGAAAAATTTTCTGTAGAAACGGGTGCGGTGAGTGAAAAGATTAAAAGAGGTAAGCACACCACCAGACACTCTGAACTGTTTGAGTTAACAAACGGCGGTATAATCGTAGATACACCTGGATTTACATCCCTTTCTGCTGCGGAAATAGAAGAAGATCAGTTAAAAGGCTATTTTCCTGAATTTAAGCACTTTTCAGAAACGTGTCGATTTTATAACTGTCTGCATCTAAATGAACCTGGATGCGAAGTGAAACATGCAGTAGAATTAGGAACCGTAGATAAAGAGCGATATGAAGCTTACGTTTATATTTATCATGAAATCGAAAAAGAACGTAAGAAGTTGAAAAAATGGTAGAAACGGGGAGGGAATCTTATGTATAAATTAGCACCTTCAATTTTATCTGCTGATTTTTCGAGACTTTTGGAACATGTTAAGGAAGTAGAATCAGCAGGTGTAGATTATTTGCATATCGATGTTATGGATGGTCATTTTGTACCCAATATTTCATTTGGTGCGCCGATATTAAAATCATTAAAAGGAAAAACATCGCTTTTTATGGACGTTCACTTAATGATCGAAAACCCAGATCAATATGTTCAGGACTTTGTGCACGCAGGTGCAGACTTAATTAATGTGCATATAGAAACCTGTACACATATTCATAGAACGATACAACTTATTAAAAGCCACGGTGTAAAGGCGGGTGTTACGCTTAATCCAGGAACGCCATTAAGCGCAATAGAAGAAATGCTTCCAGAACTCGATATGGTTTTACTCATGTCAGTTAACCCTGGTTTTGGTGGTCAGAAATACATTGAGGCCACTACAGATAAAATCAAACGTCTTAAAGAGCAGATTTTAAGCAGAGGATTAACCTGTGAGATTGAAGTAGATGGTGGCATCAATTTGGAAAATGTACGCGAGGTGGTTTCAGCGGGAGCTGATGTTATCGTAGCAGGTTCTGCTATTTTTAATACGCCTGATATTCACGCAACGGTGAAGGCTTTTAGAGAAGCGATATGAAATGGGGCCTCGTCGCGTTAAACGGCAAAGTAAGTGACGTCCAGAAGTTAAAAAGGCAAATCGCTAACCATACAAAACATTCTGATTTTGAGTTTGTGATTGGTGTGGATGGGGGATGTGCCTTGCTTCAAAGTTTGGACGTCGTTCCAAATCTTATATTGGGTGATTTTGATTCGATAGAGTCTCTAGCCACTTATGAAGCCTTATGGCCAAGCGCGGAAGTATTATCTTTCCCAGCGCAGAAAGACTATACGGATTCTGAACTCGCGATAGAAGTTATACTGAAGGAAAAACTCGATCGAATTGTTATTATCGGTGCGCTTGGCGGACGAATGGATCATATGCTTGGGACTTTGTTTTTATTAGACAAAAGCGATAATCTGGTAATCGTTGATGAAAGCAACTGTATCGAACGGATTATAACGCCATTTAATAAAAAAATCGCTGGTGGTTCTGGCTATGTATCGTTGGTACCAAGTCGTGAGGGCCTTCATGAGATTACCCTAAAAGGGTTTAAATATCCTTTAACGGAGGATACGATTCTCTATACGCAAACACGTGGTATTAGTAATGAAGTGATCGAAGACGGTGAGATTATCATTGAGCGTGGTTTAGGATATCTCATTCAATCAATCGATTAATACGCATAAAAAAAGGTCATGCATATGCATGACCTAATTTTGCTGTTTGATTATACTGCTCTTTGAACTTTACCAGAACGTAAACATCTGCTACAAACTTTGATTCGCTTAGTTCCGCCGTTTACAGAAGCTTTAACACTTCTTAAATTAACTGACCAAGTTCTTCTATTATGGTTGTTAGCATGGCTGACAGTGTTGCCAGAGATTTTTCCTTTACCGCATACTTCACATGATCTTCCCATTTATTACACCTCCTTCGAGTAAATAACTCATAACATAACAAACTTATTTTACCAGAGCACAGAAGAGATTTCAAGTAAAAGTTGCCGCATAGAATGACTTTTTTGTAATTATTCCATCGTTCACAGCTTATTAACTTGATATTAACTCAATATTACATTAAAATAAATAATAAATGGTTATAACTTTCAATCAAGGAGGTAGAAGATGTCCATTAAATTAAATAATGAGATTGGTGATATTACCATTAAAAAAGAGGTAATAGCAACTTTGGCTGCGGTGTCCGCTATGGAGTGCTATGGTCTTGTGGGGATGACATATAAATCGGCGAAAAGTGGTCTTGCTAAAATTTTAAAAGGTGAGCACTTATCAAAAGGCGTTGAAGTAAGCGCTGATGAAAAAGGTGTCGTTATTAATCTTTATGTGATCGTTCAATTTGGTACTAAATTGTCTGTGGTTGCAGAGAATATTATTGAAAAAGTTAAATATACGATCGAAACACAAACGGGCTTAAATGTTGTTGAAGTTAATTTGAACATTGAAGGCGTAAAAGTTCAAGAGTAACAGGGAGGAATTAAGGTGGAATTAAAAACCATAAATGCCGAGTTACTTGCTAAAATGTTCAAGCAAGGAACTTATGAGCTTAATAAAAACAAAGAACTTGTTGATTCATTAAATGTTTTTCCGGTACCTGACGGTGATACGGGAACCAATATGTCTTTGACGATGAATTCGGCAATAGAAGGCTTATCTAAACAAGTGTTTGATTCGGTTGAGGAAGTGACAAAATCAATTTCTAAAGGTTCTCTTATGGGCGCTAGAGGTAATTCGGGCGTTATTTTATCGCAGATTTTCAGAGGTTTTGCAAAGGGATGTAAAGGCAAAACGGAGATGACTTCAGCGGATTTCTGTCATGCGTTTAAAGAAGCAGCAGATACCGCTTATAGCGCCGTTTTGAAACCCGTAGAGGGAACGATTCTAACGGTTATTCGCAAGATCGCAGATAAGAGCATGGAATATGCCCATGAGGATTTAGATCTTATTGAACTCATGAAATTGCTCATAAAAAGAGGCGAGGAAACACTGGAAAAAACACCCGATTACTTACCTGTGTTAAAGCAAGCAGGCGTTGTTGATGCGGGCGGTAAAGGACTTATATTTATTCTTCAAGGGTGTTTGGACGCGATGGAAGGCAAGTCGATTGACACTGCTTTTGTTGCTCAAACGTATGCCCAATCACCGGCTCAATCTGTGATGCATACAGATGATATCCTCTTCGCATATTGCACGGAGTTTATCATAGAAGGCGATAATATGAATGGCGATGCACTTAAATCGATTATTGAAACCATGGGCGACAGTATGGTTTTTGTGCAAGATGAAGAACTTATTAAAGTGCATGTTCACACGAATACACCAGGTCTTGCGCTTGAAGAAGCCTTAAAGTATGGTAGCCTCAAAAAAGTTAAAATTGAAAATATGAAAGATCAACATAGTACCATTATAGAAGGCGCACACGGTGAAGAACCAGTTTCAAACGAAAAGACTTTGCAGTATGAAGACGATTTTGGCTTTATCTCTGTTGCTATGGGTGAAGGTTTTGAAAACATTTTTAAAGACTTAGGCATTCATGGCAATATAACCGGTGGACAGACCATGAACCCAAGTACCGAAGACTTCTTAAAGGAAATTGAAAGATGTCCTTCGGCACATATATTCTTGTTTCCTAATAACAGCAACATCATTATGGCTGCAAATCAGGCGAAAGCATTAAGCGACAAAGATGTTTACGTCATACCGAGCAAGACGATGCCACAGTGTATAACGGCAATGTTAGAATTTGATCGCGAACTTTCTCCAAAAGAGAATTTTGAAAAAATGAGCGAAAGTTTGTCACGTGTTAAAACCATCCAAATCACATATGCGGTGAGAGATACTGTTTTTAACGAACTTGAGATTCATAAAGACGATTATCTTGCGGTTTCTGATGGAGAAATTAAAGGCGTAGGAAAAGAACGTAACGAAATCATTTTAAAAGCGATTGAAAATACCATTGATTCAGATTCTGAAATCTTGTCGATCTATTATGGATCAGATGTTACAGAAGAGGAAGCTAATGAGATTGCAGAAAAAATTGAAGGGAAGTATCCTGAACTTGAAATTGATGTATATTCAGGTGGACAACCCATTTATTACTTTGTATTCTCGATAGAATAGACCGATGCAGAGGCAAGACTTACAAATAGGCAAAGACTATTTGTTGAGCCTTGCCTTTTTTCTGGAGATCAAAATGTATAGACAACCATTAACAGCTTTAAAAGGCGTCGGCGAAAAAAAAGCGGCCAAGTTAAAGCGCATTGGACTTGAGACTTTTGGCGATGTGCTAACGGATTACCCTCGAAGATACATGGATCGTAGGGTTGTTAAACATGCATCTGAGTTTGATGGCGATACGCCAGGTGTGATAAAGGCAAAAGTGGTCAGAAAAAGAAAAAAAGTGCTTCAAAAAAGCAAAGGTGATTTACTGATTTTAGATGTCACCGATGGTTTTTATACAGGAGAGATTTTGTTTTTTTCTGCAAAGTTTTTAGACCATCAAATTGAGGAAGGTGAAAGTTATTTCTTTTATGGCAAGTTGGAGAAAAACGGCCCTTCATTTAAAATGGTACAACCTGACTTTGCGATTTCCTCGGATGCATCATTCTTGAGAATTATTCCCGTTTATAATGCCACTTTGGGCATTACCCAGAACGAACTCATCGGTTTGCATAAACAGGTTTTAACGGCTTTAAAAGATGAAATTATCGATCCACTACCTGAAATGATTCGTCACATGGGTCGACTTATGCCTTATGAGCAAGCTGTATTTGAAATACATTTTCCAACTTCTGAAGTGGGATATAAAGCTGCAAAGCAGCGATTGGTTTATGATGAACTGTTCTTTTTACAGATGCGATTAATTTTATTAAAAAGAAATTATCATAAACCCAATAGAAAGCCATTTGAAATAGACGATCGTATTCAGATCCGAATCGATACATTGCCCTTTAAATTGACGCAAGCACAACGCGCTGTTATGGACACTATTTTTGAAGATTTCAAAAGTGGATTTAGCATGAATCGTTTGATTCAAGGAGATGTAGGTTCGGGTAAAACCATTATTGCATTTTTAGCGCTCATGTGTGCAGTGTTTAATGACAAACAAGGCATACTTTTGGCACCGACGACGTTACTGGCGGAACAACATTATGAAAATTTCATGAAAATGTTTCCAGATGTGCCATGTGCGCTTTTAACCTCGCATGGTAAAGCATCGGATAAAAGACTGTTAAAACAACAAATCGAATCTCACGAAGTAAAAATTGTGATTGGTACCCATGCTGTTTTACAAGAAGATGTTAAGTTTGATGCCCTTGGGGTAGTAATCACAGATGAGCAACATAGATTTGGCATTCGCCAACGATTGACAGCGCTTCAAAAATCAGAAAATCCACATGCGCTAATTATGTCTGCCACGCCTATTCCTCGAACGCTTTCACTTATTTTATATGGCGATATGGATATATCGATTATCGACGAGATGCCTGCGGGTCGAAAACCGATTAAAACGCATTTTGTTAAGCCCAGCAAGGTAGACGAAATGCATGAATTTATAGAAAGTAAATTGGTTGAAGGCCGTCAAGCCTATGTGATTTGTCCGCTCATTGAAGCTTCTGAGACGTTGGATCTAAATGCAGCTCAAACGCTTTATGAAACACTATGTCAACGCTTCCAGCATCATACGGTGGGATTGATTCATGGTAAAATGAGTGCTCAGAACAAAGAGGATGCCATGCAGGCCTTTAAACAGGGGAAAACACAATTGTTGGTATCAACGACGGTTATCGAAGTCGGCATTCATGTTTCAAATGCGACGATGATGGTGATTATGAATACGGAACGATTTGGTTTGTCTCAACTCCATCAGTTAAGAGGTCGTGTTGGAAGAGGTGACGAGCAATCCTACTGCTTTTTATTAAGCGACAAACTATCTAAGACTGCCAAAATGAGGGTGGAGACTTTGGTTGCATCTAATAATGGTTTTGAAGTGGCTGAGAAGGATTTGGAATTACGGGGTCCTGGTGAAGTGTTTGGCTTAAGACAACATGGTATCCCAGAACTTAAACTGGCAAATTTATCAAAACATAAAGCGGTTATAGGGACGGTTCAAAAACACATTAAAAATTTGCTAGAAGAATTTCAGTTGGGGCACCCTGAAGCGGTAACATTTATTAAAAGCCAGCAAATCGATTTAGAAAAATGGTTCACCTTGTAAGCAGGCTTGTTTTAAGGTGAGAACAAATAGGATGAGGATGTGAAAAGATGCGCGTAATTTCGGGTTCAGCGCGAGGGATTAAGTTAGATGCTCTTGAAGGATTAGACACAAGACCAACAACAGATCGCGTAAAAGAAGCGATTTTTAGTATGATTCAAACGCAGATTATCGGTGCAAATGCGCTGGATTTATTTTCAGGTTCAGGTGCGCTCGGTATCGAACTTATTTCTAGAGGTGCGAAGCAGGTTACTTTTATAGAGAACAATCGTCATGCCATGGCAGTGATCGAAAAAAATCTACTGAAAACGAAAACCGATTCAAAGGCACGCCTTTTGTCATCGGATGTATACAAAGGCATTGAAAACCTTAAGAATGAAGTTTATAATATTATCATCATGGATCCGCCATATCTTAAAGGGGAAATTAAAAAATGCTTGTCTCTTATCGAGCGTTTTGATTTATTAGATCAAGAGGGGATGATTATTATCGAACACGCGATTAATGATCCTAATTTAGATGATTTAATAGAGTATTTCTCGTTAGAAAAATCAAAAAAATACGGAAAAATAGGCATATCCATTTTAAGGAGGACCACATGCGCGTAGCGGTTTACCCTGGTAGTTTTGATCCTGTGACTTTAGGTCATCTCGATATTATTAAGCGGTCAAGTAAGATTTTTGATGAAGTGATCGTAGCCGTTATGTTTAATCGCAATAAAAAGCCTCTCTTTTCAGTGGATGAGCGTATAGCACTACTGATTGATGCCACACGTAATATTCCAAACGTGCGAGTTGATTCTCACGAAGGGCTTCTTGTGGATTACTTAAGTAAAAACAATCATCAGATTATCGTTAAAGGTTTGAGAGCGATTTCTGATTTTGAGGCAGAATTTCAAATGGCAAGTGTCAATCAAAAGTTGTTAAAAGAACTTGAAACGGTATTTATCATGACGCGGACTGAGTATATGTATTTAAGTTCTAGTATTGTTAAAGAAGTGGCAAATTTTGGAGGCGACATCTCTAATTTCGTCACGGATGAGGTAAGGCAAGCCATTGAAAGTAAATTAGGAGGCGGGTTATGAGTGGTCAAAAAAAGCAAGAATTAGAACTTAGAGTTCTGGAACTGTTAGAGGAATTAGAAGATCGAATAGAGTCGGCGCCTAACGTGCCTTTAACAGGCAAAATTTTATTTGATAAGCATGAATTGTTAAACATTCTTAAAGACATAAACATGTTATTGCCAGATGAATATCAGCAAGTGCGGTTCATCAAATCTCAAAAAGAGCAAATTATTGATGAGGCAAATAATATCGCCGAGGAACTTATTAGCAATGCCAGACATGAAGAACTCAGGATTATAGAAACGGCTAAAGCGTCAGAAACTGAAATCCTAATAAATGCAACCAATCGTGCAAAAGAGTTAATTAATGAGCATGAAATTATGAGACAAGCGCGTAATCGAGCGCAAGAATTATTAGAAGATGCTGAAGATAAGGCAGAAGGTATTAGAAAAGGTTCGTATGATTACGCTGAAGAAGTGATGAAACGTGTGGAACTAAACTTATCTAAGATTTTACACACGGTTAAAGAAAACATAGATGAACTTGAAGAGTACAAATAATAAAAACAACGCAATGACGATGATCGAATCGTCCGTTGCGTTGTTTTATTTTTAGGTTATTCTTGCGTTAATAAGGCTTTTAAAGCAACGGGAAACTTCTCAAGGGAGAGTTCTTTGATCGCATTTGCATAGCATTGTATTTCGTATTGCGCATGTGCATCTGTTCTTTGGTTGATAAAATGAGAGACACCTTGCAAACTTGTGGTCCAGTACCACCTAACCATAAGGCCATAAGCACTTGGAATAAATAGTCTTGCTTGTTCCGTTGCAATCTCATTTTCTATGGCCCAATCATAGTTGGCCATGCCGATTTCGATTTGATCGAGCAAGCGTTTAACCGCTTCAGCGCCTAATCGGGTATCGAGGTTTTCACCGCTTCCCTGTTTAGAATTTTCGGGTTTGCTACGCCATGTGCTTTCGGTTGGGATGTAAAATTCAACTTCTTCCGTGATATATCTTCTGCTCGATTCATTCCATGCGGTAAAGGGATCTTGATGCGCTGAGCCGATTATATACTTCCAGGCCTGTCGTGCTACCATAAGTGGTGCGTAGATTTCAAACTGCAACGTGGCATGTCTAAACGGACTTGTATGATCGTGTGTCGCTAAGAATTTTATGAGTTTTTCGTCCTCTGGACGCAAATGATCGGTTGCTTTGTTGTAACTAACGCGTGCAGAGTTAACGACAGATAGATCGCTGCCCATAACATCTACCAAACGCACATAACCTTTATCTAATATTTTTTTCATATTTACCTCGACTTTCTACTTTGATAGGGTTTTCATATAGATATCCATAAAAGACAGGGTTAATCACCGTTTTTAATATAGGGCTTTTCCAGATGGTCGCGTCCACCAGCTCTAAATGGTGGGTTTGTAAAACCAAGTTGGTATATATTTGAAGCCTTTATATCCAGGTCCAGCAATGGATTTTGTGGCAAATACTTATTTACATTTGTTACGATGGGGTAGGTGCAGTTTTTTTTCATACGATGTAATATTTTTTTCCCGACTGCATCCATGGCAAGTACGCGTATATAACCATGCGTGGTTAAATCCATAGGTGTTTTATCGATTTCTAATAAAATATTGATGAGGATGCGATTGATGCGCGTTAAGGTATAGCGTTTTGATTTAAGTGCATGAACCAGTTCTTCATAAGTTGTTGCACGAATCGCCGCTTGGTAAATCTTATTTTCTAAGCCCTCACTTACTTCTCTAATCTTAGATAGTGCTTCTGGTGTGGTCTGTCTTATTTTATAAAGGATCATCGATTCAAAATTTGAAATGTTCAGTGGTGGATATAGTGCCGTCTGAGTGGCATGGTAAGAGGCAAGTGGCATAAAGTCAGCCATCTTAAATAAATCTGGCGCGTCAAAATAGCCTTTTCTAATGGCGGTTGCGCTTGCAAGCGGGGAGTCGATACTGGTGTCGTGATACCCTTTGCCTCTCCGTTTGATTAATAGGGGGAGGATGGGGCTGGTCCTTTTATCAAGTGCACGCAAATATTCGATGGCCAATATCAGATTCGCTTGATTCAAATCGATGGGGTCTTCCATAATCGAATGAAGTGCCATTTCACGCGCTTTAGGAAATGAGTGACCTTTTGAAAGTGCTTCTTTTAAGGTCTCATTAAACTCAGGTGTAGGATGGTTGAGGATATAGGCGATTTTTTTAAGTGCATCGAGTACGTCCATTTCTGAACCGAAACTTAAATGGGTGATGACACCTGTCGCCTCTAAAAGATCGATCGCACCTTGTGAAAAGCCTTCTGCACTTGATGTCGCATAATAAGTGGGGAGTTCGATGACTAAATTTACGCCACCTGCAACAGCCATTTCGGCTCGTTTCCATTTGTCGTAAAATGCGGGGTATCCCCTTTGCACAAAATTACCACTCATGATGGCTACGACGCCTTCTGCACCGATTAATTGTTTGGATTTCTGTACTTGATACGCATGTCCGTTATGAAAAGGGTTATATTCTGATACAATGCCAATTATTTTCATCAATATCCTCCATTGGTATTGAAAATTCGTTTATTTACATTATAATATATATGTATGACCGAAATCACTAAGAATTACTATATCTTTAGATAAATTCAAGGAGGGCAATGAATGAACGTTTTAGTTATCAATTGTGGGAGCTCATCATTAAAGTACCAATTATTCAATATGAAGGATGAGAGTGTTTTAGCAAAAGGCCTTGTAGAACGTATTGGTATCGAGGGTTCTAGATTGAAGCATGAAGTTGAAGGACGTGACAAAAAGACCATCGAAGTGTCTATGAATGATCACAAAGAAGCGCTTGCACAGGTTTTGGATGCGATCGTACATCCAGCGCACGGCGCGATTGCATCGCTTAAAGAAATTGATGCAGTTGGACATCGTGTGGTTCATGCAGGCGAAAAATACAGTGCATCTGTTATCATAGATGACAGCGTAATGGCGGCACTTGAAGACTGTATCGAACTTGCGCCACTTCATAATCCACCGAACATTATCGGTATCAAGGCGATAGAAGAACTTTTGCCAGGCGTAAAAAATGTAGGTGTTTTTGACACGGCATTCCATCAGACCATGCCAAAGAGTTCATATGTCTATGCATTGCCTTATGAGTATTATGAAAGAGATCACGTTAGACGTTATGGTTTCCACGGAACCAGCCATCGCTATGTTTCTCAAAGAACAGCGGAGTTATTAGGCAAACCATTAGAAGAAACTAAAATTATCACTTGTCACCTTGGTAATGGCGCTTCGCTTGCTGCGATTGATGGCGGTAAATCCATGGATACATCTATGGGCTTCACGCCACTTGAAGGACTTGTTATGGGTACGCGTTGTGGCGATATCGACCCTCAAATCGTTACCTACATCATGGGTAAAGAGCATTTAACACTTGACCAAATGAACGATATTATGAATAAAAAATCAGGTGTTCTTGGTATTTCAGGCGTAAGCAGTGACTTTAGAGACATCGAAGAGGCTGCAGCAGCAGGCAATGAAAGAGCGATTTTAGCGCTTGACATTTACCATGGTAATGTGAGAAAATACATCGCTGCATATGCTTCAGTGCTCGGTGGCGTAGACGCAATCGTCTTTACTGCTGGTCTTGGTGAAAATGGCAAAGAAAGCCGTGAAGAAATTTGTAGAAATCTTGGATTTATGGGTGCTGTTCTTGATCCTGCTAAAAATAATGTTAGAGGCAAGGAAGCGTTTATTAATACAGATGATTCTAAAGTGAAAATCATGGTTGTTCCTACAAACGAAGAACTTATGATTGCAAGAGATACTGTAGAATTGGTTAAGTAAAACTACTTGACAAACTTCTTCATAGTAATTATAATATTAATGTTGCATTGAAGAGGTGATGAAATGAACCTTGATTTATCAAAGGTTATAAAGGGACTTCAAAATCAGTTAGATTTTGATTACAATCTTGCATTGGAAAAGTCTTATTTAGAGTCAATTGAGTGTAAGGGCGCGTCGGTTATCCATGTTTTTGGCCACGTTAAAAAGATAGATAAACGCTATGACTTAACCCTCACTTATTCTGGAGATTTGGTTTTCGAATGCCACAGATGCTTATGCGAAGTTAACATTAACCTCGAACACACTGTGGAACGCGTTTTAGTGACGATAGCAGATATGGACGAAGTTGAAGAAGTTGTCCTTATTGAAAATGGGCATCTAAATATGTTGCCAGTACTTGAGGAAGATATAACATTGAATTTACCACTACAAATACTTTGTAAGGAAGATTGTGCCGGACTTTGTCCGCATTGTGGAAAAGATCTTAATATGAGTATGTGTGCGTGTGAAAAAACGAAAATTGACCCGAGACTTGAGGCACTTAAGAATTTATTCACTTAGATTAAGGAGGTGTTAAGATATGGCAGTACCTAAGCGTAAAATAGGTAAAGCGAGAAGAGATAAAAGAAGAGCTTCTAACATTAAAATGGTTGCTCCAAACATTATCGAATGTCCAAAATGTAAAGCGGCAAATGTATCACACAGAGAATGTGCTGAGTGTGGATATTACCACAGCAGAGACGCAGTAAAAAAAGAAGCGTAAGTTTCTAACAAAAGGCGATAGTCATAAGACTATTGCCTTTTTTATGTTTTTTACGTATCATGAGTATAGTAGAAAAATATGAAAATGAGGTGTAATCATGAAAATTGGTTTTGACGCAATGGGTGGAGATCATGGCCCATTAGAAACAGTAAAAGGCGCAGTAGAAGCACTTGATATGTTCGATGGAGAACTTATTTTATATGGTGATATCGTACAGATTGAAAATGAACTGAAAAAATATAACTATAAAGCAGAACGAATCTCTATTGTACCAACCACAGAGGTTATAGAAAATGACGATAAACCCGTTAAAGCAATCAAATCTAAACCCGATGCATCCATGGTGGTTGGACTTAAAGCACTGAGAAAGGGCGATATAGATGCGTTTGTTTCAGCGGGAAATACTGGGGCACTTTTAGCGGGCAGTTTGTTAAAAGTAGGCAGAATTAAAGGCATCAGTCGACCTGCACTTACGACGATCTATCCGACGATGAATGGCGCTTCAGTCTTGGTAGATGCTGGGGCGAATGCGGAGTGCAAACCGAGAAACCTCATCGAGTTTGCCTATATGGGCAGTTTGTATGCTGAGAAAGTCATCGGCATCGAAAATCCTAAAGTGGCACTGGTAAATATCGGTGCAGAAGAGACGAAAGGCACACCGCTGTATATCGAAACCCATCAATTATTAAAACAAACCGAACTTAATTTTGTGGGCAATGTTGAAGGGCGAGACGTTCCCAGTGGCAAGGTGGATGTTATCGTAGCAGATGGCTTCACAGGCAATATTATACTCAAGTTAACAGAAGGCGTGGCCATGTCCATCGTGAGTGGACTAAAAGTACAAATCATGAAGAACTTCGTTGGAAAATTAGGTGGGCTGCTTTTGAAAAAAAATCTTTCAGCATTTAAAAAAATGCTCGACTATACGGAATATGGTGGCGCGCCACTTTTGGGCATAAATGGCCTGGTGGTTAAAGCACATGGCTCATCAAATGCAAAGGCATTTAAAAATGCCATAAAATATGCTCAAATAGGCGTGAAGACAGATTTAGTTGAAGCCATTAGAAAAGCTGTAACGGGTCTTCAAACCGAGGAAAAAGAAGCAGAGGCAGATACAGAACTTTAGTTTTTACTTTAAAAACACATGAATTTTACAGTGTGCGTGTATGATTATTTAAAATAATATATGGTACATGGAGGCCTTGATGAAGTTCACAAAGTTAGAAAAGAGCTGGGCACTATATGATTGGGCGAACTCTGCCTATACGATGACGGTTACGACGACGGTTTTTCCACTTTATTTTAAAGCGGCAGCAGAGGAAATGGGGGTTACTGCAAGTCAGTCCACAGCATATCTTGGATTTGCGAACTCCATTGCATCCATTTTCATCGCCCTACTTGCACCTATTCTGGGTACCATTGCGGATTATTTTGGTTTTAAGAAAAGGTTCTTTATGATTTTCTTAGCGATGGGTGTCACTGCGAATTTAGTGCTTGGTTTTGTTCCTGAGTCACAGTGGTTCTTGTTATTATTCATCTATATCCTCACGGCAATTGGTTTTTCGGGGAGCAATATTTTTTATGATGCCTTTTTGGTGGATGTAACCGACGATTCCCGGATGGATCGCGTTTCAACCTTTGGCTATGCACTTGGATATATTGGCAGTACCATCCCCTTTATCATCGCTATGGCGATTATCTTACTGTCGCAATCGGGGATCTTGCCTTTTGATGGGTATACTACCCCCAAAATTGCATTTGTCTTAACGGCGGTATGGTGGCTTGCTTTTAGTTTGCCGATGGCAACTCAAGTGAGGCAAGTATATGGACTCTCGCCCGTTAAAAACCCCGTTATACAGAGTTTGAAGCGCTTGGCGACGACTTTTAAAAATATACGTCTACACAAACCTACTTTTATATTTTTACTGGCTTACTTTTTTTATATCGATGGTGTGGATACGATTATAAAAATGGCTACATCCTATGGATATGACTTAGGTGTGGATTCTAATATGCTATTAATCATTCTTTTGGTGACTCAGTTTGTCGCTTTTCCTGCGGCACTCATTTTTGGTCAACTAGCAGAACGTTTTAAAGGGAAGAAGATGATCTATGTGGCAATCATCGCATATACGCTTATTTGTATTTATGCTTTTTTTATGAAAACCACTTTCGATTTTTGGATTCTTGCAATATCCGTGGGCATGGTCCAAGGGGGCATACAGGCAATCAGCCGTTCTTATTTTGCAAAATTGATTCCTAAACACCGCGCAAACGAATTCTTTGGATTTTTCAACATATTTGGTAAGTTTGCAGCCATTATGGGTCCCGGTTTGGTGGGGTATGTTACTTTAGTGACTGGTAAAAGCAACTATGGTGTGCTAAGTATCGTGGTACTCTTTATCATTGGCGGTTTAATATTGACTCAGGTCAAACCAGAAGACCATTCGGTTTAATTGCATAGGATTGACAAAAATAATGATTGGTCATGATTTTGTGACGATTTTTGTTTGAGTCAGTCCTTTTTTCATTTAAGGCCTGTCATATAACTTTGTTGTTGTGTTTTACACGTTGAAACGATAAAATAGAAGGTGGCAGGTTAGGATATCCTATAAAAGGTCGTTTAAATATATTATAACAACATAACTGGTTCGTAATGATATATTTAAGTGCCCTTTTGATGAAAGAGAGGTACATGGCATGGAAGTGCAAGTAAAAGCTATCGAGTCAGAGATTGGATACGTCTTTAAGGACAAGCAATTATTAATTCGAGCATTAACGCATAGTTCATATTCAAATGAAAACAAAAAAGAAAAATTTAAAAACAATGAACGGTTAGAGTTTCTAGGTGATTCTGTTTTAGGCGTCATCGTAAGTGAATACATTTTTAATCAATATGCCGCATTAGAAGAAGGCCAACTTACCAAAATTAGAGCGAAAATCGTTTGTGAAGCCTCACTAGGCAGTGCGGCGCGGGCTTTAAAATTAGGTGAATACATGCAGTTTGGGCGCGGTGAAGAGTTAACAGGTGGCCGTACCAGAACCTCGATTTTATCAGATGCATTTGAAGCATTAATTGCCGCCATATACTTAGATGGTGGAATGGAACACGCAAAAGTATTTGTCATTAATCGATTAGAACGCATTATTCAAGATGCTGTACATGGCCGTTTGTTTGTGGATTATAAAACGCGATTGCAAGAGGTGATCCAAGTAACCAAAGGCAACCGAATCAAATATGAAATATTTAAAGAAGAAGGTTTAGACCACGCAAAAGTTTTCCACACACAAGTAAAACTTAATGATGAAGTGATCGGTGAAGGCATGGGAAACAGTAAAAAGGAATCAGAACAAGCGGCTGCAAAAGAAGGGTTAATTAGGATTTCAAATGTTGAAAGATAATGTAGGGATTATACCCATTTTTGTTTCTCATATGGGGTGCCCCAATGACTGCGTTTTCTGTAATCAGAAAAAAATCAATGGCACAGAACAGGCGATTCCTCCAGGCAATGTACGCGCGCATGTTTTAAGTTATTTAGAAACCATGCAGAGGGAACGTATAGAACTAGCTTTTTATGGCGGCAGTTTTACGGGCATCGAATGGCCTTTACAGGAAGCTTACCTGAGTGTGGCAAATGCGTTAAAAGTTGAGGGTTTGATTCATAAGATTAGACTATCAACACGACCCGATTATATGAGTGAAAAAACAGTTTTAGCACTTAAATCGTATGGGGTTAACCTCGTTGAGTTGGGATGTCAGTCTTTTGATGCCAGTATTTTGAATCGAACAAAACGTGGGCATACGACTCATGCGATTTATGATGCGGTTCAAATGCTTAAAAAGTATGATATAAAATTTGGCATACAGCTAATGTTAGGTCTACCAGGAGATCACTTTGGTGCCTTTATGTATTCTGTTGAGGAAACCATAAAGTTAAACCCAGATTGTGTGCGCATCTATCCGACGTTGGTGATTAAGGACACAGAATTGAGTACTTTGTATCAAAGCGGCCAATATGAACCACTGCCGTTAGAAACAGCTGTTTTTCAGGTCGCCATGGCGATGAAGCGTTTTTATGCGGCGCGCGTAAATGTGATTCGTATAGGTCTTCAAAGTTCGGATATGATCGACTTTGATTCTGAAGTTGAGGCGGGGCCTTTTCACCCAGCTTTTGGTGAACGGGTCATGTCATTTTTATTTTTTGATGCGATCAAGCAACATCTAGAGGATGCACCGCAAGGTGAAAATTTAGAAATTCAGTGTCACCCCAAAAAGATTTCTGTGATTATCGGGGATAAACGACAAAACATTGAGCGTATTAAGCAATTATGCGCTTCTAAAGGTTATAATCGCGTGTTCACTAGGCAGAATGCGGATTTAAATGAAATGACCGTAAGAATCGTGATGGATTCGGTTGCATCAGAAATAGATATTATTAATGAGTAGAGGTGTAAGGTGTATCTTAAACGTGTAGAAATGCGAGGCTTTAAATCCTTTGCTGATAAAACAATCGTAGAATTTAAAGAAGGCGTTACGTGTGTAGTCGGTCCTAATGGCAGTGGTAAGAGTAACATTACAGATGCGGTACGCTGGGTTTTAGGCGAGCAACGCGTCAAAACACTCAGAGGCAATAAAATGGAAGATGTCATTTTCAGTGGGACGAAACACAGAAAATCACTTGGCCTTGCTGAAGTTAAGTTGACATTTGATAATTCTGAGCAGTTCTTCCCCTTGGCATATGATGAGATTACCATCGTAAGGCGTGTGCATCGATCGGGTGAGAGTGAGTATCTCATGAATCAAATGCCATGTAGGTTAAAAGACGTTAGAGAACTTTTTATGGATACGGGTATTGGCCGTGAAGGGTATTCTATCATAGGTCAAGGTCGTATAGATGAAATATTAAGCAACAACAAAGACGAGCGACGCTTATTATTTGAAGAAGCGGCGGGCATCATCAAATATAAATCGCGCAAGCAAGAGTCTGAAAGAAAGTTAAAGGCAACCGGTGATAACTTGTTGCGCGTTCAAGATATTTTATCAGAAATAGAAGATCGCGTTGAACCCTTAAGACTTGAAAGTGAGCGCGCCAAACAGTATATCGATTTAACGGATGCGCTAAAAAATATAGAACTTAATTATTATGCAAAAAGGTACTTAGAATGCGAGCAAGGTCTACTTGATTTGCTAGAACAAATGCGTCAATCTGAAGATCAACTGAATGCGATTGACTCTAGACAAGCTGAGTTAAAAACGCTTTACGATGAAAAAGATCGCGATATGTTTGAGTTAAATAGAGAAATTAGGCAATTAGAAGCAGAATTTCATGCCTACATGAACCAAGAGAGTAAAACAGTCGGCGAAATCGAATTAATTAATGAGAAAAAGTTAAACGCTCAGATGAATATTAAACGCATCGAGGCGGAGATCGAAGAAATTGAAACTGAAAAACAGCGACTTGTGGCGCTGTTAAACACACAGCAGGAAGAAAAAGCAGCGATAGATGCCGCTTGGTCCACAGGTGTTGAGGATGTTGAGAAGATCGAAAAAGAACTCTCAGAAGCACAGCATGCGTTAGAACGTATTAAGTTAGAGAGTGACTCAGACCGTCGAGAAGTGATAGATGCTTTAAATCAAATAGAGATGCGTAAGCAAGAGGTTATCAATTTAAAGCGTCTATGTACCACGCTTGATGACAAACTCGCACACATCTCGACGCTTCTGGCACAACAATCATCAGCCATCGAACAGTCGAGTATCGATCGAGAATCAATCGTTCAAAATCTAGAACTTTCTTTGGCGCGACAAAATTCGCTCAATGCAAAATTATCTGAAGCCATTCGATTTTCTGAACACACTAAAAAACAACATTCAGAAGCGATAAAAAAATATGAGACGACTTCTGTCAAACTATCTGAAATTGAAACCGAGCACAAGTTATTAAAAACACTTGAAGACGAGTATGATGGCTATGATAAAGGCGTTAAAGATATCCTTATTAAATTAGAAAATCAAAATGGTATCATCGGTATCGTGGCGTCGCTGATTGAAGTGCCTAAAAAATACGAAACGGCTATCGAAGTGGCTCTAGGCAGAGCGATTCAAAACATCGTTTGTGAAGAGATTTCAGATGCCAAAAGATCCATCGATTTTTTAAGGAAAAACGATCTGGGTCGCGTTACTTTTTTACCCCTCGACCACCTAGAAGACCGCGGTCAGCAAAATGACATGTTGGAACTCATGAAAAAGGAAAAGGGTTATATTGGTGTCGCCAAAGACCTGATTCAAATGGATCAACGCTATAAAAAAATCGCAGACTTTTTGTTAGGACGTATTCTCATCGTGGAGGATTTCGAAACAGCCAGTCGCGTGGTGCGTATAAAAAATCTAAAATATAAAGTGATCACATTAAATGGCGATGTTCTAGTGCCAGGCGGTGCGATTACGGGTGGTTCATTTAGATCCAAGGTTTCTAATATATTAGGCAGAAAAAGAAGGATTACTGAGTTAAGTGATCAAATACAGCATATGCATGAAGACAAGCAAAAACTGGCACGTGATATGGGACAACTTATGCAGACGGTGACAGAACAAGAAGCGCATATCAAGGATTATCGTTTTGAACTCGATGGATTGCGTCTTGAAATTGTCCGATTTGAGAATGCGCGTGACAATCACGAGCAAATGGTTGAGTCAACTAAAGAAATATATGAGAAATATGAACGCGATTATCAGACGTTAAATGCGGAATTAGAAGAATCTCAAGCATTAATCGCTGAAAAGGATCGGTTTATATCTGAAAAAACGGAATGGGTTAAACAGGTTGAATTGTCTTTAACGGATGTAAAATCTGAAATGGATGTACAATCTCAAAACGTACAAAAATTAACAGAGCAAGTTACCAGCAAACGAATCGAACGTGCATCTCTGGAACAAAGTTTGTCTTTTAAATCGCGAGAAGTGATGCGTTTACAGGATGATTTAGAAGGGTTTGATTCTAAAGTCAAAATGAGAATGCGCCAAATTGAGGACTATTCAGACAAAGAAGTTGTTTTTGATGAAGAAATCGTTAAATTGAAAAGTGATTTGGAAACATTAAAAGAGACCACGGCCACATGTAAACGTACAATTGATAGCAAACAAAGCACGAAGCAATCGGCCTATAAAGTATTAGATGGCTATACCAAAGAAATCACGCAGTTAAATGGTTTGCACGAGTCATCCAAGGAAGCCATACACAAAATCGATTTGAAAAAAGTGAAACTGGAAGTTGAAAAAGATACGCTCACTTCTGAATTATGGGAAAAATATGAAATGAGTATGGCCGAAGCGCTACAAATCGAAGAAGTGCCTTATCAAAAGTCCGAGATGAAGCAACTGCGTTACGAACTAAAAATGTTAGGTTCGGTCAATGTTAATGCCATCAAAGAATTTGACGAAGTGTCCACACGCTACCAATTTTTGACCGAACAGAAAAAAGATTTAACGGATGCTGTTCAGCAACTCGAAAAGATTATTTCTGATCTAGAAAAGAAGATGATTATTTTGTTTAAAGAGCAATTTGAACTGATTAACAGTTATTTTAAAGGCACTTTTAAGTCGTTGTTCAATGGCGGTGATGCAGAACTCTTATTAGCGGATTACGATGATTTGCTTGAATGCGACATCGAGATCATTGCGCAGCCACCAGGAAAAAAACTTCAAAACATCAATCTTCTTTCTGGCGGCGAGAAAGCGCTTACAGCCATCGCGCTTTTATTTGCGATTTTGTCGACGAAGCCGACGCCATTTTGTATCTTAGATGAAATTGAGGCGGCACTGGATGATGTTAATGTCTATCGCTTTGCTGATTTTATAAAGGCCTATGCTAAAAATTCGCAATTTGTGATTATTACACATCGTAAAGGCACCATGGAAGTCGCGGACACCTTATATGGTGTAACGATGGAGGAATATGGTATTTCAAAGGTTTTAAGTGTGCGCATGGAAGATGTGGCCGCACAATTAGATTAAATTTTCAAACCAACATTAGGAGGCAATATGGCATTTTCATTTTTTAATAAATTAAAAGAAGGTCTTGATAAGACGCGAAAAGGGATTACGGATAAAATTGATGATCTATTTAATAATTATGGTGAAATAGATGATGCACTTTTCGACGAACTTGAAGAAATCTTGATTATGGCGGATGTGGGGATGTCCACTACGCTTAAATTAATCGAAAATTTAAGAACAGAACTTAAAGTGAGAAAGGTAAAAGAGGCTTCAGAGGTTAAAACGGTTTTTAAAGACGTGGTTGAAGCCATGCTTAGAGAAAATAACAACGAACCTTTCCACGTGGGTGATGTCCCGACGATTGTTATGGTCATCGGCGTAAATGGCGTGGGGAAAACCACTTCTATAGGAAAAATTGCGCATATGGTCAAAGCAGAAGGCAAAAGCGTTTTAATCGCGGCAGCGGATACGTTTAGAGCAGCGGCTATCGATCAATTAAAGGTTTGGGGCGATCGTGTGGGTGTGCATGTGATCCATCAATCAGAGGGCTCGGATCCTGCAGCGGTGATTTATGATGCTATTCAATCGGCAAAAGCAAAGAAAATAGATGTACTTATTTGCGATACCGCTGGTAGACTTCACAACAAAGTGAATCTTATGAATGAACTTGCAAAAGTATTTAGAATCATCGACAGAGAATACCCAGACGCCAAACGCGAAGTCTTATTGGTGCTCGATGCAACCACTGGACAGAACGCCATCCAACAGGCAAAGGTGTTTAATGAAGCGGCCCAAATATCTGGTATCGTTTTGACCAAACTCGATGGCACGGCAAAGGGTGGCGTGGTTATGGCGATCAACAGCGCGTTAAATATTCCAGTAAAGCTCATAGGTGTGGGTGAAGGTATCGATGATTTGCAGTTGTTTGATCCACATGACTTCGTGGAGGCACTGTTTAGTTCAAAATAATTTAGTGCTGTAAAGGTTTTGTGCTTGACAGGTTTAAAATAATGGATTATAATTTGTGAGGATGCTATGTTTGAGAAAAAAATGAAACTCGATGCACTGTATGAATTCTACGGGAAAATGTTAACCGATAAACAAAATGAAATAATGGATTTGTTTTGTAATATGGATTATTCGTTAGGAGAAATATCAGAACTTCAGGGTGTTAGTAGACAAGCCATCCACGATACCATTAAGCGCACTGAGAAAGTCCTCGATCACTATGAAGTCCAATTGGGTCTCTATGCGCGTTTCCAAGAAAAGCAAGAAGCCTTTGAATCCATATTAGCGCTTCTGGCGCAATACGAAATGACGCGTGATGAAACATGCATTTCGCAGATAAAGCAGATTGCAACTGATGAGAGTGAAATGTAAACTCAAAAGCGCTTACAGGAGGACATAACGTGGCATTTGAAAGTTTATCAGAAAAACTGCAAGGCGCCTTTAACCAACTAAGAGGTAGAGGCAAACTGAACGAAAAAGATGTCAAAGACGCGATGCGCGAAGTGAAACTGGCCCTTTTAGAAGCCGATGTTAACTTTAAGGTCGTTAAAGATTTTATTAATACCGTTACAGAACGTGCAATTGGTGAATCGGTGATGCAAAGTTTAACACCGGGTCAGCAAGTGATTAAAATAGTAAGTGATGAATTAACCAACCTCATGGGGAAGACACAAAGTAAAATTGAGTTTTCTTCAAAGCCACCAACTGTTATTATGATGGCAGGTCTTCAAGGTGCTGGTAAAACGACAACTTGTGGTAAGTTGGGTAGTTTGTTAAAGAAACAAGGTAAAAGACCACTGCTGATCGCATGTGACGTTTATAGACCTGCTGCGATTCAACAGTTGAAAGTCGTGGGTGAAAAAGTAGGCGTTCCAGTGTTCGAAATGGGCAGTGATGTGAATCCCGTTAAGATCGCGAAAGCAGGATTAGAACATGCGATTCATTTTAATAATGACGTCGTTATTATAGATACTGCGGGTCGCTTGCATATCGATGAAAGTTTGATGCAAGAACTCATTGAAATGAAAGAAGTGGTTTCACCAAAAGAAATACTACTCGTTCTTGATGCCATGACAGGTCAAGATGCGGTAAATGTGGCGGAACACTTTAATAAGCAACTTGAAATCAGTGGGGTTATTTTAACCAAACTCGATGGCGATACACGTGGTGGTGCCGCTTTATCGGTTAGAGCCGTTATGGGTAAGCCGATAAAATATGCGTGTATTGGTGAAAAACTCACGGATATTGAGGAGTTTTATCCAGATCGTATGGCTTCTAGAATCCTTGGCATGGGCGACGTTATGACGCTTATCGAAAAGGCTCAAGAAAACTTCGATGAAGAAAAAGCTAAAAAATTAGAAAAGAAGATGAAAAATCAAACATTTGATTTTGAAGACTTCTTGGATCAATTGGAACAACTTCAAAACATGGGGCCTATTGGTGATTTACTGGGTATGATTCCCGGTATGAAAAACAATAAGTCGCTCCAAGGTATGGAAGTAAATGATAAGGATTTAACGCGAACCAAAGCGATTATTCAATCTATGACCAAAAAAGAACGTTTGGATCCAGACCTGATTAATAGCAGCCGTAAAAAACGCATCGCTGCAGGTTGTGGACTTCATGTTTCTGATGTTAATCGTTTGCTCAAACAATTTGAACAGACGAAAAAAATGATGAAGCAGTTTGGAGGCATGGAGAAAAAAATGAAAAGAGGCGGGGGCATGAAATTTCCCTTCTTTTAATAAATGAAAAGAAATTGAACACTAAATACTTGAGGAGGTGAAAAAATGGCAGTTAAAATCAGATTAACAAGAATGGGGTCTAAGAAAAAACCTTTCTATAGAGTTGTAGTTGCAGATTCAAGAGCGCCAAGAGATGGTAAATTTATCGATCAAATTGGTCACTTCAACCCACTTTTAGAAAAAGATCAAGTTAAAATTGATGTTGAAAAAGCAAACAAATGGTTAAATGATGGTGCACAACCTACTGATACCGTAAAAGCGCTTTTCAAAAAGCACGGCGTTTACGAAGCGAAGTAATTTGCATACGAGGTGATTAAATGAGTGAACTGGTAAGAATTATTGCGGCTTCATTAGTTGATAACCCTGATGACGTTGAAGTAAGAGAGGTTGAGGGTTCTCAGTCAATCATTATCGAACTTAAAGTTGCCCCTGAAGATATGGGCAAAGTTATCGGCAAGCAAGGTAGAATCGCCAAAGCTATTCGTACGGTTGTTAAGGCAGCTGCTACGAAAGAAAACAAAAGAGTTGTTGTAGAAATCGTACAATAAACATATGAAAATAGCTATTTCACGTGAATTCACTCGAAATAGCTATTTTCATAATTGAACCACGGAGGGCTTATGGAAGGCTGTTTTAATATGGGAAAAATCGTCAACACGCATGGTGTTAAAGGCGAATTGAAAATTTACCCGTATACGGACGATTTAGATAAATTTGAGGACTTTGAATACTTTTATGTTGAAGGCGATGGCAAAAAGAAATACTTAATTGAATCTGCGCGCGTTCACAAAAACATGGTCCTCATCCGACTAAAAGGGTATGAAGATATCAATAAAGTGCTCGGCTTTATTAATAAGAACATCTATATGGAGCGTTCGGATGTGGAAGATGACTCCGAAGGGCATTATATCGTGGATCTAATAGGATCAGAAATAGTGGATGATCAGGGTATACTTGTGGGTCATTTAAAAGATGTGCTTCAAAATTCAGCGCAGGATTTATATGAAATCGTAAAAGTGTCCGATGGACAAAAATTTTATCTGCCTGTTGTAGATGAATTTGTTAAGCATATCGACATAAAAAATAAAAAGATCATCGTTCATTTAATTGATGGGATCATGTTATGAAATTCCGAATCTTGACATTGTTTCCAGAAATGTTTGAAGGTTTTTTAGAAGCGAGTATTATCGGAAAAGCGATTGAAAATAAACGCATAAAGGTCGACGTCGAGCAAATTAGAACTTTTAGTACAGACAAGCATAGAAAAGTGGACGATTATCCATTTGGTGGTGGTGCAGGTATGGTCATGGCGGTGCAACCTTTAAGAGATGCACTTATGTCCAAACCATTTGCTCAAAGTCATAAAGTCGTCTATTTGTCTCCCAGGGGGTCAACACTTACGCATGAGAAGGTGGTTGAACTTTCTATGCTCGAAGAACTCATACTGGTATGTGGTCATTATGAAGGGGTCGATCAACGATTTATCGATCGCTATGTCGATGAGGAAATTTCTATAGGCGATTATGTATTAACTGGTGGTGAACTTGCTGCCATGGTTATGGTGGATAGCATCAGTCGTATGGTAGACGATGTTTTGAAAAATGAAGATTCATCTAAGGATGAGAGTCATGCCAGTGGGCTGTTAGAATATCCACATTATACGCGACCTTCAGAAATAGATGGCGATAACGTACCCGATGTTTTATTATCTGGTAATCATGCTGAAATAGACAAATGGCGTCTCGAAAAGTCTCTAGAAATCACCAAGGAGAGAAGGCCTGACTTGTTTCAAAAATATGCGGGTAAAACGCATGATAAAGCAACTTTGAAAGTGCTAAAGAAATACTTGTAAATCAAACAATATGATGATATAATACATCTTGTTGTAATACGGATGGTCCTCTGGTAGTTATACTGTTAAGAACATCTGCGAAGGAAGGAGGTAGTAAATATGAATCAAAATATCATTAAGACTATCGTTAATGAACAATTAAGAAACGATCTTCCAGCATTTAACGTTGGTGACTCTGTAAAAGTTCACTTAAAAGTTAAAGAAGGTAAGAGAGAGAGAATTCAAATTTTCGAAGGAACAGTTCTTAAGAAGCAAAATGGCGGAATTTCAGAAACTTTTACGGTAAGAAAAATTTCTTACGGTGTTGGCGTTGAAAAAACATTGCCTTTACATTCTCCAAAAATCGAGAAAATCGAGATCGTTAGAGAAGGTAGAGTAAGAAGAGCTAAATTGAATTACTTAAGAGAAAGATTAGGTAAATCTGCAAAAGTTAAAGAGAAAAAGAAATACTAGTAGTAATCAAGGGGACCTGTATAAGGTCCCTTTAGATTTATATGGGTTCATACGTAAAGGCATTTATGATACAATGAACTATAACGAACAAGGAGCGACAAATGAGTATAAATTGGTATCCTGGTCACATGAAAAAGACCAAAGATTTAATAGAGGCAAACTTAAAATTGGTGGATGTCGTCATAGAACTTTTAGATGCGCGGATTCCCATCAGTAGCCGAAATCCACAATTTGATCAGTTAATTGGAAATAAGAAACGCGTGGTTGCACTAAACAAGCACGACCTTGCCGACCCAGCAAAAACGCGAAAATGGATTCAATACTACGCGGATTTAGGGATAAAAGCAATTCCGATCAATTCAATTTCGGGTGAAGGACTTGGTGAATTGGTACAGGAAGCTAAAGCGACTTGTACAGAAGTAATCGAAAAGGCCAAGCGACAAGGTCGTATGTTAAGACCAATACGTGCGATGATTATCGGCATACCAAACGTGGGAAAATCTTCTCTTATTAATAAATTAGCGGGGAAAACGGCTGCTAAAACAGGTAATAAGCCTGGCGTAACACGTGGTAAACAGTGGATCCGACTCAATAAAGAAGTTGAACTTTTTGACACACCTGGGATTCTATGGCCCAAAATTGAAGAAGACATGATGGGCATTAAATTGGCTTGTTCAGGTGCGATTAAAGATGAAATATTAAATATAGAAGATATTGCTTTTCATCTCATTCAGATGTTACTTATGGATTATAAAACTTTATTTTTTGAACGTTATAAAATAGATGATACGATTACAGATGTTGTTGAGATTATGACGACAGTCGGTCGAAAAAGAGGTTGCTTAATGAGAGGCAATGAAGTGGATTTAGAAAAGACTTCTCGTTTGATCGTCGATGAGTTTAGAAAAGGCATGATCGGAAAAATTACATTAGAAGGGCCTGAACCTTTATGATTTACCACAATATGACGATAAATGAATTAAAGCAATACATTTCGACGATAGAAATTAGCCAGCTGAGTAATGAAGCACTTTTAGAATTAAGACATTTCCTTTTAGAACATGAGAAAAAAACATGTCAACAACTCGGTATGAAGTTGGATTTGAAAATCGAAAGTGTGAACAATGAAAAAAAACGTATGGAAATGATGTTTTTATACGAAAAAGAAGCTTGGGAATCTGGTATGACTTATATCGCTGGTGTGGATGAAGCTGGGCGAGGTCCTTTAGTGGGTCCTGTTGTCGCTGCATCGGTAATACTGGATCCTAAATTTGATTGGTCTGGTATTAACGATTCGAAAAAACTTTCTGAGAAGAAAAGAAATTATTATTATGACGCCATTATTTCACACGCAATTGCGTATGGCATTGGCGTAGCAACGCATAAAGAAATAGATGAAATAAATATTTTAAATGCGACTAAATTAGCGATGACGCGTGCCATAGAGGCCATGCATATCGTGCCAGAGTTATTATTACTAGATGCTGTATCGCTGAAAAATCTTCCTATTAAGCAGTTACCTATCATTAAGGGGGATGCAAAAAGTGCTTCCATAGCCGCTGCATCCATTTTAGCCAAAGTGACACGGGATCGGATGTTGGATGCACTGGATGTATTACATCCATTATACGGATTTGCTCAGCATAAAGGCTATGGGACAGATCAGCATTATGCTGCGATTAGAAAATACGGTTTGATTCCCGAGCACAGAAAAAGCTTTCTTAAAAATGTATTGAATGATTAGTCAGATTTAGTGGGGTATCTCTATGAGAATTACACAAAATAACCTTACTCAACTTGCATCAAATATGAATAAACTTCCGCCTGAAATTAAAGCGCAATTGGGCAAAGTGATTTCCGGGCAAATTATAAGTATTCAAAGCGATAAGGTTGCTACTTTGGTAAGTGGATCGACCGAGTTAACTGTGCAAATATCCGGGGTCAAACTTGCTGAAAATCAAGTGGTTCATCTGCAAATTACTGGCTATGAAGATGGCGCGTTTACTGCAAAGTTATTACCAGAAACGACCAATAGCGATCAAAAATCACCGATGCATATGGCCCATATTTTTGATAAATTGGGGTTGCCACAAACGGAAGAAAACAAGCAAGTACTTGATGCGATGATCAAAGCGAATTTGCCGATTGATTCAGATACTTTTTCACGTATGCGTCAAGGGATGTTAGAAGTGAAAATCGTTGCTGGTGAACTCAAGCAACCTGATGCCCCACTGCTCATGCGAACGGATTTAGATGTGCCCATGAAAGCACTCGCGATTAAATTGATTCAAACATTGCAGGAACAGTTGCCGATCAAAGATGCGCCAGTATTTTCTGATAAACAGTCGAATATGCGTTATAATCCCGAGGTAGACCAACAAATCGCCCTTTCTAACGACAAACAAACACCGTCGACACAAAACACGTTGCCGACACAAAACGCATTGCCAACACAAAACGCGAATAAACCTTTCAACATTCTTTTCACTTTGAAAAGCACCCATCGATGATAAAAACATATGAACTTCCTCCTTTCACGCGTGTATCCTCTATCACCCATTATATGCTTCATGTACTTATAAAGCCATGACAGATAGATTACAAGTAAATTAATTCTCGTTCATAAGTTTTGCTTCAATTTTCCATGGACTCTGTACAATGGAAGTTAAAAGATGGGAAGATTATCAATGAAGTGCCCAATC
>CAKMJV010000027.1 GCA_927417275.1 uncultured Clostridia bacterium
TGTGCGATAGCTTTTCGAAGTGCTTCACCTAGTATTTCTGGAGTGTTTCCGCCTTCTGCATAGTCCTCAGCTGAGATCCTTAAAAAAATCGGTTTTGTAAGGGGCCATACTTCTTTTACCGCTTGAAGTAGTTCCGTTAAACGGGTCCATGATCAAGGTTCTAAAGCAGGCATCCAGTTGGCGCATGCGGGTCGTAAATGCGGTGTTTTGACAGAAGACATTATTGGACCATCTTCTATTAATTTTGATCCAGAAAAACCCTTCTTATCAAACACCTCGTGAAATGTCTCACGACGATATAAGAGTCGTAATACAAGCCTTTAAACGAGAAGACTATAGCATCACCCTATTTGGATTACTTTACGCCTTAACTATTTTTTCTTACGACGCATCATCACGCCTACTGCAGAAATCAAACCACCAGCACCATAGAATAACTCGACTGGAAGTTGACCAGTAGTAGGTAACGCATCTGCAAGCGGTGTTTCTTCTTCATCCACTTCAATCTCTTCAGCAGCCTCAGTCGTAGCAGCAAGCGGCTCTAAGAAAGCATCAATATCAGTGAATACCACAGCAGCAAGTGGCGTTTCTTCATCTTCAACCACAACAGGTTCAGTGGTTGCTAGAACAGGGACGAAAACGGTTTCAGTAACCGTGTTAGTAACCGTATTTGTAACCGTTTCTATGATCACCTCAGTAACGATCTCAGTTACAATCTCAGGTTCTGGTGGAATGATGAAAATATAGTTGACAATAATATCTTCTTCACCTACCGTACCACTTGCATTTACTGGCGTTTCATCGAGCACATAACCCTCAACGGTTTTAGAAATAGTCGTATATGCTTGACCTTCATAATAGTAATCATTTACAGAATCTAAAAGTTTATTCGATGCTGCATCGATATAATTCGTAGTCACTTTAAACTTAGGGTGTTCTTGGAAATAAGCGGTTAAAATTGTATCACAGTAAACGGTAAAACGAGGATTTTGAGTCTCAGTATAATAATTATGCTCGCCTAACCTAACTTCTTCTAAAAGCAAGAATGCGCGGGAAAAAGCTTGATCGTTAAATTCCATAACACATTCTTCGTCCCATCCCCAATATAAAAAGTCATAGTGTTCATTTGGTGTAGCAAAAACTTGGATTTCAGCCCCCTCATCAAAAGTGCCTCCACCACTCACTACGCCACCTTCAGTAGGCACAGCAATCACACTCACTGACAGTTCAGGCACATAATTCGCCATGAGTTTTACATTGCCATCGGGCATCGTGAAATTAAATGAAAGCTCGGTTGAAATGGGCGTGCCATCATTTGTCCAGTTAATAAATCGATAGCTAGGAACAACAGTCGTAGAAACGGGAACGATATCACCTTCTAAAAAATCACCCGCACCAGTCGGCACCACGATGTCATCGGTACTGCTTAAAGATAAAGTGTACTCAGGCACATAGTTCGCAACGAGCGCAACATCACCATCGGGCATCGTAAATTCAAAAGAAAGCGCAGTTGAAATCTCAGTGCCATCCTTTGTCCAGTTTAGAAAACGGTAGCCATCAACATCATTAGTAGTAGAAACTTGACTGACAGCACCAGCTAAAAAGTCACCAGCTCCAGATTGTGTGCCAAGGGAAGACGGATTGCTGTTCAATGACAAACTGTGTAATTGTTTAAAATAAGCAACAATATTTTTGTCTTCAGTCATTTTTATTTTCAATGTGTCTGGAGACATCGAATTAAGTTCCTTTACTTCACCATTAACGGTTACATAATCTAATACGTAATTTGAACTTGCAGAAAAAGTAAGAGTAACTTTTTCTTGCATAAAGCCAATATACCAGTTCTTATTCGGACCACCACCCAGTGGAGTAAAACTGATAGTACCTCCGCCTGTCGGCTCAACGCTAGTTTTTAAACAAACAAGTGGTGTGTTATCACCCCAAGTCGCAAACGCCGAAATACTACTGCCAAAAACCAAAATAAACATCAAAACAATCGCCAGAAAAACTTTTGAATACCTCATAATAATCTCCTCTCTTTAAAATAAAGAAAGGTCGGTTGCACTATTCGCTCCACAGACCTCAAGTGCCCATTTAAGAGATCTGCTTCAAAGCCTCCTTCTTTCAAAATTATGTTGACACGCTATATATTTACCAAAATACAACGATTGCAAACACTTTAAACCATGTCATGCATGACAAAGAAATCTAGAAATAAGTTCCAAAAAGTGTTCGAAAAGGTTAAGATGCGGTATAATATAAAAAGACGGAAAAAGGAGGCGCTACACATGCAATTTATAAAAAAACACAAATACATCTTTGCGACATTTGGCATCTCGATGCTTATCATGATAATCGCATTTGCAGTTATAGGACTCTTTCCATTTGGAGATCGCCAAATCATGGTCGTGGACAGTTGGCATCAATATTACCCATTCTTCCAGGAACTACATAGCAAACTCACCAGTGGTGGGTCGCTGTTCTACTCATGGAACATGGGCATGGGTGTAAACTTCTTCCTCATCATGGCCTACTACGCATTTAGCCCGATCTATCTGCTATCCGTAGTCTTTCCCAAAGAAGGACTTAGAGAATTTATGATGCTTGCAACGGCCATCAAAATCGCACTTGCTGGCACCTTTTTAACCATTTACCTCAAACACACCTTTAAACGAGAAGACTATAGCATCACCCTATTTGGATTACTTTACGCCTTTTGTAGTTTCACCATGGGCTATTACTGGAACATCATGTGGCTCGATGCCGTGATGTTTTTGCCCCTCATCATGCTCGGGCTGAACCAACTCATCGATGGCAAAGGGCATCTGCTCTTCGTCATCAGTTTGGCCATGGCCATGATCAGTAACTTCTACATCGGGTTTTTCATCTGTGAATTTTTACTCTTTTACTATTTCATCGCGTATGCGCTTAGAACCACAGGATTTAACCTGAAGCATTTTATAAAAAAACTGCTTCAAATGGGCCTCTTTTCAGCCCTAGGCATCGGACTAGCCGCCGTGGTACTGTTACCAACCTTTAGAGGGCTACAGTTAACACACGCCGTAAAAATAAATTTCCCATCAGATTTCAAAACGTATTTTTCATACCTCGAAATCATGAATCAAATGCTCGCTGGCGTCACACCATCGGTAAAAAGCGGCTTACCAAACATCTTTAGCGGGTTTGTAGCGGTTTATTTCCTCATGTTTTTCTTCACCTCAAAAACCGTCGCCGTAAAAGAAAAAATAATATCACTCTTACTAATCACCTTCTTTATGCTCAGTTTCAACATCAACTACCTCAACTTTATCTGGCACGGGCTGCATTTCCCCAACGAAGTGCCCTACCGATTCGCCTTTATCTACTCCTTTTTAATCATCACGTGGGCCTATAAAGGGTTTCAGGACGTAGACGGCATCGAGCGACGCAACATCTGGTTTATGAGCCTATTCTTATTAGGGTATCTGCTTGTCAATGAAAGAATTGGCCTCAATCACACCGTATTTTTCGTCAGTCTAGGCTTGTTGGCCGTGTACAGCGCAGTCGTTTTATTAAAACGCTATGAGAAAATACCACAAAAAACATTTGTCATTGCATTGTCCGCATTAATCGTCGGAGAAATGATATTATCCGCCATATTAGGCACCACCGCAACAGGCAGCTCAAGTCGTTCCAGTTACCCGTATCTAAAAACAGAAGTCACAGAGGCAGTGGATCAAATTTATACATCAGACGATGACATCTATAGAATCGACATGGTCAAATGGTACACCACAAACGATCCAACACTTTACGGCTACCGAGGCGTTTCCATCTTCTCGTCCACCATCAACTCCAACGTCACCGTATTCTTACAAAAACTTGGACTTGGCGCATCCTCAGATGCAAACCGCTATTTGTTTGCCGCCAACACGCCAGTAGCAAACGGCATGCTCGGCATCAAATACTTTTTGGGCAGAAACAACGACGGCTACACACCAAACGCAGGATACGAGATCACACAAGACACCGACCGGTTAAAAATATATAAAAACACCTATCCATTGCCTTTAGGTTTTATGGTAGACAACTTAATCTATACTTGGAACAATGCAGGCAGCATCCCGTTTGCCAACCAAGAAGATTTCATACGTTCAGCCATCGGCTATCCCGTGAATATATTTGAAAATGTACCCGTAGCAGATGAGCAGTATACGAACATGACGCGTACAGGCTATATAAAAAACCGCTATAATTATACCAATGATGATGCTGCAAAAGTTGGCAACGCAACCATAACCATCGTCGCACCTGAAACCAAGCAAATGTATCTTTACATGTATGCCAACAGATCTTATCGAACAAAAGTCACTGTAGGTGACAAAACAACCGAATATGAAACCAGACGCGGACTGGTGATCGACGTAGGCATACGCGAAAAAGGGGAACAAATAAAATTAGAATTTGAAGTACAGGCAGCAAAATCAGGTTACTTTGACCTCCAAGCCGTCACATTTGACGAAGCCGCCTATCAATCGGTATATGAAGCGCTTGCCGATGAGCCCCTACAAATCACGAAGTTCACCGACACAAAAGTAGAAGGCACCGTAAACGCACTAGAAGACGGCGTACTGTACACCTCCATTCCCTATGAAAAAGGATGGCAAATAAAAGTAGATGGCAAAACCGTAGAAACCATAGACATAAAAAGAGCCGTGATCGGCATACCCCTTTCAAAAGGCACGCACGAAATCACCTTTAAGTATCGACCAGACGGATTCCGCACAGGACTCTATATCAGCCTTGGTTCGCTGTTGGTATTAATCGCAATAAGCGCATTGAGGGACGGTTCTTTTGTGTTCTTTAAAAAATTGAGAAAGAAATAAGAAAAACGGGATAGTCCCCGTGTGTTCAACAACACACGGGGACTGTCCCGTTTTTCTCTTTTTACTTTTTTATAATCTTCGGTCGATCACATACCGTGGCCGACGCTTTATTTCTTCGTAAATGCGTGAAATATATACGCCGATGATGCCCAGAGAAAGCATAATCATCGAGCCCGTAATCAGAATCAGTAAGATCACAGTGGAAAAACCACTGATGGCGTGACCAAAGAAGAAATTATAGAGCGTTTGTGCGCCTAAGATCAGTGCGAAAATCAGGAAAATCAAACCGCTAAAGATGGTCAGGTAAAGGGGTTTACTGGTATAAGATAAAATGGCGTTCATGGCCAGTAGCACCAGTTTTGCGAAGTTAAAATGGGTAACCCCCGCTTGGCGTTCGGCCACATCAAAAGGGAATTTTACCACTTTATAACCCACCCAACTGACGATGCCTCTGAAAAAAAGGTTGCGCTCACGAAAATCACGCAGCGAATCAATCACTTGTCGATTCATCAGTTTAAAATCAGAAGAATCGTTCATTTCCAGGCCCGTAATCCGCTTTAAAAACGAATAAAAGCCACGTGCAAACAGTTTGTATTTAAGAGACTCTTTGCCACGAGACGCTTTAACGCCGTCGATGATGTCGGCATTCTCACGCGCCATGGTTTCGATCATCGCCTTCACATAAGAAGGTGGATGCTGTAAATCAGAATCCATGGTGAGGTAAAAATCGGCGTCTATGGATTCTACACCCGCACGTAGCGCGATTTCTTTGCCAAAATTTCGCGCGAATCGAATGGCAGTGACTTGAGGATATTTTTTAGAGAGAGCTTCTATAACCGACCAAGTATCATCTTTCGACCCATCGTCTACAAAATGATAATGACAGGTAATGCCATCTTCAATGAATACGCGGTGGATTTCCTGAAAATTCGCCTCCAGCGCTTTGCCTTCATTGTACACGGGAATTACAACCGCGAGGGTTTTATTTTCAAATAATGTAAGCATACAGACCTCATCGTTTTAATTTTTATAGATGATGTATTTATACGCTAAGAAATTCCAGCAGACCACGCAGGCCATTTTGAGAAATGGAGAGATCAAAGCGTTAATACCCAGAGTTTCGGTGAAGAATTGGAGAAGAAAAACATTAGAAACCACTAAATTAAACAAAAATAACATTAAGTATAAAATGGTTTGACGTTTAATGTCACCAGTGGATTCAAAGGACCATTTGCGGTTCACCAAGAAGGAGAACCCAAAAACCAGTGCATACACCACCACGCTGGCAAGGATATAATCAAAGCCCACGACTTTATATAAAAGCACATATAGGGCATACTCTATACCGAAAGCTGTAAAGCCTGTAACAAGGTACCGCATGAGTTGCTGAGCCGTTTTGCTCTTAAGCCAAGTTTTTAGAGATATCATAGGGGCTCCTCAGATTAACGTATACATCATTATACCAGAAAAGACTGCGTTTTCACAATCCCGCGATTTCCAGAATGAAGAAAAGAGAATGTCTCAAACACCGAGACATCCTCTTAAATCATCTTACGTTTTGCTTATTTTTTCTTTTTTAAGAATGCACCTGCTGCCGAGATTAAACCACCGATTCCGAAGAATACTTCAGAAGGCAATTGACCTGTTTCAGGTAATGCATCTGCAAGCGGTGTTTCTTCATCGTCTACTTCAACTATTTCTGGTTCAATCGCTGGAAGAGCAGTTAAGAATTGATCGATATCGGTCATCGATGTTGCGCCAAGAGCTACTTCTTCGTCTTCTACTTCGACGACATTGCCATCAGAATATACATAGACAACAGATCCTGTGTCTTCTGCAAAAGTACCGTTAGCATTAGCAGGTGTTTCTAATAACGTATACCCGTCGATTGCTCGAGCAGATGTTCCATAGTTTGTTCCAATTTCACCAGAGAATTGGTATGAAGGTGAAATACTCACGCCATTTGTATCAACAAATGATACGAGGACTGTACCCTGTGGACCTACAGGTGTTGGTTCAGTTGGAAGCGGTGTAGGTGGTTCAACAGGAGGTTCAACTGGTGTAATTGGTGTATAGCTATAGTTTACGATAATGTTTGATGGACCAAAGAAACCTTCAAAATTACTTGGTGTATTTACAGTATATAAACTAACATCATACGTTGCTGGTGAAGTCAAGTACGCGTCTTCTACTTCGAAATTATATGTTACTTCTTGCGCTGCGAAGTTTCCACCAGTAGATAGTAAATGATTAACCGTTAACGAGTAAGTGTCTGATTGTTCTGGAGTAATTGGTGTATAGATATATGTGACTTCTATATCTGACTGTCCAAAGAATCCAGATGCATTTTCAGGAGTATTTACAGAATACTCTTCAGCATTAAAATCAACAGGAGATGTGTTATATTCTTGTTCTACACCATAACCTGGTGTGTTGGTTGTAGGTGAAAATGTTGAATTATCTGTTGAAAGAAGATGTCTTACAGTTAAAGTATAAGTTGGATCTGGTTCAATTGGTGTATAGGTGTAAGTTACCACGATATTAGCACCATCGTTAAACTTACCTTGAGCATTAATTGGTACATATAGTTTAAATTCATTTTCATCATAAACTGCTGATTCAGTAGTGTAAGAATCTCCAAGTTTAAAGTTTTGTGTAACCACAGAAGGTGCAAATGGTAAATTTGTTGAAGTATTTACATGGTTTACAGTTAAAGTGAATTTTTCAATTGGCGTATAAGTGTAAGTTACAACGATATGATCTGAACCAAAGTTACCTGAAGTGTTACCAGAGTTACTTACTTTAAAGTCGTTTGCATCATATGATGCAGGAGAAGTTGAGTAAGGAGCCCCGTTTTTAAATCCAGGTGTAGTAACGGTAGGGGCAAATTCGCCACCAGTTGAGTAAACATGAGTAACCGTTAAATTAAACTTATCAATCGGACTATAAGTGTAAGTTACAACGATGTCTTCTGAACCAAAACTACCTGAAGTGTTACCAGAGTTACTTACTGAAAAGTCGTTTGCATCATATGATGCAGGATCAGTTGAGTAAGGAGCGCCGTTTTTAAATCCAGGTGTAGTAATGGTAGGGGCAAATTCGCCACCAGTTGAGTAAACATGAGTAACCGTTAAA
>CAKMJV010000028.1 GCA_927417275.1 uncultured Clostridia bacterium
AAATCATACTCTTTTTTAGTCAAGCTTATTTCTTTCTCCTCTAAAAATACTTGATAACTCTCTGTGCATATAGTAATCTTTCCAACGGATAATTTATTTAAGTTTTGAGTTTGATTTCTTGTCACTACACGAATTCGAGCAAAAAGTTCTTCAATTCGGAAAGGTTTTGTAATATAGTCGTTTGCACCACTGTCTAATCCTAACACTTTATCAGTAAGGTCACTCTTTGCAGTAAGCATAATAATTGGTATATTTGAAAACTCTCTCACTTTTTTGCAGATATCGACTCCATTAATATATGGAATCATAACATCAAGTAAAATAATATCAAATAGGCATTTTTTTACTTTATTCAGTGCTTCCCTACCATCATATGCAATGTCTGTTTCATACCCTTCGTGTTCGAGTTCCAGTTTAATAAATTCCGCTATATTTATTTCATCTTCAACAATTAAAATTTTCAACCTTATCCATCCTTTTATCATTAAATCAAGCTTGAGTTTGCTTCTGGCTATAATAACCCCTTGTAATATCAAAAGCATTGATAAAATCCGCCTCAATCTCAGTTAGACTTGTATATATAACATCAAGGCCCAATAATCTCATTAAAAATTGCTTTTGTTCCTTTTTTAATGGCAATTCCTCATGCCACGGTTGTCTGTTCTTATCTTTCTTTTGAAAAGAGGTATAGATCAGGTAGAGAAGCAAGTCTCCCAAATATGAGTAATCCATATCATACCTATAAGCGTTGCCATCCTCAAAGCGAGCTAATCCGAAATCAATCAGGTATACCTCTTCTTGATCAATGAGGACATTGGGAATCCGTATATCCCTATGAACAATACCATTTTCATGCAAATAAATAATAATTCGAATCAATTTGATACCAATAGCGTATATTTCCTCATCTGAAAATTTATGATTATGTATGAATATCATATCTTTCAATGTCGTCCCCGGTTTCAACTCTAATACAAACGCATAGAATGATTTCTCATTTATAACCCCAAGAAGCTCAGGAATTCTAGAATCCCTGAGCTTTGAAAGAATCACTGCTTCATGTACATTATTAGTTGAATTACGTGCAAAGATGCCGGGTTTGAATCTTTTAAGAACAACGTTTTTTTGAAGGTCATTTTTAGCATGAAAACACATGCCATATCTTCCTTCACCAGCTACCTCTTCAATTGTATATTCCCCATATTTTTTCCCACGATACTTTAAGTTTCTAAAGCATTGTATCAGCTCAACCATTCAATTTATTTCCGCAATTGTTACAGAATTTAGCATTGGGTGGCATTTTTCCACCACAATTTTGGCAATACAATTCCACTTTGACCTGCTCACCGCAATTCAGACAGAACTTTGAACCCGCTGGAATATTTCTACTACACTTGCTACATTGTAATGAACCTTGGTTTGGAATAGCTTGACTCTGTCTTGAATCATTGTTTTGATTTCTATAGTCATTATATTGGCCACCCGAATGACTTCCAGATGCTAACATATCAAAGATACCACCTAGAATACCTTTTTTCTGATAGTGGGTGCTACCATGATTACCATTTTTGTAATGACTTTTCTTTGAAGACTTTGAAAAGAAACTCATAAATTTACGCCCCTTTCTTCTATATTGTTTTATGTTCCTACTTATTCATTATTTACTCTTGCTCAGAATCACAAGTTTAGCCACTTTAACCAACTCATACCACAATACTGCTATACATGAAATTCCTGCCGAAAGTAGCAGTTGCCCTGATGATAAAGATGTCAATTTCAAAAATCCACTAAGAGGCGTGTAGAGCATAACTAACAGACCTGCTAACGTGCCAATAATAACTGCCCACATTACTCTATCCTTTATCTGTCTGATAAAAGTTTTTATTGCAAAATCTGTATTTGAACTGTTTACTTGAACAAGCAGTACATTGGATAGGAATATAATGCTTAATCCCATTGTTCTCGCCAGTGGCGCATTTTCTGGATACATATTTATAAAATTGTAGTATGTTGCAAAAGATGCTCCGAAGATTACCAGTCCTTGCACTACACTCTTAGTTAGCATTTTTGCCGTTAAAAGCTTTTCTTTTGGATTGCGTGGTGGTCTTTGCATAATATCACGTTCTGCTGGCTGTCGCTCTAAAACAATTGAACACGTCGGATCAATTACAAGTTCAAGTAAAACTACATGCAATGGAAGTAGCAAAAGACTTGTGGGACTTATTCCCATTAAAGGTGCTAGTAATGAAGCAAATGCTATTGGAATATGGATAGTAAATACATAACCAACCGCCTTTTTAATGTTGTCATATATTCGCCTGCCATCCTTGATGGTATCCACAATGGTTGAAAAATTATCGTCCAGAAGTATCAAATCAGCTGCTTCCCTTGAAACTTCGGAACCACGTTTACCCATTGCTATTCCAATATCAGCATATTTTAGTGCTGGTGCATCGTTGACACCATCTCCAGTCATAGCTACAACTTCACCATTTTCTTTAAATGCTTTGACAATCCTCATCTTGTGTTCAGGAAGAACACGTGAAAAGATACTAACATCTTTCACTTTTTCTCTAAGTTCGTTATCACTCATTTCACTGAGTTCATCACCCGTTATTATGTGATCGCTATTAGGCATGTTGATTTGTTTTGCTATAGAACTCGCTGTAATTCCGTTGTCCCCAGTAATCATAACAACTCGAACTCCAGCTTTTGTACAGGTATTAATATCTTCTTTTACTGATTCTCTTGGTGGATCTGCAAGACCTACCATTCCCAAAAGCTCCAGTCTACAGTCTGTGAGAGTATCTGGAATTTCATTTTCAACTTTAATGCTCATCTGGCCAACCGCTATAACGCGAAGGCCTTGTTTTGACATTTCGTAGATTTTAGCTTCTGCAATTTGTCTTTCTTCAGAGGAAAGGTTGCATAATGTTAGAATTCTTTCTGGAGAACCTTTTGCAGCAACTACAATATCATTACCGTTTCTCCACACATTCCCCATCATTTTAGTTTCATCTGTGAAGGCATACTCTTTTAACAATTGTCCACCAAAAAGAATATCCTTTGATATACCCAATTCTTCACAGCGGGCTATCATAGCTTTTTCCATTGGATCGTACGCATCCGATTTACATCCCATACCCATTATCTTGGATATATATATTTCATCCCCTGATTTGCTATAGGTTTCTCTAACAGCCATCTTATTTAGTGTTATAGTACCCGTTTTATCGACACAGAGCACAGAAACTGCACCCAAAGTCTCAACCGATGGAAGTCTCCTTACAAGAGATTGTTTTTTAGCCAGTCTCCATGCTCCCATTGATAAAAAAATTGTCAAAATAACAGGGAACTCCTCTGGTATCATTGCCATTGCAAGAGTTATTCCGGATAAGATGCTTTCAATAATTCTGCTTTTAAAAGCATGATCTGGGATATTGTAGAACGTTACAACCCCTACCAAAACAAACAGAACCGCTGCAATCGTACCACACAGTTTTACAAGTCTACCTGTCTGTTTCTGAAGTGGTGTATCTCCCACAGGGGCAAGCGCAATTTCCTTACCAATCTTTCCATATTCAGTTGATAGTCCAATTTTATCAACCAAAATTGTTCCAGTTCCTTGAGTAACAAGAGTTCCAGCATAGCAATAGTCACGTCGCCAATAATCATTATTCTCATTAATATAGTTCTCACTAGTTAATTTCCAGACACCAAGGGACTCTCCTGTAAGAGACGATTCATCAACACATAAAGTACTTGCTCTTACAACCGTTCCATCTGCTGGTATCTTAACACCCTCGGCAATATACATGATATCCCCAGGAACCAAGTCAGAACTATTTATAGTTTTTTCTTCTCCATCACGTAGAACCTTAACGTGTGGTGCCGATAAATCTTTTAATGCCTTTAGTGTTTTATCCGTTTTCCATTCTTGTATTGCCTCGATGCTTATTATTCCAACTACAAACACTAACATAATTGCTCCGTCCTTAGGTTCTCCAAGAACAAAATAAACCCCTGCTGCTATTATCAGCAACAAGAACATTGGTTCGGTGATGACATGAAAAATCTTATGAAATATATTTTCTTTCTTTTCAGGTACTAGCTCATTCTTTCCAAACTGCTCCTGAAGTTTTTTTGCCTCTGAGGTTGTCAGCCCCTTCAACTCAGTGATTTTTTGATCTGTCATAAAAGTTACCTCAACTTTCTCTTATATATTAAAGATAGCTCTATGGCATTGCACTCTTCAGATATGTCCAAAAATAGGTACAAAAAAACCCGTGGAACATATTACTGTCCCACGAGTTATATTTACCCGCTGCCTAGTTAGGCCCAGCCCCATGAACTTACTTATAAGTTCATCGCCTGCTCAGTTTGTACTGTAGATTTATATGCAGTGCAATTAGATACAAGAATAATATCATATAGATTATAGTTTTGTCTAGTGATTTTATATTAGAAACTTATCAGTTTGGATATAATTATCTTAGGTCAATATTTCGCTATTCGATAATTCTAATTTGAAGTCATACTTGATTAATTGCTTTGTTTTAGAATAACTGATAAGATAAATGCTATATGGAGGTATACACTAATGAGTGAAATAGGTGAATTTCTAGGTTGGTTGACGGTGTTCTCTTTTGGGGCAACATTAGCAAATTACGTACTAAAATATATTAATAAAAAATATTCAAAATTAATAAATTCCACGCCTGAATTTAAAAAACTCAATGCTCTTTTCATGAAAATATTTGTACGTCATCATAAATTTTGGGGAATTGCTACAATTATAATCCTCTTACTACATTTTTATATTCAGTCAACATTTCGTGAAGTGAGCACTACAGGATTGATAGCAGGTGGTATATTGCTTATTCAAATGTTATTAGGAATGTCTGGGGCTTACATTTTTAAAAAGAGACAAGGATTGTGGTTTGTTAGTCATAGAATAATTTCAATCGTGTTGATATTAGGAATTATCATACATTTATTATAAAAATCATGCCTAGATTAAACATCTGGGCTTTTTTTAATTCACAATATTCTAAACTCCGCTTGCATAACAACTTCCTCTTCTGCATCCCAAAGTGCTTCCATCTCTTCTCTTGTCGCCACTGGGAATTCTTTCGGATCCACTTCTCCCATTTGTATAGGAGCCAAATAAGGGATAATTTCTCGACAGAGGTTCTGATCTGGGCAATTCATAATAAAACCGCCATAAATAGATTCACAAATTAGGCTGTCACACATATCCGTCATTATAATCTTGTCTGCTGAATATGCATTTTTCCCAATAAAATTAGCAATGTTCTCAGCCGTCATTTTAAACATGTAATCGGTATGCATTCCTTGGTCTCCTTGTTTATAAACACAGGCATAGCCAAGGTTGCCGTCTTCCATCAATTCGTATAACTCTTCTGCAGTCATTTTATCTTCTCCATTCTTTGTAATTTGTAAAATTTAATCCATTAGAGTGACTCATTCATTAAGCAAATAAAAACCGTAGCTGCATTAACAGTTACGGTCGTTATGAAGTACAATATTCTATTACTAAACTTTAATCCTCGTAGCAATCCACTTCCTCAGTCATGACAATCCCTGAGTGAAATTGGATCGTTATTTTCAGCCCCTTATGCACCTTTATGCTATATATCAATCGCTTCACAAGCTCTTGGTCAAACTCCCTCACTTGTGGGTTTACAGTTCCCACAGCCTTGTCCAGTGCTTCAACCCTCTCTGCATAGTTCTCCGCCTGTTTCTGTGCCCTTACAAGCTTTAATTTCGCCTGCTTAAGCTCATTGATTCGCTCGGATAATTGTTTGTATGCATCGTCAAATTCATCGCTTACAGCGCCTTGTCTTGCGTTATCTTCGATGAGTTTCAGCATCTGTTTTCGCAGTTCATCAATCTGGTTATCATATTCCGTTGTAACCCCTTGAGTACTGTAATTGCCTATGACCCGTATGACATTCTCTCTGAATGTCTCTATAAAATCGCCACTGTTTTCGACTACTTTGTTGATGGCTTTCATAATGGCATCATGAAGTTGCTCTTCTTTTAATGTGGGCGAGTTTTGACATCTCGAGCTTGTTCCATTTTTTAGCCTGTCCTCACATCGCCATACAGCTGATTTTTGTCCATATTTGGACCAGGTCTGTCTTCTATAAGCATGGCCACATTCTCCACACTCAAGCAGTTCTGTTAGTACGTACTTCGAGCTGTACTTGCTCTTTTCTTTTTTTGACCTGTTTGATTTCCTTGTAACCGCAGATTTATTTAGACTTGCTCTTCTGGCCTTTTCCACCTGCACCTGATGATATAACGCTTTGGGGATAATTGCTTCGTGGTTATCTTCGATGTAGTATTGAGGGGCATAACCCTCATTTTTTACTTTTTTCTTTGTTAGAAAATCGATTGTGTAGGTCTTCTGCATACAAGCATCGCCGCAAAATTTCTCGTTGGAGAGCATTTTGTCAATTGTCCCGGGATGCCAGTGATCAAGTCCTGTTACCGTTCTAACATCGTCTTCTTCTAGTCCCTTGGCTATCTGAATGATGCTTTTACCTTCTAGATATTCTCGGTATATCCGCTTTACAATAATGGCTTCATTTGGGACAATCACTAGGTTTCCATCGTCATCTTTTGTGTAGCCTAAAAACTTCTTATGATTGACTGATATAATTCCGTTTTCAAACCGCCTTGTTAAGCCCCATCTTGTGTTTTCACTGATGTTACGGCTTTCTTCCTGTGCTTGGCTGCTCAGGATCGTAATCAGGAGTTCACCACCACTTTCCATGGTGTTGACCCCTTCTTTTTCAAAAATGACTGGAATGTTCTTTTCCTTCAGCTTTCGGATATATTGAAGGGCATCCACTGTATTTCTTGCGAACCGACTGACCGATTTTGTCAGGATCAAGTCTACTTTTCCTGCCATACAAGCTTCAATCATGACATTAAAATCATCACGTTTTTTCGTCTGTGTGGCACTCTTTCCATCGTCAGCAAATATGCCTGCACATTTCCAATTGGGATTGCTATTGATTTTCTCCGTATAATAGTCAACCTGAGCTTCATAGCTCCCTTCCTGTTGCTCTAGCAAGGTACTGACTCTGCAGTATGCTGCTACTCGAAGTGTTTTCTGTTCTACTCGCGTATGTTTGTCATATTTAACTTGAGGCGGTATGATTGCTACCGTTTTTTTCACTACTGCCATTTTTACCATCCTTTCGTTTGTACTCGATACTTATGTTGATAATGACCCCATTGATAAATTCCACTTTCACAGATGTCTCTTTATAGACCGTCATCCTTTTAATAATGATTTCGAACAGTTCATCATTAATTTCTGTCAGGGTATTTATATCTGAGAGAGCCGATTTTAATTTTTCAGCATTCCACTTTTGATCGGCAACATTTGAGCCTTCGTAATAAAGCACAGCTCTTTTAAAAATCAGCTCTGCAAGCTCTGGACTTGAAAATTCACCGTCTTGCTCGAGTTCTTTAATTCTATTATCAGTCTGTCTGAATTCGAGGTTCATTTTCGGTGGTTCATTTGGTTGTATATTATCAAGTCTCTTTTTTTGCCTGATCAGTTGGTTCGTAGCTTCTGTAAATATACTTTTCAGTTCTTCTTCTGTGAAAAAACTGTTCCGACATAAAACTCGGTTTTGAAAAATATAGTTTCTACATTTCCATTTAATTTTCTCCGAAGGCTTGCCAGCGTGTTCGATATATTTTTTATAGGTTTCTCCGCATTCCCCACACTTGATTTTTCCACTGAAAATGCTTTGATTTTTCATCGCATTAAATTGCTGTGATCTGCCAAGCTTTTTTTCTACAGCTGCTCTCATGTCCTGGGCTTTTTTATAAGTAGCCTCATCAATAAGCCTTGGATAGAACTCATCCCCTTGATATTTGACATTCTGTAGTATCTTGCCTACTGAACCATGATTCCAATTGGGTTTCATATTAGCATTGAGGACACCTTTGTCTGAAAGTTTTTTCGCTATGGCTTTTAATGATTTTTCTTTGATATAGTCTGTAAAAATTGCTTTGACTATTTGGGCTTGCTCTTCATTTACCTCTATCAGACCATTTATCATTTTGTATCCCATTGGCATATGTCGCTGCATCACGCGTCCTCACCACCTTTACTGATACGCTCTGTTAATTTAAGTCCATTGATCAGTTTAAAAGTGATGGTTCCGCTTTGTCCTACGAGCACCTGATCTACCGTATGGGCAAGTAGGTTCTCGTCATAGGTATCCATAATTTCTGAGTTGTATTTGATAATTTCAAGGAGCCTTATGGTTTCTTCAATCTCTTTATCAAATCCGTTTGAATCCAGCAGACCATTCCTCTTTTTCTTTGTTTCTTCAATCTCGATATTCAGTGCATTTTGCTTTTGTATAAAAAGAGCAGAGTCCATATATCCCTTTTGCACAACTCGGCTCAGGATATGGCTCTGCTCAGTCAGTTCCATAATTTTTTGATTTAAGTTTTCGATATCGTTTTCTTGAGATTTACAGGTTCTCAGATTTTTTAGGGAGTCTAGCAGCGGTATTAGGATATAGGTATAATTGCTGACTAGCTTATTCCACATAGTAAGATATGAACTTTTGATGATATCTTCTCTGATGGCTTTCATCTTGCAATTTTCTTTGCTATTAATATGGTTTTTACAGCTCCACTGTATTTTTTCATAAGGTTTCCCGATGTAAATCTTTTGTCTTCTGAAGGTTCCACCACATTCTTCACAGATGATCTTACTGCTTAGCTCATATCGATTCTGATACTTTCCGCTATCATCGATGCCCATCTGTTTTCTGCGGTATTCATAGATTTCACGAACCATCCTTCCTTGTTCTCTGCTGATAATCGGTTCATGATTGTCTTTAATAAAAAACTGAGGCATCTCTCCACGGTTGATTTTCTTCGTGTAAGGGAGCACCTCAGTAGTGTAGGTTTTCTGTAAAATCAGATCACCTTCGTATATTGGATTTTGTAGAATACCTTTTACCACACTGTCATTCCATGTTTCGGCAGTCCTAACGGGTGGCACATTATCATTGGTCAAATCTCTTGCAATTACATAGGATCCTTTTCCGTTTAGATAATCTTGAAATATCCTTCGTACTGTTGCAGCTTCATCTTTATTGATTATTAGCTCACCATCTTCATCTTTCGTATAACCATAAGCCACACAGCTGAGATTATAGCTGCCATCTCTGAATCTTTTTTGTATTCCCCAGCGATTGTTTGTGGAGATACTTTCTGATTCACCTTGAGCAATTGAGCTTAGAATTGTCAGCATCTGTTCACTTTGCTCGGACATGGTGTTGATGTTTTCTTTTTCGAAGTATATGGTGACACCAAGTGCCTTTAGCTTTCTAATAGCTTCAATGCTGTCTATGGTATTTCTGGCGAACCTAGTGACTGATTTGGTGACGATGATATCAATATTGCCATTTTCACATTCCTTGAGCATTCGGATGAATTCGTCACGGCTTTTGACCTGTGTACCGCTTTTTGCTTCATCAGCAAAGATACCGGCGAATTCCCACTCTTCACGTTTGCCAATGTAGCTCTTATAATACTCTACTTGGGCAACATAGGACGTGTGTTGTTTGGTGGAATCCGTACTGACTCTACAGTATGCACAAACACGCTTTTTAGGTCTTAATTCGTGCATCACCTTTTGCCTGACTGGTTCAATCTTAGTGACCTTTTTTGTCATATGCGTTTTCCTCCTTTCTGGGACTATCATCCCCTGTTAGCAACACACATTACTCCAACACACTGTACAAAGCAAGTGTTTTTACACATATACTTTGGCAAGCTGTGGAGAGAAGGATTGGCGGTTCAATTCATCTATTTTTTTACGTTCTTCCTCGGTTACAATCCCTCTTCGGAGCAGGATGCCTAACATCTTTTGCGCCATCTTATATTGAACTTCACACTTGGATTGTTCTTTTGTCATGCCATGTAGTTTTGCTGGATCGGTGGCTATTTTCTTCATTTCACTTTCCATTTTTCTGCTCCTTTCACTCTTCAATTTTTCTTAATATCACAATAATAGGGATTACATTTCTTCTGGCATTAGTAAAACAAACGCCAGAAGAAATGTGAGTCGATAGACTCCTATAATCCCCATGGGTTCTGACATTAAGTCAGTTTTCTTTGATTAATCTGCACTGTATTTTACACAAATTCCCCAGTGCTACTGTCTTTTACGACATTAGGGCGTTTTCATAAACTGAGACCAGTTCATCTCATCATAGGATTCTCACCTCCTCCGGGATCTCCGCAGGCTACCCCCATTGCGATGTCTATGGCTGGACAGAAGTATCATTATAGGCTGATGAGGTTATTGCGAAACAGTCGAACTGTCTGGAGCATTTGCTCCACTTCTCTGTTTCTGGATCAGACGGACCCGCTCGCACCTTTATTGTTGGCCGCATTTATAAAATCAGAGAAAATTTCTCCCAAGAGAAAAAATCCATTTGCATGGATCTGTTCTGACCTTACAGGTGGTCTTCGCGCATCTAACCGTGTCGCTTTCCCTTTTCAGGCTCATCAGCTAACGTATTTATGAAATCGAATATGAAATTTTCAAGGTGCATTTGAGAGAATAAAAAGACCCCCTCACTTACTTCCACGATGAGCGAGGGGGTTGAGCGGATTTATTTTTGATTTTCTAAAAGTTTTTTTAGTTTATGGATTATTCTCGTCTTCCTGTCGTTAATCGTTTTCTGAGGAATACCAACTTTTCTGGCATATTCCCTTTCTGAAAAGCCTTGATAAAACAGAGCATTGATCATTTCTATTTCGTCAGCGCTCAAAAGTGCCAAGGTTTCCTTGAGCTGTTCTACCATAACGGTCTTGATTGCCATTTCTTCTACATTGGTTTCTTCATCTACAAATTGTGCTTCGGCTTCAATCAAACGTTCTAGAGAATCCTCCCTACTTGGAATAAAAAAAGCGACTTGCTTGGTTTCATCCAAAACAAATCGCTCAACTTTAATGTCATATTCTAAATATCGAAGTCTTCTCTCACCTTGCCTTAACACTTCAATCACCTCTTCACTTGCCGTTGGATACATCTTTCTGTAATTTGGAATTCTTTTCATTGTTGCCATTTGTATTTCCTCCTTTTCTGATTTCTGATTGGCTGCATCAACATCAGAAAATGGAGGAGCTCGGCATCTTAACTGCGAACCTTGCAGTGACTTTTTCATGCGACCTCCTAAAAATGAGCATAGAAAAAGCCGGGAATAACATTTCTGTTAGACCCGGCTCAACTAGCCTTCATATAGTAAACAAACCAAATAGGAGGTGAGAATCACCACCTGAGCTTGTCCCTCTTGCTCGAAAAATAGGCATTAAAAAACCCCAAAACCAAATTGGCTTTGAGGTGTTCACAAATTATTATTCAATTATTTTATGCCATAATTCACCAGCATAGTCAGTGTAACATGTCCATTGTCGGAATACAGTAGGGACTTAGTCGGAACTTTATCGGGTTATAGTCGGGAATTAGTCGGGTCATTTATGATTTGAAAGAAATCTGGTATTTCAAGTGATCCCTCACCAATGCCAAGCAGACCTCTCATTGAAGGGATAGTATAACCCCATAGGCAAATTGCAAATAAATCGAGAGCCTCTTTCTTTTTGTCATAATATGTACTGCGCTCAAGCCCCAATAACTCCAACATTTCAAACTCTGTGTATTTATAAACTGTCAAATATTGCTTACTGAGTATTTCATGATACAGTTGACCATTATTGTCATCCGGCAAATTAAAAGCACCATCGTTAGTCACATTATTTGATCCTAAATCGACCATGGTTTAGATAGACGATGATCACGACCGCCGGCGCGACCTGGCCGTCATCCTGAACTTTCTCAGCGAGGATCATCTGGCTTGTTCAAGCAGTGAATGGCAGGTGGAACGTAGATTAATGAAAAAATGAACTGAGTCAAATTTATGGCGCGCTGCTTGGTCTGTTCCTGGTCACGACCGCCCAGGCAGCAATCGATACCTATGAATTCAGGGACGAAGCCGAGCGTGAGCGCTACCGCACCCTAACCGAAGAGCTGCGCTGTCCGAAGTGCCAGAACC
>CAKMJV010000029.1 GCA_927417275.1 uncultured Clostridia bacterium
ATCATCCATCTCTCTAAATATGGTCCGTTTACTGATCACCATTTGTGCAGCAATATCCGAAACAGAAATAAAATCCGACTGTTCAATAAGAATTTCAATAATTTCAAGGACACGTTTTGAATAATTCACTTTGAACCCCCCATTTAATGCATAGAGATACGCTTTTTCTTATTATACCGCTAAATAATGGTTAAGACTCAAAAAGTTGCTCTATAGTGACACGATTAAATAGTGACATCATTGATTAGTGCTTGAAAGTAAGAAACAGCGAAGCAAACGCTTCACTGTTTCTGGGACTAAACTACTTCAGTCTATTAACCAATGTGTCATAAATAGGGTTGCCTACGAATTGATCAATGGTGATCAGTTCGGCTGTTTTATTAATGGTTGCTGCTCGTTCTGCTAGGCTCTCGTGTGTGATCACGATGTCCGCATCCGCTGGTATGTCTTCAAGCGCGGCATTGATAACTTCTATATCTAGACCTGCTGCTTTAACTTTCTTACGTAATGTGGTGGCGCCCATGGCACTTGATCCCATGCCCGCATCACAAGCGACTACGATTTTCTTAACTTTTGTTGCGCTTTGTCCTTTTGATTCCGCTTTCATTGAACCCACTTTTGCTCTTGCCGCTTCTAAACTCGCGTCATTTGCGCTGTCCTTTTTAATGAAGAAAGAAGCGACGATAAATGTTACGACCGTTGAAACGAGAACACCTGCTAGTACTGGGAACAATCCACCTTTAGGCGTCATGGCTAAAAGTGCGATAATACTACCTGGTGATGGTGTTGCGATTAAGCCCGCACCTAAAAGGTTAAATGTAAACACACCACTCATACCACCTGCGATTACCGCTAGGACTAAAATCGGTTTCATGAGCACATAAGGGAAGTAAATTTCGTGAATACCACCGAGGAAGTGAATGATGATTGAGCCCGGTGCTGAATCTTTAATCATGCCTTTTGAAAATACCCAGTAAGATAATAAGATACCAAGACCTGGTCCTGGGTTGGTTTCAAGCAAGTAGAAAATAGACTTGCCCACTTCTGCGGTTTCTTGAATCCCTAATGGTCCGAGAATACCGTGGTTCATCGCATTGTTTAAGAATAATATTTTTCCTGGCTCTATAAAGAGAGAAGTCAGTGGTAATAAGTTCGCATTAACGATTGCTTCAACGCCTGTTTTTAAGATGTCATTAAGCATAACCACTACTGGGCCGATGCCTAAGTATGCCAATAATGACAATGCCATCCCAAGAATACCTGCTGAAAAGTTAGCAACGAGCATTTCAAAACCTGCTGGTACTTTACCTTCAACAAGATCGTCCCACTTTTTAATCACGAAGCCGCCAAGTGGTCCCATGATCATCGCGCCGATAAACATCGGTATGTCTACCCCAACAACCACACCCATGGTTGCAACTGCACCTACGACACCACCACGTGCGCCGCCAACTAATTTACCACCTGTATAACCAATCAATAGTGGCAACATATAGATGATCATCGGACCAACCAGTGCTGCCAAGTTTTCATTTGGTGTCCAACCTGTAGGAATAAATAATGCCGTGATAATACCCCAAGCGATAAACGCACCTATGTTTGGCATTACCATACTGCTTAGGAAACGTCCAAACCTCTGTACGCCGCCTTTTTTTGAACCTGAACCTAATGTTTTTTCCATTGTGATCCCCCTTATTCATTTTAAACGACTCATATAAAAGCAACTGCTATATTTGCATTATATTTTTAAGGGTTCAATTTTTCAAACAAAAGACCATTGAATTTGGCACATGCATTGATGCCAAAATCTAAAAATGGCTATTATAAGAGGGTGTAGCCTTTAAAAGCATTAAAAAAAAAACACAATTCAGCGGAATTTGTGAACATTTCGAAATAATTTGTGCACGCTTTATGGTATACTGATAGAAAAAGGGGGCTGTTATTATGAAATTTCATGACAAGTTGAATCTATTGATGACCCTTCAAAATATACCAAATAATAAACTTGCGAAAGCACTTTCCTTAGATCCTTCATTAATTAGCCGATGGAGAAATGGCACACGTGATTTACCCAAGCACAGTGAGTATGTAGAAGCCATCGCCGCTTATTTCGTTGCCAACTATAAAGATAAATCGCGCTTATGTGAACTCATGAATATAGCCTTTGATAAAAACACCTGTACTTCTACCATGATTCAAAATCATTTAAAGGCATGGTTATTAGATGAGCAATCCACCAATTCCGCACTTGTCTCTCGGTTTATAGAAAAACTCAATCAAATAACACCACAACGCACAACCACTTCCTTGCCTGAATTTGTATTGCTTGCAACCAGTGGGAAAAAACTAAGTGTTGAAGCCTATGAAGGCAATGCAGGTAAACGAGAAGCTGTGGTGAGATTCTTATCTGCTGTTATCGTCCATCCAACGCCTTGTACGCTTTTGCTCTTTAGCAATGAATCCATGTCCTGGTTAACAGAATCCGAAGATTTTTACATGAAATGGGCCATGTTATTGTTAGAAGTCTTAAAACGAGGTCACCTTATAAAAATCATTCACACCATCAACCGTTCAACAGATGAACTACTCGCCGCGATTGAAAAGTGGCTTCCACTTTATATGAGTGGGCAAATAGAACCCTTTTACTATCCAAATTATCAAGACAGTCTCTTTAAACGTACCCTTTTTATAGCCCCTGGAATCGCGGCACTTACCTCGAGTACCCTATCCGATTCAGAACCATCAGAGCAACTCTATTATCACGATCAGCATATGATCAATCAATTGGTGCACGAATTTGATGCCTATTTAAAACACTGTCGTCCACTCATGCGTATTTTCACACGAGAAAATATGGCTGGTTTCGAATCCTTGGTCATCGAATATGAATCTCAGGCAGGCGATCTTGCTGTTTTTTCCAGTACCCCAACAGCGATGACCATGCCCAAAAGTTTATACGCATCCTTGTTAAAGAAAAGTGATCTAACTGTTACCGATCAGGAAATGCATTTGGCACTGTTTGAAAAGCGAGTGACACTGCATTTGAAAAATTTAGAAGAAAAAAAGCAATGTGAATGGCTCACATTGCCCGAAATAGACGATTTGGACTCAGTCGTATTTGCACCGATTGACATCTTATCGCACCAAGTTTTAACCTATAATCTTAGCGAATACATTTTGCACATCGAAAACATCTTGAAAATGTTGCATATACACAAACACTTTCATGTGATGTTGGGGCCGCACAAACTACCAAAAGACATTTATTTATCTGTGAAACGTGATGTGGGTGTATTTGTAGCCAAAATGGATGTAAATCCTATTTGCTTCGCTTTTAATCACCCCATATTGGTCAATGCTTTTGAAAGTTACATCGAAGATGTCGTAGGCTGCTCCGTATTAGAAGTCCATAACAAATCACTCACCATCAAAACGCTTGAAAATTGGTTGAAAAAAGTTAAAACTCAAGACTAGTTTAATAATCGCGCGCTACGGTTTTCGATTTCATGGGACGCGCATATTTTTTCACACTTTGTTTTTCCATACTTCTTATTTTGTGTGACTTCTTTGCATCTAAAAACCGCATTTCTTTCTGTAACTTCTTCCAACTTTCCCACTTGACCGCATCGATAACGCCCTGATTAAGGGCTTTTCTTATGCCACAACCCGGTTCATTATCATGTGTGCAGTTGTTAAATCGACACGTTTTTATCAATTCTTCGATGTCACCAAACTGCTTTTCCATGCCCTCATCTGCTTCCCAAAGTGCTAAAGTCCGCATGCCTGGCGTATCCAGCACCATCCCGCCGCAGCTTAGTTTAACGAGTTCACGATGTGTCGTCGTATGTCGCCCTTTGCTATCGCCTTCTCTAATATCCTGTGTCTTTAAAACGATCTCACCCATTAGAGAATTCACAAGCGTCGATTTACCCACACCCGAAGAACCTAATAATGCCACCGTTTTACCCACACTGAAATATTTGCGAAGTGACTCGATGCCCTCGCCAGTTAAATTGCTCACCACATGTACCTCTACACCAGGCGCAGCATCTTCAACCTTTGCTTTTTTCGCTTCAAAATCATCACATAAATCGGCCTTTGTAAGTACCACCACTGGCAACGCACCACTTTCCCATGCGCCAACCAAATAACGGTCTAATCGCTTCATGTTAAAATCCTTATTGAGTGATTGAATCAAGAAAATCGTATCTACATTTGCAGCGACCACTTGCTCTTTAACTTCTATGCCTGCTGCAGCTCTTGAAAACTTCGTCTGTCTAGGCAGTACATTTTGAATGATGGCTTCTGTATACCCATTAATCATCATGACGCCGACCCAATCGCCTGCTGCCATTTGTTGCTCTAAAATTTGCTCATTTGCATGTCGTGTACCCAACACCTCACCATACGGTGTCACGAGTTTCATTTTTTTTCCATGGTCAGATACAATGCGCGCTGGACAATGTTCTACGAGCGTTTCATCTGCATCAGACCATTTAATGCCATAAATCTTTTCCCAGCATGTGTTAAAATATTCATTCCAACCATATTCGTTCATTTTCATCTTAAAATTCATTAAATCTCCATTTCATCTTCATCATATTTTTAATTACCATAATTTACCTTCTCTTGAGCGCAAAAAATCCGCAGTTAAAGACCAACTGCGGAGTGAATTTTGGCAATAAAAAACACGCCCTCAAGGCGTGTACTATTTTTAGTCACGGACAGATTGCTCGAAAGAAGTTGCACAGGTCATAGACCAGTGCCAATATTCAGTTAGTTGTTTACAACCTCTACAATTTTCACTAACATAATACATTTCTCCTTTCAAAATTAAATTTCTTACTCTTTGATTATAGTTTCATGGTCATAAATTGTCAAACGTTTTTTAAAATCAAACTTCTTCCTCATAATGATCATTGGGTTCGCGATAAAATGCACTGTTGCTTGCAGCCTCAGCACCGCTAACTTCTAATTCATCGATAATCTGTTTCAAGCGATACATGCGGTCGTCTAAACTGGAGATCATATCCGCACAGCCTTTGAGTTCTGCTTGAACAAGTTTGGGTGCATGCTCTCTGTATTTATAGTAGATTTTATGCTCGACACTTGCCCAAAAATCCATCGCGATGGTTCGAAATTGAATCTCTACACGCGTGGGTTTTACACCCGAACTTAAAAAAACAGGGTATTCGATGTGCACATGAAGACTTTTATAGCCATTTTCTTTTGGATTTTTTATATAATCCTTTACTTCCACGATTGCAAAGTCCTTTTGCCGCGATAAGAGTTCTATGATGCAGTATATATCTGCTGTAAAGGCACAGACGATACGTATACCCGCGATATCGAAGATATGTTTCTTCGCATTTTCAACAGTGGGTTCTAATCCAATTCTCTGTAATTTTTCCATAATACCAGCAGGTTTTTTTACTCTATACTTTATATGCTCTATTGGATTATAATCATGAACGTTTCTATATTCTTCATCTAAAATGGTGAGTTTGGTGCGGATTTCATCTACAGCAAATTGATGCACCAGCAACAAATCACGCCAGGGCTTCATTTCATCAGTCATTAACGCATCAAACATAACATTGGGCCTCCAAATTTTATAATATAGGATCTTTTAAAAACGAGTCTTCAAAAACTCTTTGTTTACTAAGTGCTTTGTCGCTATATAAGTGATCATCTGCCTGCTGCAAAATCGATTCTATGTCCCGTCCACCACTTTCAGCAACACCAAAACCCACAGATAATCCGATGTCACGATACTGTTCAAGTACCGGTGAAAACAAGTCGATAATCCTTTTAATAATCCCAGCCACTTCATTTTCACTTGTGTCTGGCAGAATCAGCATAAACTCATCGCCGCCATAACGAGCAGGCAAATCTTTTTTCCGAGAAGCTTGATTGAGTACCTTCCCAAATATTTTTAGGACTTCATCACCCGCCGCGTGTCCATACGTGTCGTTTACTTTTTTAAAGTTATTTAAATCCATCATTAAGATCGTAAAAGGTCGTTTGGTCTGTTCTTCAGTACGTTCATAGTGCTCAAGTTCATGGTAAACATACCTTCTGTTATAGATACCTGTTAATTGATCGGTTATCGATAACTTATAGATTCTTTTGTGTTCATAATCAAAGTAACTGTTTAGTACCATAAGCAGTGCAAAAATAATGAGTGCAACAACCGATAAGTTTATGGTCAAATCCACTGCACGTGCCATGGGCTCAGAATATACATAGTATTGTAGTGGTTTATTTACTTCATAATAAAAGAAAAAAATCGTTTCAACGATGCTCACAAAAGGAAAAACATAATCCCACCAATCTTGCGCTAAAATCACGCCCACAAAAAATATTAAAATGGCGTAATAAGGCATCGCACTGTAAGAACCAGGAGATGTTAACCAGGAAAGTGGAATATAAATAAAACACAAAAATACGAGGTAGGTATATTTAATCGGTAACGCCCATCGTTCTTTTCGATAGAGCCTATACATGGCAAACATAATAAAACCTGCGACAAATGGATAATCAAAATTAACCATTGGACGACGATTCATAAGATTTATCACTGAGATCCCCCAAAATGCGATCATACTAATCACAAGCATCATCTTAAATATACGATTTTTCACTTCAACCATATGGGTTTTTCTCGAAAACATAGGTCTAAACTCCTATAAAATATTGACTTTTTATAAGTATACCACACCCAAAAGCCTAAAACAATTAGGGACTAGGATAATCCATATATATCCTAATCCCTGTTTTTTAAACATTCTGCAAATCAAGAAAACTTCATCCGTATAATTTTTCTAAATCATCCGTACTACGTATCTCCTTAAACCCCATATTCAGTCGCTCAGCAAACATCGCATCATAAACACTGTCACCTACCATCAGCATTTCATGTGTGAGCAGTTGAAATTTATCCACGAAAGCCAGCCCATGATCAATCGCGGGTTTAGGACTTAATGGATCATCTCCGCATCCGATGTAATCAAAGTGATGATAAAGCTCAAATGCTTTTAACATATATTCTGTATTTGACCTTGAATCAGTGGTGATAAGTGCTAAATAGACACCCTGATTCTTAAGCGTGTTTAAAAGTTCTGGAACGATGGGACTCATCAACGATACAAGTGAAATATACCGATGCACGCCATCTTTTACCTTCGCCTCAAAACATGCAAGGGGCTTAATCGGCACATCCATAGATGCCTTAATTGCCAACCATATTTCTTTCACACTCCCCATGACCGCTAAACTATCGCGTACTAAGCCCTTTTCTTTTATGCCTATGTTATCATAAATCTTAACAACCTGCTCAGCATCTGCTTCGAGAAAGGCAGAAATGGCATACTGATAAACGGCACGCCAAAACTGCTCAACCTCTAAAAGCGTTCCATCTTTATCGAAAATAACGCCTGTTAAAGGCTTATTGATACATCCATTCCACATCATTAATCTCTAGTTCCTTTCTCCATTCCTCTGGGTATTTTGTATCGCAAATGATGCGGTCGATTCCTTTTAGAGGTGCGATTTGGTATAGATTTCTAACGCCGATTTTAGAATGATCCACCAACACGACGGCCTCCTTACACTGTGCGATCATTTGCTTTGATAAAAGCGTTTCACTTTCATCGTAACCCGTTATACCACCCGAAAGATGAATGCCACCAACCGCTATAAATGCCATGTCAACGAAAAATGTTTTAGCAAACTGTTGACTCAAAGCACCCGAAACGGTTTGCTGTTTCTCATTGATCTCACCACCGATAAAAAATAATTTCCCTGTAAACTGCTGTGACAACTTAAATTTCGAAAGTTGAACCATCACATCGATGGAATTGGTTATCACCGTTAAATTGCGTTTCCCTAAAATCAGTGGAATCATTTGGGCGATGGTGGTACCCACATCGAGAAAAATCGACATGTTGTCTTGAATTAATCGTGAAGCCATACTGGCAATCTTGATTTTTTCGCTTATATAAATCAGTCGCCTTTTTTCAATTTCAGGCTCTTCCGATAAAAACAAATATTTTACCGCACCGCCATGCACGCGCTGTAATTTGTGTTGTCTTTCTAAATCGGTTAAATCTCTACGAATGGTGGCTGATGTCACCTTAAACTTATGTGCCAGCTCAACCACGGATACTTTACCGTACGTATCCAGACACGCCATAATCGCTTTATGCCTTTCATTTGTATACTCCATGGTTAGCCGATCCTTTTTAATTTTTCAGGTTCAAAGTGTACAAATACCTGCTCACCGATTTTAAACGCTGGGATTTCCTCTTCATACAAACAGTCAACCACCAATTCGGTATATGCATCCTTGACGATATATCTTAAAATACTGCCAAGCAAAATAATGTCTTTCACTTGCATCGGTGCGGTAACCCGCGCAGCCAGTTCCGACGGTGCATGTGAGATTTTTATCACTTCAGGACGCAGCGCAAAACGGCCTTCCTTATGACTAAATTTTGAGAAGCCCTCAAAATGTTCTGTGTTTAAAATATTATAATGACCGATGAAACCCGCGACAAAATCGTTAGCAGGCTGCGTATAAATGGTTTTTGCACTGCCAAACTGCGTGATTTCGCCTTTATCCATAACAAAAATTTCATCGGATAAAATCAGCGCTTCTTCTTGATCATGGGTGACGAACACCGTGGTGATGTTTAGCGCACGCTGTATTTCGCGTATTTGAAGCCTTAAATTCTTTCTGATCTTCGCATCCAGTGCACTAAGCGGCTCATCGAGTAGCAGCATTTTAGGCTTTAAAACAAGCGCCCTTGCAAGTGCCACACGTTGCTTTTGACCGCCAGACAACTGGCTGGGAAGTGCCTTTTCTTTGCCTTCCAGTGCGACCAACTGAATCATCTCTCGCGTTCTTTCTTTCACTTCATCCGCAGGCAACTTTTGAACTTTTAACCCAAATGCGATGTTTTCCCACACATTTAAGTTTGGAAATAGTGCGTAATTCTGAAACACCATGCCGATGTTTCTCTTTTGTGGCGTCAAATGTGTGACATCCTCATTGCCAAACATAATTTGACCTTCATCCACTTCGATTAAACCTGCGATGCATCTAAGCAGTGTGCTTTTGCCACAACCCGACGGGCCTAATAAGGTAACAAAAGTCCCCTGCTCTATGGACAAATTGATTTTATTTAAAACATTTAAATCGCCATATGACTTAGAAAGCGCGTTGATCGTTACAGTTCCCATATTAACCTCTCTTCGTATCGTATTTGTTTAAGTAAAGAATCAATGCCGTAACCGCTACGATGAGTATAAAGTAGCTGGTCACGATGGCACTGCTATAGTGCCCACTTACGCCTCTTGACCAAAACATAAACACTTGGATGGTCTCATAATTGCCACCCACCAGTATATTTGACAGCACAAACTCGCCCATTAAAATGGCAAACGATAAAAGCACTGAAACACTCACGCCTTTGATTAGGTTTGGAAAAATCACTTTCCAAAAAGTCTCCCACTCTGAAGCGCCAAGTAATTTCGCCGCATCGATTAACGTTTTCACCTCAAGCGTATCCAAACTGGTTTTAATCCCTTGATACATAAACGGCATAATCACCACGAAGTACGCACCAATCAGTATAAAAACAGTGCCCGAAATTGCCAACGGACCACTGGAATAGAGTTTAATTAAACCCACCGCTAAAATAACGCCAGATATGGCAAAGGGAATCATCGACACAAAACGCATGATGCGATTAAGCCATGGAAAATGTACCTTACCCATATAGATCACAGGCAGTAGCAGCGTAAAACTCAAAGCGATACTGATGATGGAAACACTGAGTGAACGCCCAACCGCTTGATAAAACCGTAAATTTGTAAATAGTGAATGAAAATGCTTCAGTGTAAAGCCTTCTGGTAACAATGTGATTTGCCACTTGGTTGAAATGGCATAAAGGATGGTGAAGACGATGGGAATCACCATATACAGCATCACCAATAACACGATAAGCGCACTGCTTTTACGATTCTTCATGTGACCTCCTTCGACCGATGGTGTTTAGCGCTAAGAGTATGGATGCTAAAATCACCGAAAGTGCGCTGGCCATGTTAGGTTTTAAGAAGATATCGCCACTGACTAAAGTACCGATGCGCACAGGGACGATGTTAAATGCCCCATTTGTTAATGCATACGCCGTGGCATATGCACCGATGGCATTTGCAAACAAGATAACACTGGTGGAAATCAGTGCAGACAGTAATAAAGGGATGCCGATACGCCTCCAAAAAACTGTGTTACCTGCGCCTAAGGTAAACGCAGCTTCTTTATAATGCCCTTCTATACGGTCAAAAGCGGGGTATAAAAGCAAAATGCCCAGCGGTATTTGGAAATAGACATAGACTGCGATTAATCCCACTTTAGAATACAAATTGAAAACTGAAATCAAATCAAACCCCAAGTATTTAAGCAAAATCGTAATCACGCCGTTATTCCCCAGTATGATCATAAACGCAAATGCCAAAGGCACACCCGAAAAATTCGACGCCATATTGGTTACAGTAAGCGCGATTTTTCCGAGACGCTTTCCAGAACTGTGAATGGCATGCGCGGCAATTAAGGCGATCATCAAGCCGATCAGCGTCGATTTAAACGCGATGTCTAAACTGTTCCCAAAACTTTGCGTGTAAAAAGGGTTGTTAAATATTTCGATGTAATTTGAAATCGACCATACACCTTGTTCTGTTTTAAAACTATCCAGTAGCACAAATAACATCGGCAGTAACAGGAATAAACAAACCATTATAAAAAATGGTGCAATTAAAAGATAGTGATTTTTCTTCGTCACAGTTGCCTCCTTAGATTTCTAAGCAGTTCATCATAAATGCTTTTAATGCCACTTGTTCCGTGGGCAGTTCCTCAGTCTGTGTGCCAATGTACCAAAAGGGCACATGCCGTTCACGCGCCGTTCCCCCGCCATGCCCTCTGTCTTCTGACATGCCATGGTCTGCAGTCACGATGATTTCATACCCTGCGTTTATCCATTCGGGCAGTGCCATGGACAAAATGCCATCCACACGTCTGGCCGCTAATCCATACCCATCAGACAAAACGCCACCTTTATGGCCTGCATCGTCCACATTCATAGGGTGTATCAGCATAAAATTAGGTTGATACGTCTTTAATAAGTAAAACGCATCCATGAACACATGGGAATCGGGATAGTGGTCTTCATAGTAAAAAATGCCGTAGTGTATGGGCGGTTCGCCACTTAAATGAAATCGGTGGTGCACCGAATTCTGATCACCGCTTAAATAAAGCTCAGAAATCCAATGATAAGCAGCAGCAGCGGAAATTCCACCTGCTGCTGCCACTTCATGAAAAATGCTCTTTGATTGACTCAGTGATCGATTTAAGTTGTGAACGATGCCATGTTCATAAGGCTGTTTCCCTGTGAGTATGGTTTCATATAAGGGCCGAGATAAGGTGGGCAGCGATGCCACCACGGTGGATTTGCGCGCGCGCAAAACCTCTTCTAGATGTTTCATATACCCCATCTTCAGCTGCGCGATTTCATCGCATAAACCATCTAATACAACTAAAATCAATTTTTTCATAAAGGCCTACTTCAAGTGTATGAGTACGCGCATTTGCCATAACTCAGGTAGTGTTTCTGTGGTGGCATTCCACGCTTCATGGTCTTGTACGGGTTTTGCGTTTGCGTATTGTGCTTCTGGTAGCATTTTGCTCTTTACTTCATCTGGCATATCGATGCTGCTTCGAATCGGTCTTGCAAAACCATTTGCCAAGTTAATTTGACCCGCATCGCTAAAAATATACTCTCTTGTCAACTTTGCCGCATTTGGGTTTGGTGCATATTTGTTGATAATGGTGGTGTAACCACTGATCACAGAACCCTCTTGCGGGATGACCACTGCGTAATCGGATTCACCAAGTTGCGCTCGATAGTTCAGTGCATTAAAGTCCCACATAATGGCTACTTCTATTTCGCCACTTTCAAGGTTTGCAACACTTGGCGCGACAGTAGAAATTCTACCTTGTTTAGCCAACGTTTCGAAAAACGCAAGTGCTGGTTCTAAATTTGTTTCATCTCCACCATTTGCGATGGCACATGCAAGGACTGCATTGCTCGCCTGAGCCGCTTTACCAACGTCACCCACAGACACTTTATAATCGCCCTTTAATAAATCTGCCCACGATGTGGGTGGGGTCTCTACGAGGTTTGTATTCGTAATAAATGCGATGGTACCTGTATAAGCAAGCATCCAGTGTCCTTCTTCGTCCTTTGCCCACGCTGGAATCTCATCCCAGTAAGATGTTTTATAAGGTTGTGTCACGCCACTTTCCACGGCTACTGGTCCAAAAGCGATGCCCACATCACCGATGTCTACGGTTGGGTTGTCTTTTTCTGCGACCATTTTTGCGATTTCTTCTGCACTGCTCATGTCTGTATCTGAGTGTGCCAAACCATATACAGTGCTTAAATCCGCCCATGTGTCTTTCCAGTTTGCCCAATCATCTGGCATCCCCACACTGACAACTTTTCCCTCTGTTTTTGCACGTTCGATGATGACGTCTAAAGAGACGTTATCATCCGCTTTTGTTTCTGCTTGGTTTGATGTACATCCCGTGATCATCATCGACAACGCAAGCGCTAAACCCACTATTTTTCTACCTTTGTACTTCATAAACCCTCCCAAACTTATTAAAATCGTTAGTTTTCTTCTGAACTACGTTTAGCATAACTTAGATATGTAATCTGAATATTTGTTTGTGTTTATTTTCATGTTAACTTATCCATCCAAATGAACATTTCAAACGTTCATTTCATGGTTTGACCAAAAAACTAAAAAAAATCTGCTCTGATTACAGAGGCAGATTTCATATATGAGTTTATAGGCTGTTTCCATGGCATAATACAAATCGTTGTTTACACCCTGAGCCGATTCGAGATAGTGTGTGCGTATGTGCAACAGGGATTGCTCAATGTCACCTAAGTCACACGGTATATGGTCAACCTTATGCTGCCATTTTCTTAAGACAAAAGCCACATGCGTTTTCGCTTCATAAATAAAATGCTTAAGGTATCGGTGGTAATAATGTGTGTCACGATGGTAAAGGCAAAAGAAGTCGCAAACATAATGGCAAACTTCACCCAGTGTCTCAGAGAAGCGCTCAAGTGTGCCCTCAAAATTTTGAAGTTCAGCCACTTGCGCCATCACATAGTCGTGATGTGTCTGATACAAATGCGGGACCAAGTGTTCTAAATCCGGCTTAATATTGCCATATATAAAAGCGCTTTCCATCAGTGGAAATGCGTGTTTAAGTTTTTTATAGAGGCTTTTGCCCATGGCGATGTGCGTAAAAAAATTCATAAGAACCTCCTGCTTTAATGCTACCATACACCCTGTGTATTAGCAGGTCTTTAAAAGGAGGTTAAGAGTATGTCAAAATTTAAATTCATCGATGTGCTAATTTTTCGCTACAAGTGCCCCGCTTGGCTCCCCAACTTTATCGATGTCCACTCCGTTTACTTCTATAAAATGCGCTAAAAATCTTTCGGCCAATGGCGCATCATCCGATCCTTTTTTTACGGCTACGATGTCTTTTAATATTTGAACCGCTTGATCATCTAGAAAATATCTGTGTATACCCGAACTCCAAGAGGGTGTTTCAGGCTTGTTTGCGTTTGAATGGTATTTCCAAAATTTCATTTTACGCGCTTCATCAGGTGTTAAAGCCATTTTATACGCTGATTCTGAACGCACGAAACTCGATTCGATACGATCCGCGTCTTGCGTTTCATCCACTAAAAACACACCAAAAATAAAACGATCTTCTTCTTTATGATTGGCTTCTCTCATGGTCAGTACACAAAGACTATTGCTTTGTACACGTTTTAATTTCATTGCTTTATTTTTATTATCATCCGTCTTATCAGAACCTGTCATAGCCTGCCACTTACTTATTAATGCGTTTTCATCACAGCCAATCCATTTAAAACCTTCAGAAAAATCCAAGCGCTCTCCGTCAGTCATATTACATTTAAACGCGATATTGGCTCTATTTATGGGCTTGACAACCTTCGGCTTACTAGCCTTTTTCTTCGACTTTACGGGCACGATTTGCTTTTTACTAATGTGTTCTTCCCATGCCTCGTTGTTATCATCATCTATTTTTTTCTGATCATCAAACTTACTTTGTAAAGCCTTTTGAACCACTTTTTCCATTAAAGGGTCTTGGACTTTCATAAAGTCTTCAAACACATCTGGATAAGCAAGCTGTTTAACACCATCCTTAAACTCAACCGTTATCTTATCATGCTCTAATTCGATAATCTTACCCTTACCAAATGCTTTATGCAATACCTCGTGACCTATTAATTTCATTTGTTTCCCCCTTAAAATCTCATATAAAAAATAAGTAATGCTCTACTCCTTTAATCATAACACAAAATGTGATGTTATAATGTAAGTATAAAATAAAAACGGAACTTTTCTACCCAAAACAACGTCTAATGACTATGGTGTAAAAGGAGGTCAATATGAAACCATTTAAAGGTTTTTTATCCATCATTATATGTCTTGCTATGCTTTCGGGGTGTACTGCGAACCAACCGAACGCCCCCATAGGCTCAAATGTTTCATTTGCGGGAACCCGTATAGAAAATGTGTCTAGCACCTTTCAAGACAGCGTGCATGCTTCAAATCGCTTAGGATATAACCTACTGATCAACATACAGGAAGGCGCGAATACTCTGTTTTCACCTGTGAGTTTGTCCATGGCTCTTGCTATGGCTTATAACGCGGCGTCTGGTGAAACCGCAGAAAACATCGCAGATATCATGGGCGATACTGACCCTACATTAATCAATCCACACTATAACGCATTGATTGCACACTTAAATCGCACAAATGATGAAGATAAAATTCAAATCGGAAATAGTTTTTGGATCAGCGACACTTTAGTGGCAAAGCAACCCTATGTGGACATATTATCAAAAGACTTTGGCGCAGAGATTCACAGTGCTGACTTTGGTGATCAAAAAACAGTATCCCTTATAAACGCATGGGTAGAGGAACAGACAAACGGCTTATTAAAAGATACCTTAAAGGAAATTGACCCTTTAACCCTCGCTTATTTGATGAATACCGTCTACTTTAAAGGCAAATGGGTGAACGCATTTGAAGAAACAGCCACTGTGTCTATGCCCTTTTATTTAGAAGAAGGTGCAACAGACTATGTGTCAATGATGATGCAAACCACGTCTTTTCAGTACCATGCAAATAACGATGTACAAGTGGCAGCGCTTCCCTATAAAAATCAAACACGTATGGTGATTTATCTGCCAAAAGGAAGTCTCAGCGATTTTATAGAAAATTATGATTACGATAAGATGGCAGAATTAACATCGGATGACCAAATGAAGCACACGCGATTGGCACTGTCATTGCCCAAATTTGAATACAGTGTGAGCAATCCCTTGAAAAAGCCACTTATAGAAATGGGCATGATACTACCTTTCGACGAAGTTCATGCGGATTTTAGCAACATGGTGGATACACAAAATGCAAATGTATTCATCGGCGATATCTTTCAAAACGCAAGAATTATCAACGATGAAGCGGGTACAGAAGCTGCCGCAGTCACCGTTATAAAGTTTGAAACCACGAGTATGCCTATCATAGATGATCCGATTGAATTTAACTGCAACAAACCGTTTTTCTATGTTATAGAGGACGTCACCACAGGTGCTGCACTTTTTATGGGGACTTATTGGGGACAATAGGCGCGTAAAACATAATTGTCCACAGCAAATCAGGGTATAGATGTATCTAGGAGGTATTCTCATGAAAATGGTAAGAATTGATAAACTAGATTATACCCTTTCCAAAGTGGCGTTTGGCGGAATCATCGTCGCTGATGAAAGCCAAGGGGATGCAAATAATTATGTGGCTGAAGCCATAGACGCTGGTGTCAACTACTTTGACGTTGCACCGACGTATTCTAATGCAGAAGAACGGTTAGGGCCAGCGCTTAAGGGCAAACGAAAAGACGTTTGGACCAGGTGGATCATTTGAAACGTATGTTAAAGCCAAGGAACAAGGCTACATCAAGCATATAGGCTTTTCAGCCCATTCTACAGAAGCTGCTCTGGCACTGATGGAGCGCTATGATTTTGACAGCATCATGTTTCCCTTTAATTTTGTGTCACTGCTCAAAAATGATTACGGCAGTTTGGTGCTGAAAAAGGCGCTCGAAAAGAAAATGGGCATCATCGGGCTCAAGTCCATGGTATTATCTGAACGTCAGGAAAAGGATGTCATAGACTACCCGAAGGGTTGGTACCATCCGATTGAAAGTTTAGATCTAGCAACGAAAGCTGTAAAATATACGTTTTCAAGAGGCGTGGATGCCATCGTTCCGCCAGGCAATATCGATCATTTCAGGTGGGCGCTTGAGATTATAAAACAAGTTGATACGCCATTAACTGATAATGCGTTAAACGATTTAAAATCAGTCGCAAAAGCAACGGTACCACTTTTTCCGTTAAAAGCGCGATAATCAATCGGGTAGTAGGAAATTGATTGCTGTATGTGACAGAATTGGGCTATTGGAGATTTATCCAATAGCCCAATTCTTGTGTTTGAAAGTTCATATTCGCATTCCGATTGGTAACTTCTCGAATAATATTTGATAACAACGGACTAAGTGGTCCACCAGTTACATCTTAATTCCCTCAATCAGCAATCGGCAATGCTCCAAAGCATGGCTCTTTAGGTCAAATTCGGGATAACGGACACACCACTCATAGCTAACGCCTCGGATTCCCATCACAAAATGCCGAGAAAGCGCCTCCAACGGCAATGAAGATGCAATCTCCCCATGTTGAGTGCCTTTTTCCAGCACACCGTAAAACAACGTATAAAGCTCTCTGCTATAGCCTTTCACCGCTTCGGTGTCCACAGTTCCAGCCAGCATCATTTGGTAAACCTTCTTCATGTTATCGCAGCCGATGGTATCCACAAGTTCATCGGCTACCTTTTGGGTCAGTGCAAGGAGCACCTCGGAAACATGCATATCATTAGGCAACATTTTCAAAAATGTTTTGTAGTTCATATCAGCTCGGGCAACATGATCAGCAATCAACATGGCTATCAGTGCATCCTTCGATTCAAAATGCACATAAAAAGCACCCTTTGTGATTCCAGCTTCATAGGTAATATCCTCTACGCTGACATTCGAAAAGTCATGTTCTATAAAAAGCCTCTCTGCTATTTCATATAACTTCCTCTTGGTTTCGGCCCCTTGCTCCTTTTTCTTGTTGGTCTTTTTTTCTCTCATGTTCTTTCTCCTATATTGAATTTTTCGAAAAAATACAGTATAATATAACATGTTAGTAACCCAGTTTACTAAATCGGGTTACTATGATTTTAATATAGCATCCATCAGCCTTAAATTCAAGTGATAGAACCAAAACATCTATGATTCTTTGAACTTTGCCTAACGAATTATGCGCAGTCATTTGTAGATTCAATAATTATTTTTGAATAAGAACCGGAGGGAACAGTATGAGCAAAAACAAGATGATTCAAAAGATCACAGCTATGATACTATCTATAATCATGGTTTTGGGTATCATGATGCCCGTTTCAGCAAATGCGCAAGTGCAGGATCTGCCGACATTACCGGAAGCCCTCGATACCACATTAATTGCTATCGAGGAGTTGTTGGATAAGACCGAGCAAGAAATCGACGACAAAATCATCAAGGCATTTACCCCGCTAGGAGAGTCTGTCGCACAACAAAGCGCTGTCTTGAGTGCACCTCTTTCAGAACTCAATTTACCCGATACCCTTTACGCAACATTAGATGGAGAAATAATCTCAGTGCCAGTTACATGGGCATGCACACCGGAGTATCAGATTGAAGCGGGGGAATATAATTTCACCGCTGTTCTTGGTGGGAGCTATATCCTTGTCGAAGGGTTGAAAACACCCAGTATCACAGTGTTTTTCAAGGATACTGTCCAGCCGCCAAGCGCTCAAATGGAATTGGCGGACGAGGAAGCAAGCGCTACGGTTATCCTATTGCAAGATCAGACGGTCGCTGATATCTCATCGGCAATACAAACGGCACTTAACGATACGGATAGCAATACCGTTGTTATCACAGGCTCAAAAACGAATGTAACCTCCTCCCTTTCTCTTAACATACCCGAGGGCAAGACCGTTGTTTGGGAAGCTGTCTTCAAAGGCTACTCAGCCGATTATTTAATGCATTTGAACGGAAAAGGTACTTTTGAGGTTGTAGAGGGCGGCGAAATAAACGCATCCTCCGGAGGCGCGATAGCCGGCATTTCCTACTATTCAAATTACGACATTCCAAGGATTACAATCAGCGGCGGAACAGTCAAAGCCATAGAAAGCTGTGCTATCTACATCATTAACGACTCCTTCGAAAGCATACCGGTTACAGTCAGCGGAGGCATCGTCAGCAATGCAGGGACAGATAAAAATCCCACCATTCATCTAAATGGCAACGCTTATCTTTATGATAATATCAGCGTCACTATTAAGAATGAGGGCAAGGTAATATCAACCAGCATCGACGGCATTGCTGTTAAATCCGCAGGCAATATTCGGATACAAGACGCCGCTGAAGTGAACGCTGGCGGTACTGCCGTAATGGGAAGATTCATCACCGTTGAGAGCGGAACAATCAGCGCGAATAAAACTGCTGTCTTTACACTTAAGGAGGTTTTGGTCAGTGGCGGCAGAGTGGAGGCAATCGGCACGGACGGCTATGCCATTTATGCTTCGGGAAACGTACAGGTCAGTGGTGGCACGGTCAGCGCGGCAGGCGACAACGGCGCCGCCATCTTATCCTCAGGTACCACCGTGGTGGAAGGTGGCAGTGTTAGCGCCAAGAAAACTGTTATTAGATTGTCTATGGGCAATGTGCTTGTGCGCGGCGGTATAGTTAGAGGCGGGAATAATGTCATCGAAGCTCTTGGTGGCGGATCTGTTACGGTGGAGGGTGGCACGGTGGAGGCAACGAATGTAGGCGGAAATGCCATTTATGGTGCACGTAACGTGATTGTCAATGGCGGCGCGGTCAGTGCAAACAATGAGAATAGCACCGCTATAAAAGTTATAGGCATACACTCCTATGTTACAATAGAAAATGGTACGGTAGAAGCAATCGGCGTAGGTGGCAAAGCCATCTCTGCCCAGGACGGCGGAGGAATTCTTGTCAGCGGCGGCACAGTAAAAGCCGGCAATATTGCCATAGACTTCGGTGGCAGGAGTCGCACAGTCACCATAAGCGGCGGTTCAATCCATGCGGACAACACCGCCATACATATCCTTGGAGATTGGGACTCCACCCTCGCGATTAGCGGTGGCACAATCTACGGCGGCAGTATTGCCATTCATTTTGAAGGATATATAAACCCCGTTATTACGGTCAACGGTGGCACAATCAGTGGCGGAAGGAACGCTATCCGATTAATTGCCTCTATGAATCCATCGGTTACAGTCACCGGCGGTTTGGTGATCGGCTGCGGCAGCAAGTATCTAACGGAGCATGATAGCGCCGCTATCTATATGGAAGGCGGAGTCCCCACGGTGACCTCCCCCGGCACGGTTGTCGCATGGAATAAGTCAACTGGCAACAACCTCTATGGAAGTCTTACAGAAGCAGACCTTGCCTCTTTGCCGGAGAACTCGGCGAAATGGGACAGAACCGATGGCAAAAGCGGTATTTTCTATGGCTCCGGTGGTTTTTTTGATATAGACGGTGTTTCGGTGGCGGAAATAACGGCTGAAGCGGTAGGACTTGATAAGCTTAAGGTTGGTACTTTTGTTAATGCTACACTTACCTACACTTTAACCGGTGCTTCTTATGCAAGCGGGTTAAATGTGATTGATTTTGCCCCAGGCGGTCTTCCTGATTGGCTGAGCATTGTGGACACTTCAGTTGAAAGCACTGCCGTTCGTATTTCACTTTCAGGTACAGTTACCGAGACCAGTGAACCCTACACGCTCTCGCTGCCTGAAAAAGTTTCCGCTACCAACCTCACTGGCGACGGTGCGGGCGTCCATATCCCAGTCAATGGTGCAGTAGCCATCGGAACGGTGGCAAAAGGGGACGGTGCGGAGATAGCTTACTGCACAACTGCCTCAATAACCGCCACCGAGGTCACTCTGGAGCTTATATCGGGCCTTCCAAACGGACAAACTACAGAGTATGCTGTCTCCGAGACAGCTTCCCCACCTCCTTCGGCCGTTTGGCAGGATATCGTCAACTTCTCGGGGCTTACACCCAACAGCGAATACTTTGCGTTTGTCCGCTCAAAAGAAAATGAATACTATTCTACGGGTGCTCCAAGCAGCGGCATCCGCTTCAATACAGCCAAAGCCCAACTTTCAGGTTCGGTGAGCGTCAGCGGAAACCCAGCATATGGCGCAACCTTAACTGCTGTTACAGCAGAACTTTGCAGCTCAACCCCCGGGGTGTCTCCTGGGCAACTTGGGGCGCTCAGCTATCAATGGTGGCGCAGGAGCCCCGACGGCGTCACGGCGGCAATGATCCCTTCTGCAACAAGCAATAACTACACAATTTCGGAAGCCGACGTTGGCCAAATCATTTGGGTTGAGGTCATGGCGGCAAACTGCGAAGGTACGGTAAGCGGCGGCATCAATAAACCCACTGTCAAAGCCGTTCCGATGGGTTCACCTGCCTATACAGAGATTACGAATGACAGCCAAACGCTGGCAGATGCAGAGTTAAAGGGGCATTTCCTTAACCCACACAACAACGCCCATGTACCGGGTATGCTGAGTTGGGATGCGACACCGAACACGCTTGTTCAGCGCGGAAAATCCTACCGTTGGACCTTCACGGCAGCGGAAGAGGCCTGTTTCCATACTGCTTACGGCAGTATAATCCTATGGCCCGCGGCAGACGAAAGCGGGGGATCCGGTGACGATACTCCCCCTGCAGCAGACACAACTGAACCAGACAAAACCCCTAATCAACCGGGTACGGTGACGACACCCGTCGCCATCACAGCGGATGCAGACGGCTTAGCCAGTGCAAATAATCCGGATAAAGCCATCACTGACGCCATTGCAAAGGCACAGGCCGGCGCAAAGGCGGGGGGCAGACCCGCAAATGGCATTGCCGTGGAGTTGGATGTTACCATGCCGCAGGGTGCAACTGCAGTCTCGGCCTCGATTTCACAGAATGCTTTGCAAAGCCTTGTGAGCGCAGGTGTAACCACCTTTACCATCATCGGTCCTCCTGTCAAGATGACCTTTGACCTGAAAGCATTGCAAGAAATCCAGAAACAGAGTAATGAAACCATCAACATTTCCATCGCGCCACAGGCTATACTGTCTGACTCTGCAAAGAGAATCATTGGCTCAAGACCGGTGTATGAACTGACTGTGAACTCCGGCGCTGGTAAAACAGTATCCGGATTCGGTGCTGGCAACGTATTGGTGACAATTCCCTATACCCTCGGTGCAAATGAAAAAGCCAGCAATGTTCAGGCGGTATACGTGGATACAAAGGGCAACGTGCAGTGGCTAGAAAGTTCTGTCTATGACAGTGTAAATAGTGTACTCAACTTTTCCACCAACCATTTCTCAACATATGGTGTGGGCTACAAGCATGACACGCCTAATTTTGCAGACATCGATGGCCATTGGGCAAAGGAAGACATTGCCTTTGTGGTTAATCATGGGCTGTTTAGCGGCACTTCTAAAACCACATTTAGTCCAAACACCGCCATGACCAGAGGCATGTTTGTCACCACCCTTGGCAGATTGGCAAACGCCGATGTGAGCTCGTACAAACAGAGTAGCTTTACCGATGTGAAAAACGACGCCTATTATATGGGCTACATTGAGTGGGCAAATAAAAACAACATCATAACAGGCATTGGCGATAAGAAGTTTGCACCGAATCAATCTGTCACCCGTGAGCAGATGGCAGTTATGATGCAGAACTATGCCAAAGTCATCGGCTTCACATTGCCAAAGTTTCATGCAGAAAACACCTTTGCGGACAGTACAAAAATCTATGATTACGCAAAAGGTGCTGTGAAAATCATGCAGATGGCAGGTGTAATCAGTGGCAAAAACGGGAATATCTTCGACCCGCAGGGCACGGCCACTAGAGCCGAGGTATCTGCAGTGATGCGCCGTTTCATAGAACTGGCGATTTCCAGTGACACTGCTCAGGACTGGACGATGAATGACTCTGGCAAGTAGATGTACCTCTGTTTCCTATAAAACCGCACTTTTAGATTTAGCCATCATACGCGCCAATCCACCGCCATTTTCAGCATTTTTAAAGCCCATTTGCTTCATATATTGTAGCGCATAAGCGCTTCTTGCGCCGGATGCACAGTAAAGAATGATTTTTTGATCTTTGTTCTTTAATTCATCAATTCGCTCTTCTAATTCGTCCAGCGGAATGTTAATCGCACCTGGATACGCGCCATAGGCAAATTCATCTTCGGTACGCACATCGATTATAATTGGACCCGTTGAGACTTCTTTCTTAACGGTTTCTTTTAATTCTGCTACTTTTTCATCCGCATGCGCTTCACCCAATTGCTTCGCTTCAGGCGCAGGTAAGTTTAAAACAAAGTTTAATGGCTTCACTGCTCTTGCGTAGTTAGATAAACTCATAAAACCACCGCTAACATTCATAACCTGTGTGAAACCTGCACCCACCAAAAGACGTAGGGCCTGATGGCCTTTTTTACCTGTTTTATCATACAAGAGGATCAACATATTTTTAGGCAACTGACCCACTGTTGAGGAAAGCATTTCAAATGGGATATTCACAGCGCCTTCAACATGTGATTTTTCGTAAGAAAAAACATCTCTTAAATCGATCCAAAGTGCCTCTTTACCGTCCAAATGTGTATCTAACTCATTAACGGTCATCGTCGGTGAGAAGCCAGAAATTCTATTTTCAGCCACATACGCTGCCATGTTAATCGCATCATTGGCATTGCCAAGTGGCGGTGAATAAGCGAAATCCATATCGGATAAATCAGATACCGTCAGCTGCGCCGCAACCGCTGTTGCCAGTACGTCCAGTCTTCTGTCTGCACCTGCATAGCCAGCCGTCTGGCCACCTAAAACGATACCCGTATCCTTATCGTAAACCACAAGCACCGTCACCAATTCTGCACCTGGATAGTAAGACGTATGATGCTCTTTATGAATCACCACTGCATCTGCATTTATGCCTTCCGCTCTGGCAACTTTTAAAGAGAGTCCTGTAATCCCTGCTACCGCTTCAAACACTCTGACGATAGACGTTCCGATAGATCCCTTGTATGCATGTCTTTGACCAAGCGCATTTTCAGCAGCGATTCTGCCTTGACGATTTGCTGGACCAGCAAGCGGAATACGTACCTTTTTACCTAGTACGCGGTGTTCGAGTTCGATCATATCGCCTGCAGCGTAAATGTTATCATCACTGGTTTTAAGTGTTGAATCCACTAATAGCCCTCCTGCTTCACCCATAGCAAGACCTGCGTCTTGTGCAAGTTTTAAAGTCGGACGTACACCGATGGATAATAAAACCATGTCTGCGTTAAATTCAGTGCCATCTTTGAGTTTAACGGTTTTTGAACCGATTTCAGCCAGTGCTTTGTTCGTGTATAAATCCACGCCATATGCTAATAGTTCCTCTTGAATAAAGCCTGATATCTCCGCTTCCATAATGCCCATAACATGTGGCATCATCTCCACCACAGATACTTTAAGTCCTCTTTTAGCAAGGGCTTCTGTCATTTCAAGTCCGATAAATCCACCGCCTACAACCACAGCTGTTTTAGGGTGTTTGTCGTTAATGAAGTTATGAATTTTATCCATATCGTCAAGTGTCCAAAGTTGGAATACATGGTCTTGATCCGCACCAGGAAGTGGCGGCGCGATGGGTTTGCCACCTTGCGCTAAGATAAGTTTCGTATATTCAAATGCTCTTTTTTCACCTGTTTTTGCATGTACCGTATGCACGATTTTATTTGCGCGATCGATTGCTGTGGCTGATGTATGAATATGAACCGCCGTTTGATATTCGTCGTTAAAACTTTCAGGACTTTGTAAAATTAATTTTGAACGGTTTTTAATGTCCCCGCCAATATAGTAAGGTAGCCCGCAATTTGCAAAAGAGATATCTGCTCCCGCCTCTAAAATCGTTATCTCTGCATCTGCTGAAAGTCTTCTCACTTTTGCAGCAGCCGTCGCACCCGCTGCTACACCACCTATTATTACTATCTTCTCCATATCAATCTCCTTATTGAATGTATTTTAAGGAAAACCCAATTCAATTTTCCTTTTATTTAATTTTACCCCCCTATGAAGGGGGTATGTGTACATCTTAATGGGTATCAATATGAATGTCAACCATAAAAAGAAAAGTTAACAATTTGTTCAATTTGGAACTCTTATTCGTAAATCTTCGTCTAATGGTTAAAGGGCCAACGCCCAAAGGAGGTACATTATGAAAAATAAAAAAAGCGTGCTGTTGGTATCGCTCTTACTTTTGATCGGAATGGTCGTTATGGTAGGTTGTACCAACGATAACGCACCCGCTGAAACACAACCAACCGAAATGCCAACGGAAGCCTCAACTGAAATTTCTACTGAAGCACCTACAACTCAAGAAAATGTAACGCCTATCACCTATGAACTCATCCCAATTGAGTCTTTAGATGCTGAGGTTCAAAACGATTTAGAGCGTTTAAAGCAAAGTGAAGGCTATTATGTATGGGATGATGCAAATGGTAAAACACTGTTTGTCGGTATGGGTCTAAAGCCAACAGGTGGATTTGGTATCGAAGTGGAAAAAATCGAAAGCGTAAATGGCGTGATAGAAGTTTCCATGATAGAAACGGTACCCGCTCCAGATGCCATGGTGACTCAAGCATTAACCTATCCATTCGTAATGATTCAGTTTAATACAGACGTAAACACAGAGGCTATGGTCGTACGTGGTCTCGAGGATAAGGCATATGCTGCGCTTACTTTAGCACTAGAGGATGCACTTGTGGTAGAAGGCACTTACGTAGGACAGATCGATAATAACAGCATCGAGGTCACTGTAGGTGATGGTTTTATGGTGATGCGCAACTTCCTAATGAGCGAGCTCGTAATGGGCTTTGAAGAAGGCGATTTGGTAAAGATCACTTATACGGAAACTGAAGAGGGTCAATACCAATTAATTCAAATGGAGCCTGTCGAGTAAATAAAGATACGTAAATAAAAACGGCTATAGAGATGTGATTTGCTCTATAGCCGTTTTCCATTTCAGATATTCATTTAATTCCTCATTCCGATTGATTCTTCAAATACGCTACTTGATCTTTACTATTAGACAATATGATTTCATCTATGCTAAATACGATTATGCCTATGTTTTCACCCATAATGAACTGAGGCATGTTGTTCTTCTCCATATGCAGCGCTCTGTAATGCGCTTCTTCAGGTGCTTCCACTTTTACGTTTTTTAACAGCTTCTGTCAGCAGGAACTCAATTTGCCCATTAATGGACCTGAAATCATCTTCTGCCTAGGCCACGAGGTTTTCCCAAAGGGACGGAGACAATCGAAGCAATAGTTAATTGAATTTTCTTTGCAAATGAAGCGCGATACGTCATAAATTCGTAGACTTTTTTGATGCTCGGGAAGATGAGTTACTTCCGAAACGAACCCAGAGTGAAGGTTTTATCTAATGTGTGTGACGATGATGCAAATCAGGTAAATGTCCATGCACATGTTCCATTTCTTCGTGTGTATGTGCGTGTGAATGTTCACCTACGATTATAGGGTCATGATAGTGGTTGTGATGGCCATCGTTATGACTATGCTTATGTTCATGGAATTCACTTACATGAACATGACTATGTTTATGGTCTTCTGATACTGCAAAATAGGTACCGATTAACATGATGAAAAGCGCGATCATAAAGGTCATCGTTACAGGCTCTCTTAATACAATCCACGAGATAATGACGCCAATAAAAGGTGCCGTCGCATAAAACGCACTTGTTCTGGCAGCACCTAAGTCACGTTGTGCCATAATGTAAAGATAAATACTCATCCCGTAAGCCACAAATCCGAGTAGCAATGCGAGTGCAATATAAAGTAGGTTGAAACTCAGACTATTGATGGTAAAATATATGATCAGTGATCCTATACCTGATCCAAACCCCTTTACGACGACGATTTGTAGAGGATCCTTGAGCGATAACATGCGCGTGCAGTTGTTTTCAAAACCCCAAGCGATGCATGCCAAAATGACAAATATTGATCCTATGGAAAATGTTAAACTACTAACATCTTGCAAAGATAAAAGCATACTGGATAGCGTTATGAAAATAATAGCGATCCACATGCGCTTCCCTATGGTTTCTTTAAAAATCAGCATGGCAATTAGTGTCGTCGCTACGATTTCAAAATTATTTAAGAGCGAAGCGTTTGATGAAGTGGTTAGCGTTAATCCGATCATCAATAAGATTGGTGCTGCTATATCCAATAGAATCATACCTATAATGTATGGTAACTCTTTTGCAGTCATTCTTGCTTCTTTTTTCTCTTGTTTCATCATAACTTGAATGAGATTAATGCCTAACATCCCTACGCCGGCTCCTAAATAGAGTAGCGCAGCCATTAAAGTAGGTGGAATTTCTACGAGTAACAACTTTGAAACGGGGGAACTGATTCCGTAAAGGAGTGCAGCTAATATCGCATAGCCAATTGATTTTAATTTCTTAGATTGTCGAATAACCATTTTTGATGACGTCATTATGTTTTACCCTCTCTCTGAAATACGTATGTGTACCAGTCTTCCATATCCCCTGTAGGGGGTTTTTATCATTGTATCACAGAATGCTTCTTTTTATAACATGAACTGAATAATCCGCTTTTATTTGCATAGAAAACGCACAGTTGAATCTGTTTGGTTTATCCAAAAAAATAACCGCCCTTAGGGTCGGTTACGCAAATCATAATCTGAATTTCTAATGTAAGCAGTACTTCTACCCGCACCAGTTTTAATAATATAGCCTTCTTTTAATAGCTCCGAAAGGGTAAGTTCAACGGTAGACATGCTAATATCAGGACATTTTTCGAGAATACTCTTTTTTGATAACTTGTGTAAGGTACTATCAAATAACTGCCTAACTCTTTCGGGTTTTGAAAGTGCTTTATTATGAAAATGATCCACTCTTGATGAAAATTCTTTATAGGCATTAAAGAGCACTTCTAAGTAATATTTCACAAATGGCAAGTAACTGTGTTTGCTATCAATCCACCCATTCGAACTTTCTTCAAGTTTTTCGTAATAAGTTATTTTTGTTTTTTCTATAATCATTTCCAAACTGATATACTTTCCAACGCTATAGCCTGAACGATAAAGTAGCAAAAGAGTAAGCAATCTGCTCATTCTGCCATTGCCATCATTAAATGGATGTATACAAAGAAAATCAAAAATAAACATTGGAATTAACAGCAGTGGGTTGTGAACCTCTGCATTTAATGCTTCTATAAATGTACTTGAAAGTCTTTCCATAGCATCTGGCGTTTCAAATGCAGATAAAGGTTGAAATCTGATACGTTCCTTTCCATCGATGTTTTCAGTTATGATATTATCTGCGTTCTTAAATCGTCCACCTGTGACAGTTGGATTAAACGCATATAGATCTCTATGCAGTTGCAAAATCACACCAACTCTCGGGGTCATATATTCATAATTTTCATGAATTAACTGAAGCACCTCTCGATAACCGGCAATTTCGGACTCGGAGCGGTTTCTGGGTTCAACTTTTTCTTTTACTATGGCATTTAGCCGCTCATCCGAAGTATATATGCCTTCAATCCGATTAGATGCGCCCGTACTTTGAACTTTTGCGATTTCTAACATCGCATCTAGTATATCTGGTTTTGCTTCCATGAAAAGCGCTTGTTTGCCCTTATACTCGTGTATTGCTGAAACCATATTAATAATTTCACTGCATAACAATTCACTTGGAATCTTACTATAATCAAAAGCGCGCATATTACACCTTCTTTCTGCACAATCACTATCTTTCTGCATTATTTTACACTAAAATTATGCAGAAAGCAAGGTGCGTATGCAGATTCGCATGCCTAAATAGTGTGTGTAAATTGCCGATTTCTACATATCTTGCTTTTGTAGTAATACAATGCTCTCAACCCCTATCGTCCTCACGATTTGATGGCAATACTGTAACCACATCAGCATCTTTTGACGGCAATACACCCGAATCTTTTTTTCTGCCATCAATTCTATATTTATCACCGTTTACTGTATTGTCTAGACCTGTTTTATAGATAAACGTAATATAATAGGGATCTACTATTCCATTTTCATCTGTTTTTCCAATAATCACTTTTTCAATTAAGCTCTCAAAAATATGACGATCAAATTTCTCTAGCTTAATGTTGCTATTCAATGCTGCCTTTAAACGATCAATTCGCTTTTTTAGTTCTACTTCATGTTCTAATTTCAGATTAAATCCTTCAATTTTCTCTTTAAGAGTTTTTTCTTCCTCACTTAGTTCATTCATAGAATTTTCAAATAAAGCTTTTTCTAATTGATCATCTAGCAAAAGATCTAAAATCTTTTTCTTTTTCTTTTGTACTTCATAATACTTACGCTCAAGAGTTTTAATCTTTTGCGCCACTGTTTCAACACCGAGCGTGTTTTCTACTCTTTTGACAAAGCTTTCAACGAGTTCTCTGTCTGCGCTGCTTAAATTTTAAATTTTTGTATTAATTGGTTTAATTCTTCTGACAAAAGAGACTGTCGATTTGCAACTGCCAAAACATCATCCATTGCTGACGTGGATTTATCAACACTAGTTAAGATCCCTTCTGTATTGTTAGCAGTCAGCTGAGCTGTTAGAGCCACTGTTTCAATAGCAGTACTTGTTTGTTCCATTGCATTTAATATTGAATTACTGCCATTTGCAATTTCTTCAGACATTTTCATAATAAAAATTGCATCATCTTGATATTTTACTGCCGTATCTAAAAAGAGTTCATAGTCTGGATTCACGTTATTATCAATAAAGGCTAAAATATCTTGAGCGTTTTCCGAAAGATTTCTAAACGCTTCAATTACTTGCATTATAACTTCTCTGATATTTGAAACGTTTTTAGAAGATTGCTCTGCTAATTTCCGTATTTCATCTGCAACAACTGCAAATCCTTTGCCCATTTCTCCCGCTCGTGCGGATTCTATGGCTGCATTTAATGCTAACAAATTTGTCTGAGAGGAAATGTCAGCAATAGAATCTGCCATTATCTTTATTTTCTCTACAACTTTGCCAGATTCGATAGCTTCTAGGATATTCTTCTGTTTTTCTAAATATATTTTCTTTGATAAATCAATAGCCACAGTTCCTTTTTCTTTGATTTCTTTCGCACGAACTTGTATTTCCTTAGAAGCTTTATCTCCATCTTTAGCTTTATTTGAAAGTTCTGTTGTGTTTGAATTAATTTCTTCAATTGTTGCATTGACTTCTTCTGTTGTTGCACTTAAATCTTCAGTACCTGAGGCAATTTTTCGAGTAGAAGTTTGTATGTTTTGCATTTTTTCAGTAATATCTTCAATGGTAGTAGAAAGTTCATCGCTCGTTTCGCTGATTTTAAAAGAACTGTCCATTATGGCAGTTATTAAACCCTTTGTTTTTTCACCAGCCCTATTCAGTGCTTCAGCTAGCATCCCAATTTCATCTTTACTAACCACATTTATTCTTTCTCTTAAATCACCTTCACTAAGTGCATCTGCAAACAATAGAATGTTTTTTAACTTGATTGAGATCATTCTTGAAATAATGATACCCAAAGTTATTGCAAAAATGAATCCAATCACCACCATAAATATCATTAGCTTTACAGATGCATCATAAATTTGATTATTATTATCATTCGCAGCTTTAGCATCAGCCATATTATTCTCTATTACTTTATTAATCCCATCAAAAGCTTTTTGTCTTGCCTCATCAACTTCTAAAAAAACCATTCTGGCTTCCTCAATCTTATTTGCATCAAGCAACTCCGTTAACTCTTTTCTTGACATCATATAATTATCATGAGCTTCATTAAAAGCAAAGAATAATTCGCTTTCTTCACCTTCATTACTTGTCATTTTGATTTCTTCAGCAATCATCATCGCTTCATCAGTTAGAATTTGAATCTCATTTTTAAGCTCTTCCTTTTTCGTTGGATTACTTTCATTCATCAACAAAATCAAATTAGAGTGAATTTGTAAAAAAAGTTCTTTAAGTTGTCCGACTTCTCTTATATGTATAAGATTATCCTCATACATGGTGATAGAGTTCATGTTAACTTTATCTATTTGAATAATACTGATAACACCTACCGCGCCTAACAACATTGCAATTAAAACAAAACATAGTATCAACTTCTGAGCAATTTTCATTTTATTAAACATTTTTTCCTCCAAAAATATATTATGCTACGCAATTCTTCCCATTTTTTTTTGCATTGAGTAGTGCATTGTCCGCTGATTTTACAAGTTGTCTTATATCTTTTTCATCTTCAACAACTGTAGACACACCTACAGATATAGTTATATGGGGATATGGTTCATTATTCATATTCATCACATTTAATCTTATTTTTTCCGCAATAGACTTTGCACTTTTTTCATCACAATTTCGAAGTAAGATAACTATTTCTTCACCACCATATCGAAATACTGAGTCATTGATTCGAACTGATTCTTTAACCACTTTGCATACATTTGTTAAAACTTTGTCACCGATATCGTGTCCGTAATCATTGTTAAAATTTCTAAAATTATCAATGTCCGAAAAAATTATTGAAAATGGACTTTCCATTTGCAAATTACCCATTAGATTGTCAAAGGCCCTTCTATTGAACAGCCCAGTTAATTCATCTATTTCAGATTCTATTCTTAGATGTTTATATGAACTTTCAAGTTTGCCGTATTTTTTGTTAAATAAGATAAACAACCAATAATTTAACAACCCAAACCCTACTGCAATTAGAATGCAGTGTATCAAGTTCTCTCCGAATCTTGGCATTACAATATAATGATCAATCAGCCCAAATATAATCCAGAAAACTACAATCAAAGTAAACAAAGTAACATGATATACTATCTTCAACGAAATAACCCCCTATGCTTTTTTAGAGATGAAATTATTATTTGATAGTTTATTTTCATAATTTAAATCTGCGTTTCTCAAGAAGTTATTCGACACAAATTTTCTAACTCCTTTATTTTTCTATAATTCTTGAACTTCAAAAACAAGAAAATTAGTTGCTGACCAATTGATCTTTAATTTCTAAAAAAGCTTTTACTACCATCCTATCAAATTGTGTGTTTTGGTTATTAATTATTTCCGTAATTGCGACATCATGACTGAGACCTCTTCTATATGGTCTGTCAGAAGTCATTGCATCGAAAGTATCTGCAACAGCAATTATTCGAGAGCCTAATGGAATTTCTTCTTTTGATATTCCCGCAGGATATCCATTCCCATCATAACGCTCATGATGGTGCAAAATAATGGGTATTTCTTCTTTTATGAATTCAATATTTTTCAAAATACTGACACCTATCTCAGTATGACGTTTTATATAATTGTATTCATCGGCATCTAATTTTTCAGTTTTATTAAGAACAGCATCTGGTATGCCAATCTTACCAATATCATGAAATAATGCTGCTAGTTCTAATACCTTAAGTTCTTGCTCGGTTAAAAATAGTTTGTTTCCAATTAACAAAGCAATTTTAGATACACGTTCAGAATGTCCCGCAGTATATGCATCACGTGCATCAAATGCGCTCGTCAAAGCAATTACTGTATTTTTATAGGACATACTAAGCTGGGTATAAGCATCCTTTAGTTCTTCGCTTTTCTTTTCTAAACTTCTGTTTTGTTTCTCAAGAGTTTTTGAAGCTATATATATTACATTTGATAGAAGTGTAAATAGGGTTATCAATCCACCAAATACTGTTAAAAAAATTATTCTATACAAATCAAAAATATGTAACTTAGCTTCATTACCATTACTATTAAATATATAATCAGTTGTAATGTGATTAATCAAAAAATAGGAAAGAAGAATACCAGTTAGTAGAAAGGCTACGCTACTATAGAGCATGAAAGTTTTCATTAACGTATTATTTTTCATTTTACATCTCCAAGTGAATAAAATAGGTTGAATGACCTTATAATTAGAATACTCTGTTTATGTGTTGATTTTATGAAGAAAACATTTATTTTATAATAATCTAAAATATAGTAGAAGGAAGTGTTGAAGATGAAGGAAGATGTCAAAAAAATTATGCGCCGGTATGATCGAATATCTCATGTTTATGATGTTTTCGAATCACCGATGGAACTTATGGCTTTAAAACAATGGCGTTTAGATCTTATGAAAGAGCTAAGTGGTAAGGTATTAGAGGTAGGTATAGGTAAAAACATCGCTTACTATCCTGAAAACATTGATATTACTGGTATTGATTTTAGCCAAGGCATGTTAAAAAAAGCAAGACTGAGAGCGGAGACCCTTGGGCGTCAAGTTCACTTATTACTAATGGATGCACAAGCCATGGATTTTGCTGATAACTCATTTGATACTGTCTTTACGACATTTGTGTTTTGTTCTGTACCAGACCCAATTAAAGGACTCGAAGAAATAAGGCGCGTATGTAAAGAAAATGGAAAAATAATTCTTATTGAACATGTCAGAAGTGAACAGAAAGTAATTGGATTTTTGATGGATGTTCTCAATCCAGCTATTGTTAATCTTTACGGCGCAAATATTAACCGTAAAACGGTGGAAAATGTTCATGCAGCATGTTTTACTGAGATTGCGGTGACAAACCTTTATAGAGATATTGTTAAGAAAATTGTTATTAAAAACTTCAAGTAATTGTGCATTATAAAATAGTACAAAATGTAATCTGACAGTTGTCAAAGTAATATTATTCATAAAATCCACACATAAATTTGCTAAAGTAATATCATAACTACCTAGGAGAAACTTATGAAAAAGATACTCATTCTATCATTTACAGTTTTACTAATTGTTTCTCTTGCAACTGCATGCGCGCCAAAGAGCACACCAGAAGCGGAATCAATGCCAGAAACTACAGTCGCAACAGATGCAACTGAACCGACAACGATGCCAACAGAAATGAACGATTCATCAACGGAGGATATGCCGGAATACTTCGTTTATACAGCAAATGAAGGCGATGCAACTGTATCAGTGATCAACATGTCTACTATGAAAGTTGATGCTACCGTTTCTGTTGGAGAAGGTCCACATAATGTACAAACTACGCCTGATGGTAAGTATGTATATGTTGTAGAAAACAAAAACGGCACTATCTCTGGCATTGATACGATGAATAATTCCATTGCTAAAACCATCAATTTAGGCGTTGGACCAAGCCATATCGTATTTTCCGAGGATTCCAGCAAAGCTTATGTAACAGTTGCAGAAATGGAAGAAGATGCAGGTATGGATATGTCTGCTGAGAAAACGCTCGGTAACGTCTATGTTGTCGATTTGCAAAGCGACAGTATTATAACTAAAGTTCCAGTAGCCGTGATGCCTCATGGACTTCGTTTGTCAACAGATGTTTATTTCTTCAACCCCAAGTCCTGCCGTAAGCAAAATATGTGGCGAATATATAGCACTTGATAGTAGTGATACGATTATTCCGCCTCGAAAACCATATCGAAAAGCGCCTAAAATTATTGGAATTAGATAAAGCAATCGATAAATACTATGATAGGGTGTATCAAATGTATTGCTGATATAGTGAAGCGCACTGATTGCAGACAGAAGTATTACAATTATAGCTTCGTGCTTATATTTTATGAATAATCTGCCCACTTTGGATACTCCTCTCAACTGAAATCATGCAATTTCCTATTTATTAATCTTCTTTAAATTGCATTCACAAAAGGGACAATATTCCCATTTAACAGACAACTTCTCTCCACATGCTGGACAAGGTGTTTTTAATGTCTCTTTGCAAATTGGGCATACATTAAAATGACTTTCTACAGCACTTCCACAATTGGGACATTTTCCCGTTGTATGGTTAGTGTTCTTATTCTTGGCATCATTCTGATAGATAAATAGGACATAAATTGCTGAAGCTATAAGAATCAAAAAAAACAAAGTCATATTACTCACCCCCTATTATGATTTATTCTCGTTCCACATATTGGACAGATTTTCCATCTTTCGTCCTCAACATCCTTACCACATTTACTGCATTTGAGTTTCTTATTGGTTGACAGAACAAAATCAAAAATGAGAAGTCCTACGATCGATATAAGTAAAATCCATACATAATTTAAATCAATCATATAGCCTAATTGCCCATAACCCCACATGCGTCCATGCATTCCCATTCCGACGCCACTTTGTACGACATAGTTCATAATCCAATAGTTGTATGCTAAAATAATTCCTAGTATGATTACTAAGAGCAATAGTACCGCACGTCGAACATTCATAAACTAGCCTCCCTCATTGTATTTATCTTGATAATGTAGCAAATTTCATGCCAAATAAACGCAATGAGCTATACAACATATCTTTTTACAAGTTTATTTTCTAGATAATATCTTCTCAAAATTTTCATTATGCATGATATCTTGAAACGACTTAATATTGAATTGCTCTAATATCTTCATGACATTTAAATTATCAAAAGGCGTCAGTATAAATGAATCTTCTCCAAATTCATTCACCAATTTAGTCGCCTTTTCAACATCAATATTTGTCTTTGGTCCGCCTACACAGCCACCTACACAACCCATACCTTCAATAAAATTAGCATCGCCTTTTTTTCTACTGTAGAGTTCATCCAATACTTTTTTACAGTCTTTGATGCCATTCACTTTTTGGGCTTTAAGTTTGATGACTCTAGTTGGTTCCAACCGATTTACAACTGTTTTGACTGAAAAACTTACGCCACCTGTTCTGCCATATAACCTACCTCCAAATGAAGCCTGGTCTTTATCATCATCTTGAAGTTCATGTAGATTGATATTTAGAGCATCAAAGATCTCTTTGAGTTCTCTAAAATTTATAACAAAGTCAATAGCACCTTCTAATCCTGGCTCTTTGATTTCTGCCTTTTTAGCGACACAAGGTGCAATAAAAACAACCTTAGCCCCTTCATAGAGCGTTTTTAAAATCCTCCCAGACGCTATCATTGGTGAAACAGACGGCGATAAGAAGTCATAAATATTTGGGTAGATTTTTTTAATCATATTAAACCAGATCGGACAACAACAACTCGTCAAAAAGAAATCCTCTTCACTTTTTACGAGATGATTAAATTCATAAGCTTCCTTGATGGTTAAAATATCCGCAAATAAAGCGACTTCAATCATGTCTTTGAATCCCAACAATTTGAAAGCGCTTCTCAACTGCCCCATACTGATGTCATCACCAAATTGTCCAACAATAGCAGGCGCGACAGTGACATAAACTGGCGTATCTTTGTCTTTTAACAATTCTATCATGGGCATAAATTCAATCTTGTCAGCCAAAGCACCATAATCACATTGTGAAACACCGTAGCCACAACTGATCGTTTCATTCAATCTTCTATATACATCTGTTTCATACTTACCTAGTTCACAACAGTCACAGTTCTCATTTGTACATTGCTTGCATGGACCATCCAATTTTGAAACAACTGGTTGAAGAACGCTATTCGAGCTTTTGAGAATGTCTAATTCATCTTTGAATGCCTCATCACCTTTAGGGTCTTGTCCCATGGCGATTCTAATGTGATCCCTAATGAACGGCAAATCAGAATCGTTGAAGCCATATTCGTTCTTTATATAATCTGCCAATTCATTTAAGTCATTCACATTCTTCAAATTTCCATTCCAATATCTCTTTACTAACTCATTAAATAGTGTCATTCGTTTTTCATCAAAATTCAAATATTTGTCATCCATTATTACTCCATTCATTGCGTTATTTAAATAATTATATTTATTTTACTTCTAATTGTCCCATCATGCCAGCTTCTTCATGTTCAAGGATATGACAATGATACATGTATAGTCCTTTATAATCGAATCTCACGATGATTCTGACCGTCTCATTGGCCCTGACATACACAGTATCTTTCCAGCCCAGTTCGTTAAGATAGGGCGCCATGCCATCTCTACTGAGTACTTGAAACTGAGTGCCATGAATATGAAATGGATGTCCAGGACTTCCCATCATCATCATAGAGCTGGTTGTCGATATTTCCCAAATTTCGATATCTCCTAGTGTAACATCATCATCCACTCGGTTCATATCAAATTTTCTGCCATTCAAACTTACCATATGGCCCATGCCATCTAGAACGATTGTTTTAACAGCGGTGGCTAAATTTTCATCTATTTTTTCAATAACTGCCAATGAATCAGGCATTTCCGTTAAATCCTCTGAAGCATCACCTACGATGAACGTCATAACAAGTTCATTGTCGTTTACTAGTTTGATGACATCACCTTTGCTGTACATGGAAAAATCAATTATAATCTCAGCACGTTCTCCCGGTGTAATATACAAATTCTCAGTCACTTGGGGCGCTTCAAGTAATCCTCCGTCAGAGGCAATCTGGTGAAAGGCATTATTGTCATCAAGTCTTAAATTAAAATTTCTTGCATTGGCGCCGTTTAAAACCCTAAATCTCATTTTTACTTGCTGAACCACTAAATCTGGCGTGATTGCACCATTGACGAGTACAAAATTGCCAACAGCGCCATCCATCATGTTATCAAGATAGACAAAGGATCCATCTGTATTAAAATTTCTATCTTGAATGATCAAAGGAATATCGTTTATGCCATAGTCATCAGGAAG
>CAKMJV010000030.1 GCA_927417275.1 uncultured Clostridia bacterium
GGTGTCATCCGGCAAATTAAAAGCACCATCGTTAGTCACATTATTTGATCCTAAATCGACCATGGTTTAGATAGACGATGCACATTATCTGCAATTGAATAGGCACATTAAATGAGCAATTAGCTACTTGGTGCATATTAAATGATCCAAAGAAAAAAGCGAGTTTCCCCGCTTTTGATTTAGATAGCCACATATGAACTAATTGCCTTCAGAGCATAAACAATACTGATGGCGTCTGTTTGTGAAAATTTGGGACACATATAAATAAGACGTTCCAGATTCCAGAAGGTATCACTTAGACCAGCGAGTTCTGTAGCCACGCCATCGCTTGGTATACATAAGAAGTTACCATGTTCATACGTGCCACAAATGATGTGGAAACAACTACCTCGAGCGGTTACTTTTATCTCGTAAGGCGGCTTGCTTGTTAACAAGTGTGCAACAGCATCCCATGAATCCGACTTAGAACCATCTTTAGAACAACGATAATCAAAAATCATAGAGAACCTCCTAGAGCTCGGTATCGTTAATAGCTTGCATGACAATGTCTGTAGTAATGGATGACACTTTGTGACTTTCGCCGATGAGCAGGCTTTGGTTGCAAAACTTATTGATAATGCGCGGTGTGCCATCGGCTGCATTAAGGATGGCTTCCACTGCATTTTCTTCGAAAATTGGTTGCAAACATCCGGCACCTTTAAGCTTGTCAGTTATATAGCTACGGCCCTCTTCTTTTGATAAACCACCCATATCATAATTCATCACAATGCGCTGACGGAAGGGTTCATGAATCCCTAGTCTAAGTGTTGAATTGAGAGAGGGGAGTCCTGCAAGGAGTATGGTAGCACGATCTTTTGAGTCCATTTCGAAATTAAAGAGAATCTTTAAATCGTTTAGAATGGCTGTGTTGATATAGTTTGCTTCGTCAATGATAATAACGGGTGTTTTTCGTTTTTCAAGGGCAAGTCGTGAAATTTCCTCTTGAATGGTTCTAAAATTATCCGGCTTTCGAAAGGCGGATTGTGCCCCCAATTCCATGGCAAGATTGCGATAAAAATCATTTGCTGTCAGTGTCGAAAAACTAGAGTAAACCACCTTATATAAAGAGGGATTGAGGCTATTTGACCAGGCTCTTATGGCGGTGGTCTTACCCCGGCCAGGGCTGCCAGTAAGAAGACCAAAGCCCTTCGTTTTAGCTAAATAATCCAGACGAAAAAGGGTTTCACGGTGTTCTTTAGTATCCACAAGAATTTCTTTAGAATTCTTTAAAAAAGGGTTAAATTCTAAACCGTAACGTGCTGTATAGTTCATGCCTCTTCACCTCGACATAAATGTAATTTTTCGCGCTTAACAAACGCATTGTCGTGCTTGTTGAGTAAGCGTATGGGTGTAAAGGTTCCATCCACTTCTACAATAAAGATAGCGGTCATATCCGGTGAATAGCGTAAGCGAACCCTTTGCTTAGCAAAACGACAATCTACCTCGTACTCCACTTGGTCGATGGTAATGACACTATCAATGGAAACACGTCTTTCAATCTCTAAAAGAAAATGCTTTTGAATATCCTCGTCGCTAAGACGGCGGATGCGCTCAGGCTCAGAAAAGAAACGATCTTGTGGCGACAGACCCTTAAGGGAGGAATGTGGCGACTGGTTGTAACGTTGGACGTAAGCCAAAAGATTGCCTCGCAGTTCATCCAGAGAATGATAGTCTCGAATGTCTAACGTTGCAAGCCATTGATCCTTCATCGTTCTAAACCACCTCTCTATTTTTGCCTTTTGCGTTGGCGTATAGGGCCTGTCGTAGTGAAGCACTGAGCCCGTGCGCGCTGCGAGGAGTTCCATCTGTTTATTCTTAAAAGAGCTCCCATTGTCAAAGTTGTACATTTGCGGGCGGCCATATTTGGCAACAGCAGACTTCATCACCGACATCAGATTGACAAAATTATCATTAAAGAAGACATCGATACCGACTATAAAACGACTAGCATCATCGATTAGGGCAATGATGAAGACTTTATGTTTCTTACCATCTTTTGTTCTAAGATAGGGTCCTACACTCGTATCACCGCACCACACTTCATTGATATGAGGTCGTTCGTAGCGCCTCATATCTTGATTGGTGGTGGTCTTTTGCTGGATGGCAAGGTTTTGAACAAAGCGATTAACAGTTGCTTCAGAGAGCTCACCTGGTCGAATACTACCTGTTTCTCGAAGTTGCCTGAAAATCGCCGCAGAGGACATGCGCGGGTAGTTTGATTTAAGGTAGTTGATTTGCTCCCGAAGGTGTTCGTCGAGTTTGCGAGACTTTCCGTTGTCTGAGCGTGATGAAGGCATGAGTGCGTCAAACCCGCCGCGCTGATAGTTGTTGTACCAACGCTTAATGGAAGTGGGTGCAAAGTGTTTAATGGTACCGTTTGGGGTGCTCACACCTTTTGCTGAAACATCACGAAAGAAAGCCTCTTTAGATTCGTACTGATCAGAAAGGCCAGAAATGAGTGGTGCGATGAGCGAATAGCGCATCAGAGCGATTGCGTGTGATTGATCTTTAGTCATCATGAGTTCCTCCTATAGAATTACCTTGAGTATAAGAGCAAACACACACGCTGTCGTGTCACGTTATGTGGTGTTTAGAAAAATTAGATTGGGCGTTCGTTTAATTTGCATAAGCTGTCGATTAAAGTGTGAAAAGCATTTGCAGATGAAGGCTGTTGTTGTGTCCAGAGATAAGGTAGCAGATAACAATCGTTGTGACCAATGGTTGCGATATTGTTTAACCACGTAGCGAATGTTACTCTCATCGATTGCTATATGTGCTTCCATTATTGGTGCAAAGTCTTGTGAGGTCTCATGCGCGATTAATATTTCAACATGCTGTTGGAATGGAATTTGTGAATAGGGCACCATGGAGGAGAGTAGGAGTGCATGCGTTGCTTTACAAAGCGCACAAATCATACGCCGGATACGTAAGCGGATTATGAAAGGGCCACTTTTAATCTTGCGTTTATAGTAGCCATGAATAGAAAGGCAGCCCGAGTGACCACAGGGGCACGTCAACTTGTGCAGCTGCAAATTATTTACCTGATTATCGTAAAAATCTTGTGAAATAGGATTGCAATTATCCGTTAGAATCGTTATCATATGAACTGTTATAGACGAGGTCTACTCCTCTCTGTAATGTTATTTTGTTGAAGTGCAGCAGAGTTTAACTTTGGTCGGTTGGGTCTGCTGCACGTCTTAATAAAACATAATAGTTCATGATAACAAAAGAAGTTAGCGGATAAAATAGTCTGATGCAAAATGCAACAGAATAATTTGTCTACTAACTTCTTTTATTTTGCTTGATAGTGTTTGATTCAAATGCAGATAGTGTGTGGAATAACATTGGGGGGACAACGAGGAAGACTAATCAGCGTACCAAATCGCAAGAAAGCTATAGAACTGATTAGCGAAGCTGTTGAAAATGGCGCTTCACAAGAAAAAGCATGCCTAGAACTCGGAATAACCTCAAGAACCCTTCAGCGTTGGACGTGTAAAGGAGAGTTAAGTGAAGATGGACGTCCAAATGCAAAGCGCAAAGAACCTAAAAATAAATTATCAAAAGAAGAAGAACTCATAATCATCGAAACGTGTAATCAACCTGAATACCGCAGTTTACCACCTAGTCAAATTGTACCAAAACTTGTGGACAGAAAAATATATTTGGCTTCAGAGTCAACAATCTACAGAATACTAAAAAAATACAAGCAACAGCATCATCGAGGAAAAAGTAAAAAGCCAGTAAAAAGAGTCATTTCAACGCACAAAGCCACAGGACCAAATCAGGTATGGATGTGGGATATTACATGGTTACAAGGTCCAGCAAAAGGAATTTATTTTTATTTATATCTCTTATTAGATCTTTATAGCCGCAAGATAGTGGCTTGGGAAATCTGGTCAGAGGAATCAGCAGAGAATGCCAGTGTACTCGTTAGGCGCGCTGTAATGAGCGAGAAAAGAACAAACTACAACCAACCGCTCGTATTACACTCAGATAATGGAAGTCCGATGAAGGGTGCAAGCCTACTTGAGACATTGTATACGCTTGGTATAACGCCTTCTAGAAGTCGTCCAAGAGTAAGCAATGATAATCCATATGCTGAATCCATCTTCAGGACAGTCAAATATTGCCCATCATATCCAAGTGGTGGATTTATATCTCTAGATTTAGCGAGAAACTGGGTACTTAAGTTTGTTAAGTGGTATAACGTTGAGCATCAACACAGTGGAATATCATTCGTAACACCGGAACAAAGGCACAATGGAAAGGCTGTGGAGATTTTAACCAATCGAAAAGCAGTTTATGAAGCAGCAAAATTAAAACATCCTGAAAGATGGTCAGGGAGTGTCAGAAACTGGCAAATATCAGAGACAGTATGGCTAAATCCCGAAAAAGAAGTGTCAGAAAATTCAGAAATAACATCAGTGTCTTAGCTAATATTATTCAGGGAAATACGACAACTTTATTGACAAACACCGTCGTATGCTGACCGTGTTAATGTCAAGGAATATGAGGAAATAATACTTCCAGTTGATATTAGTACTTATAAGCATAATGAGTTAATAATCTTAATTTATCGATTGGTCTATATATTGCTTGGAACGATTTTAGTCCTCGAGTTTACTAAACCTAAAAAAACACCATTATGATTCAGATCACCGATCCCAGGCAACCATTTTGAATGTAAATAACGCTCCCCGGCAACTTTTCGGAAGTACAGAACATCATGTCCGTGAACACCATTAACAAGAACACTTCTATAAGTCATAGTGCCTGTACTTCCCAATTGTTACCTGTCACCATTTAAGGAAGTTGGAAGTTGAGCGTATCTATAAAACACCCTAAATCACACACAAATCTTCTTAACATCCATCATGAAACCAACACTTTTTAACTCAATACTGAGCATATAGTAAGACGTTATAGCCGATCGGGTCATAAGCGAGAACGTAAAATGACTTAGGCGCATGATTAAAAGATGAGGAGATGTGAAAGATGAAAAGAACATTGAAGCAAATCAAATCGGTGTAGACGCAGAAATAAATAATATTGCGAATTTCCTAGAACAAGAATTGCCTGACGATGTAAGAACGGCTTTTGAAAAGTTAAAAGCCGCTTCTGAAAATCATCTCGCAGCATTTGAAAAACAAGTGAGCAGTGCTTCGCGTACTAGCGGTGGTTTTAGGAGAAATGGGAAATAAGCGTGTACAAAGCGCGTATGCTGATAAACGCCAGTCAGATTAATATTTTATGAAAATATACCGATATCAGAATGATGTTTACATTGTTCCGATATCGGTATATTATGTTTATGAGGCAGGTGATTTTTATGAAATACATGAGCATAACTGAAGCAAGTAAGAAATGGCAGATTAGCGATCGGAGAATACGCGTACTATGTGTAGAGGGACGAATTGAAGGTGCTGTGAAGTTCGGTCGAAATTGGTCAATTCCACATGATGCAGTCAAGCCAACGGATGCTAGAGTAAATCATAGGAAATCATATAAAGGCGTTGAATATGATTTTCGAAAAATTGATGAAATGAAAAAAAAGATTGATGAATATAGACCGTTTTCAAAGAGATTAGCAGATTCTTTACATGAAAAACTAATTATTGAATGGACTTATAATAGTAATGCCATCGAAGGTAATACTTTGACCTTATCAGAAACTAAAGTTGTTTTAGAAGGAATAACCATTGGCGGGAAAAGTGTTGTTGAACATTTGGAGGTGATTAACCACCGAGAGGCAATATTGTTCCTTGAAGATTTGATTGGGAATAATGAGCCCTTATCGGAATGGCATATAAAAAACATCCATGGGCTTATATTAAAAGAGATTGATAATCAGAATGCGGGTAAATACAGAATGGAAAATGTAGTCATTGGCGGTGCTGCTCATATCCCGCCGAAGCACTATGAAATTAGCCTTATGATGCAAAATTTAATGATGGAATACAAAGAAGAATGGCAGTCATTTCATCCAGTATTAAGAGCCACTTTACTTCATGGAGAGTTTGTAAAAATACATCCTTTCATTGATGGAAATGGAAGAACTTCAAGACTGCTGCTGAACTTCGAATTGATGAAAAACGGATATACACCTATTATTATAAAAAAAGAGAACCGAGCACAGTATTATGAGGTGTTAGATCACGCACATACCACGATGGATTATCATCCGTTTCTTGATTTTGTAGCTAAATTGGTGATTGAATCTGAACAGTTGTGGTTGTCATTGCTATAGCATAAAAGAGGAGGCCGGGATCGGCCTCCTCTTTTATGGACATAGAAGGGGGGGACTATTTGGTCATGAAGAGGTCAAGTTTGGCTTGGTCGAAAGTCAGGTGGCTGGGTTGCAAGTCAATCAGACCCAAGAGGGCGGCTTCTACAGCGGCTTGGTCCTGGTTTTCCACAGCGACCTTTAAGGCATCGTAGAGGGCTTTAACCGCTTCTCTTGGCACATCTAGGGATGCTTTAAGGGCTTCGACTTCAGCCCTCACGGCTTCTCTTTCAGCCTTTGCTTCATCTCTATAAGCGAGCATTTGGGCCTTCGCTTCTTCGGGGGTGATGGCCTTATCAAGAACTTGGGCCTTGATGGTCTCGTGGAAGGCCATGGTCTCAGCTTGCTTTTCAGTGGCGATGCGTTTTTCTTCCTGGATCAGTGCTACATGTAAGGCCTCGTGTTGACTCCAAAAACTTTGGAAGTCTGCTTCTAAGTCAGGGGCAAAGGTTTGAATAATCTCGATGAGTCTCTCTTGGGCGATGAGCTTCTTATCTTGCACTTGGGCCCGCTTGTCGTCAAGGCTTGCTTGGCGGTCTTCAAACTTGGCCTGAATTCGGTCTGCCATATTTACTTTTGGGGCTGGACCATCGCCGGTGTTTGCAAAGCTCACCATGGGAAGGGCGAGTAGGGCCATACAGAGGGACAAGGTGATGAGGGATTTTAATTGGACTTTCATAAGAATTCTCCTTTCGTAGGTGGGGGTGTAACAAAGGCTTTGTTTGACTTTATTATAGACCTTGGCCCATAGTCATTTCAAAGGTCAACCTGTGGCAAACTTGTGGCAGGTTGTATAACCGCTCCATGGCACCATTTAAGGAAGAATGGAAAGTAAAAATGTTTTAATTAAAAAAGCATGTACAAAGCGCGTATACAGATAAACTTTTGGTTTAAAGTAACGGCGCTTTGTACATGCTTTTTATGATTGCGTTTGCTGGTTACTATTTCACTGGTCTAGTGGCATTTTCTATGTGGTGCTTATTTTCTGGTTAATACTTCAAGAACAAAAGCCTCTTCGTCTTCTGCAACCACCAAAATGCCATTAACGAGTCCAAATGATTTACCTGCGGATTCGCCACAGTGATCGATGCAACCTAATTCAATTTCTTCGTTACTTAATTTTGTTGCTAACATTCTCTCATCAATTCTTGAACAACTTGGGCATATTTTTATCATTTTGACCTCCAAATATATAGTTTGCATTTTAAGAATATACCCTAAGGGGGTATGTGTCAATTGTATTTATCATTGTAATATAAAATATTATATGATAAACTAATATTACTCGAAGTAACATCTGTTTTGAGGATTATGTGCTGCATACTATTTTATTTAGGAGAACTTTTTTTATGATTACGATAGCGGCTTACTTATTCACAGGTGCAACAAGTTTGGTGGTTTTATTTTATGTGGCACTTATTTTCGGCGCACCTTGGGGTGCTGCTTCTATGGGCGGGAAGTTCCCTGGTAAATTCCCACCGCCTATGCGCGTGGTTTCTGTGGTTAATATTTGTTTACTGACATTTCTAAATGTGATCGTCTTATCAAGAGCAAATCTTTTTTTCACGGAACTTTATGATTTTTCAACAGTGGGCATATGGTTCGTCGTTGCATTTTATCTACTGGGGACGATATTAAATACCATTACCCCAAGTAAAATCGAAAGGATATGGGCACCTGTTGCGTTAACGCACATGATTAGCAGTTTGCTAATCGCTCTTAGCTGAAGAAACTATTGTTGGTCTTCAGGTTCTTCTTGATGTTTTGGGGTTTTCTCTATTTTAATATCGAGATAGGCGAAAGCGATTACGATAAATAATGTAAGCCAACACAAGATCGCATAAGGCGCATACTGAACCACTGGCACACCAAGGGTTAAAGACACAAACAAACCGTTACTGTTCCATGGAATAAGGGGCGCAGTAAGTGTCCCACCTGCCTCAAGCGCACTTGTGAGATTTTTAAGTTTCAATTTATGTTTTCTATAATTTTCTTCAAACATTTGACCCGGTAGAATAATAGCAAGGTATTGGTTAGCGGTAATTAAATTAATAAAGAGGGATGTTCCTATAACTGTGGCTGTTAAATTGCCTACTGTCTTAAGCAGACCTGACATTTTCAAAACGATACGATGCAGCATACCCGTGCTGTTCATAATACCACCAAAGGCCAATGATACAAATGCCAAAATGACGACACTGTACATGCTTTCAAGCCCACCTCTGGAAAATAACAGATCCATTTCATCGTTTACTGTTTGCATTTTTACGCCGGTGTTAATAAGATCAGAAAGTTCAGCGATATCACCACCTTGTAGTAAAATATAGGCTGCACCTCCCAAGAGTACGCCGACGATTAAACTGGGGATTGCCGGGACCTTCTTTATAACCAATATAATTACAGCGAATGGCGGTATAAGCAACCACAGCGTAAGGTTAAAGTGCTGTTGAATATAATCTGTATAAATAGACACATCTGAAGCGCTCGCGTTTCCTGAAACCGTAAATCCGATGATCGTGAACACCACCAAAGAGATCATAAAACTTGGCAAAGTTGTATACAGCATATTTTTTATATGACTATACAGATTTACACCAAGTACTGAAGGTGTCAAATTCGTTGAATCCGACATAGGCGACATTTTATCACCAAAAAAAGAACCGGATACCACAGCGCCTGCTGTCATCGCAGGGGGTATCCCAAATGCTTCACCTATCCCGATAGCGGCTACGCCAATGGTGCCAATCGTGGCCCAGGAACTACCTGTAAGCAGAGCCATAACGCTGCAAAGTATCAAAATGAGTGGTAAAAACCATTGGGGTACTAAAAGTTTTAAACCAAAATACATTATTGCAGGTACGATGCCACTGGCGATCCAGACACCGACGAGCATGCCTATGATCAGCAGTATAATCAGCGATGGAATCGTGCGTGCAATTGCATTTTTAAAACCATCTCTGATGTTGATCCAGGAAAAACCATAAAGATAGGCACATAGCCCAGCGGTAGCAGCCCCTAGGAATAATGAAAAATGCGGTTGAGCATCTAGTACAAATACTGAAAATCCAAGGAGAATGACTGTTACGACGATGGGAATCAGTGCTAACCATAGTGGTGGTGTCGGTAAAGGCGCCTTTTTTATGGGTATTCTTTTCTTCATCGCAATAATCCTCCTTCTTCTATTCTTCCACTACAACTGTCTTTACACAAATGAAAACAATCGTAAGATCTGTAATGGTGCACTCTATATCATTGTATCACATGATATAGAGTGCATGTTTTGTTTCGCTCCAAATACGACTGCTTAAAGATTACAGAGTATCAAAAAAACTTAATATGGAAGGTTTATCCTTTTTTCAAGGGGGTATCTAAACACGTGTAAGGAAATTAATGTAAAACGAGGTATAAGATTATGAAACGCATACTTATTATCATTGTAGTGATGGTGTTGATTTTTTATACGATGCCAGTTTTTGCTGAGGATGATCGCCCGACGGTATTATACGAAGTAGATGAAAACTATCCGCCTTTTACATATACTTCAGATGCTTATCTATATGGCTTCGATGTCGATTTGACACATATGATTTTTGAAAATCAGAATTTCAACTTGATTTTTTCATCGGATGTTTGGACCAAGGTTTATCCGAGGCTTGTTAAGCGTGAAATCGACATGGCTGGCATCATCGCGATAACCGATGCACGTCAATCAGAAGTGCTTTATTCAGATCCCGTTTTTACTTCATATGTTTCCGTTTTTACACGTTCAAAATTTGAGCGCATCGAATTAGATGATTTAAAGAATTATAAAGTGGGCGTAGGGAAAGGGTACTATACTGAAACCTTGCTAAAGGATACTTTGGGAATAACGAATTATATAACATACGAGAATATTGAGATGGGGATTTTGGCCCTGGAGAGCGGAAGTATTGACATAATATTTGAGAATCAACAACTTTTGGATCATACATTAATCGAAATGGGCTTGCGCGGTGTGATTATCCCGCAGATAACCAATTTGTTTCGTCATGATCATGCCTATGCTATAAGTATGGAGCGTCCAGAACTCGTTACATATATTAATAGTCGATTAGAGGCGCTTAAAAAATCAGGTGTGTATGAAGAACTTTACCTGAAATACTTTTATAATCATTCTGAGTGGTATCATGAGAGTCAGCATTCTAGAAATGCTGCGATTATCATTTCGGTCGTAGTCGTTTCGTTTTTACTGATGTTATCCACGAGGTACTATGTAACGCTTTTAAAACGTAGAATACATGCGGGATATGAAGAGCTTGAACTGACGAACTTGGAACTAATGGAAACAAAGGACGAGCTTTTGCAAAGCTATGAAGAAGTGCAATCGCAGTATGAAGAAATTCAGTCGCAGTTTGAAGAAATCCAAAGTCAGTATGTACAGTTGTCAGAAGCACGTAATGCGCTTATAGAAAGTGAATCGCGCTATCGTTTGGTTGCAGAGGGGGCCAATGATTGCATTTGGGATTGGCAAGTGACTGATGATACGGCGTTTCTTTCAGAGCATTGGCGAGAAAAATTAGGGTACGAGGGATCAGATATAAAGCAGTACGTAGGATTTTGGAACAAACGTATTCATAAAGAGGATCGTGACGCCTATAATCAAATTTTTGATGCATGTCTTATGGGGGAGATGGACCATTTTACATTTGAGTATCGATTTCTACTAGATGGCCATCATGAAATATGGGTTTTAACCAGAGGCAAGGTTCAGAAAAATAGTCAAGGCGATGTGGTTCGTATCGCTGGGTCGCACACGGATATAACCAGCCGTAAAAAACATGAAGAAACGGTTTATAGGCTTGCTTATTATGATTCGCTTACTGGTTTGCCAAATCGAACAAATCTTGCTGAGTACCTAAGTCATTTTATCAAAGACGAAAGTTTGAAAGGTTCTGTCTTTTTCATAGAACTGGATGATTTTAAACATATTAATGATACATTAGGCCACGATTTTGGCGATCAGGTTTTGGTTTATGTGAGCCAACTTTTAAAAAGTGTTTTTTCTAAGGATGACTTTTTAGCACGGATTGGAGGGGATGAGTATTTTGCTGTTTTCCCTCATATCTCGACGCGAGAAGATGTATGTCATTTGGCGGATAGAATACTTCGATTGTTTAATCGTATCTATATGATTGATAAGCATGAAGTTTTTTTGTCTGCGAGTATCGGGATTACTTTAATTCCTGAACAGGGTATAACGGCATCGCAGATTTTAAAACATGCAGATACGGCTATGTATGATGCGAAAAAATCGGGTAAAGCAACGTATCGTTTTTTTGATGAATCCATGCTTGTAAATCTAGAAATTAGGAGCAAACTAGAAAAAGAGTTGCGTAAAGCATTAGAAAATCAAGAGTTTAGAGTTCATTATCAACCTTATTTTGATACTTACTCACGTGAGTTATCTGGGATGGAAGCGCTTATTCGGTGGGATCACCCGGTTTATGGTATCGTGCCACCGATTGAGTTTATCCCACTCGTAGAGGAACTCGGGCTCATCGTACCCATAGGTAAGTGAATCTTAAAGGAATCATGTGAAACCATGAAGAGATGGCAAACTTTAACAGGTATCAAGGTACCCATCTCAGTAAATGTTTCAGAGCAGCAACTTGAAGTGGCGAATTTTGCTAAATTGGTTGCAGACACGTTGGTTGCTACTGGACTTGATGCGGAGTATCTACAATTAGAGATCACTGAGAGTGGTATTATGAAAAGTGTGGATAAAAATATAAGTTTGTTCAATATTCTGAGAATCATGGGCGTTAAAATAGCGCTTGATGATTTTGGTACAGGGTACTCATCGCTTTCATACATTCAAAGGCTCCCTATAGATACACTTAAAATCGATAAGAGTTTTATGGATGAAATCGTCAAGAAAAATGAAAAGAGTTTGATTATAGGGGATATTATATCCATCGCGCATCGCTTGAATATGAAAATCGTAGCTGAGGGCGTCGAAACGGACGTACAGCTTCAATACCTTAGAAAGCATGCATGTGATTATATTCAAGGGTATTTGTTCTCAAAACCATTAGATGAACAGACCATGGAGGCGATGATCATGCAACAAAAAAATAAAGCTTAACGCTTTATTTTTTTGTGTTGTTACTTCAACATCGATTTTAAAAACCATAAATGTTTATCGTATTTGGCCACATGTGCTTCAAAAAGTGCCACACCAACGAAGTTTGACTTTTCGTCTAACGCGTTTCGAATGGCAGTTGCATCGGTTTTAAGTAAACTTAAGTCCGCTACTAAAATTTTTAGCACTTCCTGTGTCGAAAATTCTTTAGGCTCAACTTCTTCGATGGATGCGTGTTCGAGATAATCTTTTACTCTGGAGAGTGGTGTCACGTCATTCATTTTTAAAAATTCTGCGACATCATCAAAGTGAGCAAAGGCTTCATCGTATAAAGATTCCGTAAAGTTGTGTATGGCTACGAAATTAACGCCGACGACGTTCCAATGAAGATTGTGTAATTTTACGTTTAGAACGGCTAAATTGGATAAATATTTTTGAATGTTTTGCATGGTATTGCCTCCTTTTATAATGTTTCTTTAATTTACTTTATATATCAAGTATAATGAAAAAAAGAAATAACAAAAAGAGACAAATTTGTTTCTTAAAGAAAGGGGTATAAGATGAAAAATAGGATGAGTGAAGGATTTCAGATGATCCATGACCTGTTTAGGCTTCGCTGGATTCCCGAGATATTAAGTGCCATTCATGAAGGTAAAGAAGGGTATAACGAAATCCTAAATGCTATAGAGGGCATAAGCAATACAGAGCTTAATCGTAAACTCGCTGTCCTTCTAGAAAAAAATGCCATAGAGAAAAAAAGTCATGGTGGCTACCAATTGCTTGATTTCGGCCATGATCTTGAACATATATTTAGTCATTTTGAAGAGATGAGTAAAAAGTATTTGGCTTAGAAAAACTGTTCGACTTAACTATTTAGAAAAATAGTTTCATAAACGCATCAACATTGGGTATAAATAAAAATGACTTTTAAAGTTAAAAATTTGGAGGTTCTTATGAGAACAATTTTGGGGATTCAAGTAGGAGACAGGGAACATGAGGCAGTGAAAGTTCAAGAATTGCTCACAAAGCATGGATGCTTTATTAAAACGAGATTGGGGTTGCATGACGCTTCTACAGTAAGTTGCAGCTCAAAAGGTTTAATTCTTTTAGAGTTCTTACCCGATACACAAAATGAAATTGATGCCATTGAATCAGAGCTTTCTTTGCTTGAATCGGTAACCGTTAGAAAAATGGTGTTTTGATAACTCTTTGTTGCTTATGACCAGTATTTACATTAAACACCTAATCTATTCACACATAGTCTCTTAAAGAACGTCTTAATGAGGTGTATAATGAAGTAAGGTGATCTTATGAATAGAATTAATCCGGTACATGGTATTTATCCGGTAAACAATGTTCAGCCAGTGAAAGGCAATGTAAATGTGAGTGGGATTCGCAATGCTTCGGGAAGTGATGCGTCGTTAAATGAATCCTCTCTTTATGGCGGCCAAAAATTGGATTTGCCTCAACTTTTAGGTGGAAAACTCGTACCATCAGGTGATCGTTTAGCAACGCTTCAAGGTCTCTTTGATGAAAAGACTTTAAAGCAAGTGGGAATCGTTGAATGCACCACTTGTGCCACGAGGACTTATCAGGACAAATCTGATGATCCTAGCGTATCCTTTCAAGCTCCAACCCGCTTAAGTCCAGAACAAGCAGCGACTGCAGTAATTTCACACGAGATGGAGCATGTCGCCAACGAACAGATGGATGCAAAAAATGAGGGCAAAGAAGTGATCGCTCAAAGTGTTCAAATCTTTCATAGCATCTGTCCAGAATGCGGTAAAAGTTATGTCTCTGGTGGCTTAACCAAGACCACCACTGCAAGTGAAAGTAATCCCTATAAAGATGTGATGACGAACAAAGCGGCGGGGAATCTCGTAGATATGATGCTTTGATTGTAATTGAATAGATTTAATTTGTAATGTAAAAACACCAAAACGTCAAGGTCTTCGGATCTTGACGTTTTTAGAGTAAAAAACTTGACAAGTTAACAATAGAAGTATAAAATAAAATGAACAATTGTTCATTTTATTTTATTTAAGAGGAAGTATTATATGGCAAGAACCAAAGAGCAAAATGAGAAAATGATGATTAAAACTAAGCATATTATCGTAGAAGTGGCATTAAGTGAGTTTGCTTTAAAAGGCTATTCAAACTCAAGTATACGTGAAATAGCGAAATCGGCTAATATGAGTATAGGCATTATGTATCGCTATTTTGCTTCTAAAGAAGAGTTGTTTCATTATGTTGTAAGAGAAGCAATCTGTTCGCTTGCAAATTCAATAAGTGAAATTGAATCAAACATATGTAAGCCTTATGAAACACTATACAATATGACTGTTAAAGTACTAAGCGATATTAACACGAATAAAAGTGTCGCATTATATTTTTTATTAATGGCAAGGCTATTAATAGAAGGCGATTCTATGAGTGTAATTGATGATTTAAGAACACAAGATTTATTATTATTTGATACGACGGCAAATTTGATAGAGCAAGGTCAAAAAATAAATGTATTTAGGGACGGTGATCCACTTCAAATGTCTCTATTTTATTTTTCATGTATTCAAGGGATTGCAAATATGAAGTTTTTTTTGAAAGAAGCATTTATTTCTCCACGAGTTGAAGATGTATTAGCATTTTTAGAGCCCTATTCAGAAAAAAAGGAGGTATAGTACATGATTACAGTAAAACCAATGAGAGATTTTTTACCAAATGTTCGAAATGAAGTTGCAAAGGTTTTTATTGAGGCGTACTATGATGAATTAGCACATATTACTAAAGATAAAAATAAACTATTAAAAGTATTTACGCAAGCTATAAATCAAGAAGTTTTTTATGTAGCTTTAACTGAGCAGGAAGTCGTCGGTATACTAGCGTGTTCCACTAATGATGACCGAGGTCTTAAACTTGATAAAAGCACTTTTAGAGAAACATTTGGATTTATTAAAGGCAATATTGCATATAATTTTCTGAACAGTGATTTTAACAGGCAGTTGACATATCCCCCCAGCACAGGCTATATCGAATGTGTGGGCACCCTAACTAATTATCGAGGTAGGGGTATTGCCTCAAAATTAATTGAATATGTAACAAAAGAACTACATTTCGATGAATATGTGTTGGAGGTCAGTGATACAAATAAAAACGCATATAGGCTATATGAAAAACTTGGATTTAAAGTTTTTAAAAAAGTAAAGGTCAAGTGGGCAAAAATGAAAGGGTATAATGAGACCATTTTTATGAAGTTGCAGGGACAGGGCCCACATAATAATAATATTGCATAAAACATATAATGTTAAGGTGATGACATCGATGTAATTTTATCTTTGCCTGCCAGATAATATAAACACCTAAAGCCACGAGAAAATCGTGGCTTTTCTTATGCTTGACTTAGTTGATTTGGTAATGTATCATAACTTATATATCAGGTGTTACATAACGAGCGATACACAAGACGGAGGAAAAAAATGGCACCAAAAACCATATTTGATAAAGAGACCATTATAGAAGCTGCTTTTGAAATCGCAAAAGAAAGTGGCATGTCTAGTATTACGACGCGAAATGTGGCAAAACGCTTAGGAAGCTCTGTTGCTCCTATATACGTTAATTTTCAGACAGTTGAAGAATTAAATGAGGCTGTCATTAAGCGAATAATGAATATTTCCAGTGAGATTATGGATAATCAAACTGGGGCAGGTGCTTTTTATCGGATCGGAAAGGCAAGTTTGGCATTTGCAAGAGATTATCCCGTTCTTTTTCGCGAACTCACCATGCAGCCAAATGAATATATGGCATCCTATGATACCATGGAAAAGTCATTATTAGAGACCATGGCTGAAGATGTAACCATGGGTGATTGGACCTTAAATGAACGCAGAGAACTGCTTTTAAAAATGAGAGCTTTTCAGATCGGACTTTCTGTGATGATCTCTAATGGTCAAATGCCATCATGGCTCAATGATAAAGAAACGGATGATTTACTTATGTCTACGGGCGAAGATCTATTAACCGCTACAAATTTTAAAAGAAATAAATAGTCATCTGGAGGTTATTTATGAAGCATCTTGATAAAAACAAACTGGACAAAATCGTTAATGAGGCCGCTAAAAAGAAATATATTCACGGTGTTGTCTTTAATGTGTCATTGGGCAATCAAAACGAAAACTGGTGTAGCGCATCAGGCAACATGAAAATTGATACACCATACTATATTGCCAGTATCAATAAACTGGTTATTTCAGCTATTATTTTAAGGTTAATCGCTGAGGGCAAGTTATCATTTAATGATAAGTTGACGCGCTTTTTTCCTTTAAATGCTTTAAAAGGCATCCATGTTTATAAGGGGAGAGCGTACTCAGAAGATATTACAATATTGCAGATGCTATCAAATACTTCTGGTTTACCTTGCTATTTATCAGATAAGAGTGAAAATGGCTTTGCTGTTATTAAAGAACTTGAAGCTGGGTTGGATCAAGCATGGCCTACAGATAAGGTAATAGATAGAATAAAAACATTGAAACCACATTTTGCACCTGGTGAAGGAAATAAGGCCAAATATATAGATACGAATCATCAATTATTAAATGTCGTTATAGAAAAAATATTAGACAAACCTGTTAAGGATGTACTTAATCAGTTGTTTTTTGACCTAAATATGTCACAAACATATGTATGTGATGATTTGAAGGATGATCGATACATGTTCCCCTATTATAAAAATGAGAAAAGAGACATCAGCAAGTTTATAACTTCAACCCAGAATGATATTATATCCACTGCGCATGACCAGATGCTCTTTATCAAGGCATTTTTTAACGGCTATTTCTATCCGAAAGAGCAGTTAAAAAGTCTTGAAGTATGGAAATCTATTTTTTTCCCATTCCAGTACGGTATAGGGATTCAAAAATTCTATATGCCTCGATTACTCTCTCCTTTAAAGGCAGTACCCGATATGATCGGACATTGCGGGTCAACAGGTTCTGTGGCTTTTTATGTTCCCGATGTGGATCTTTATATCACAGGCACAACCAATCAACAAGCGAATCCGAGTGCCGCTTTTCAAACGCTGATAAAAATGGTTCAGACAATGATCTAAGTGAAAATTGAAAAACGTCAAGGTCTTCTGATCTTGACGTTTTTATGAGTATTCTCTTTATAGCCCATTTTCCTTCATTATGATAAACAAATTTTCAAACAGTTTTTTAATTTTATCATATGAAGGTAATTCTCCGAAGACAAACACTTTACCAAAGGATAATTCATATCCTTCTTTTACATTGGCACTATCTAGTGCCTCTAATAATGGTGAATCAGACCACTTTGCTTCATAAGGATATTTGTCAGCAAAGTTATAGCTTTGCTCGGCTCTTTTCACAATACTAACCATCGAGCTAAATTGCGTCTTATCATTATAGAAATTCTCTAAGAGATCATAAGTAAGAAAAATATCGTAAAGATGTCTGGTTTTTCTAGATAATTCTTCCCAACCTGGAATATATGACATTCTAATCAACGATGCCATCTTCTCAAGAATTGTTCTATTTATTCTAAGAACTTTCAAATTGAATAAGCCAAGATTAAATTGATTAATTACATCTTCTAGGTTGTTCTTTATTAAATAGTCATATATAAATGATTTTGTCTCGCATAAATCAGTAGGCGTAGGTTGCGTAAACCCGACTATTTCAAATCTTATGTGTGGATGCATCTCCAAAGAGGTAGTTTGACTGTCCAGACAAGATGGGTAGTTTTGTTGCGTTCTTCTGACAATCCCTTTCTTATCTGTAAATTCAGAATCAAATACTTCTACCAAGTTACCCTTCATCACATTTTCTACAGCTATTAACCTTTTCTTTATTTGTCCAGGTGTTAATTCTTCAATATCAATGGCAATATCAATATCCTCTGAAAATCTATGAAGATCCTTATAGCATTTAGTGAGTGATGTACCACCTTTAAATATTGCCACTCCTGCCAACTCACTTTTTGATAAATTATGGAGTGCTTTTGTCACCCAGTAATCCTTCTCAATTATAGCGCTATCAAGATCAAAGTATTCGGAAGTTAACTCAATAAGTTCTTTAAAGTCAGTTGAAGATTCATGAAGCTTCATACTCATTCCTCCAATGACTATTATTATCAAATACAGTGGGGTCAACGTTTACTTTAATCCTTTTTGAAATTGATTTTTTCAATACCTTATTATAGTTTTCAAGATTAAACTGATAACAATCATCTTGAATTGAAGCTTTATCAGCAATTAGACCAATGATTACTTGAACGCGCTTTGTGTACTTCATGGCATAGTTAAAAAATTCAATTTTCTCAGAGGTTGAAAATTGAGTCATATAAATATTTATTAGTTTGCGCAATATTTTCTCGTTACTTGTGTCAGGGATCATGTTGAGTTGCTCAATAACATCTAAGAACTGAAGAATTCTAATGTTATCTTTTCTAATTATTGCCTTTGACTTTACTATAAGAATGTTTAGATTTTCATTTTCGTATGTTCGACTCGTAACTTGAGAAATCCATTTTTGATTTGAAATTTGAGTAGTTAATCCCCAGTTATTCCATACATCAGGTCCGGTGATATAACCTATGTTTTGATCTTCACCAAGATACTTTTCTTTTATCAGTAGGTCTCTATCAATTCCAAGTATTCCGTATTTAGTTTTCTTAGGACGATAGTAAATTCCTTTGGAGAACGTTTCAATCACACCTTCGTTTTTCAACTTGTTAATGGCTTTATATACTGCACCATTTTGAACTTCAAGGTCCTTCACTAAATCTTTAAAAAATATAGGCTCTCGAAGTTCATATTTCATTACTCTTTTTCTAACTTCATTAGAAACATTCACATCAATCACCTCCCGGTTTATTTGCATCAATCCTTACTAAAAGTGTAGCAGATTTTTGCCAATTTAGCAATGTATTGATAAATCTAGATAAGCAAAATGCCTATACAATAACGGAGATTCAATTTGAAACGCTATAAAATATTTAAACTTTAGGATTATACAAGCTTTTCATATCGCTCTAATTCCTTCTCATAGTGTCCTTTTAGCTCCATTCTGTTTTGTATCTCCAAAAGTGTAATTGCCTGACGCATATAGGTGTTCCATGTCGGATCTTTTATATGGAATAGTGCGATGCTTTTTCTACCAAGGAGCAGTGGCAAATATAGAGATGTGTCATTTTGGATGCAGTAATTTATTCCTATGTCAGCATATAATCGTGCTTCTTCATTTTTTGACATACGATGAAAATTATAAGCGATAATGGCATAACATTTTGATTTTAATAATTTGTGTGTGCTCGTATTACTAAAGGAGTCAAAATAATCAACCACATGAAATAATATCTGATTGCTGAGTTCACACTGTCTTTTTAGACCTAACAAGGAAGCGGCAGCAAATAAAATGTTGAATTCTATAGACAAAAACTTATATTGTTTAAATGAATCAAACTCAAATGAATGATTTTTTACACTCAGTGCAGCTTTATACTTGTTTAGTGCAAGTTCTAACTCTGGACTGCTATCATTTATGCATTTAGATGCGAGTATCAAACCTTCTATATATAACTTAAGTTGTATAAGATCGTTGTGCTCTATAGGTAGCGTTTCGTCTTCATTAAGATGCAATAGCAGCTCATTTATAGACTTAACAAATGAGTTTTGCTCGTTTTTTGCCATGTAAGTATTAATTTGATCAAAGTAATAAACGACTGAGCGTTCGTACTGATGTTGATTGAAAAGTGCAAATACATCGACTTTATAGAAATTTGAAAGTACATGTAATGTCTCAAACCTGGGAACGGCTTTTCCAGTTTCTAAGAGTTTAATCGTCGATGCACTTATGCCTGTTTCTTGTGCAACATCAGTTATGGTAAAACCTAAAACATTTCTGAGTGCTCTAATGCTAGCAGAAAAATCGCTCATATCATAAGAACTTAACATTGTCAACCCCCTTTGTGGTATGATTTAATGGTCTTTCTATATTCTACCATAAATAGTAAGATGGAAGAGAAAGAAAAAATATTCTACATGATGAAAGGAGGCAATTATTATGAAAAGAAATCTGTTACTTCTTTTGGTTGTTTTAGTTACGATGACAGGTGCTGTTTCCTTTGCACATGAAGATGATTTGCCGTTTCCAATATTCCAACTCAATAGTCATTACGAACACTTAGAATTTTAACATAAACAAATAAAACGAAAGGAGGCACATTTATGGCTTATTTAGCAACCCGCTATGATTTCTCAAGCGTAATCGAAGAAATTAATGAGCAACTAGAAAGAGAAGAAACAGAAGTTGAAGTTGAAGTGACTTTAAAAGCATCTTAAAAACAGAGTGTGTAAGGTAGAGAAGTTCTTCATGGATTTCTCTATTTGTTATTTTACATCACATGACGGAGGAATTCATGCCCAAGCCCATTATATGGAATGGCAAATGCTATATCGATTACTATGCCGAGTTGGAACTAAAATCAAAATTTCAATTAGAGCTTTATACGTTGAGCCATAACAATCTGTTAAGAAAATACTTAAATCGGGATGAGTCCTTTGGTGAGATCATCAAGGATGGCGTATTGGTCGTAGAGCGCGCGCGATATTTTGAAGTTGAGAATCAAATCCGGCATAATTTCCAGGACATTAAATACAGCATTAATTTCATGAAGCACATGTATGAAAAACTTTCACGTTTTAGAGAAGAGACGATAAATTTTGAAAATCTTTTAAAACAGAATCTGCCCACTCAAAAGGTTTTTAGTAGTTATTTCGAATCGCTTTTAGACTTGATGACTTTATTTTGCATGCAATGGTTAAGCTTTGATTTAAATCTTTTGAGTAAAATCACTGGATGCGAAACAGAGGCATTGCTCAAATTATTTTCTCCCATGGTCTATGCGCCTTTTCAGTTTAGGTATGATCATCATCTGCTGAACTGTTTAAGTGCACCGAGTATAGAAAATTTCGAATTTTTTATACAGCATTATGCCTTTCTAAATAATTTTGAAATCGATAAAAATCCGTTTGAAGACATGCTTTTTTTAAAAGCTCATGCAGCGGAAAATGCCATCGGTTCCGCCGAGTTTGATGCGATGATGGCTACTAGAAAAAGCCGTATGGAAGCATCACATTTAAAAAGACAACTTTTTTCAGAATCCATTTTGTCGAAACTGGATAAAGCGGATTACCAAACAGCGCTTAATAACATCCAGCTTATAAGAGCATGTGCAGATGAGGAAGAAGAACGGCATTATCTTCAGGCCAGAGCCACTCGAAACATAAGATGGCTTACGGAGCGGTTAAACATGAGTCCATATTCAGAATATAGCGCGATAAAAAATAGTCTTGAGGTTGAGTAGACATGGCAGAACACGATTTAAGGATGGGCAATAAAGCCAAAAATTTAATGGCACTGGAAGCGCAGGGGTTTAACATCCCCCAGACCATATGCTTAAGTCATGAGGAATGTGAACACATTTCAAGTTTGATGCGTCAGTTTGATGCAATCCAATGCGTAATCGAAAACCTGGATTCAAATGGTTTTTTTTCATTTGAAAAGAACCTTTCTTACCCAATCATGGTGCGATCAAGTTCGGAAAATGAAGACAATAAATCGCAGTCCAATGCTGGGCAATTTCTTTCGATTTATAACAGCCATAATCGTGTGGATTTGATTAAAAACATCGTTAAAGTGTGGGATTCAAAAGATCAGGCTTATAAAATGGGCATTGTTTTGCAAAAGCAACTGAGCCCTTTATATTCGGGTGTTGCTTTTGTTTTTGAGTCAGAAGGACAGTTTGAATTACTGATCGAACTCATTATAGGTTTAGGCGAATTGTTGGTTTCAGGTCATGTTACACCGATGTCTATAAACGTCACAGGGAATCAAATGGATGTGATACAGCCGTTAAAGCAGTTCATCGCCATGTTTCCAAATGCATGTGATTCAAGTTTAGAACCCACTTCAGAATTTACCATGAAAGATTTGGCGTTTAGAGTGATCAATCTAAACAAAAGTTTGCTTTATGTGAATCTTTATAAAAATGTGGATTATTTAAAACATGTACAACCCACCATCGATGCGGTTATTAATAATGCCAAGGCGATTTACAGTGTGTTTGGTGCCTGCGATATCGAGTGGGCGGTCACTGCAGAGGATACTTTTTATGTGCTTCAAAAAAGACCGATCACAAAACAAGTTCACAGTTTTAGTCATAAGAATATGGATGGTGAGGGTTTGACCATTGTCCCAGGGATTAGAAGGGGCTTTCTATGGTCGTATAAAAACGCTAAAAAAGATGGGCGAGAAATAATATTTTCACCGGTTATTTTGCCGAATCATCTTTCAAATATTTCAAATGCACTAGGGATCATCAGCAGCGAGTGTGCTTTGCTGTCGCATACGTCCATTTTAGCGCGAGAACTTGAGTTGTGTTATTGGGCTGGTGCAAATATGCATAAAATCAGTGCGTTTGAAGGTAAGTTCGTAGAGGTCGATTTTTCAAAAAAGGAAATTATGGAAGTTCATCCTGCCTCGCGGCTAAATGAGTCCGTCGTAATTGAAAAAGAAGATACGCAAGTGCGTTTACCAGACACGATTTACGATCTAGCATCCGTCTCTTTAGAGGCGCATCAATCAAATGATGTTGTGTGGTCAGAAAATCTCACAGATTTTATTGAGGCACACGCATGCCACTGGCTTGTTGAGTTATATCATGGGGGGTTTAGAAATGGATCGTGAGGTTTTGGAATATATGAAACAAATCGTGCGGGGTGAGTTTGTGCTCCCCGATAGCATCGAACTTCATCCTACCAATGGATGCAATCAGAACTGTATTTGGTGCATCATGGAAGAGCAACGGAAAAATTCTGGACATTTGTCGCATAACCAGCTTGAATCCATAGCGGTTCAAATGCATTTAAATAAGGTGATGAAGCATATATTTATTTCTGGTGGTGGCGAGCCCCTAACGAATCTCCACTTATTTGATCCTTATACGGTGGAGGAAAAAACGTATGCAAGTTATTTTGAACTTCTGAGTGCTTTAGGTGTAAGTGTTGGGTTGAGCACAAATGGGGAATTTATACATCGACTGATTGCTACTTCTGCGGGGAAATACATCGATATTCTTCGCGTGAGTGTGGATGCAGGTACTGATCTGCAATACCAGAAATTGCATCGTCCATACAGTGGTGTAACGCTCGAACGCATTGTGAAACAGATCGAAATGTATTATAAAACTTTTGGTAAAAAAGTCCGGATTTCGTATCTGCTCCATGCTGAGAATGCGGAGGATTATACGCAATTAGCAAATCTGTTTCAAACGCCTGAAGCGGTTGATGCCATAGAAGTAAAATCGCTGATGAACGAAGTGCCATTGATCGAGATGAACCGGCCGTCAATGGTTGTGAATGCGATTAAAATTAAGTTCCCAAAAGAAAAGGTGCCGCCCAAATATAATTATTCATACATCACGAGCATTTTGATTAATGCATTAGGTGATGTTTTTCCATGTTGTCATTATAGTGATGACACGCTAAATAAACTGGGACATATCGATGAAGAACCCATTAAGTCGATTTTAAAAAATAAGTTTGAGGACCTAAAGGCGATCAATTGCACCTGCTGTTCCTATTTGGAAGCGAATCAGTTGTTGAGTCAGTTTAAGGAGATTGGAGGGGAGCATTTTGATCACGTTAAAAGTTCCTGAAGCCATGCACGAAAAAATTTCAAGTTGCTTGGCCACTTTTAAATTTGCTGAGAACACGCGTGACGACATCGCGGTGTTTCAAGATTTTAATACGAAAAACGACTACGGCATTCCAAGTGGCGTTAAATTAGAGTCGGTAGATAGAATTTATCCATGTGCGGTGCCAGATTTGGGTTGTGGGTTCAGAATTTTAAAAATCGAAGGCATACAAAAATCGGATTTATTAAATAATGTGGCCATCATGTCGCGTATAGAAAAATATTTGAAAACATGTGATAATGGTTTTAACGAGCACATGCATTTGGATGTGACATTAATGGCGAGACAGGGGCATTTGTATATGCGTCAGTTTTTCCAAGAATCAAGAGAAGCGTATTATGACAAAAGTGGTTGTTTCGAGATTAATAGTGGACATGAAATGAATGAAGCGATTTTTACAGAACGGGACCTCAATCAACTGATTAAAACGTATCAAGGTCATTTTTTAGAAATTTTAGAACCGATTTCTGGCGAACGATGCATTTACTTTTTAATTCATACGGGTAGTTTTACTGTGGCAGATCGCTTTAAGCAGTTCTACTATCCTAAAATGGCGAAGATTTCTTTTGACAATAAATGGGCTTCCAAATCCGAGATTTTAAATGAAACATTTTACGTCGACAAGTCACACGATATCGTCACTCAATATTATAATGATGCGAAGATGCTCATGAATTTTGCGGTTGCATACAGAGATTTGGTTGAAATCAAGTTGGTAGAAATCCTTAAAAAAGAGCTTGAAATGCCGTTTAAAGCGACACTTCTATCCGATGTGCTCCATACTAAAATCGCCATTAATGGGCAGGGCGTTATCCATCAAAGAGGCGTTCAGGAACTGGTATCACCTTACAGACCTTATATTATTTCGGGCAATGCTTCTGTGGCTTCCATGCTATTTTTCTCAAACAACAAGCAATACGCTAGCCATGGCATTCAAACGAACGTGAACCTTTTACCAGAGGCTATAGAGGGTGTTGAACATTTAATTTCAAAAACATGCGTTGATCATAATCAAGCACAACTTTATAAAGAGGCATCCGGCGCAAAATGTGTTTACGATTACTATTTGGCGCAGCATTGTACGTTAATTGACTACTTGTTACCGTTTTATACCTTTAAACAAGGAGCGGATCATGAATAAACAGCATGCGGATCAGTTAAATGTGCATATTAAAAGGTTAAGGGACATTTACAGCATCGATGTGGTTTATAATCAAAAATACAATGCGATTAAGTCACATTATAACAGCATAACCATCCACCTAAAAGAAGGGTATACGCAGACAGATTTTGAGCATGAGTTTACGCATTTAAAATGCCTCACAGAAGAAGGACATATTAAATACCTTTACCCTGTTCAGGCCCATGCGGATAATCGTGAACTGATGATTTTATCTAATACACTTTGTGATTTGATTTATGACATTTACGTGGATACGGATCTGTATATGCATAACCACGCGGATAAAGCGTATTTTGTGAGGAAGAGAAATATCTTTGTTAAGTACTTAGACCATGTGGACATACATCTGAAATTGCCTCAAACGTATATGGATCGGATAAAAAAAGCCGTGATGGAATACATTGACGTCTTAAGTTTAATTATGAATGATGCGGTTTCAGAGACAAAATATGCTTTACAGAACAGCATCATCGATCAAAGAAATCATATTTCAAGCTACATGAATGAAGAACTAATAATGAAGTTTGAGTGGATTACATTAAGAACGCTTCATGAACGAAAAGTATGATGAAGAAGAATGATGGAGAAGGAGACAGACTGTGGATATTATAAAAGTGAATCAGGTAAGTCGTGTTTACACATCGTCAAATAGAGCGAAGCAAAAGCAAGTGGTTCGCGCAGTAGATGGCATCGATTTTAGTGTGAACAGGGGAGAAATCTTCGGTATACTAGGTCCAAATGGTGCTGGAAAATCTACGACGATTAAAATGTTGACGACTTTACTTTTGCCTTCAAGTGGTGACATTAAGGTAAATAATTATGATACTTTTAAGAACAGGAAAAAGATCAGGGAAGTCATTAATGTCGTTTTTGGCGGTGAGCGCGGACTTTATTGGAAACTGTCTGGTTATGAAAATCTGCTGTATTTTGCAAAACTTTATAAAATTCCTAGCAAACTGGCCCATGAGCGCATTATCAAGTTGATGGATGATTTTGGTTTAACGGCGTTTAAGGATTTGCCTGTTGCTAAGTATTCTTCAGGGATGAAGCAAAAGTTACATTTTGTGCGTGCGTTGATAAATGACCCTGAGATTATTTTTCTCGATGAACCAACCAATGCCATGGATCCCAAAACGGCTTTACAAGTGAGACAGATTATAATGGATCTCAAAAAGCGTGGCAAGACCATCATTTTAGCGACGCACAACATGCTAGAAGCCGATAAATTATGCGATCGATTAATCATCATGAACAAAGGGAAAATTATAAAAATGGGTACGCCTATGGATTTGAAAAAATACTTACAAACAGAGCGTATAGAAATCATCTTAAATGGTTTGCATGATGAAACTGCTTTTAATTTTATCAATACGGATGCTTACACGGTAGTGGTGTCGCATAAAGACAGCAAAACGATTTTAGAAATAAGCGGTGAGAATTTGCACCTGAACACGATATTGAATCAACTCTTATTAAAAGCATATGAAATATATGGCATTTCTGAACGCGTCCCTGAGTTAGAAGAAGTTTATTTGAAATCTGTGGATCAAGAGGTGATTTAAATGAGACTTTCGAGTAACATTATTCGGCAAGAAGTGCTTATGATCCTTGCAAAGAAGACCTTTTATATCGAGACGATTATCTTTCCATTAACCATGTCACTTATTATGGTTTTGGCCTCGTCGAATCGTTCATCAGCAAATCTGTTAAACTTTATAATCCTCCTTTCCATTTATGGTGTCTTGCAAAATGCACTCAGTGGCTCTGCAAGGTCTATTGAAAAAGAGAAGTATCAAGATACTTTATCGCTACATTTTTTATCCAACATCTCTTTACATGAAATTGTTTTTAATAAGCTCTTGGCAAATATTTTGATCGGCGTGTTCAACTTCATCATTCTGGTCGCTTTATTTATGGTTATATTTCCTCTAAGTATCTACAGGTTTGATTTTTTTATAACGGGCTTCGCTTTAATGCTCATTACCTCTTTAACATTTTCATTATGCTTAAGTTCTATCTTCTTTAAGATGAGAAGCCCTTATGCTGCAAGTTCTATTCTCATTAGACTGATTTTACTCATCACGGGGATTTTAATTCCGTTAGAACTGTTCCCGAGGTCACTGCTTTTTATCGTCTCGTTTACTGGAGTGCCTCAGGTGTTCAATTTAATCATCTATGGACTTAATGGTGGTCAACTTATAGACACTCTGTATTTAATCATGTTGCCCATCGTCCTTGTGGGTCAGTTGGCTTTTGGGGTTTATAGGTTCTCAACCGCTGAGTATAATTATCTCAAAACGGGAGGCATTTGATGTTTGATTTAGCGAAATTGTCTTTTAGAGCGTGTAATTTATGGGACTCTATGTTCGGATATCTGATTTCCAAATTGATCATGCCGGTAATAAATATCGTGATCTTTTATAATATAGGTAAGATCACCAACAATAATTCGGTTGAATTTGCATTGCGCAGCGTATTAATCATTATGCTCATCACCATCGTCAACGATTCGATTATCTTTATTCAGTCCGAAAAGCGGTTTAACACTTTATCCCCGATTTTAATCACCCCGATCAACAGCGTGGTGCTATACCTGAACAGAATTTCATTTAATTACATTTCGGGTTTGGTGATGACATGGCTCTATTTTATCGCCATCGTATTTATTTTTGGTATTTCCATAACCATGCAGCAAATGGCGCTGTGCTTACTTCATTTGTTTGCGCTTTCCATCCCCATTATGATGCTCTCCATTATCGCGGGATACTGGTCCATTTTAACGGAGGAAGTCTCTGTGGTTACTCTTATTCTGTATAATGGTCTATTGATTACTTCGGGTTTATTTAAGAATGTGAGCATACCGGTTCTTCATTGGCTAACACCCATCAAAGCCTATACACAAAACATCGATCGTATCCTTGAGGAGGCACCGTTTTCTATCGGTGATTTCTCCGTATACTTGGTTTATCTCGTGATTTATGTTGCGGTTCTCGCGATGTCGAAAGGCACCATCGACCGATTGATTTGTATGCAGGGGGCTAGGGAAGAGTAGTGATGTTTATCATGTGTTTTTAGTATTTCGACAAGTTCTTGATTTTATTGGGTATAGTATGCATAGATCCTTAAATGAAAGGTATTATTTCGCAATATTTGGTAAAATTTATAACGTGGAGGAAATAATGAGTTTAAAAACAAAATCTTGGATTAACGCGGTTCTTCTGGTCTTAACATTGTTCGTGAATGCGGCGGGTGCTTTTGGTTTGATTAATAATCTCTCACAAAAGGAAGTGTCGGATATGTATCCTACACTGATTACACCTTCGCCATCTACGTTTAGTATTTGGAGTGTGATTTATACATTCTTGATTGTCTCTATCGTGGTGATGATCTTCAAAAATAAGGATGACTATTATGCGCGTGCGGTTGAGAAAATCAGTTTACTCTTTTGGGTATCATGTGGTCTGAATGTGGTGTGGATTGTTAGTTTTTCTTACAATCTAATCGGTTTATCAACGCTTTTCATTTTCGCTTTTTTGATTGTTATGGTTTTGATTACAAAGCAGATTGGTAAAATTCAGTCTCAAAAGCGCTGGCTCCTTCCTGTTACTTTTGGCCTGTATACAGGATGGCTTTTTATCGCGACTGTGGTTAACATCGCGGCTTGGCTCGTAAAAATCGAGTGGAGTGGTTTTGGTATTTCTGCTGAAATTTGGAGTGTATTCATACTACTTGTTGCAGTGGTCTTAACGGTGGGCGTTTTACTAGAAACTAAGAACGCCATTTTTCCGATGCCGATTGCATGGGCATATTTTGGAATCTATAATGCCCTTGTTGACTCAAACAGTGGCGCAACACTGCTTCAGACGGTTTCTTTAATCGGCATCGTACTTTTAGTGGGGGCTGCCGCGATTCAGTTTTATAAAAATCGATATCAGGTTATGCCGAGTAACACTTGACACCCAAATGCAATATGTGCTAACCTATCAGTGTCGCAAAGCGATAATTTTAAATTGAGAAATGGAGTTGAGAGGATGATTAATTTTTCTTGCTAGGTAATTTTATAGAGTCGACGGTACTTCCAAGGATGTGCTTTTTTTGTCGTACTCAGCAAGAAAGACGTTAATCTCATCGATCACAACCTATTTGTTTTGTAGCCATTTTTTGGCGTATAGTGATGTGAATATTTTTTGGATGCAGGGATTCTTTCTTGCATCCTATTATATTTTTTGGAGGTATTTATGTCACAAATAAAAATAACTAATTTAACGTTTGCCTACCCAGGCAGTTATGATAACGTTTTTGAGAATGTATCGTTTTTAATGGATACAAATTGGAAGTTGGGTTTCACAGGCAGAAATGGCAGAGGTAAGACCACTTTTTTAAACTTACTCTTGGAGAAATATCCGTATCAAGGTAAAATTCAGTCATTGGTGACTTTTGATTATTTTCCTTATGTCATTGAGGATATGGGGCAGACTACGGATAAGGTGATTGAGCAGATTGATCCGGAGGTTGCGCATTGGGCGATTTGTAAGGAATTGTCACTGCTTGATATGGATGAATCTATTTTGCAGCGGACATTTTCAACGTTAAGCCATGGTGAAAAAACCAAGGTTATGCTGGCGATTTTGTTTTTGAAGTCTGAACACTTTTTACTCATTGACGAACCCACCAATCACTTGGATTTAGAGGGGCGACTCAGTGTCGCTAACTATTTGAAGCGCAAGAAGGGCTTTATTTTAGTATCGCATGATCGGTTGTTTTTAGATCACATTATTGATCATGTGCTGTCGATTAATAAGACGAGTATAGAGATTCAGAAGGGCAATTTTTCGTCGTGGATGGCGAACAAGAGTGCTCAGGATCAGTACGAAATCGCTGAGAACGAGCGGCTTTTAAAAGACATTAAGCGGTTGGGGGTTGCGGCTAAGCGTACAGTGGGGTGGTCGAACCTTGCTGAGAAGGCGAAGTTTGGACCCGATGTTGGGGATCGTGGTTTTATGGGGCATAAAGCTGCAAAAATAATGAAACGTGCAAAATCCATAGAACTCAGGCGAGAAAATGCCATTCAAGAGAAAACGAAACTACTGAAAAATATTGAGTCGGCAGATAATTTAGAAATTAAGCACGTTGCGCATCATTCAGAGATTTTGGTGCGTTTGATGGACGTGACGCTTCAATATGAAGGTCATATGGTATGTTCGGACATCCATTTGGATGTGTATCAGGGCGATCGCATCGCTGTGGTGGGTGGCAATGGTTCTGGCAAGTCCAGTTTAATCAAAGCGATTTTAGCCAAGACAGCACCGCAGGAAATAGAGGCGAATCACCGCATAAAAGCCATACCAGAGGTGGTAAATGGGCAAATAGTGCCTGTCAGTGATTTGATCGTGTCATATGTTTCTCAAGAAACTTCCATGCTTAAGGGGACATTAAGTGTGTATGCGCGGGAGAAAAATTTGGATGAGGGGCTATTCAAGGCGATGCTGGCAAAACTCGATTTTAATGCGATTCAGTTTGAAAAGGACATGGCGCAGTTTAGTGAGGGACAAAAGAAGAAAGTACTGCTGGCTGCGAGTATTTGCGACCGTGCACACCTGTACATTTGGGATGAGCCACTGAATTATGTGGATGTGCTCTCGCGCGTTCAAATCGAAAATATGATTTTGACGTATATGCCGACGATGGTGTTCGTGGAGCATGATCAGGCGTTCATAGAGCATATCGCGACACAGATCATACAATTGTAAAATGTAAAAAGCCCACATCAGAACGCATGTGGGCTTTTTATGATTGGATTTTGATGTGCGACTAACCAAAAGTTGCCAGGGAGCTTTTGGTTAGCAAGGGGAGCTTCTGGTTATAATAAATAAGTTGCTATGTTTGCATTTTCGTCGATGATGGCTTCGATGGTTGGGTTTTTGCTGCTCATAATGATGGTGACGCCTGGGCCGTGTCCAGATTTAATGCAGTCTGAGTGGATGATGACACCGATGGAAGTTGCGCCTTTTTTCATGGCACCAAGTCCGTAGGTGTTATCGCTGTCTTCTAAAAGTACGAGATCGCCAAACTTAAGTTGATCGATGCCCAGTGCTTTTACCGCTTCTTCGTCAGATGTGAGGATGTCGTAGTCGCCTTTTTGGCTAAAGGGTGCGCCGACGCCTGATCCCATAAAGCGTTGCGGGATTTTTTTTGCCACTGGAACGATTAATTTGCCGTCTTTTTCAGTGATGCCAAGTTTCATAAAAAGACTTGGATCGATACTCATGACTTTTACATCTGGATAATCGGTTAGTGCCAAGCCTTGTCCGTGACATTTGATGAGGATTTTGTCATCAAGTGTTAATTGATCGAGTGTTTCTTCATCAAAGTAAACAAGGACGTGCTCTACGCCACCGTGTGTTCCCGTTACAAAGCCCGTTTTGCCTTTTGCTTCACCGGTGATGATTTTAGCGGTGTTGCCTATGCAACTGAACACGTTAAGTGCGCCAGATGTACTTGCATCGGTATGATAAAGTGATACGCCGGGCTCTACATGATCGCCAACAAGGCCAAATGCAGAATCGCCGATTTTAACATTATAAGTGATACCGCCTGTTGCTGGGATCACATAAGAGTTGCCGTCTGTGTCCACGCGATAGCCAGAAAAACCGGGATGTCTGATGATGCCTTGTACCGATTGAATAACAAGGTGATCTTTGTTCGTTTTCATATGTAGCCTCCATTTAATTATTTAATGATTATAAAGAAGTGTTTCGAGTTCCAAACAAAACCAGTATAACACTAATCAGAGCACTCAGCCAGTATTTGATGCGTGGTTAACGCACTTTGATATGGGTATTTATTTGTTATCAATTCAACTCAATTTAATAGAGCAGAAAGAGGCGACTTATGAATAAAAACAAGTTTGGTTTTAAAATAGATAACAGTTATTTGAATTTACCCCCTGTGCTTTATACAGTACAGACGGCTGTTCCTGTAAAAGATCCAGAGATAATCCTTTTTAATGTGGACTTAGCGCTTGAAATGGGGCTAGATGTAGACCAGCTGCTATCCTCTGAAGGCGCACATATTTTATCGGGAAATCGCACACTTCCTGAAGTGTCATCCTTTGCACAGGCGTATTCTGGCCATCAGTTTGGTTATTTTAATCATTTGGGCGATGGTAGAGCGCTTATGATCGGTGAGCATGTAAAGCCAGATGGCAGTAGGGTGGATATTCAACTAAAGGGGTCAGGTCCAACCCCATACTCTAGACGCGGCGATGGGCGCGCGGGTTTATCCCCCATGCTTAGAGAATTTTTAATCAGCGAAGCCATGGCCGGACTTGGCGTGCCTACCACTAGAAGTTTGGCGGTGGTTAGTACAGGTGAATACGTCTATAGAGAACTTGTGCAGGAGGGCGCGATTCTGACGCGGATCGCTTCAAGTCATATTAGAGTTGGAACGTTTCAATATGCTGCTACGCGTGGTGAAGATATCGTTGATGCGTTGCTTCAGTATACGATTAATCGACATGATCCAGCGTGTGAAGGTGCATCCGACGAAACTAAGTGCTTCCTTTACGCAGTTGCAACACGTCAGGCAAAGCTCATCGCGAAATGGCAGTCTTTAGGTTTTGTACACGGCGTGATGAATACGGACAATGTTTCCATCGCAGGTGAAACCATCGATTATGGCCCTTGTGCTTTTTTAGACACCTATGATCCAGAAGCTGTTTTTAGTGCGATAGATACCAGTGGCAGATACCGCTATAAGCATCAGCCGTTAATCGGCAGATGGAATCTCGCACGATTCGCAGAGACATTATTACCATTTTTTAAAACGGATGGCACGCGGATCGCCAATGCCGCTTTAGAACACTTTGATAAAATTTATGAAGCGGAATGGCTTTTAAACATGCAACATAAATTAGGCTTATTCGATCCACAGGTAGACGACTTAACGTTGATTAACGATTTGCTTGATCTTATGGCTAAAGAAGGGTTGGATTTTCATGACACGTTTTTAAAATTGACGTTAGACGTTTATGAGTCGGAATCCAGTTGGCCATCAGAGACTTTTTACGCATGGCATCAAAGGTGGACGTTGCGAAGGTCAGAAGAAGCGGCTGATCTTGAGGCACAAAAGAAATTGATGCAATCGCATAACCCAGCCATCATCCCGCGCAACCACAACGTAGAGCGTGTGCTTAATGCGTGGGTGCTGCATGGTGATGCAAAACCTTTTAAAGCATTGCTTGCGCTACTTAAAGAGCCTTATTCTTATACACAGGATCAGTTGGCGAATGGTGCGCCGCAGCCAGACTGGCCCAAAACGTTTAGGACGACTTGTGGGACGTAGTACAGTTTTATGTGAAGGGCAATTCTAAACTACTCTACCATCTCGCCACCCATGGAATTTTCTTGATAATAAGGGTTGTTATTGACACTTATGCTTTGATTAATGGGATCCCATTTGACGATAAATCCTAAGGTTTCGCTTATAAATTTTATGGGGACCATGGTGCGGCCATTTTCTGCAAAAGGCGCTACATCCAGTTCTACTGGATCGATGCCAACGGTTGCTTCGCGTTTATTCAGTGTTATTTCAAGTCCGCGTATGCTTGACGGTATGTCATAAACAGTGATTTCAGGAACATCAGAATCATTAGCCTTTATTTCACTAGACTGTGATTTGTAATAATCATAGCCTTTTTTTGTGAAGTTTGCCATGATTTGCGCTAAAATGATGTCATTGTTACCTTCTTTTACGGAAGCGTCCATAAGGAATTTTATCGCGATATCGATCAACGCTTCTGGGTCATCTGTTTCCCCTTCAAGTAGGGCTATGGTTTTTTCTAGGTTAGAATAAAAATTCTGCGACACGGGAAATGTAGGATTATTTTGTGTTGCTTCTTTGATTCGAAGTAAGGTTGATTCAAGTGATGGGTCGAGCGTTTTTACGTAAGCGTCAATTATAAATATAATCTCGATTTAAGTGCCCAAGTGTATCCATGGGTGTATCCATTTGTGGTATGATTTCGCCAGTTATGCCATTTATAGTTGCTGTATAGATGCCCGTTTTTAATGCACCTGCCATTGCGCCAGCGATGCTATCTGTTTGTAAGTAACCATCTAATGCACCTACCATTTCGGCGATGGTGATGGTTTTTAATTCTGAAGGCCATGTTTCAGCAAATGATGCGGATGGTGTGTTGATCGCTGCGATCAAAGACAAGATTAATAGTGTTGCTAGTAATTTCTTATACATAAGTGTTCCTCCTTCCGAAGCAAGTGAGTTGTTATTGATAATCATACCCAATTATAAGGTTTATGAAGCAATGAACAAAGAGGTGAACTTCAGTTGTTCGTTGATTAAGACAAATATAGAGGGGTATAAAATTGTTAACAATTTAATTGTGTGAAATTTGTTTGCTGTACATAGGGAGGCGTGTATGATAAAGTCTAGATTTTTTATAAAAGGTGTGGAACGATTGGTTAATCCAGTGGATGTTGGCACTTTACATTTTATTCAAAGTTTTAATAATTTTTTGCCACTTAGTGTTCAAAAAAAGTTGGTTGCTGCATCAGCAAAAAAAACCCCTCATATGGGGTTTGTGGTTGAACCGTATAGTTATTTTTTATGTTATGAAATCCAGGATTTCGAACAAGCTAAGGATCTTCTTCCAGAAGGGTATAACTTGGTGAAAACGAAAATTTTTGAAGACACTGAGCCAGGTTATTATGGTATTTTTGGTTGCTTTAATGCCCATACCAGTGGATTTTGGGGGCTAAGAGTTGAGTGTTATGTGATTGCTGAAGAGGCTAAAACAGGCATGCTCAGTTGGATCATTATCGACTATGATACAAATACCATTACGTATGATCCAAAGAATGGGCTAAGCGATGCCAATGCTTCTGGTTCGATTATGACCATTGATTACAACGGTATAATCTATCTTGACATCAAGAACGATAAGGGCAGAGTTTTAGAATTTGATAGCGATATTTCGTCGGGCATAATGTCGGCGCTTGATCAAGACTTTGGGTTGAGGGAAATTTATCTGTGGCTTATGGCAAGCACAAAACCGATGGTGATCCTGGACGTTTTTCGTTAAAGTTTGATCCTTTGGAGTTTAAGCAGGCTCTTCGGATTCCACTGAATCATTTAACGTTGCATGCGAATTCATGGTTTCCAAATCTGTTCAAAGATCAACCGACTGTATGCGTTTGCTTTCCTTATGCACAACATTTTCTATCTGATAGTCCAGGTTTTTCGAGTCAATTAAAAAATGAAAACGAGTTAAATGAAGCGGTGCAGAAAACGAATTTTGATGAAATTAAGGTTTTTTCTACAAAGTCCTTTAAGCGTATGTTTTTAATTGGTGGATTGATGTCCGTCGTTATAAATACGACATTGCTGCTTCTGTGGATTTTCAAGTGAAGTTTTACCACTTGTTGCGTACTTTTTCTGCAAACCCTAAGAAGTTGTTAAAGTGTATTTCCTCGCCAGAATCCAATATCGTTTTTCCATCAAAGTATCCGAACACTTGGTGCTGATCGCTTAGTAAAACCCCAAAGGAGGTGTTTGCGGAGCGGTCCAGTATCGGTGTGAATTTAGATTCAAATCGACCATCTGAGGAGGTGATGGTCCATGGACTTAAGTAGTCAAGGGTTCCATCTGCGTTTTTCGGGATGTTAAAAGTAACGTGTTCAAGTTTATGAGCCCCGTCGTAAAAAACCATGTTTTCAGTAGCGGCACTTGTATCTCCAAATCCATAGCCTAAGTTAAATCCAAATGTTTTTCCGTTGATTTGTCCGTGTGCAGCGCTCCAGTACCACGTATTGTCATAGGTCCAAACGCCTCTTCCCCAATCAAGCATGCCATATGAATCTTCAGGATTAAACACATAATGTTGATTTTTATAATTTACTGATCCATTTGCACGCATGCCGAGGATCTTTTGATTATAGTAAAATGCTTTTTTCTTGCGTTTAAAGGGCGTTGCGATGACCATGCTTTCTTCTATTGTTGGCGTTAGAACAACATCCACAAAGAGTGAAGCGCGTTTATAAAAATGTGGAATGTTGAGTTTTAGTCGGCGTCCACCTTTTTCGTGCGTAAATGAAATTTCGAGTTTATCGTCTTTATAATGTATATCGCCTGCCTCCGAATCAGATGGCAGGTTTAGTTTGCCCAGCGTCATAAAAATCATAGGGCTTAGGGTCTGGGTTTCGCCCGTAATAAAGTCTAGAAAACTGGCGCTGATTAGTCCCATATAGCCATTATCAGCAACCGTTAATGCGATACCAAAATCCTTATTGTACACCAAGTAATAATCCCATTCTTTGATACGTAGTTTGCCAGCTTTAATCGCTTTTCGGTCATACGATTTGACCAACTTCGTCGCATAACCTGCTTGTGCGAGGTGTCCTTTTTTATTAAGTAAGTCACCTGGTTCAAGTTTTATTTGATTCATATGATTATGTACCCCCAAAATCATTCTTCTTATTGATTGTTATATCGTTTATGTGGGGATGTGTCAAGGACTAGAATCGCAGAATGTCCCTGGCAACTTTTTGTTAGTGATCAAAATGTCCCTGGCAACTTTTTGTTAGTGCAGACGGAGAAGGAAATGGTTATCAACAAAAAAATGGGTATAATGTAATCAGCTTGTCGCTTTTTTAATCCAATAAGGGCGATGTGATAATCCTGCGCCTGGCCCGTGATTGTTTACTTCAGCATAAAAGACGCTCGCATGTGCATCTGGTTTATGCCAGTCATGCCAACCCTTTGGGTTAATATGTGCATCGAGGTAGGAGTTTTGGATGATGGTTTTTGCATGGTTTCGCCAAGGTCTTCCGAGGTAAACACTGCCTGCGGTCACGCTGCTGACGAATCGACAGTTGTTAAAGAGATAGCCTAGATCTTGTCCTTCTGGTGTTGAGGCTGCTGTGATATAGCCGGTTTCACAAGGTAACGATTCGATGGTACAGGATTCAAATGTGGCAGTTGCGCTGCCGAAGATGAAGTCTATATCACCACATATATAGCAGTTAATGTAGGTTTGATGTCCATTGATTCTTGGCGCAAATTGTTTGGGTCCGACGAAACCATTGGGCTCAATTTCTTTTGGAGGAAGTGGACCTGTAAAAAGTGTGTCTTGGTGACCTAAAATTCTACAGTTCTCCACTATAAGATTATCGCCATCCGCATAGAGTGCGATGGCTTGTCCAACTTCGTGGCCAGGCCCTGCAGTGTTTTCGATGGTTATGTTTTTTAAAGTTACATGTGCGGCATCTACAAGTAAGGTATATGTTCGAAAGGTTCCAAGTTTACCGATGTCATCTGCGGGCATACGTGCAAAAAGATTGCCTGTGATAATGGTTTTCTCAGGATCTTCGGCTTCTAATATCAGATGATCTAAATCAATGACCACTTGTTCCTTATAGTTTCCAGGTGCAAGATGAATGCGTCTTTCGAGGGTTGGATGTGCTTTTAACTCAGCGATGGCTTGATTGATGCTTTGATTTTCTGACAAGATATGGATCATGTGACCTCCTATCATTTATGGCATAGGGATAGTGTAAATGAAAACACGGGTATTGACAACGTTTAATGGGTAAAATATTTAGTTACATAAAAGTGAGGTATTCTATATGAATCATAGAAGGATTAGACGGTATGTTTTAGTGTTTGTTTTGTTGTTAAGTCTTCTGGTTGTTTCAGCATGTGAGCAATCTATTAATGAACAAAATGATGCTTCTGAAGAAATAAGTGAAGTGGTTAGCACGACCATTGAAATTCTAACAGAGGTAGAGATGAATCCAGAGTTTAAAACGCCCTTATCGCAACATGGTCAGTTAAGGGTAGTGGGGACGCAAATCGTCGATCAAACAGGTGAACCTTTTCAACTACGCGGTGTGAGTACACATGGCATTCAGTGGTTTCCAGAGTACGTGACGCGTGAGACTTTTAAAACCATGCGTGACGACTGGAACATCAACGTGGTGAGACTTGCGATGTACACTGATCCAAATGCAGGATATCATGAAGAACTACATAAGCGCGTAGAAGAAGGTGTGGCTTATGCCACCGAGCTAGATCTTTATGTAATTATCGATTGGCACATACTCTCTGATGGCAATCCGAACCAATATAAAGAGGGCGCTGTAAGTTTTTTTGATAAAATGTCTGAGCAATATAAGGATTACACAAATGTGATTTACGAAATCTGTAATGAACCAAATGGCGATGTCACATGGGCGCGTGATATCAAGCCCTATGCTGAAGACTTAATTGATGTGATTCGTAAAAATGATAACGATGCGCTGATTATCGTCGGAACGCCTACATGGTCACAAGATGTAGATGTAGTGGCGAATGATCCCATAGAAAATCATGAAAATATTTTATATGCACTTCACTTTTATGCTTCGACTCATAAGGAGGGATTAAGAGGCAAACTAATTACTGCTATAAATCAGGGATTACCAATCTTCGTCAGCGAGTTACCGAGCTATGGCTACCGCCGTGTTTGGGGGTTGCTGCGCCGCGAGCGTGAAGTTCAGTCACTGGCTCCGATCAATGTGAAGCGGGTTTACCGCGTCATGCGCGATC
>CAKMJV010000031.1 GCA_927417275.1 uncultured Clostridia bacterium
AACTGGTGGATTTATTAAGTACAACCAATGCATCGCTTATCGGTGACACCACCATGATAACCGGTGGATTATTAAACTCAATTAATGGCATGTCGGTGGCTTTTGTAACTTCGCTATTTGGCATCACTGCATCCATCATTATAAATGTACTTACCATCATAATGGGTGTATCCGAATCCCGTGAAAGATATTTCGCTGTAATGGAAGAATATCTGGATAATGTGCTTGGTGCGCGCAACACCGACATGACTTATGTGGATGAAGAAGGTAAAACACCGCTGGAAATCGCATTTGTCGCTTTAGGTGATCGTTTGGCAGAAAGCATCCATTCCATAACAGAAGCGATGAGTTATCGTATGACCGTCGCTTCAAATAGCATGAAAGACACAGCTGAAGTGGTGGATAAGAGTTTGGGTCAGTTTAATAAATCCATAGAAACCTTTGCATCAAACACGAGAGATTTTGGTGAGTTTAATCATGACTTACGCACAAATATCCAGCGCATGTCAGTAGCCTTTGAGGATTTTACCGAACAGCTTAAGCTCAGTAGGAGGGATTAAATGAAGCGGAGAAGTAGAAAACCAAATCATGTTGAGGTTGAAAATTTTTGGCCATCATTTACAGATATGATTTCTACCATTGCAATTATACTTTTTTTCATCGTTTTTTTGATGTACCTAAATAACATTATTGCAGGTAAAAATTTAGAATTTTTAAGAAAAGAACTGGATGACAGCCAAAAGCAACTTGAGTCAAGTCAACTGGAGATCAGCCAAGCGGAGCAAAACCTCAGGCTCCTAAAAATGGACTTAGAACGCACCATGGCAGAAGTGACGGAGGGACAACTAGAGTTGACTTTGTCCAACCAAATGATCGATGAACAGAAAGCGATTATCGCAAACAGCAATCAAGAATTGGGTGACTTGCGACAAAAGCTACAAGGGATTGCGTTAATACGGTTAGACGTACTAACGGCAGTAAAGGATTCCGTTGAAAACGTAATGGGCAAAACCAATTCAGCAGGTGAACCTTTAGTAACCATCAGTGACACAGGTAATATTATTATCAACGAAAGTCTCGTATTTGATCGTTATTCCTACCAGATTAAAAATGAAGGCAGAGCATTGCTGGATCAATTGGCGATCGCTTTTGAAACGGTACTCAACGATGTTGAAACGCGCGATAAAATAGACGCCATCAATATCCAAGGGCATACAGACTATAGAGGGACAGGAGAGGACAATCGACTTTTAGGTGCGAGAAGAGCAACTTCTGTTGTAAATTATTTATTAAGCTCAAATGGAACTTTAGAATCATCCTACGCGTCATACTTTATGGCGAGTACGTTTTCAGAATACAGACCAGTATCCGCAGGCTCAACCGAAGCGGATTACGCTGCAAATCGAAGAATCGAAATAGGCATCGTTTTAAAGGATGATCAAGTGCAAAACATCATAGATGATTATTTAGAAGAAGCTTTAAAAGATTTTGAGTAATGGGATTGTCAAGGGAATGTAATTTTATTACAGGCAATTATTCGGTATAATGGTTGTGACGTTGCAAGCACATGTATAGACAGAAGAGGTGAATGAATGACAAAAAAAATGCTTAAATGGACATTAACAACTGTATTGGCTACATGGTTGCTCATACAGTCAAGTACAACCTTTGCATATACCAAAATTTACACGCAAGAGTCGGAAGCAGAGACCTATGCAGAAGGTGTAACGTATCAGAACATTCGTATATTTACAAATGAAGGCTGGATTAACATGAATGTGATGCGTGTTGACCTCGATCAAAATGTGAAGATGAGCGTCTTAACGGACACCTATTTACTCAATCGTGACACTTTGACCAATATCGTAAAAAAGAACAACACAAATGCTACCATAGTGGGTGCGATAAACACGGATTTCTTTGACTCAAACAGCAGTTCAGCGATGGGGAATATCGTCATAGACAGTCAAATCGTTTCAACTTCAGTTGGGATTTCCGACTTTGCTTCTTTTAACATGACGGCAAAAGGCGTACCTTATGTGGGTTACATTAATACACCGACAAATACCTTTAGCAATGGTTCGTATACAAAAACCATCACATACATTAACAAACCCTATTTAAATTATAGCAGAACCATCTATTATGATACGAATTTTGCTAAACAATCATATGGGAAAAACATAGGGCTAGATGTCCTCGAAATGTTAGTTGTGGATAATAAAATCACAGAAATCAGACGAAAAGGCGAACCGTTTACCATACCTGAAAATGGTTATGTACTTGCTTCGGTTGGTCTAGATATCGGCGAAGTGCAGAAGAATTTTAAAGTGGGTGACACCCTTTCCATTAATTACGATGTAAATCTTAGGTTTATGGGACTTAGTACAGGTGGTGGTGCAAAACTCGTTGAAAATGGAAAAATCATATCTACTTTTTCTCAAAATATAACGGGTAGACATCCGAGAACTGCATTAGGCATCACTAAAAATAGAAAAGAACTTATTTTATTAACGGTTGATGGGAGAACTGCATCTTATCGTGGTGTCACACAAACAGAGTTGGCACAACTCCTCATAGATCTTGGTGCGGATGAAGGCATCAATTTTGACGGTGGTGGTTCCACACAAATGGTAGCCAAGTCACCTTGGAGTGCTCAAGTCAGTACTGTGAACCGACCATCAGATGGCAGTGAAAGAAGAATTTACACGGCATTAGCGGTGGAAAAAATACTAAAAGACGTGCCAGAACTTAGAACGGTAAAAATCTCATTAAGTCATAAATTGTTGCTTGTGGGCTCTGAATTAACGCTGAAACTACTAGGTAGTGACACCAACTATAATCCTACGACGATTAAACCGGAAGAAGTGACCTGGTTGGTTACAGGTGTAGAAGGTGAAGTGGTAGGTGGAAAGTTTATTCCTTCTAAGGCTGGTAAAGGGACTGTAACGGCCATGTACAAAGATTTCACGGCAACAGCTGATTTTGAAGTTAAAGACGATGCAGTAAGACTCATCGCGACGCCTTCTTCTATTAAAACTGACAAAGGTCAAGAGGTGGCTTTAAAGTACGCAGTGCTAACAGAAGATGGTGACACCATCGCCATATCCACGCGTGCCGTTCAAGTAAAGGTGCCAGCCGCGTTGGGCACATATAATGCAGAAAAAGGCACTTTTGTCGCAGGCGATCAAGTTGGCGAAGGATTTATAACCAGTTCGTATGATGGTTTAACCACACATACCGCTGTTGGAATAGGTGTAGATAAAGTCTTACTTTATGACTTTGAATCGCCGACTGGTCGATTTACCAGTTTTCCAGCATCAGTAACTGGAAGTTATTCAGAAACCGAAATTGGCGCTAGAACCGGAAAATCGGCTCTTTTGACATACGATTTTACTAAATCTACAGATACACGTGCAGTTTATTTGGAGTTGAATACGCCCAAAATATTGCCTAAAAATAGCACAGGCATAGGCATGTGGGTATTTGGAGATGCTGGCAACAGCCACTGGCTACGGGCAAGACTTGTGGATGAAAAAGGAACGTTTACCAATTTAACGTTTACCAATCAGGTAAATTGGACGGGCTGGAAGTATGTTACAGCCGCTATTCCTTCTGGATTGGTGGGTGAACTTAAATTAGATCGCATTTATCTTGTAGAAACTGATGCCACAAAATTAGATGTTGGATACATTATGTTCGATCAAATAGAAGCAGTCACAGGCCAAGCACTTACCATATCGCTTCCCGCAGATGTAACGAAAGTTAAAACCATGGCGGATTACAAATTGCCAAGTGAGATAAAAAATAATTTCATGTTTTTTACATTCTTTGATAAAAAGACGCCGGTCATAGATAATTTCATGAAGAAATATCCGGTGAACTGGGTGCAATCTACTGGGCAGTTTGGCATCACAGAGACATCTCAAGCATGGTTGGTTAAAATAAATAATAGCAATGCTTCTATACGTACAAACGACGCTTCACAGTGGACAAAACTCCTAAAGTTTACGAAGGATTTCAACTCAAAAAAACCAGTCGTCATTTCGTTTAGTGATGTCTATCTGTTTAATGATGCACTTGAGAAGAATTTGTTTATGGATCAAATGCAGTTGTTACATGACGCAGGCGTAGAAGTGGCGGTGATAATGCCAACTTCTAATAAAACGTTTAGTGTAAATAAAGAGTCAGGCATTCATATGATTCGCGTACCACGTGCTGGCGATGAGATGCGTTATCTAAAACTGGGCATCTTAAATGGAAAAATTTATTTTAATGGCTTATAAAATGCACGCATCGTAAGAGGCATGAAAAAAGGACCTTGTAATGTTTTTCAACATTATAAGGTCCTTTTTATTAGGATGTTTTAATCTCTAAATCGAGTTGGATGGATTGCCCGCGGTCACTTGTGAGCGTTATACGTGCAGGACCTTCTAAACCGATGGTTTTTACCCAAAATGCGCGCACACCGCCAATCAATGCAAACGTTGACGGACCCAAAATTTCAAGCGGACCATCGATTTGTACGCAAATAATCGATTGATCGTAATAAAGTGGTTGATGATTTGCATCTTCGTGCCTAATGACGATACGTGTGACATCGTAGGTTTCTGATTCAGTCAGATCCTGTTTGTCTGCGTATGCAGTGAGTTTATATACACTCTCTGTGCTTCTGGTAATCTCACAAACGGGTTCTTCGTTTACGAAACCTATAAAACGATAATGCGTAGATTTCTGTCCCCAATTTGCGATGTACTTACCGTAAAGGGCAATGCCGTCCGCATAAGACATTTTATATTTTACCAAGATCATGCCGAGTTTTACTTTATCAATCGGCTTAAGATGGTTCCCGTTTTCGACGATTTTAAGAAGTAATCTTTTGACGATTTCTGCATCTTTTGCATTAAAGTGCTCGTTATCCTTTATCTGATCGCCGATTAAATCATCGATGACGATGGGTGGATGAGGGAGTGCTTTAAAGGGCGATTGGTCAGGGTAAAAGCGTTTAATAAGTTGATCGTTTTTATAGACATCCACAGCATCACAGTTCGTAAACAGATAAAGTTTACCAAGTTCAGAGGCATTATAATCTCCGATATACATAGATGAGGCAAGAGACATATAGGGTTTATGATTGCTCTGAGAAGCGTAAACGGCACTGGCGTACTTGGGAATCCTAAACATATCCATAACGCCATGGTAACAGATTTTATCCCCTGAACCAAAGTCTTTATGGGTGTTATAGTCAAACATACACCAACCGATGGCGCCACTTATGGCATCAGATGCATACATCGTATCTAAAACACGCGTGTGGCGCAGTGCTTGTTCTAGCCTTTTTTGATCCACATCAAACGATTTTGTGGGAAACATATGACCGTTGTGTTCCGTCACAAGATAGGGCATCTTTTGTTTTGAAATTTTTTGTGCGGGTTCAAGGGCGATGTTATCTCCTCGATGCACAAAATCATTATATGTGTAGACGTCTTCAAAAACATGACTGCCTGCAAAGTTCCTCACACCACCTGTTGGGCGCGTTGCATCCAGTTGTCTTGCCAGCTGGTTGGTTTTTTCATAAAAAAGGTCGGCATCCGGTGATTCGTTGATGCGAACACCCCAAATCATGATGCAAGGATGATTCCAATCGCGCATGATCATTTCTTCGACATTTGTTAGCGCGATGTCCTGCCAAGCAGAATCACCGATGTGCTGCCAGCCGGGGATTTCATTGAAAACCAGTAGTCCGATCTGATCACAACGATCCAAGAAATGTCGAGAGGGTGGATAGTGAGAGGAACGAACCACATTGACGCCTAATGTGTCTTTCAGTAAATCCGCATCCTGATATTGTGCACTTTTGGGCATGGCATATCCTACATAGGGGTATGACTGATGGCGATTAAGGCCTCTGAGTTTAATCTTTAATCCGTTAAGATAAAATCCATCTGCTTTAAATGCAACCGTTCTAAACCCTATTTGATGTTGTAGCCTATCGAGACACACTTCATTTTCGGTCATAACAGAAAGTGACAGCGTATACAAATGAGGCGTTTCTAGCGTCCATGTTTTAATGCCACTAAGTTTTTCAGTGATGACGTGCTGCTTCGAACATTCATCCTCTGTCAGAAAGCGTTTATAGATAGAAACGCCTTCATCGCGTAGTTCGATTTCTATTTTGTGTGCGTTTAAAGCGTTACCCTTTATTTGAAAGGGTATTTCGAGATGATAGTGTTGGTGATCTTCAGCATGTGTTTCTGCTTTAATCCATTCCAAGTACGTTTGGTTTAAGCATTCGAGTTGAACTTCCCTATAAATCCCACCATAGGTTAAATAATCTACCACAAAGCCAAACGGTGGAATGTGCGGTTGTTCACGTGCATCCACCACTACGGCTATCCATAAATCTGTTTGTCCATCTACAAAGGGCGTAAGGTCCACCGTAAAAGGGGTGTAACCCCCTAAATGCATACTCGTTTTTACGCCGTTTACGTACACTTCAGCCGACGCCATAACCGCTTCAAAGTGTAATCGATTTATTTGATCAGGCTTTAGCAAATCAGATTTTATAAGGGTTTTATAGATGCTGATGGTTTGATAAAGCGTTTCGTCAAAATAGTTTAGAGGAAGTTCTACGGTATTGTGTGGGAGTCTAATTGGCGCATATCCATCTAGACGCGTAAAATGCGTTAAATCCTCTTGTGTAAAGTGATCCTTAAAATACCAATGGTTATTTAGTGGATTGATGCGTCTCATTGGGCCTCCTTTTCAATTTTTAAATGGCCTGCTTTTTCTAAATCGGCAACAAGTTGTTGATAGAAAGTGGCATCAATTTTATAAAATTTCAAATAGATGATGAGGCTTAAAACCAAACCGAGAATCGGCATGAGAAACATCATAAAGCGTAAACCAGTTAAGGTCACCTCGGATTGAAGGACGTCCGGTATAAAACCGATGATGCTTAATCCAAGGCCTACGATAAACGCACTTACTGCAGAAGCGAGTTTAACCACAAATGTCTGTACGCTAAAAACGATACTTTCGCTGCGAACGCCGAGTTTCCATTCGCCGTATTCAACGGTATCGGCGAGCATCGCTGTGGTAAGGATGTTCATAAAACCAAGCCCCACAAAAATTAAAAAGCCGCTAAAAAATAAAAGTGGAAGGGATAAGATTTTAAATTGACCTGCCGTAAAAAGGCCTAAGTAGCCAACGATTGAGGTGGTAACCCCCAGTGTAAAAATTTGCTTTCTAACAAGGAAGCGACTGATCAGCGGAAAGCACAACATGGCAAGAATTTGTGCGATGCCTGCAACACCAGCAAAAACACTGTATAAAACTTCGTTTTTAACATCGTATTTAAAAAAGTAGATGCCCAAGGTGGTGGTAATATACGTAGAGATGTTAAAGAGAACGACGGTAATCATAACGATGAGCAATTGATCGTTTGATAGCAACAAATTAAATAGCTTGCGTATGGAAACTTTATCTTGAGCAACGGTAACATGTTCCTTTACATTTTTAACCGTCATGCCAATTAAGAGCACAAAGAGAACAGAGATGCCAACTGCGACCATGCTGTAACCGAAGCGATCGTTGCCGCCACCAATCATTTTAACCAGTGGCACTGTGGCCACCGTCACCAGTGTAAAACCAATACCTGCAAAAACACGCGCCACAACTGCGATGTTTTCTCTTTCCTTTTGTACCATCGTCAGGGCAGGAATCATCGACCAGTAAGGGATATCCATAAGGGTATAAGTAACGCCCCAAAGAATGTAGAGTAAACTCACATAAATCTGCATACCGAGCATGGAAAGGTTTGGCACTGTAAATAATAGGACTAGAATAACTGCGTTTGACAGTGTGCCGATGAGAATCCAAGGTCTAAATTTGCCGTACTTTGAGCGCGTATTTTCTACGATCATGCCCATAATGGGATCGTTTATGGCGTCAAAAGCGCGTGCAAATAAAAAGAGTGTCCCTAAAAACAGTGCATTAATACCGATGATGTCGTTTAAAAAAAATAAGATGTAGCCTGCCACAAAACCATAAACCAGATCTTTCCCCAGTGCCCCTGCACCATAATATAAACGTTCTTTGGATTTCATAATGACCCTCCCCAGGGTTTTTATTTTTTCAAACCATCAAAGATGGTTTCAATACATGTTCGCATTAAGTAATCTGGTGCTTCATGTTGTGTTAATAAGAGTTGCTTATACAGGCCAAGAAAAATGATTTTAAAGATATCATGCGATATAGGTCCAACATAACCTTCGTCTATACACTGGTCTAGGAGTTCTAGGGTTTGATTCCAGTTTTCTTCTAACTCAACTTCTACAAAAGCGTAAATCTTAGGATATTGGTCTTTAAGTTCGGGAATTTTATGGTAGTTAAAGGAAGCGTAGTCAGGATAGACCGATAGCACACCCATCAACTTTTCAAGTGAATTAAGTTGGTTGTTTTCATAGACAGCTTTTTCTTTCTCTTTTATTTGTAAAAAGAGTTCTTTTACCACTTCGAGTAGCAGCATCTCTTTGCTATCAAAGCACTTATATAAAGTCTTTTTACTCATTTTGAGGTCCTGAGCCAGCGCATCCAGTTTAAAATTTGGACCTTCTAAGTTAAATCGAACAATTGCTTGTCGCATGATTTTCAACTGTTCTTCATGATAAATATGGGTCATAAAACCTCCTTTGGAAACTCATCTCGTGTTTTCAGTTTCCATATTATCAGAAAACTCTGAGATTATCAAGAGAGATGGTAAGAATTTGATTAGAATGATGTAAGAAAATACTAAGGCAATACTAAACGAATTGAGGTAGAGCCTAAGACTTGCATAGCGTATAGTTAAAGCATAGCGGAGGTGATGACGTGCTCAGTTTTAAACCCAGACAACTTTCAGAAGCCGATTTGGTTGAAAAACTAAAAATAATAATAAATCAGTGTGAAGTAAGCGATTATAAAACAAAGAAATTCGTAGGGCTTTTGTATGACCACATTCCCTATCAAACGGGACTAAAAATACGATTGGAACTCATAGCAAAGCATGGCTATTTGGAACAACTGATCAAACTAAAAAAAGAAACCAATGCCACTCAAAAATTAGAAAAATTGATCAAGCAGTTTTCAAGTGCCTTTGGATTTGTTTATGAAGAAGCAGCGTCTACGTTTCAGTTGTTAAGCCAATCGCTAGAACTTGAAGTAAAAAAAGGGGTTCAATCGGAACCCACGCTTAGAATCGTATCGTCGGTGCAAGGCAATTTTTCAAAAAAACATTTTCAGCCTACAGAAACGACCCAGACGGGAACGAAACCACCTATTGAGCAAACGAAAGCACAGCCGATTCAAAGCAAACGAAGCATAAAAAATCCACTGAATCTATTTTTATACATGCTCTTACTAACGGTTATACCTGTTGGTTACACTTTGATTCAGAGACAGTATGGCGATTTTTTAGCACTGAGCGATTTTATGCAAATCTATTTTGGAAACACAGAAATCGTAGACACTTGGAAAGTCAGTGTAGCGATTATATTAGGGACTTTGATCTTTGCACCCCCCATTTTTAGATGGGCTTTCAAATCGAATGTCATGACCATATATCCACTGCTAATGCTCGTTGTTCAGGGCGTTTTGTATACGATTTATCCGAAATTTCCAGACTTGTTTGGCGTCTTTCAATTGGCGTTAGGCGGTCTCACATTTGTATCATTTGCAGTGCTAGGCTTTTATGCGTATCGACTGCCTAAAAGCAACAAAACACATTTATCTTATCAGGCTTTTTGGCCTTACTATCTAACGGCGCTTATTTGGTTAGGCGGTCAGTACTTGGTTTTAGGATTTAACTAAAAAAGGAGGTTTTTATGTCAGATCAACTTAAATCTGGCGATCATGTGTCTTCAGCAGAAAGAAGATTTAAGGTTGTCAAAGAAATTGGGAGTGGTGGTCAAGGCAATGTCTATCTCGTCACTGAAGAGGGACATCCCTATGCGCTGAAGTGGTATAACCAAGCCGCATCCACACCGGAACAGTTTCAAGCAATAGAAGTACTTATAGAAAAAGGGGCACCTAATGACTTATTTGTATGGCCGATTGCCCTTGTAGAAGGGTTATCCAAAGATAATTTTGGCTACGTAATGCCACTGATCGACAGCAAAAGATATACGAAACTTTCTCATTACTTTAGTGGCGAGGTGGACGCAAAGCGTTTTGAACCCATCATCGATGCCTGTATCCGAATGGCACATGGGTTTAACGAACTCCATTTAAATGGACTGTGTTATCGGGACATCTCCTTTGGCAACTTGTTCGTCGATTTTGAAACAGGAGACGTACTCATTTGTGACAATGACAACGTAACATTTGACAACTTAACAGAAAAAGAAGACATATGGGGCACTCAGGGCTTTATGGCACCTGAAGTCGTACGCGGGGAATCACCGCCAAGCGCACAAACCGATTTGTTTTCACTGGCGGTGGTCTTGTTTAGACTGTTAAACAAACAACACCCGCTCCAAGGCAAGAAGGAATATGAGATTGATATCATTGACATAGAGGCACTCACCGAGCTTTATGGCACCAACCCACTTTTTATATACGACCCAATCGATGAAACCAATCGTCCTGTGAAGGGCAAAAAAGACATTGCAGAGGCGTATTGGCCCTACTATCCAACCTTTATTAAGGACCGTTTTATTGAAGCGTTTACAGTGGGGCTTCAAGATCCGAACCACAGGGTACGAGAAAGTATTTGGATTAAGGATTTATCTAAACTAAGAGCCTCACTGATGTATTGCTACGCATGTGGCGCTCAAGTTTACTACGATAAAGAAAAAGTCGCGCAAATGGGACACTGTCCGAAATGCCAACAAGCGCTTCAAACATTGCCACCACGTTTAAAAGTGGGTGAAACGATTCTGATGCTCAACCATGACACCACACTGTTTATGAATCAAATCGACGGTACTAAAATCATGGATTATGAGACGCCATTTGCCCGCGTAGAAGTACATCCAAAACATCCACAAGTGTGGGGGCTCAGGAACTTAACAGAGGTGACTTGGCAGTATGCATTAAGCGATCAATCCATTAAAGAAGTGCATAAAAATGGGGTTTTACCTATAAAAGATCAACTAGAAGTATATTTTGGCACCATCGTCGGCAACTTAAGAACGGGAAGCAATATCCCGCAAAAATAATATATTAACTTGGAGGTTATCATGACCATAGAAAGAGAAGGAAAAATGGGCAACAGAGATTTACATTTGTTTTTTTTAATCGACGCATCGGATTCCATGGGATACGGTGGCAAAGTCGAAACACTTAATAATGCCATAAGAGAAGCAATTCCACATATTAGAGAAATTGCAAGAGATGCAGAGGGATGCATTAAGGTGCATGCGCTTTCGTTTTCAACAGGTGCAAGATGGCTTGTTAAAAATACAGACGTTAGAGACTTCACATGGGAAAACATCACCACAAAAGGCGTAACCGATATGGGTAGGGGCTTTGAAATCCTCGCGGAAAAACTCAGCACCGACTTTCAAAGTGAACGCGGTTACCAACCCGTGATGATCCTCTTATCAGACGGTTTACCGACAGATGATTATGAAGCGGGGCTTAAAAAACTCAAAGCGACCAAGTGGGGCAGCAAAGCCATACGCATCTCCATCGCTATCGGCTCAGAAACCGATATGGATGTTTTACAAGATTTTATCGGCGACTCCTTTAGAGGTGAATTAAAGCCGCTTAAGGCAAAAAATGCTTCAGAACTTAAAAACTACATCAGATGGGCTTCAACAGCCGCTTCTACGGCGTCTATTAATCCGATGAAGGGTATGCTGCCGTTACCGCCAGCAGTTGAACCAGAAGTAGACGTTGAAGCATTAGACTGGTAATGTGGGCGTGTGTAGGAGGGTCAGTGATTGGCCCTTCTCATTTAAGTAAAGCGATGCCCAATCAAGATGCTTTTTTACATCATCTTTTAGAAGATGGTAAAAGTCTCGTTATGGCTGTAAGTGATGGTCATGGCGGTGTGGCACATCCACTGAGCGATTTAGGCGCAAAATATGCCGTGGAATCGGCAGTTGAAGAAATTGCCAATTTTTTTGAAAATAGAATGTGCGAAAAAACGCTGGAAATGGGTTGGGTAAAATCATCTTTTGAAACGACGCTTTCAAAACGTATACATGCAAGATGGCTATCGAAGTTAAGTGATCAAAGCCCCGTTTTATTTGGCTGTACACTTTTAGTGGCGGTACTTTTAGAGGACTATATCCTGTTCCTTCAACTGGGTGATGGAAAAATCGCAGTGGTTTATGAAGATGGAACGGTCTATTACCCCATGATGCGCGATGACAGATTTATAAATAATGAAACAACTTCCTTATCCGAGTCAGAGGCTTGGCTTGAAATGCAAATTCAAGTGGTTCCCAATGATGCGACCATCACAAAGATTGCACTTGCTACAGATGGTGTTGAAAATGCTTATCCAGATGATTTCTATGACGATGCGCATTTTTTTAGAAACCTAACAGATTCAAAGGAACAGTTAATGACGATGCTTGAGAAAACATCTTCCTATTCTAAAGATGATGCAACGGCAGTTTTGGCAGTTAGAAAACACAGTGCTTTACTAAGTGAATCGACGCATGAAGGGCTTGTTTTTATTTCCGAAGTCCCCATAGGTTTTAAGCCTTTGGCACATCAATTTCGAATGGCAAGTTTGCCCAGACGGATCCACGAAGCCATACGATTGATTTATATGTTAGAAGCACAAGGTCGACTCTGTCCCGCGTTTCTAACGGTTAAACAGATTTTCTTAGATCTATCCAGTGAAGAACTGGTTGTATTTCCAAGTGTCAATCAGACGCAATTATCGATGGAATCGCTATGTGGCTTGATTTACGATATAACTGGCATTCAATTAATCGCAGAATCATCCAAACAGTTGGTTGTCGATTTAGATAATCGGCTACGAGCGTTGCGATATGATTATGATCATGGGGTTTATATAGAAACACATAAAGCACATCAAATCAGCTTTCAAGGTGCAAATGGCAGTTATGAGTTGTTTTTTGACAGCAAGATCGACCTTTTTCAACTCATGCCATTGACAGGGTGGAAGAATCAAGCGGTCGGAAAAATCGTACAACACCATAAGCACCCAACCATTTGGGGCCTTCAAAATTTAACGGACCATGCATGGGTTGTATCGGGAAAAAGCATTTTTCCAGGGCGTGTTTTATCCCTACAAGAAGGCTTATGCTGCGTTATATTTGGTATTCCCGTACACTTTCATCTCAAAAAAGACCGCAATATTTGACAAAATATGTCAATGTTGCGGTCTTTTTAAAAAAAAACCTATTTTTTTTGATTATTATTATTAGATAAAGGATATCTTGGTATATATATAAAACAACGTGTAAAAAACATAATACTTGTATATAGAATATCAAAGATATGAAAGGAGTTTTAGAGATGAGAGAAGAAAAACTTGAACGTATTTTACAAAATTTTTTAACCTTACTTCCTGTGTTTAACAAAAAACTATTGAGAGAAACAGAATTTTACAAATTGGATCAGTTATACCCCTCACATGTTCAGATTTTATTGCTTTTAGCAAAGAACAAACAAATGACCATGTCGGAGATCAGTAAGGAAATTCACGTCATCAATTCAAATTTAACGCCATTGGTTGATAAACTCATAAAAATGGGGTATTTGAAGCGCCAACCTTCAAAAAAGGACAGAAGAGTCGTTTATATTTCATTGATGGCCAGTGGTAAAAAACAACTTGAGAAGCATAAACAGTACGCACTTGGTTTTTTAGGCGACCAGTTTGCTCAAATGGATGACGAAAAACTAGATGCCTTGGCAGAACATCTTCAAGCAGTGGAGGACATATTGGGCGATTTTTCTTAATCAAACTTTAATTTGAAACCATTTACCACTCTATGATACGATGATTGAGGATGCGTATGTCCAAATATTTTTTGAGAGGTGCATCATGGAAACGCAATTGAAAAAATATGCAGAATTATTGGTTAAAACAGGCATTAATTTAAAGAAAGATCAGATTCTAGTCCTTAGATCTCCCATAGAATGTGCGGAATTTGCTCGCATGATAGTGGAAATCGGGTATGATGCGGGTGCGAAAGAAGTGGTGGTGCTTTGGAACGATGAAGTCTGTTCAAAATTGACCTATTTAAAAGCCCCAGACGCTTTGTTTGACACTTTCCCATCTTATTTAAAAGAGTTTTATTTATCATATGTGCGCCAAGATGCTGCTTTTTTGAGTATTTCTGCATCGGATCCTGAGAATTTAAAAGAGGTGGATCCTGTTAGAATTCAAAGGTATCAACGTGCGTTTAGTGCCGAAGTTTCAGAGTATAGACAACGCATGATGAATAACGAAAACGTTTGGTGTGTCGCTTCTGTACCTACGCCGAAGTGGGCAAGCAAAGTGTTTCCAGATGAAACGGTTGAAGTTGCGATGGATAAATTGTGGACGGCGATCTTTAAAGCAGTTCGCGTTAACACGCCAGATCCAGTCCAGGCTTGGGAGCAACACAAAGACGCACTGAAAAAGCAGATGAAGATTCTTAACGCGTATAATTTTAAATCACTTCATTATAAAAATACATTGGGTACTGATTTATCTATAGAATTGCCTGCAGGTCATATTTGGCTAGGAGGATCTGATTTTACACCTGATGGTCACGAATTTATCGCAAATATGCCAACCGAAGAAATATTCACTGCACCGCTTAGAACAGGTGTTAACGGACGTGTAGTTAGTTCAATGCCACTCAATGTAAGTGGCAGTTTAATAGAGGGTTTTGAGTTGACATTCAAAGATGGACGCGTGGTCGATTATAAAGCCGAAGTCGGATATGAAAATCTAAAACAATTGCTCGAAACGGATGAAGGCTCTCTTTATCTAGGTGAAGTGGCTTTGGTAAGCTATGATTCACCGATTTCAAATATGGGCATCTTATTCTATAATACGTTATTTGATGAAAATGCATCTTGTCACCTCGCACTGGGCAAAGCTTACCCAGTTTGTGTTAAAGGTGGTGAGCATATGGACAGTGCTGCCTTAATGGCAAATGGCATAAATGATTCGATTACACATGAAGATTTTATGGTCGGCACAAAAGATTTATCAATCATCGGGATAACACATACGGGTGAAAAGGTAGAAATCTTTAGAAATGGTAACTTTGTAACCATATAATATAGGAAATTATTCGCATGAAACGGACACTTAAAGTAATCAAAGCATTATTTTAAGTGTTTTTTTTATGAAGATTTTGTAATGGGTGTGATTTTCCAGTTCCTTTCGGTATAAATGGAACATTAAGTTTATAAAGGAGCAAGTCATCTCGGATGACTGCAAGGTGAGGTTATGAAAAAAACTATTATTGTAGCAGGCGCAGCAGGTGAGGGTATTAATACTGTTGAGCGCTTTATTGAGCGCATACTCAAGAAAGTTGGGTATGAAATATTCTCATATAAGAATTATATGTCACGTGTGAGAGGGGGGTACAATTATTCCACCATCGTAATTAGTGATAAACCGATATTATCCATCGAAGATCAAGCGGATTACTTTGTTGCTTTGAATCAAGTGGCATATGCAAATGCACGTCTTCAGCTAAAAGAAGATGGCATTTGCTTGGTAGAAGGAGATCCTTCGGAAGAAAAGGAAAACTTGATTTTTGATCGGTCTTTACTGAAGGAAGTTTCAAAATCTAAGAATGCTTTCTCTATGGCTGCTGTGGGTGCATTGTTACGTGTTTTCGGTTGTGAGCAGGAAGTGTTAAATGATTTAAATAATAGCAAATGGACGGATGAAGTGAATGCATCAAACATGCAAGCAGCAGTGTTTGGATTTGAAAAAACGCAACCCCTTTTTGCACCACCTGAGAACCTTAAGACACGTATCTTAATGGGCGGGAATCAAGCGGTTGCATTGGGTGCATTAAGTGCTGGGTTGAGTTTTTATTCCGCATATCCCATGGCACCTTCAACAGGGATCATGACTTATTTGGCATCGGTTGAGAAAGAAATGCACATCATCGTCGAACAAGCAGAAGACGAAATCGCAGGAATTATGGCTGCGGTAGGTGCCTCTTCTAATGGCGTAAGGGCCATGACTGGCACATCAGGTGGTGGCTTTGCTTTAAAAGTAGAAACCATCGGATTTGCAGCGGTTAGTGAAACGCCTATCGTAATCGCAAATGTTCAAAGGCCAGGTCCGGCTACAGGGCTGCCTACGCGTACAGAACAAGCCGATTTGGCATTTGTTGCGACGGCCTCTCAAGGTGAGTTTTCTCGTATTATATTGGCACCATTGACTGTTGAAGATGCATTTTATACGACGTTTAGAGCCTTTAATCTGGCCGATGAATATCAAGTACCAGTGGTGATTTTAACGGATCAACTTTTGGCGGATACCACTCAGAGTATCCCCAAATTTAAAACCGATGATTTGAAAATTGAAAGGCATCTAAATACGGAAATAACCCCAGACTATAAACGGTATGCTTTTGATCAGATTTCAGGGAATCGCAAATATCCAGGGATTGATGCAGAAACATTGATAATGACTGATTCTCATGTCCATGACGAATATGGGGCGGTAACAGAAGAGGTTGAAGCCACCCTCGCATTAAAACGCAAGTTTTTAAAACGAATAGAAGCCATTAAAAAGACGCTTAAAAAGCCACTTTTTTATGGTGATCAGGCTTATGAAACCCTTTTTATCACTTGGGGCTCAACGTATGGCGCACTAAAAGATGCAGTGGATGAACTCATTTTGAAAGGTGAAAAAGTAGCGCTATTGGCTTTTTCAGATGTTTTTCCTTTGGATAAAGAGGTGATGGATCCGTATGTATCCCAAGCAAAATGCATCATAAATGTAGAGGGGAATGCGATGAATCAGTTTGGCATGATTTTGCGCATGGAAACGGGTGTGATGTTTGATGCATCCATAAATAAGTATGATGGTCGTCCGTTTAGTAGCGCATACATCATAAATGAATTTGAGGTGATTAATCATGGTAAACATTAATACGACTTTTGAAGGCGAAAAAAATAAATCGGACAATCCTTTTGTAACAAACAACCCAACCAGTTGGTGTCCAGGATGTGGCAATTTTAGTATTTTAGATAGTATCAATCAAACACTACATGAACTCGATTATAAGCCCCAAGATGTTTTGATGGTGTCCGGTATTGGACAAGCTGCAAAACTACCGCACTACATCAGAGCGCATGGACTTAATACGCTGCATGGTCGCGCGATACCTGCAGCCATGGGGGCGCAAGCCGCAAACGACACCTTTAAACTATTCATTACATCTGGTGATGGAGATACCTATGGTGAAGGTGGGAATCACTTTATGCATAATATCCGCAGAAATTTAGATTTGGTCCACATCGTACACGATAATCAAGTGTATGGATTAACAAAAGGTCAAGGATCGCCAACCACTGCTATGGGTCAAAAAACGCGTCTTCAGTTTGATGGCATGCGACATGACCCGCTTAACCCTGTTGCTCTTGCGATATCCCTTGGCTGTGGTTTTGTTGCGAGAAGTTTTTCAGGGGATCCCAAACATCTCAAAGAAATGATAAAAGCTGCAATGGCCTATAAAGGGTATGCCCTTATAGACGTCATGCAGCCATGTGTTACATTTAATCATGTAAATACGTTTAAATGGTATAAAGATCGCGCTTTTTATATTCCTGAAACACATGATCCAACCGATAAAGTACGCGCTTTTGAATTGGCACAAACTTTTGGTGATGCGGGCATTCCCATGGGCATTCTCTATCGTGAAGAAAAGTCTACGTTTATGCAGCGGATCCCACATATCGATCGACCATTGATCGCTTATCCGAGAAAACCTAGTGATATCGACGGGTTAATCGATCAGATGGTTTAATAACGCGTAAAGCGGGGGTACGATCAGAACAGTTATAAGGCCTGCGAGGCCTATAGCCGCGCTGCTGAGTGCCCCTTCTGTTTCGCCGATTTCTAATGCTTTCGACGTACCAACCGCATGTGCGGATGTACCGATACCCACACCAACTGCTATGGGATTAAAATGTGGCAATAGTTTTAAAACAAGCGGTGCAAGAAGTGCACCTGAAGTTCCAGTTATGGTAACAGTTACAACTGTGATGACGGGGATGCCCTCTAATATTTCTGTGAGAGAAAGCGCCATGGGCGTAGTAATGGACTTCGGTAACAGCGATATGAGCAATGAATCATCTAATCCCATGATTTTTCCGAGTATAAAAATCGAAAAGAAAGAAGTGAGGACCCCACATGTTATGCCGATTACGAGGCTAAGAAAGTGGGCCTTTATAACAAGCCTTTGTCGATAAAGCATCAGTCCCAGAACAACCGTTAATGGGCCTAAGAAAAAGTGTATCCCATCACCACCAATTTTATAAGCGGTGTAGGGAATTTTAAGTACCAGTAAAAAAACGATAATCAGACCAACCGCAATCAGCAGTGGATTTGCTAGTATGTGGTTGGTTTTATTTTTGATTTTAAGGCCAATTTGATAGGCGAAAATAGTGATTAAAATACCAAAGGCAGGAGAAGTTGTTAATTGATCGATCATTTTATCCCCCTTTTCGCAGTTGTTAATAGATGTGTCACAAACATGGTTACAACCATGGTCATCACAGTGGTAATAAGGGCGATGCCGATGATCTTAAACAAATCTAATCCAGATACACCATTTAAGGCCATAAGACCGACGCTAGCAGGAACAAAGAAAAAAGCGATGTTGTTAAGTAATAAATCACCGATGTCTTTTATTTGGTCCTCTTTTATAAGACCAAGTGACAAGCAAGCGGTCAAAAGAACCATCCCAATAATCGCACCAGGTATTTTTATAAGGGTACTCAATCCAAAACTTAAGGCCTCACCCGTTAGCCAGAAAGCTAGGAGGAGGCCAAATTGTTTAATAAGTTGCATGCTTAAACCATCCTACGTTTTTTCTTGATAATACACCACTTAACAGGATATATCAAGTAAGGAATGTTGGCGCATTTAGATTAGTTTAAGAAGCAGTGCGTTATTGCGTTTAATAAATTTTGTCATGGCATCTGAATCAAGTGGCATATGGCTAATCATCGCAAGATCATACAGATGTTCGCAGATCAGGTGCTTGGTATCTTCTTCAATATCCGTTTCAACCATAAGATGCTTTACAAGGCTGTGGTTGCTATTGAGGATAAGTGTTGTTTCTGTCTTAAACATGTTAGGGTCCATGCCTGCCATACCATACATACGCATCATATCTTGCATACGACGTGACTCTTCAGAGAGCACGACGATGGCTGAGACCTCTTCGGTTTTCATCGGTTCGAGTGCAATTTTTAAACTGTCTAGTTTAAGCGAAGATTTAAACAAATTCTCTAAATGGGACAATGCATTTGCTTTTTCTTCTTCGTTTAATGTTTCATCGCCTTTTAAATGTTCATTTAAATCGGCATCAATCCTTGAAAACGTTACATTCTCTTTTTTGGATTCTAAGTGAGAGATGAAAGGCGAATCAATACTATGCGTTAACATCACAGCATCTAATCCATGATCTTTAAACATATTGATATACTGTCCTTGTTGTTTAACATCGGAAACATAAAAGACTTTGTTGTCGTGTTTTTCTTTGGCAGATTCTAAATATTCTTCTAGGGTTACAAAATTGCCGTTAAGCGTTTTATAAAGATAAATGTTTTGAACACTGTCGTAGAACTTGTCATCTTTCAAGCCACCAAATTTAATGAAGGGACTGATGTCTTCCCAAAAGCCTTCAAACACTTCGCGTTCTGTTTTAAACAAACCACTTAGTTTGTCCGCCACTTTTTTACTGATGTAATTTGAAATTTTCTTTACAAAGCCATCGTTTTGTAGAAAACTTCTTGATACATTAAGTGGTAAGTCCGGACAGTCGATAACACCTTTGAGTAAGAGTAGGAATTCTGGGATAACTTCTTTGATATTATCTGCAACGAAAACTTGTGAATTATAAAGTTTGATTTGACCTTCCATCGTATCAAACTCCGTGTTCAATTTTGGGAAATATAAAATACCTTTCAAGTTAAATGGATAATCCATATTCAAATGAATCCAGAAAAGGGGTTCTTTAAAGTCATTAAATGTCGACCTGTAAAAAGCTTTATAATCATCGTCTGTACAATCAGAAGGTGATTTTGCATATAAAGGTAACGTTGTGTTAAGTGGTTTTGGCTCTTCGATGATGACATTGCCTTCTGCATCTTTAGCAGGTTCTTTTCCGACGACAGTTAGGTAAATCTCATAAGGCATAAAGCCACAATATTTGTTAATGGTTTGTCTTAATGTATACTCGTTTAAAAAGGATTGACCATCTTCACTTATATGAAGCGTGATTTCAGTACCACGTGTATTTCGCGTACCAGGCTCTAACTCAAATTCAGTGCCACCATCACAACGCCATAGAGCGGGTGTTGCCCCTTTCGCGTGGCTAAGTGTATGAATCGTCACCTGTTCAGCGACCATGAAAGATGAGTAAAAGCCAAGACCGAAATGCCCGATAATTTGCTCTTTGTCAGACTTATCTTTATAGGTGTTTAGAAAATCTTCAGCACCAGAAAAAGCAATTTGATTGATGTACTTTTTAATTTCTTCTTCTGTCATACCGATGCCGTTATCTGAAAACGTAATGGTTTTAGCGGTTTCATCGAGCAATACGTCTATCTTAAATTGTGGGTTTTCTTCGATGCTGGTTTCATTCATCGTAGACAACTGCTTTAATTTTGTAATGGCATCACTTGCATTAGAAATTAATTCTCTAACAAAAATATCGTGATCAGAATACAACCATTTTTTTATGATTGGAAAAATGTTTTCGCTGTGAATAGACAAGCTTCCTTTTTCTACTGACATAAATTCACTCCTTAATTAAATCTATCGTTTTAACGGTTATAGGGTTACAAAAATATGATACGGTGTGCCTTTCAAAAAGTCAAGTGCAAATTAGCACTCGATAATAAAGAGTGCTAACAATAATGAAAACGGCAACGCGAACTATTAATTTTATAAAAAAAATGATATAATTGTTATGACATAAATGATTTGGGCATATATATCTTAGTACAAATATAAAATATGTGAAATCCGAAAGGGGAATTTGCGATGAGAGTTAGAGCGATAATGACACCGGTAAAAGATTTGAAAGTTTTAAAACCAGATGATACTGCTAAAATGGCCATTGATTTGATTGAAAAGAATGGATTTTTATCTCTTCCTATTGCGGATGATCGAAAATTCATCGGTTATTTATCCAAACAGTATATTTACGATAGTTATTTTAAAGAAGATAATGGTGACATAGCGACATTTTTAGAAAAGCCCGTAAGTACTTTTGTACACAACCGCATCAGTCCAGTAAAACCGGATTTACTCATTGAAGAGGCTGCGGACATCTTTTTTAAGAATAAAATTCGATTTATTCCTGTTGTGGATGAACGCGACGAGTTTGTAGGCATCGTTACACAAAATGCTCTTTTTGGTATTTTAACGAAAGTATATGGACTTTTAGATCCTAAAATCAGTATCTTAACAGATGATTTTAAAGGTGTGCTTAGTAAAATTGCCGAAACAATTTCTAAAAATGATGGTAATATTACCAACATCGCGCTGTTAGATACGGAAGTCATGGGCATTCAAGAGATTTCTATTCGACTTGAAGGAAAAGATATTGACCGGATCGTAAAAAAATTAGAGGAAAAGGGTTTTAAAGTTAGAGAATTTGTTAAATAAAGTTAAACCCTTAGAAAGAGAGGGCGTCATGAAACCGAGAATTCTAGTGAGTGCTTGCTTAGGATTTTGTTCTTGTAGATACGATGGAAGCGTAATTAAGAATGATTTGGTTGACCTTTTGTCTGATTATGTTGAATTTGTAACGGTTTGTCCAGAAATGGGAATCGGATTACCGGCCCCGAGAGAAGCGATACGCGTGGTCACGCAAAAGCAAGAACGCAAGTTATTGGGTTCATACTCCGGTGTGGATTACACAAAAGACATGGAAACTTTTGTTCAAACATTTATGGACGGTTTAGATGTGGATCAAATAGATGGCATCATTCTAAAAGGCAAATCGCCGACATGTGGCTTTAAAGACGTCAAACAGTATCCATCACATGGCAAAGTTCAAAGTCTGCTCACTAAAACGTCAGGTTTCTTTGGTGGTGCCTTAAAGTCAGCATATAGCAGCCTTGTTATAGAAGACGACGGCAGGCTATTAAACTGGGAAATTAGAGATCATTTTTTAACCATGGTGTTTGTTCATAATCAATTTAGAAAAGTAAAAGTGTCTAATCAAAAGGCAAAAGCGTTGGTGGATTTTCATTCGACAAACAAGTATCTTTTTATGGCTTATAATCAATCCGCTTTACAACGACTGGGTAGAATCATAGCGAATCATGAAAAAAAGCCCATTGATGAAGTGATTGAAAAGTATGAAAAGGGTCTTGAGGATATCTATCATGCATCATTAAAGCCAGGTAAAAATGTGAATACGCTTTTACATTTGTTTGGCTATTTCAAAACATTATTGTCTGCAGAGGAAAAGTCATTTTTTTTAGAACAAGTTGAGCACTATAAACGCGAGTTGGTTTCATTGCCTGCGCTGCTTCTGGTTTTAAAAGGTTGGGTCATCCGATTTGACGAACCCTATTTAAAAAATCAAACGATTTTTGAGCACTACCCACTGTCTTTGAATCAAGAAAAAAGTAAAGGGTCATAAATAAAACAGCTTGGTAACACTAAGAAATTATAATTTCTCAGGTTACTCAAGCTGTTTTTTAAAAGGTTATTGGTTCATTTTTTCTTTTTTTGAGTATGAATTTTGGTAATATAAGGCCTATGCTCACAAAAACGAGATTGATGATCAGTGTCGTAATGAGCCACCTCGCAGTAAACTGAATAAAAAAGTCTAGTGGCATAAGTTGAATGAGTCGGTCTGTTCGCGGATCGAGTAGCCATAAGTCGTTGGTAAAGAAAATCTCGTGAAATCTTCTAAATGCCCAGTCAAAGTCGATAAAATACAGCGCGCCAAGTCCGCCTAGTGCTGAAATAGAAAAGAGTGCCGCAACCTTAAATGGTTTTAAGAAAAGTAAAAGCCTTTGTCGAGGCGTTTCATTGGAGGTGATTATGAGTAATAATACTGCAAATACCGCCATGGCTAAATTTAAATAAAGATGAAACGTTCTGGCGCTGATGGCAAGTAGGCGAATATCTTCTAAATGATGTTGTTCTTTTTCGTTGTAAAATGTGATTTCATTCCCCTTCACGGTTTCTTTTAATGTTAAATCCCCACTTCCATCGTCAATGAAGTCAACTAGGGCAACGGTTACACGTTCAAGTGCTGACTCTGATATGCCGATGGTGTCTTTAACATTTAATGCTTTAAAAGCATCTACATAGTATGCAGCATCAAAAGCCTTAGCCTCAAAGGGCAGTAAGAATGAATTGATGGATAATATGAGTCCGATGAGTAAGAGGATTAGAGTTTTTGCAAGACGCATAACGTCACCTCATATAAGTATTTTTAGTTATTATAACGTTTAATTCCGATAAAAGCAAATGTGCCGTTGCCTTGAATTTGCAAGGGGAAGGTGGTAAAATATAGGAATTAGAACAGGGAGGTCATATGATACGCATTCTTTATGGTAAAGCCAAAAGTGGTAAGACATATAAAATATATTCTGAGATTACAGAGTTGCTAAGTTTGCAGTATGATAATGCCCCTCAGCATTTGGTCCTTTTAGTGCCTGAGCAATTCACACTTGAGGCAGAAAAACAGTTGATGATGCACGCCAATCTGCCAGGTATTATGGGGGTGGAAGTTTTAAGTTTTAAACGATTGGCGCATCGCGTGTTTTCAGATATAGGCTTTCCTGAACAAGTTAAAATCTCTGAGATTGGTAAACTCATGCTGTTAAGGCGTTTATTTGATGAACATCAAAAAAACTTAACGGTTTATGGTAAATCTTATAATAAGTTTGGATTTTTGACGAAATTTCACGATGTGATTAAAGAACTTAAGCAAAATCAAGTTTCACCTGCAGAATTACAGACTTTAAGTGAAAAATTTGAAGATTATCCGCTGTTGAAACATAAACTCCATGACTTATATGAAATATATCGTCTTTACGAAGTTGAAAAATCAAAAGTATATTTTGACGATGAGGATTATTATAACGATTTGCTGGCGGCGATTCCAAAATCAAGTCCACTAAAAAACATGATGATTTGGATCGATGGATTTGATAGTTTCACCGCTCAAGAATATGCTATTTTAGGTGCGTTGGGTAAAGTGTCAAAATCACTCACGTTAACTTTGTGTGTTGAATCTGCTGCTTTTTTTGAACACACAAAAATGGGATTCAATCGCGTGGTTGAATTGGCAAAAGCGGATCATTTAAACCTTCAAACTGAGAAAGTTGAACGGTTCCTTGAAAATCATGACATTGCACATATCGCTGAAAATTTACTAAGTTATCCTTATCAGAAGAGAAACTGCCAGACAGAGGCCATAAAATTGTTTGCTGCTGATAATCGACTGGATGAAATCGAATATTGTGCCATAGAAATCGTGGACCTCATACGAAACAAGGGATATAAGTGGCAGGATATCGCAGTGGTTACAAATGATTTAGATGCATATAAATTAGCCGTTAAACGCATATTTGACGTGTATGAGTTGCCTTATTTCATCGATCAAAAGTTAGAAGTAGCGCATCATCCCCTGGTACACTTTATACGTTCTTATCTAAGACTTTACGTGGATCGTTTTGCGCATAAGGACATTATGGATTTACTCCATACAGATTTATTAGATGTTTCAACCCTTGAAATAGCCGAGTTTGAACTCTATATCAAACAATATGGCATTACACTTAAAAAGTTGAAAAAGCCTTTTGAATTAAAAGCGCCTATTGGATGCGATCTTGAACGTATTAATACGGTTAGAGAGAAATTGATGGCTTTGTTTATACCTGAGTTTTGGCAAGTTGATGAAGTTCATGTGTCTATGGGCATCACAAAACTTTATGAACGCATGGACGCTTTGAAATTACATGAAAAAATGTCAGTAGCTGTTGATGCCTTTATGAACAATCAAATGTTTGAAGAGGCTCAGTTATATGCACAAGTATGGAATCTGACTTTGGATCTGATGGATCAAGTGGTGGCGCTTATGGGAGAATCCCGTTTGCGCATGGATGACTTTTTAGATGTTATTGAAACGGGCTTTTCAACACTTGAAGTGGGTATTTTGCCGCTAAATAGTGAACAGATTTTGGTGGGCTCCATGGATCGCTCAAAGGCACATCCGATTAAGGTACTGTTTGTGTTAGGTGTTAATGATGGTGTTATACCAGAGGCGGGAAAAGATCAACAACTCATCTTAGATGCAGAAAAGGATTTGTTTCGAGAACAAGGACTTAAACTAATGGCAGATAGCACTTTATTTGCAAATAAAGAACAATTCAACATCTATTTTATGCTGACGCGTCCTTCAGAAAAACTCTATTTTAGTTTTTCACGAGCGGATGCGGAAGGGGCTGCATTAAGACCCTCTTATCTGATAACAAAACTACAAAAAATTTGTCCAAACTTAAAAGTGTCAGATGGTTTCATGTCGCACTCAGACATCCCCCCACAGATTGGCACAAAAGAAGGCACATATAAACACCTTGCTTTTGAACTGCGCCGTGTTATGGATGGGCATGCCATAAAGCCCGTATGGGACGATGTTTTTAATTGGTATGCCATAAATGAGCCGAAGAAAGCACACTTGCTTGTTTCGGGGTTAACACATTCTAATGTGGTTCAACGCTTATCTGAAAAATCGATACAAATCGCTTATGAAACACCGATTAAAACAAGTGTATCAAGACTAGAAGAGTATGTGTTATGTCCATTTAAGTACTTGGTCAGTTCGGGTTTAAAACCGATAGAGGTAAAAACACATACATTGTCAGCACCAGATGTAGGGATATTGTTTCACAAATCGCTAGAACTATTTGGACGGGCCATTAGTGAGAACAACCGCGATTGGGAAGCGCTAGACCGAAAAAGTTGTGATAATTTGATGGAAGATATTATTAATAAAATGACAGATCAAGAAATCTACCAATCTAAATTTCAATACAGGTATTTGATTCAAAAGTTAAACCGCGTATCTAAAAAAGCAGCATGGACGCTTACGGAACATTTAAAGAAAGGCGCATTCACACCAAAGGCATTTGAAGTCTCTTTTGGAGATGGCGGGTCAGTCCCACCTATATTTATCGAATTATCAAATGGAGAAAAGTTAAATATTCGTGGTGTCATTGACCGCGTAGATATCGTAGACATAGAGGGCACTTCATATTGTAAAATCATCGACTACAAATCAGGCAATAAACGCTTATCGATTTCGGACATTTATCATGGCTTGCAAATGCAACTCATGGTGTACTTAGATGCATGTGTGGGACATCCAGAATATTTTAATAAGAGTGCCTTATATCCGGCAGGTGCTTTTTACTTTAGAATTGATGATCCTATGGTGGAAACGACGGACCAAGTTCTAGAATTGGTTCAAAAACGTATCGCATCCGAGTTAAAATTAGACGGCGTTGTGTTAGATGATGTCAAAGTAATAAAAAGTCTAGATGCCGATTTATTTGATCAGCATATTTCAGAAGTCATTCAGGTAAAACTCAAAGTGGATGGCGATTACACAAAAGACTCAAAACTGATGCCGCTTGATACCTTTAATGGCATGATGCATCATGTGAAGCAAACCATAAAGTCCATAGGGGATGGGCTTATGGATGGCGTTGTTGACATATTGCCTTGTAAGACAGATGGATTTGTAAGTTGTCAATATTGTGCGTATAGTGCGCTCTGTCAGTTTGATAGAAGATTACCGGGGAATGTATATAAGCGCATAGAAACGTTATCTAACGAAGAAGTATATCAGCGAATTAAGGGGAATCCTAATGGCGAAATGGACGTTTGAGCAACTGGCGGCAATTAAAATTAGAAATGCAGATTTGTTAATATCAGCCGCTGCTGGTTCAGGTAAAACGGCAGTACTTGTGGCGCGTATAACAGAGTTGATCCAGCAAAAAGAGGTAGATATTGATAAGATGCTCATCGTCACTTATACCAATGCAGCAGCGAGTGAAATGCGCGCGCGTATCGAATCGGCACTCGGTACCGCGATTGACCTTGGCACAGGCGATGAACACTTTTTAAATGATCAGATTAAACGATTAAATCGTGCAAGTATAAAAACATTTCACGCTTTTTGTTTAGATGTAATACGCAATCATTTTCAGAAAATTGATTGTGACCCTGGCTTTAAAATGCTTGGTGATCCTGAACGCACTTTGCTTATTAATGAAGCCATGGCTGTGGTATTAGAAACGTATTTTGAAAGTGCTCAGGCGCAGTTTGTCGATCTGGTAGAAGCGTTCTCTGGCAATAGAAACGATGAAAAACTCATTCAACTGATTTTGCAAGTATTTGATTTTATTCAAAGCCAACCGCATCCTCAACAGTGGTTAAATGAACAAGTCGATGTTTTTAAGAATTCAGAACATCCGCTTAGAAAGGTATGGATCAGCCAAATGATGGATACGTTTAGAGAACGTCTAGAAGGCGCTTTGATATTACTTGATGAGGCCATTGCTAAGTGTAGCCAACCGGGCGGTCCAGAGCCTTATATAAAGACTTTAGAATCCGATCAAAGGGGCATTATGCGTTTGATTGAACTTATCCCAGACAGTTATCAGTTTGCAGAAGCCGTTACAGCTTTCAAGTTCGATCGTTTGGCAACGATAAAGAAACAAGACCGGGATCAATATGATGAGGCACTCATCGAATCCGTAAAAGAAGACATTCGCAATCGAGCAGTTAAGAAACAGGTTTTTGAACCCATTAAACAGTTTTTTGACTACAAATCCATGTCCCGCTATGACAGTGAACTCGATGGATTGACTGGCCGTATAGCGATGCTTTCAGAGTTGACATTTTCTTTTATGGCGCATTATAAAGCGTTAAAAAAGAAACGCAATATGATGGATTTCAGCGATTTAGAGCATTATGCCATAGAAATTTTAGAAGATTCGTTGATTGCCGATCGTATAAAAGACAAGTTTAAATATATTTTTGTTGATGAGTATCAAGATGCTAGCGGTATTCAAGAATATATTATCCAGAAGATTAAACGCGATAACAATCTCTTTATGGTAGGCGATGTCAAGCAAAGCATCTATAAATTTCGATTGGCAGATCCAGAATTATTCATCGAAAAATATAAAACGTTCACTAAATTATCAGAAATTATAAATACATCGGATTTAAGTAATGATGCAGATTGGGAATCGATGATCCTAAGCACCAATTTGAAGTTAAAGGATACCGCTTGTCCACAGAAAATTCGTATTGACCTTTCTAAAAATTTTAGAACCAGAGGTGAAATATTAGAGAAAGTAAATGACATTTTTGAACAGGTGATGTCGGAAAAACTGGGCGACATTATGTATGACGATGCAGCGCGGTTATATCCAGGTATGGCATTTGAGTCCACTGAGCAGATGCCAATCGAAATAAATATTTTATCGAAGACTTCGATTGAAAGTGAGACAGATGAGGCACCTGAAGATATAGAAGAAGTTATGCGCACAGAGGAAATAGAAGCCAACATGATAGCCACACGTATTAAATCATGTATTGGCACGAAGATATATGACCCTAAAGAAAAGCGCTTTAAAGCGTGTCAATATAAGGACATCGTGGTGCTCATTCGAAGTTCTAAATCATGGACGCCAACATTTGAGCAAGTCTTTTTAGAAGCAGGCATCCCACTTTATGCGGATAGTCGAACCGGTTATTTCGACGCATTAGAAATTAAATTGGTATTGAATTTATTGCGTGTGATTCAAAATCCGCTTCAAGATTTGGCTATGTTGGCGGTGTTGCGCTCGCCATTTGTCGGATTGAGCATCGAAGAAATTTTAACCATTAAGAGCATTACTCAAGAGACGATGCACTACGATGCAAAAATTAAAAGCGTTATAGAAATGCCAGGCACACATGTTGTGTTGGCTGACAAATTAAAACGATTTATGGATCAAGTGGATGCGTTTAGAAAATTGGCGATTTATATGCCAATGGATGCGTTGATTTGGCACATTATTCATGAAACGGGTTATTACTACTATATTACAGCCATGCCTGGTGGCGTTACCAGAGAGGCAAATTTGAAACTTTTAATAGACCGAGCGTCAGCTATGAAAGTTTCAAAGATTTTGTCTCTAAATGATTTTGTTGAGTTTATCGAAAACATGACCTTATCCAGTGGCGACTTTGGCGTTGCAAGTGTGCTAAGTGAAGAAGATGATGTGGTTCGATTGATGAGCATTCACAAATCTAAGGGACTCGAATTTCCCGTAGTGATTCTATGTGGGCTAGGTCGGAAGTTTAATTTCATGGATGCTCAGGGTGATCTCCTCTTGCATAAAAAATTGGGAATGGGCTTATCACATGTGGATTTGGCATTGAGAGCTAAATCTAAAACTTTGCCACAGTTTGCGATTCGGGAACAAATTAAGCGTGAAACATTGTCTGAAGAAATGCGCGTTTTATATGTGGCATTAACGCGACCAGTAGATCAACTTATTTTGTTTGCTACAGTTTCTGATTATGAGCGTAAAATGAAGCAATGGGCGCGCGGTATGAACGTGTTGTCACTTTCTGGAGCAACGTGCTTTATGGATTGGATTTTGCCACCCCTTTTACAGAGGTCTTTTGAAACGGTGCATGTATATTACCCATCAGATATGGCTTCTGCAGTTCATGAGCAAGAAATGCGAACAAATGACAAAATGACTTATCTAATGAACTGTCTTACTACACCACATTTAGATTCAAATGAAGTGACCGATGAGATTCAAAAGCGGTTGTCATACAAATTGCCACACTTAGATAAGCGCTATAAGCCACTTAAAGTTTCGGTAACGGATATGAAAAATAAGGACCGCCAAGTATTTAAAAGCCCTGAGTTATTTTCGATTCCAAAGTTTATGCAAATTGAAAGTCCTTTAGAGGCAAGTGAAGTGGGAACCGTTATGCATAAAGTGTTGGAAAAAATCGATTTTAATATGTCAAGTGATTCAAATACAGTCACAGCATTTTTGAATGGATTATGTGAAAAGCATTTTCTTACGCTTAAAGAACGTGAAGCGATAACGACGCATGCGATTCAGTCGATTTTAGAATCTGAGTTAAGCGCGCGCATTAGAAAAGCAAAACGGGTTTATAGAGAAACGCCATTTGTTTTAGAAAAAGAAGGCCAATTCATACAGGGGATCATCGATTTGCATTTTGAAGATGCGCTTGGATGGGTATTGGTAGATTATAAAACAGATCGCATAATGAGTAATCATGTGGAACAGGTTGCTTCACGATATTCTGTGCAAATCGCATTGTATAAAGAAGCGATGGAACGCATTATTGGAAAACCTGTTGTTCAAGCAATGATTTATTTCATCGATGCCAATTCACTTTATCAAATTCGGGATTGAGGTGGGGGATGATACTAGAGAGAGAACTAAACACGGCGATTCAAGCGGCAAAACGTGCAGGTGATAAAATTATGGAAATCTATAGCAAGGATTTTTCGGTGGATTTGAAAAAAGATGCATCACCTGTGACTGAAGCGGATGTACAAGCGAATATTTGTATTTTAGAAACCTTAAAAAAAGCGTTTCCCATGGATGGGTATTTATCAGAGGAAACCTCTGATGATCAAAGTCGATTTGCTGCAGCGCGTTGTTGGGTGATCGATCCCTTAGATGGCACTAAAGAATTTATTAAAAAAAATGGTGAGTTTGCTGTGAGTATTGGACTCGTTGATCATGAAGGCGTTTGCTTAGGCGTGGTTTACAGTCCAGTGCGTGCTTGTTATTATTTCGCAGTTAGAGGCGGAGGTGCTTATAAACAGGTAGAAGGTAGTGAACCTGAAAAAATAACCGTGTCTAATCGGCATCAGCCGTACCATCTGCTTATTAGCCGTTCGCATCCTTCAAAAAAAACACTAAAGCTTATGGAAGTGAACTCAGCGGACATAATGTCCATAACGGAAATGGGGAGTGCTTTAAAAGGCTGTTTAATCGCAGAGGGATTATACGATGTGTACTATAATTTTGGTTACTCTATGAAATGGGATACTTGTGCGATGGATTGTATCGTACATGAAGCCGGAGGCACCATGAGAAAATTAGATGGTTCACCGATTGACTATCATGAATTAGAGACTCGAAATGTTGGTTTTTACATCGTTAATGATTCTGAGAACCTAGTGGACTTAACTCGGTTTTAAAAGGGGGGATTGAAATAAAAAAATATGAGGTTGCACTACTAGACTTAGACAATACATTGTTTGATTTTGATCGCGCTGAAGAAAGAGCGTTAAAGGAAACGGCTGCTAAGTTCCAAGCGCCTGAAGATTTTATCGCGTGTTATAAAGCCATAAATAAAGCGCTATGGCAAGACTTAGAAAAGGGCCTTATTACCAGTGAATCACTTAAAGTCTTGAGGTTTTCAAAAGTGATTGACGCTTTAAGCATGGATTCAGATGCACAAAATATGAGTGCCTATTATGTTCAAAGACTTGGAGAAGGTGCTGATTTATTGCCATTTGCAAAAGAACTTTGTGAAGCACTTTCAAAAAAAGTGAGATTAGCAGCGGTTACAAATGGCATTCATGAGGTTCAAACGAGGCGTATACAAAAATCGGGTTTAGATAAATGGTTTCAGTTTGTTGTTGTTTCTGAGGCCATAGGCTATAGCAAACCAGATCCTAAAATCTTTGAGGCAGTCTTAAGCAAAATGGGACACTCAGAAAAGAAGTCGGTCTTAATGATCGGCGATTCTATCAAAGCAGATATTCAGGGTGCACAATCAGCGGGTCTTGATACCTGTTGGGTAAATCTAAAGCAAGAAGTGTATGTTGGACAAACCCAACCTACTTATGAAGTGTTAAAACTGGAAGAAATATTAGCGTGCTTTTAGAGCAGTCGGAGGATTTTATGCAGCATCATATAATCGATCGGAAAACGTTTCAAACGCAAAAATGGGCACATGGGGAGACCACTCAATTGTATGTTTTTCCGCCCGATTCTGGTAAATCCTTTCGTTGGCGCGTCAGCAGTGCCACGGTAACCAATGAACGTTCTAACTTCACTGTATACTTTGGTATAAAACGGTGGATTATGCCATTTGATGGCCCATTAACCCTAAACCATTCATATGACGGCGAACCCGTATACAGCATTGCCATGAATCCTTATGAAACCCATTGCTTTAAAGGGGATTGGGATACTGAAGGAATCGGTGTTGTTCGCGATTTCAACTTGATGTTAAGAGATGGTGTTGCTGGAAAACTTAATGCGATAAAACTCTATGCAGAGCAGAAAGTTGTTTTGGGCGATGTATTTAAGGAAGCTTTTGAGTCGCCAATTATCTCTGCAGATCGCCAAATTACGCTGGGTTTTTTTAGCATAGATTCTGGATTTAAACTGGCAAATGAAAAGCAAGTCATCGTATGTATGAAAGAAGACTTGCTTTTAATAGAGTATTCAATTTCGGAACTCGAGCAACTCAAACTATATGAAATGAGTCATCCGCATTCAAACACAGCACATGTTGTGAGTTTTGTAGTGAGTTATTGAGGGGCATGCTGCGGTAAGAACATGGTGAATGTGGTGCCTTCATTTAATGCACTATCAACGTGTATTTTCCCACCGTGTTGTTCGATGATGATTTTCGCGATGGAGAGTCCTAATCCTGTGCCCCCGTGCTGATTCTCTTTCATTTTCGTACGTGATTTATCGGCGCGATAAAAACGATCGAAAATATTGGGTAAATCCTCTTTTGAAATGCCGATCCCATCGTCAGAAATGACGATCATGGTATGCAGATTAGAACGTCGCAAACTCAATGTGATGTTGCCACCATCTGGCGTGTATTTTATGCTGTTGTCGATAAAGATTCTTAAAGCTTGTTTTAACTTGTCAGCGGAACCGTGAATCATTATTTCTGATTCGATGGTTTCGCTAATTTTATGCTGCGAATCGATCAATCGCGTTTCTTTTACTATTTCAGTAAATAAATCCGAAAAATTAAAGGCGGTTTTGTCCATTTTAAGTGCGCCTTTATCATTTCTAGCGATAAAGAGCAAACTCTCAACGAGGCTGTGCATGTTATCCGTTTCACCTAAAATGGCTTGTATACTTTCATCAAGTATAGCGGGATCGTCTTTTCCCCAACGATTCAACATGCCTGCATATCCTTTAATAACGGCAATAGGTGTTCTAAGTTCATGTGAAGCATCGGAAACAAACTGTTTTTCACGCTCATAACTCTTTTGAATGTCATCTAACATTTTATTAAATGTATAGGCGAGGTCTTTCAGTTCATCTTTTGTGCCACTTAAGTTTAAACGCGTGCTTAAATTATTGGCGGACATATCTTTTACTTGTTCAGTCATTATGCGTATGGGTTTGAGGTGTTTATGTGACATTTTGTTGGCCGATCGAACAGAAGATATAATGAGTACAAAACAGAGTACAAAGCCAATAGGAAATGTAGATTCAAGTGTGTTTGTATATTTTGACATATTATCAGAAACCGCATAATAATAGAGGGTTCCATCGGATGTCGAAACTGTATTTTCTTTGAATAGGGTTGGGAACTGTGGGAATTTCATAAAGTCGTATTCAACTAGTGCGGTGACTTCTTGGTAAGAGACCGATTGATCATTAGAGATCGCAAGCGGATTATAGTCGGCATCGAATACGTATAAACTCAGATCATTGACGGATAAAACCACTTGTATGCCTTCGGAATCAAAAGTGTCTGAAGCCTTAAAGAGTTCTTCAACGATTTTTGATTGATTGGTTAACGCTGTTTGTGCCTGATAGAACAAGAAGTATGAAAAAGAAATGTAGACGAAAATAAACAAAAATGCAATTAGAGCGACCAAACGCAACGTATAACCCAATGAGAGCTTAAATGTAATATTGAATCGTAGCAATGACACAAATCGATTATAAGCGTCGTGAAAATAGGAATTTGGCGCGTTTTCTGAAACCACTTTATTAGGACGCGTTTGAACAGGTGCTTGCTTTTTAGCGGGCTTACCCCCTTTGGCAGGTACCTTCTTTACGGCTGGTTCAACGCGCGTAGTGGGTCGTTGAACAGACTTTTCGATTTTAGGTTTTTCGTGAACAGTCGTCTCTTTACTTATGATCTTCATCTTTAAATAGGTAACCTACCCCTCTAACGGTGTGAATAAATTTTGCGCCAAAAAAATCGTCAATTTTACTTCGAAGATAACGTATATAAACATCCACTATTTTGGTTTCCCCAAAATAATCATAACCCCAAACTTTATCTAAAATTTGCTCACGGGTTAGTGCAATATTTCTATTTTCAGCAAGGTAATGCAGCAAATCAAACTCAGTCTTTGTAAGCTCTATGGTCGTTCCATCATAATAAGCGGTGTATTGATTATAATCTATTTTGAGTTTGCCTGAGATGAACAAATTTCCTTGTACTTGATTTTGTTGGGCTGTTTTTCTGAAGATTCTTCTGATTCTCGCCAGTAATTCTTCTATGGCAAAAGGCTTAGTCATGTAATCATCTGCGCCAAAATCAAGGCCCATCACTTTGTCCATGGTATCGTCTTTTGCTGTGAGCATTATAACTGGAAGTTCAGAATTCAAACGAATTCGCCTGCATACTTCTATCCCGTTAAGCCCAGGTAACATGATATCCAGTATAACTAAATCAAAACCGCCTTCTAGTGCTTTTTCAAGACCGGTTCTACCATCGTGTGCGGTTTCAATGGTAAAGCCTTCATGCTTTAGTTCCAATTCGATAAAGCGAGCGATTTTCACATCGTCTTCCACGACGAGTATTTTTTGCATGTTAGTCCTCCTATTCATTTGCTTGATTCTTTATAACTTAAATATAGCATTATAGAAGGCACATTAAAAGTAAAAAGAGAGAAACGGAACTGTTTCTCTCTCAGATTGTGCGTAATCTTTTATAACATTCTATCTTGATCTTGTTTTTCTTCTTCTTTTTTACTTTGACCAAATTCAAAAGTCTTTTCAAAATTCATGTTCTTGCCTTCGGCATCAAGTATGGAAATTTGGTAGCCAAATAGATATGGCAATATGAGCAAGAAGAATGAAACTGGTACTGTGAACAGAATGATAAGTGCAGCGATGGTCAACGGAATATCTAGTACTTTCTTCGATTTATTTCTAATGACAAAACTGGTTTTATGCATTTTTGCAATGAATTTTTTTACATCTTCAAAAAAATCGTTTTCTGGTCTTGCGGTACGTTGGCCGTGTGCATGTGGTTTTGCTTGAACGCGAACATGTTTAGGTACAACTTTTGGAGCCGTTTTGTTTGATGACTCTAAATAAATTAATGCTTCTACCATATCCCCGTTGTGCATTTCAAGTGCATCTTTTGCTTCTTTATAGCTTATATTAGCACGCTCCATAAGCATATCAATTTTTTCTAAACTTACTGACATAATAATCCTCCTTATATTTTGTGTGATTTGATCCTGAGTTTAGTATACGTGGTGTTTCTTAATCTGTGACCAAAGATGGGTTAGAATTCAGTTAAAATTAATGGTCATCCGATTGAGATTGTTTCTTAATCCAGTCATTGACGTCTGTTACTTTGCCATTGCCCCGATTAATCTGCATTCTTACGCCAAAGAAAAATGGGAGTGCAAGGACTAAGAGTGAAAATGGCATAAGCCAAAGTGTTGCGATAATTACGATGAGTAGTGGCAGTTCCAAAAGCGTTTGTGTTTCTTTTTTCCATAACACTTTAATTTGTAGACTTTTAGATAAAACTTTACCAACTTGCTTCAGTGCAAACTTAAATTGTGCATCAAAATTGCTTTTCTCTGACTTTGTGTTTGTTTCAGATTGGGTTGACTTTGAAGATTCAATTTTAATGATGGCTTCAAGTACGTCTCCATTGCACGCATCAAGTGCTTCTTTAGCCTCGGCGTAACTTACTTTTGTTCTTTCAATTATTTGATCAATTTGATTCAATGTGTTTGTCATTTCATGGCCTCCTTATGTTTAGGTTTGAGTTCATTATAGATTACCTTCATTAATAGGAAACCAATGAATGGTTAGAAAACAGATAGAATCCACTTAATTTGAGAAGAGAATTGAATATGTTAAGAAAGCGTAAGTTAGGTTAATGAATGTTAACAGAATATCTATTGACGCAAAGAGTGACAAATGATACTATCAATTCGTTGACAGGTTACATGATTGAATTGCAACAGAGTTTACATTTATCCCCCCTTTAATAATAAATGTAAATGAGTCAATTCCAGACGCACACGGTGCGTCTTTTTTTTATTTTGGAGTTTCCATAAAATGTAATCTTGACATTGCATTATACAACCGATAAACTATACACAACCCTTGTAATTGCGTATGATTTAGAGCGATTCAGGATGAAAAATCTTCTGGACATAGGTGTTTAGTTGTTCATACAGTGGATGCGATTCAATGGGTTTAAGCAAATCCAAAATGGCATGATAGTACCATTTTTGATCCTCATAACCTGCGTTGAACTTATGCCATATGATTGAACCTTGTGTTTCTAAATTGCGATAGATGCTTTTTATATTGGTTAATTTGTCCACGCACACGATATAGAGGACTTCGAGGGGTGCATTTTTCAAGTGTTCAATGTAATTGATTTTTCGCGTTTTCCAAGAATCTGTTTTATTACGTTCTGAGCAAAAGTCCACATAACGTGCTACTTCTTCTCCAAACAGTTCTTCGATTTCGGTTTGCGTCAAAGGCGTGTCTTCAAGGGTATCGTGTAATAGACCTGCGATAATGAGCGCATCTGAAAAACCATGCTTAGCAAGTTCCAACCCCACTTCAAGTGGGTGTGCTATATACAAATCATTATCGAGTTTACGAACTTGTTTGTCATGTGCTTTTAAAGCCGTATGAATGGCACAGTAGATATTCATAGAACCTCCTATTTGTATGTTTTGATTATTTTATCACATATTGTGAAGACTGTATAAATTTTTAAGGAGCTGAGTTATGATCTTAGGCAATGGCGTCGATTTAGTAGAAATTCAACGCATAAAAGAAATCATCGAAAGAAAACCGAGATTTATCAATCGATTTTTTACAAAAAATGAATATAAAATTTTTGAGTCTAAGGGGTTTAAAACTGAAACCATAGCGGGAAATTTTGCTGCGAAGGAAGCTGTTGTTAAAGCCATGGGAACAGGGGTCAGAGGTTTTGATCTAGTGGATATTGAAGTGCTTAGAGATGAAATGGGTAAGCCGTATGTCGTTTTACATGGTCGCGCAAAAGCGGTTGCACTGGGTATGAATGTGGGTGAGATTCATTTGTCCATATCCCATTCGCAGACGCAAGCGGTGGCTTTTGCCATCGCTATGTTAAAGATTTAGTGGATTAATTGGTAGAAAACGTTTAAAATAATGATGACTAAGGTTAAGGGGAAATGTATGACAATATCGCGTCCAGTTTGGGCTGAAGTCCAATTAGAACATTTGGCACATAATATGAGAGAAGTGCGTCGAGTCACAAAAAAAGAAGCGATAATTAGTGCGGTAATTAAAGCCGATGGATATGGTCATGGCGCATTACAAATCGCACAAACGCTCTTAGATAATGGCGCAGACCGTTTCGCAGTTGCGACGCTTTCAGAAGCAATCCAACTCAAACGCGCTTATCCAAATGTAGACATTATGGTTATGGGATATACACCTGATCATTTAGTCGCAGAAGCTCTGGCATACGACATCATCCTTTGCGTTTACTCATATGCGCAAGCACTACAGTTTGAGTCTATCGCAACTGGGTTAAAAAAGTGTTTGAAAGTGCATATAAAAATAGACACGGGTATGCGTCGAATAGGGATGGCTGTTACGGATCAAACGATTTTAGATATACTGAGTATAAACGCATGTTCTGTGATAGAAGTTGAGGGCATTTTCACACATTTTGCGGTAGCAGATGAACAGGATAAATCCTTCACACATGAGCAAGTAAAGCGATTTAATTTCATAACAAAAGGTTTAGAAGCGGCTGGACTGAGCATACCTATAAAACATGTAGCAAACAGTGCGGCCATTATCGATTGTCCCGAGTATCATTTTGACATGGTAAGAGCAGGCATTATGCTTTATGGTTTATATCCTTCCATGGATGTCGACCATAACCGCGTACATTTAAAGCCTGTTATGTCTTTAAGGGTACAAATCGCACAAGTTAAAGAAGTGTCAAGTGGTGAGGGCATCAGTTATGGTTTAAAATATAAGCCTGAGGTGGCTACAAACATAGCGACGCTTCCAATCGGTTATGCAGATGGCTTTACGCGTTCGCTGAGTTTTAAAGCAAATGGAATTATACATGGACAAATACGCCCGATAGTAGGTCGTATCTGTATGGATCAATGCATGATGGACTTAAAAGCCATAGAGGCTAAGGTTGGCGACGTGGTCACATTATTTGGTTCAGATGGAAAGGCTCAAATTAGCATCGATGAAGTGGCTGCACAATTAGAAACCATTAACTACGAAATCGTATGTATGGTAGGTAAACGCGTACCAAGAATGTATATGATGGGCGATCAGCACATTGCCTTTGAAGATTTCATATTAAGGTAAAGTTGATTGCTTATAGTCGGCGAATGATTTATATGGTATGATTGTATAGGATAAAAGTTTTTTTGAAATGGAGATGATAAGTAAAGTGACTATAAAAAGAGGTGACGTTTATTTTGCAGATTTATCGCCTGTTAGAGGCTCAGAGCAAGGTGGACAAAGACCTGTATTAATTATTCAAAATAATATCGGCAACAAATACAGTCCAACTGTTATCATAGCAGCGATTACCGCAAAAATTACGAAGGCAAAATTGCCAACGCACGTTGAAGTTGGCGCGTCACAAGTGGGATTGTTAAAAGATTCTGTGGTATTGCTCGAACAAGTGAGAACGATAGATAAGACGCGACTTATCCAGAAACTTGGACAGTTAGAAGAAGATGTCATGGTTCGCGTGGATAAGGCACTAACCATCAGTTTGGGGTTATATGAGGATGCTACATAATGCCTGTATATTTATATGCAGGTTTTTTTATGAAAGAATGCATGACGATAGGAGGATAAAAAATTGAGAAAGAAAATCTATTTGGTGGGATTACTCATAAGCATAATTGCCACTGGAGTCTTACTCTTTGGACGTATAAATGTTGAAAATGAAGCGAAATCAGTTGAGATATTAGCAGATTACGAAGAATTCGCTGTGATGGCGAAACAACTTGGAATATCAGATGAAGCCTTATTTACTCAGTTAAATGCAACCGGTTTTACGGGTGTATCTTTAAAAGAAGAGTCACTATCAAGTATGGTTATGGAGTCAAAGCCACTTGAGTATGATTTGTTACTCAATGTAAAGTCTGATCTTGATTGGCGTGATGCCTATGGCGACCAAGCGATTGCCTATTTAGACGTTCCATCAAGAAGTGATTATGACATGGTTATTCGAACGTATGATCAAGGGGTCTTTGATTTTTTACGTTCGGGCATAACGGCAAGATATGATGAAGATTTTTATGTTTTTTTTGATGAAGCCATAAAAACAATTGTTCTAAAAGGGGATATTTCAGACATCTACTATACGGAAGATTCAAGATACAAAGACTATTTATCCAAAGGCGTTAAGTTGCCGAGGGTTATGGTTTCTTCTGCATTAGAAGACATCGGTCTTGGGTTTGATCCCAATAAAGTTAAATCGATTCAAGATGCAGGACTACCAGTGAATTTACGTCCAAGCACTTATGATAAGTATAACAGTAAGATCGTTAAGGCTTATTTTGAAGAGGTTGAGCGATATGGTGAAGTGCCAAATGCAATAATCGTCAGTGGTCGGGATGCTTTTAGTTTTACTGCTGAAACCAATTCATATAAACAAGAACTTTATGAAATTCTAAAAGAAAATAAAATACCAGTGGGCATGATTGAATCTGCGGTTCAAAGAGGTTATATTGAGCAACGTGGCAGTACGCAAATGGCACGTGATTTGGAATACAACATCGTTCGTGTTTTTCCTGTTATCGAGTATATACAAGAGCGATACAATTACCTCGGTTTCTATGAAGGCGCTAAGGAAATAGAAAACACCATGTACCGTGCCATAACAGAACGCAATATTCGCGTTATTTATTTTAGACCCTTTAAGAATTCAAAATTCACGTATTTTGATGACTTAGAGGAATATAATAAGACATTTGAAGGGCTAAAAACGCGTTTAGCTGATCATGGCATAACCTTAGGTGCACCGCATGCGATGCCATATCATGGTAGTTCGCCTTATCTTCTTATTCTATCGTCGATGGGTCTTCTTATATTAGGTCTCATCATTTTTAAGTTGGTCTTTGATATCGCAGAACGCTTTGAATGGGTATTGTTTTTAGTGGGTCTATTAGGTATTGTAGGGTTAAACTTAGTTGCACCAAATAAAAGCATCGATTTATTTGCATTTGCTGCTTCCAACATTTTTCCAACGCTATCCATATTGTTTGTGATTGAGTTTGTTAAGGACATTTTATCGAGCAATAAGGTATATACATTAAAAGGTGTTTTGGTAAAAACTTTGTTGGGACTGACGCTTTCAATCTTAATAACATTAATTGGTGGATTTTATGTGGGTGCGATCATGTCGCGTTCAGACTATCTCATTGAAATGAGTTATTTTAGAGGCGTCAAGTTGAGTTTGTTGCTGCCTATGGCTGCATTTGTATTAATCTATTTGATAAAACTAGGTTATAAACGCGATGTCCATGAATTGGATGAGAGTACGTACTTTATCGAAGACATTAAGCGCTTTTTTACGGAAGACATTAAAATGTATTATGGCCTATTAGCCATAGTATTTGGTGGCATCATTTATGTGTATTTGGCTAGATCGGGGCATGAAACGAATATTGAAGTACTCAATATTGAACTTATTTTTAGAAACTTTTTAGAAGATCATATGTTGGCGCGACCTAGGACGAAAGAAATATTTATCGCATTTCCAGCATTAAGTGCTGCAATCTATTTTGCTTGCAGAGGCTATAGAAAAATCTTGTTTCCATTTTTGTTGGCATCTGTACTTGGTCTAACTTCAGTCGTAAATACTTTTGCTCACGCAAGAGCACCTATTTATTTGTCTACAACGCGGACGATATTGTCTTGGATATGTTCTTTGGTAATTAGTGTCTTGGTAGTTCTCGTTTTAGATTTAATAAACCGGTTTTATATCAGAAGATTTGGGAGTAAAAACATATGAATAAAGTTGTAATATCTGGATTTTACGGTTTTCATAATATTGGCGATGAAGCGATTTTGAAAACATTGACACAACAGTTACGAAAACTGGATCCAGAGATTCAGATTACAGTATTGTCACATAATCCACAAGAAACCATGGAGAAATTTGATGTAAAAGCGGTAAAGCGTAACGATGTCTTCAAAGTATTTGGGGCAATTTTGCGTTGTAATATTTTGCTGAGTGGTGGTGGTAGTTTGCTTCAAGATGATACTAGTGCTAGAAGTATTCATTACTATCTTGCGATTATTCGCATGGGTCTTATGTTAAAAAAGGATGTTTTTTTAATCAGTAATGGCATAGGTCCTATTATTAGAGAAAGCAATAAAAAACGGGTGGCAAGAATAGTCAATAAAGTAAATCACTCAACGGTTAGAGATTTCAATTCTCAACAGTTGTTGATTGATATAGGTGTTAAACCAGAAAAAGTATCTGTTTCTGTGGATATGGTTGTTGCGATGGATATGCAGTCTCCTGATATGGGCGAAAAAATTCTTAATGAACTAAAGATTATGGATCAAGACCGTAAAAATGTAGCCATAGCCATACGACAGAAAGATTTTAGAACGGAAGAAAAGCGTTTAGCGCTGATAAAACTCGCTAATCGTTTAGCAGAGCGATACAATGTGATTTTTATTCCATTTTACTATAAGAATGACACGAAAATATATGATGATTTACATGCCTTTGTTGACTCGCATGTTTACTTTATTACAGAGAAATACAACACAGACGTTTTTATGAGTTTGCTTGAGAATATGGATATCCTCGTGGGTTCGAGACTGCATTCTTTGATTTTCTCACTCGTGGCGGAAGTGCCTTTTATCGGCATTAGTTATGATCCTAAAATTGAAAATTTTATGCATATGATTGATATGGAGCCAATTTGCAGTATGGCTGATTTCAAGCCGGATGCGATAGAAGAGGCGGTATATGCATTTGATAACGCCTATGCATCACAAAAGAAAATCGTAGTTGACGCAAAACAGACATTAAGAAAGCGATTAGCGATTAATGATGAGATGTTAAAAAAAGTATTATAATTTGGAGGCCATATGGCGTTGGAAAAATCAATGCAGAATATTAAAATTTTTGGTGTACGTTTCGATAATGTTGACAAAGATGAAGCTTATAAACGATTTATAGGTTTTATGGAAGAGTCGCGACTTAAAACCATTTATACACCTAATCCTGAAATTGTTATGAAGGCCATCGAAAATCCAGCGTTCAAAGTGATTCTAAATGAAGGGGATTTGGTTATACCTGACGGCATAGGTGTGGTACTGGCATCTAAGATCCATCATTTGGGCTTAAGAGAACGCGTGCCAGGTATAGAACTGATGGAGTTGATGTTAGAATACTGTAATCGCGCGGGTAAATCGATCTACTTATTTGGCGGTAAGCCAAATGTAGCTGAAAGTGCGGCTAAGCATATATTAGAGAAGTATCCTAACTTGAAAGTTGTCGGTATGCAAGATGGTTACTATGACAAAACCAAAGAATTAAAGATTTTAGATGACATCAACGAAAAAAAACCGGATATATTATTTGTGGCATTAGGCGCTCCCAAACAAGAAACTTGGATTCATGGTCATAAAAAATTAATAAATGGCAGTGTTGCAATGGGCGTTGGTGGCGCACTTGATGTATGGGCAGGTACGGTGAAACGTGCACCCGTATTTTTTCAAAAAACTGGACTTGAATGGTTCTATCGTGTTATTAAGCAACCAACTCGTGTGATGCGTATGCTTTCATTGCCAAAATTCATGATTAAAGTATTGCTCACGAGACATATTGAGGATTAAAAATAAAAATTTGGAGGGCAGTTATGGAAGATTTAACGATGGGTGAATTGTTAGCGCAATACGATACCACTGAAAAATTATACACAGGGGATGTCGTTGAGGGCATAGTTATTTCATCTAATCCAGACGAAGTCATGGTAAACATCAATTACATGGCAGATGGTTTATTACCAAAATCTGAATTACCTGATCAAAATCCTTTAGAGTTTAAAAGTGGTGATAAACTTTCTGTGTTTATCATGAAAATGGACGATGGTGAAGGCAATGTGATGCTTTCGCTTACGAAGGCTTATGAACGTGTTGTTTGGGATGAGTTTCAAACAATTTATGAAAAGCAGACACCCATAAAGGTAAAAGTTCGAGAAGTGGTTAAAGGTGGCGTTGTCGGTCACTACAAAGGTGCAAATGTATTTATACCGGCATCGGCTTTATCACTTGCTTACGTTGAAGACTTAACCCCTTATATGGGCATGCAATTAGATGTGCGTATTATTGAGTTTCAAAAGGACAAGAAAAAAGTTGTTGCTTCACATAAAGAAATTTTGAAAAGCAAACAGGCCGTTCAAAAGGCAGATGCTTTATCGCGCATTAATGCAGGCGATGAATTAACAGGTACTGTCATTCGATTAGCAGACTACGGCGCATTTATAGACCTCGGAGTTTTAGATGGTTTGGTTCATGTGTCCCAAATGTCATGGCGTCGCGTTAAACATCCTTCTGAAGTATTATCAGTAGGCGATGTTGTGAAGGTTAAAGTTTTAGAGGTCGATCGTGATAAAGAAAAGGTTTCTTTAAAACTCGCAGAAATAAAAGAAAATCCGTGGACTCATATTTACTCGAATTTTGCAGTGGAATCCATCGTAAAAGGACGTGTCACGCGTTTAATGAATTTTGGCGCGTTCGTCGAAGTCGACGATGGTATAGAGGGGCTCGTTCATATCTCAGAACTTTCTGAAAATCACGTGCAACGCGTCTCAGAAGTGGTTGCTGTAGGTGATGAAGTAGAAGTGATGATTTTAGAAATCGATCAAGAAAATCAAAAGATGGCTTTAAGTATTAAAGCGGTAGCATCATTAGATGATGAAGCTTACGAAGCGTTTACACAAGTTGAGGAAGAAGTTTCACAGACGACGATGTCCGATCTCTTTGGTGACAAACTTAAGCACTTAAAGTTTTAATTAAATATATGTTGGTATCTAAAAATAAACTTTGTTTTTAGATGCCTTTTTTTGTTTGCATCGTTAAATCGTTATGATTTGGGGTAAATATAGAAAATATAATAATTATAATAAAATAAATACTTTCTGGGAGGATAACAGATGGATATTTTAAAATTAAAACCAGAGCAACTCATGAATAAGTGTGATCCACAGATCTTTGATTTTAAAACCACTGAGGAACTGGTGCCTATAAGAGGCATAATTGGTCAAGAACGCGCAAAGAAATCACTTGAGTTTGGTCTCGGCGTTACTAAAAAAGGGTATAACATCTATGTATCTGGTCAATGGGGCACAGGACGCAATAGTTTTGTTAACATGCTCACAGAAGAACAAGCGATAAAGAGAGCCGCACCGCATGATTGGCTTTATGTTAATAATTTTAAAGATCCATACCATCCGATTGCTATAAAAGTGAATCAAGGGCAAGGCAAAAATATCATCGTACAGGTTGAACGTGCCATTCGCTTTTTAAGACGTGGCATTATAGAGATATTTTCAAGCAGAGATTATGAAAACGCCAAACAAAAGCTAATTGAAGCTTATAATTTGCAATCCAACGATATTGTAAGCAAATTAAATGAAATCGGACAAAAATATGGCTTTATGTTTTCTTTAACTGAAAAAGGCATGGTGAGTATTCCCTTAAAAGATGGCAAGCCCATGAATGAAGAGTCTTATGCCAATATTTCTCAAAAAGACTATGAGCAATTAATGGGCAACTCACAAAAGTTGAGTTTAGAAACCATTGACTTGTTTAATAAATTGCGGATGGAAGAGGAAAGTTTAAGAACGCGTCTTAAGAGTTTAGACGAGCAAATGGGTAGACATTTGGTTAAATTTCATCTAGAAAGCATAAAAGATAAACACAAGGAAAATGAAGAAATTAAGCGCTACATCGATTTGCTTGAAGATGACATCGTAGAAAATTTAGAACATTTTAAAGAAGAGGAAGAAGAAACTGAATCGACCAACCCAATTGCTTTACTCAGCATGGCACAAAAAAATCCGGAAGCGTTCTTTGAAAGATACCGAATCAATCTGTTTGTGGATAACAGTGATGTAAAAAGTGCGCCTGTTATTTTCGAATCCAATCCAACGTATTATAATTTAGCAGGCAGTATAGAGTATCAAAATGAAATGGGGGTTATGAAAACGGACTTTACCATGATTAAGCCAGGAGCCCTTCATTTAGCAAATGGTGGCTATTTAATACTGCTTGCCAAAGACATACTCAGTAATCCCTATGCATGGAAAAGTTTAAAAAGAAGCTTGCTTGATGAGGCGGTCACCATCGACAGTCGTGCGGCTTATACCGGTGCGCTTGTCTCACAAACCATTAAACCAGAAGCCATCCCAATCGATGTAAAGGTAATCATTATAGGGGATTATTATACGTATTCAATACTATCCGAATACGATGAAGAGTTTCAAAAGTTGTTTAAAGTGATGGTAGATTTTGACGTTGAAATGGACCGTAATAAGGAGAATGTCGACAAATTCGCTCGGTTTGTTTCTACGAAATGCCAAATGGAAGGGCTTAGCCACTTTACGCCAGAGGCTGTTGCTCGACTTGTGGAACATGCCACACGGCTTTCTGATGATAAGATGAAGTTAACCGCACATTTAAAGACACTTGGCGACATCATCATAGAAGCGGATGCATGGGCAAACTATTATAAAGAACAAGTGGTTTCTGTCGACCATGTAGAAAAGGCACTTGAAGAACGGCGGTTAAGAACCAATAAATATGAAGAGAATACCATGGAACTATTTAAAGAGGGCACATATCTCATTGATGTGGACGGTTTTAGAGTTGGCGAGATTAACGGACTCGCGGTTTTAGGAACCGGTCAATACAGTTTTGGCAAACCTTCAAAGATCACGGTTTCTACGTATCAAGGGAGACAGGGCATCATTAATATCGAACGCGAAGCTCGAAAAAGTGGAAAGATCCACGACAAGGGGGTTATGATATTAACCGGTTATTTGGGGCGGATGTTTGCGCAGGATAAACCTTTAGCTTTAACGGCGAGCATCGTCTTTGAGCAACTCTATTCAGGCATAGATGGCGACAGTGCCTCAAGTACTGAGTTGTATGCATTGATATCCGATTTATCGGGGGTTCCTATTAATCAAGCCATAGCGGTAACGGGATCAGTGAATCAGCGTGGTCATATTCAACCAATCGGTGGGGTAAATGAAAAGATAGAAGGGTATTATAGAGTCTGTAAGATAAAAGGGTTTACAGGGGAACAAGGGGTAATTATACCCATCCAAAACATCAAAAATTTAATGTTAAGTGAAGAAATCGTTCGTGCGGTTCATAACAATCAATTTCATATATGGGCAGTTTCTCATGTCGATGAAGGTTTAGAAGTGCTTACAGGAAGAAAACCTGGTAAACGAACAAAAGATGGCACCTTTGAAAAGGGTACCATCTATGAGTTGGTAGATAAACGTCTTGCACATTTAGCAAGTGAAGCACTTGATAAACCTTATAAAAGTAATCGTGCTAAACCCATCAAACCAGAAAAGTAACGCATTTTAAAAGACGTAACTATTTTTTTCCGTTACCAAATGTGTAATGGGTTGGTCATAAGCGTCAATCGGTATTTCAGAAACGTACTGCAAATCAAAAGCGATGCCAATTTTTGGTGTCGCTTTTGTCAGTTCTGAAAAAAGACGGTCATAAAAACCACCACCATAACCAAGGCGATAGCCATTAGCACTAAATGCGACCCCAGGCGTTAAAAACAAATCAATTTGATGGCTTGGTATGCGATTGTGAAGAACGGGATTGGGTTCAAATAAACCAAAATCATTTTTAACCAGTTCGTCCAATTGTGTAACGACATGAAAACTCATTTCGTGTTTTTCCATAGAAATATAAGGCAAAACCAGTGTTTTATTTTGTCGAAGGATCGCCTGATTAATTTCTGACATGTCGATTTCATCTCTAAATGCAACGAATGAAGCGATGGTTTGTGCCTCGATATAATGCGATTGGTTTAGTATTTTATGCGTCACGCATGTGATTGCCTCTCTTCTATAAGCACCCTCTATTTGGGATCTTTTTATGAGAATTTCTTTTCGCAGTGTCTTTTTATCCATATGTTCACCTCCGTGTAATAAACATTTAATAAATATAATCAATTATACTATTAAAAAGGGAGGAAAGTATAGGTATAATAGGGTAAGGGTTTACGATAAGGCTCAAATTGTTTATAATGATAATTGAGAAGTTGATTCTGTAAGCATTTACAAGTTGAATGGACAACGAGGGAGAGCGCTATTATGATTGAGTTTCAAAATGTCGTTAAAAAGTATGACAATGGTGTCACTGCGTTAAATGGTGTCAGCGTTAAAATTGAAAAAGGTGAGTTTGTATTTATCGTAGGGCCCAGTGGCGCTGGTAAATCAACTTTTATAAAAGCACTCTTAAAAGAAGTCAAAGTGACTTCGGGACATATTCATATGGATGATATGGAAATTACAAAAATGCATCGTCGAAAAGTACCTTTTTTGCGCAGAAAAGTTGGCGTCGTCTTTCAGGATTTCAGATTGCTGCCAAATAAAACCGTTTACGAAAACATTGCGTTTGCCATGGAAATACTTGGAACGCCACATCGAAACATCAGAAAGCAAGTGCCTATGATACTTGCATTGGTTGGATTAACTGGAAAAGGCAATTATTATCCAAATCAACTTTCTGGTGGAGAACAACAAAGAGTCTCCATCGCGCGATCTATGATAAATAATCCCCCTATTCTAATTGCAGATGAACCCACTGGAAATTTGGATCCAGATACTTCATGGGAAATTATGAAAGTGCTTAGAACCATTAACAGAAGAGGCACTACGATCATCATGGCAACACATGATCGCGAAATTGTAGACATCATGAAAAAGCGCGTAATCGCTTTGGAAAACGGTCTGATTGCAAGAGATGACAAAATAGGAGTATATGGATATGACGATTAAACCCATTTTCACATTGAAAGAAGCCTTTAAGAACTTATGGAGAAATCGTCTAATGAGTATTGCGTCTGTTTCTTCTGTTACGGCGACACTGATGATTCTCGGTATTATTTTTGCATTAATAATAAATATCAATGCCATGGCTCAATCTGCTAAAGATCAGTTTGATTCCATACAAGCGTATTTAAAAGAAGACATTACGGCGGTTGAGATTGACGCCATTATAACGAAACTTTCTGCAGTTAATGGTGTACAAAGTGTTGCGTATGAAAGTAAAGCCGATGCACTTGTTAAAATGAAAGAATCATGGAAAGATAATGCCTATTTATTAGAAGGGCTTGAAGCCAATCCTTTACCTAGTTCAATCATCGTCTATTTAAAAGATATTTATTATGCTTCAAGTGTCTTAATAGAAATCAATGGCTTATCTGGTATTGAGGAAGTTAAATCGTATCAAGATATCGTTGAACAATTGCTTTCGATTACAGAAGCCATTAGGAAAGCAGGTATTATCGTTATATTTGTTTTGATTGCGATATCAACATTTATTATTCATAATACGATTAAACTTACCGTAAACTCACGGCAACGCGAAATTAACATCATGAAATATGTGGGCGCAACCAACTGGTTTATTAGGTGGCCATTTTTAGCAGAAGGTACATTACTTGGTTTGTTTGGCGCAGGTATCGCAGCGCTTTTGATTCGATTTGCATATGATGCAGTCTTTGAAATTATGCATACGGATTTTTATGTCTTGGTTTCCGCGTATGTGGTTTTACCAGAAGTTCTAATGGCTGATATTGCCTTTTTATTTGTCGTAATCGGTGCTGGAATTGGCGCCTTAGGTAGCATATGGTCTATGCGTAAATACTTGAATGTCTAGTGGGGGGCTTATGAAAAGAGAACCATTGAGACGACTTTCTGCTTTTATCTTAATCGTAATCCTAATGATAACAAGCGTATCCTTTGCTAACGATGAAATTAAAAGAAAAGAGCGTGAGTTAGAAGAACTAAATGCGAAAATTGAAGAACTAGATGCTTCCATAAGTCAAAATAAAAATATGCAAAATGAAACCAATCAAAAAATAAAAAACGTCATGGGAAGTATTAAAGCCCTAGAGGGCGAAATAAAAACGCTAAATTCAGATATTGAAATCACAGAGGCGTCCATCGTCGAAAAAACAAGTGAGCTTGAAGCTGCAGAAATTAAAATTGGTGAAAAAACAGATTTACTAAATGACCGTTTGAGGGTAATGTATAAAACGGGGACGATTGGTTATGTAGAAGTTTTATTCGGTGCTGAAGATTTTACGGATTTACTCTCGCGTATCGATATGCTTCAGAAGGTATTGGTACACGATCAAAATCTCATCGAATTTCTGAAAGAGCAACGCGACATAATAGAAACCAAGAAAATAGAACTGGAAACTGTAAAAGTCGAGTTGTTAGACTTGTTTACAAGCAAACTTAAAAAACAAGATGAGTTGACCGTCGCTTTAAACAATCTCGTTGCCTATCAAGGGGATTTAAGAAATGATGCGGCAGCTTTGGAAGAGATGGAACAGCAAATGCTTGAGCAAGCGGATCAAATGACAACTTTCATCAAAAATATGAAGCTTGCTGCAACATACGTAGGCGGAGAAATGATGTGGCCAGCACCAGGTTATTATTCGATCAGTTCTTACTTTGGCAATCGGTTACACCCTATTTCAAAAGAGTATAAAATGCATACGGGTATTGATATTGAAACGCCTCGAAAAACGCCATTGGTAGCAGCGCAGACAGGTACCGTAATATTTGCCAACTGGTTTGCAGGATATGGCAAAGCGATCATTATTGATCATGGCGGTGGGTATGCAACACTTTATGGCCATCTTGATGTAATAAATGTCAATGTGGGTCAAGTGGTTAAAAAAGGTGAAAATATAGCACTTTCGGGAAATACGGGATATTCAACGGGTCCTCATTTGCACTTTGAAGTTAGAATGAATGGCGATTACGTAGATCCACTAACCTATGTCAAAGGAAATTGAGGGAAAAGATGAAGAAAATTAACGTACTTTTATTAAGTGTTTTTTTAATATTGATAAGTATATCTGCAACATTTTTTGTGACCACAAATCTTCAAGTTGAAACGGGTGATAAAGTGGTGGTGAGTAAAGAAGTTATTACCACTTATGAGTCAACCATAGAGAAATATAGAGAAATTGAAGACTTGAAAAATTATATTATGAAGAATTACTATTTGGATGTTACGGAAGAAGAACTCATTGAAGGCATGAAAAAAGGTGTTTTCGATGTCCTAGAGGATCCATATTCCGTTTTTATGAACGCTCAGGAGTTTGAAGATTACATGCAATCCTCTTCAGGTGAGTATCCAGGCATCGGCATCTATTTAGCACCTAATGATGATAATGAAATTGAAATAGTCGCACCGATTGAAGACACACCTGCGGATCGCGCAGGACTTATCGCAAAAGATTTAATCATAGGCGTAAATGGCGAAGTGGTAAATGCAAGTGTTATGGATGATGCCATTTCAAAAATTAAAGGTGAACCTGGAACACCAGTGACCCTTACCATATTTAGACCTTCGAAAAAAGAGCGATTTGATGTGGAAATCGTGCGTGAATGGATTGATGTAAAAGTTGTTAAATCGCGTATGTTAGAAGATAAATTAGGCTACTTGCGCTTGTCCATGTTTGATGAGAAGACCGCTTCTGAATTCAAAATGCACATGGATGATCTTATAAAACAAGGTGCCGAAGGTGTTGTCATCGATTTAAGACAAAATCCCGGTGGTTATTTGGATCAATGTATTGAAATAGCAGATCTCTTACTGGGTAAAGAACTGATCGTCTACACAGAAAGCAGAAGTGGTGACGATGAAAAGTTCTACTCCGATGCTTCGATGTATGATGTTGAGTTGGTTGTTCTGATCGATGGCGGATCCGCAAGTGCTTCGGAAATTCTTACAGGTGCGTTAAAAGATCATGGACGCGCAACAATCATAGGCACGACGACATTTGGAAAAGGCGTGGTGCAAATCGTAAGACCGTATAACGAATCCACAGGTTTCAAATTAACGACTTCTCAGTATTTTACACCAAGTGGTGAGAATATTCACGGCGTGGGTATAAACCCTGATATTGAAGAAGTATTAAGCGAAACCTATTATGAAATAGAAGAGCCAACAGACTTAGATGACAATCAACTTCAGAAAGCGATTGAGACACTTAAATCAAATATGAACGATTAATTACATGATGTCATGTTCTTAAATATGCGCCTGGAGGTGCCAAATGGACCGATCATTTTATGAAAAAGAAATACAAGCACTTAAACAACTCATACATCGTGTTAATAATGACACTGAAAAAGTTGAGGGTTCGAATCAACCTCAGATGAAACAGACAGATACGTTGTGGGTTATGTTATTTTTGTTCTTTATGATTTTTGGTCTGGTTGGGATTTTGACATGGTGGTTGCTAAAGTAAATGATAGATGGTGGAGCAGATTAAAGAGACTTCTTTAATCTGCTTTTAAATTTCTAAAGATGTATTTGACGTAGATTTGTGAAAAGGATATAATGAAAATACGAACAAACGTTTGGAGGAAAACATGAGTCGATTTGTAGTTAAATCAGAATTTAAGCCTACCGGAGATCAGCCGCATGCGATTAAAGAGATTGTAAGCGACTTAAACAGTGGCGTTGAGCATAATGTTTTGCTTGGCGTAACGGGTTCAGGTAAAACATTTACGGTTGCAAACATTATAGAAGAAGTACAGAGACCCACATTAATCATCGCGCATAATAAGACACTCGCAGCGCAACTGGCGTCGGAGTTTAAGGCTTTTTTTCCAGACAATGCGGTAGAGTTTTTTGTCTCTTATTACGACTACTATCAACCAGAAGCTTATGTTGCGCATTCAGATACTTACATTGAAAAGGATTCCTCTATAAATGAAGAAATAGATAAACTCAGACACTCGGCAACTTCTGCTCTTTTTGAACGACGCGATGTCATCATCGTCGCATCGGTATCTTGTATTTATGGTTTGGGCAATCCGATCGATTATTCGAGTATGACATTATCCATTCGACCCGGATTGGCATGGTCAAGAGAAGACATCATAAAAAGACTTGTGGACATTCAATATCAAAGAAATGACATCAATTTTACGCGAAACACATTTAGGGTGCGTGGCGACATTATCGAAGTTATGCCTGCCTATGAATTTGAGCGCGCCTATCGAATCGAACTCTTTGGTGATGAGATCGATAGAATTGGTGAGATTAATGCTTTAACTGGCGAGATTATCGCATATCGCAACCATTTGACGATTTATCCTGCTTCACATTATGTTACCCCTAAAGATAAGTTAGAAGAGGCAATCATAAAGATAGAAGCGGAACTTGAGGAACGCGTTAAATGGTTTAAAGAAAATAATCAATTAATTGAAGCGCAACGTATTGAGCAGCGGACGCGTTATGATGTGGAGATGCTACGAGAAGTTGGCTTTTGTCAAGGCATAGAAAATTATTCTGGTATTTTATCTGGACGGCCACGTGGTAGTCGGCCCTATACGTTGATCGATTATTTTCCAGATGATTTTCTTTTGGTCATTGATGAGTCACATGTGAGTATCCCACAAATTCGAGCGATGTTTGGCGGCGACCGAACGCGAAAGCAATCTCTGGTGGACTATGGTTTTAGACTCCCCTCAGCGATGGACAATAGACCTTTAAATTTTGACGAGTTTGAACAACTTATTCCACAGACACTTTATGTAAGTGCAACACCAGGTCCCTATGAATTAGAGCATTGCAACCGTACAATTGAACAAATCATACGCCCAACGGGACTTGTTGACCCGGAAATTGAGGTGCGTCCTATCAAAGGACAAATAGACAATTTGTTTGGTGAGATCACAAAGCGTATCGTTATAAACGAACGTGTATTGGTAACGACATTAACAAAAAAAATGGCAGAGGATTTAACGGACTACTTTAAAAAAATGGATTTAAAAGTAAGGTATATGCATTCTGATATAAAAACGCTAGAACGCATGGAAATCATTAGAGATTTTAGAAAAGGCGTATTCGACGTATTGGTGGGTATTAACTTGCTTAGAGAAGGACTCGATCTTCCAGAGGTTTCTCTTGTTGCTATTCTTGACGCCGATAAAGAAGGCTTTTTACGATCTCAAACATCTTTGGTGCAGACCATAGGACGTGCGGCTCGAAATATAAATGGACGCGTTATCATGTATGCAGATAAAATAACAGATTCTATGAAATATGCCATAGATGAAACAAATCGGCGTCGTGCGATTCAACAAACGTATAATGAGGACCATAACATAACACCGATGGGTATTAAAAAGAACATTCACGAAATCATAGAGGCTACCATAGCCGCTGAAACAGTGGACGCTTATCAAGTGGATCGCATTAAGCAAATGAATAAGAAAGAGCTTGCTGAATACATCGTACAACTTGAAGAAGAAATGTATGCAGCTTCTAGAACCTTACAGTTTGAACGTGCTGCAGAATTACGTGACATGATTGTCGAATTAAAGACGCTAAAAGTGAAAAACAAATAGACCAGTTGTTAATGATGAGGATAAATATATGAGTAAAAATACCATTTTTGTTAAAGGTGCAAAAGAACATAATTTGAAAAACATAGATGTGCGGATCCCTCGAGATCAGTTTGTAGTTATCACAGGACTTAGTGGATCTGGTAAATCTTCGTTGGCTTTTGACACGATATATGCAGAGGGGCAACGAAGATATGTCGAGAGTTTATCCTCTTATGCACGACAATTTCTTGGTCAAATGGAAAAGCCTGATGTTGAATATATAGAAGGACTTTCGCCTGCAATATCTATTGATCAAAAGACAACCAGTAGAAATCCGAGATCAACGGTAGGTACTGTAACTGAAATTTATGACTACTTAAGGCTGCTTTATGCACGTGTGGGTATTCCACACTGTCCTGTTTGTCATGTGGTTATTCTTCCGCAAACGGTTGATCAAATCGTAGACAAAGTTTTACAGCTAAATGAAGGCGCGCGTATTCAAGTATTAGCACCGATGGTTACTGGCAAAAAAGGCCAACACGTTAAAATGCTTGAAGCATTGAAAAAAGAGGGGTATATTCGCGCGCGTATAAATGGCGAGGCCGTCGACTTAAGCGAAGAGATTTTATTAGATAAAAACAAGAAAAACACCATAGAAGTGGTAGTGGATCGATTGGTAATTAAAGAAGGCATACAGCAGCGACTAACTGATTCATTAGAATCTGCTTTGCGTTTGTCAGAAGGTATCATCATCATCAACATCATCGACGGTGAAGATATGACCTTTAACACACATTTTTCTTGTTCAGAGCATGGGCAAGGCATCAGTGAAATGGAACCGCGTATGTTTTCATTTAATGCCCCATATGGCGCATGTCCTACATGTAATGGATTAGGATTTACGAAGAAAGTCGATCCTGAGCTCCTGGTACCAGATACCAAATTATCCGTGGCCGATGGCGCACTACTCCCCATAGCAAATAGCGCGGAGGGTACTTTTTATGTAAATATGATTCATGCGCTTATAGAAGAATCAGGTGAGTCGATTGAATCCCCTTTTAGAGAATTGTCTCCTGCTTTAAAACACAGTATCTTTTATGGCACGGGCGATCGAAAAGTGAAATTTAAGTACGACAGCAAATATGTAGGCAATACAGAATTTAATCGTCCTTTTGAAGGACTTGTTAATAATTATGAAAGGCGTTATGCGGCTACGAATTCGGAGTATATCCGTTCTAAAATTGATGACTTTATGAGCATGATTGAATGTCAGTCCTGCCACGGTAGACGCTTAAAAGACGAAGTGCTTGCTGTTACCGTGGGCGGAAAAAGCATTCATGAAGTTACGTGTTTGTCTGTAAAAGATGCCATAGACTTCTTTTTAGCGCTACAACTAGATCTGACCAATACCCAAATTGCAGAGCAGATTTTAAAAGAGATTAACGCGCGTTTAATGTTTTTGAAAAATGTTGGGCTTGAGTATTTGTCGCTTTCTCGTGCTGCGGGATCTTTATCGGGCGGAGAATCCCAGCGGATTCGATTAGCGACTCAAATTGGCTCTGGACTTGTAGGTGTACTATATATTTTAGATGAGCCAAGTATCGGTTTGCACCAAAAGGATAACCAAAAATTAATAAAAACATTAAGAGGACTAACGGATTTAGGCAATACGCTTCTGGTGGTTGAACACGATGATGAAACCATTATGGAGGCAGATTTTATTTTGGATTTAGGACCAGGAGCAGGTGAGCATGGTGGCTATATTATCGCTCAAGGGACAGTTGATGATATATTAGCCAGTGAGGCATCCATAACGGGTCAATATCTTTCTGGACGTAAGCAAATTCCTATTCCAACTGTGAGACGAAAGCCCTTGCTTGAAAAAATCTCCATCATAAAGGCAACAGAGAATAATCTGAAAGGCATTAGTGTGGATATTCCTTTAGGGGTATTATGCGCCATAACAGGGGTATCTGGTTCGGGTAAGAGCACGCTGATCAACGAAATCCTATACAAGTCATGTGCGATTAAAATTAACAAGAGTCGTTTTAAAGCAGGTAAGCATGAGGATATCTTGGGATTGGAGCACATCGATAAAATCATAGAAATTGATCAATCGCCCATCGGTCGAACGCCGCGTTCAAATCCAGCAACTTATACGGGCGTATTCGATCATATAAGAGATATTTTTGCGATTGTCCCAGAAGCTAAAATGAGAGGGTATCAAAAGGGACGATTTAGTTTTAACGTATCGGGTGGTCGTTGTGAGCATTGCAAAGGCGATGGCATCATAAAAATAGAAATGCACTTTTTACCTGATGTCTATGTTCAATGTGACGTGTGTAAAGGCAAGCGTTATAATCGTGAAACCCTTGAAGTAAAATATAAAGGAAAGAACATCGCTGATGTACTTAACATGACGGTGGAAGAAAGTTTAGAATTCTTTACGAATATCCCCAAAATACATCGGAAATTAAAAACGCTCCATGACGTGGGCTTGGATTATATACGGTTGGGACAACCCTCAACACAATTATCAGGTGGAGAAGCACAACGGATTAAACTGGCAACAGAACTCAGCAAAATCAGCACGGGTAAAACGCTTTATATATTAGACGAACCAACCACGGGGCTTCATACGGCAGATGTTCACAATCTCATTCACGTCATACAAAAATTAGTGGATGCTGGAAACACCGCAGTCGTTATTGAGCATAATTTAGATGTGATTAAGTCAGCAGATTATATCATCGACTTAGGTCCAGATGGTGGTGATAACGGCGGCCTTATAATCGCAGAAGGCACACCTGAAATGGTTGCTAAAGTCAAAGGTTCATACACAGGACAATTTTTAGACAAGATGTTATCAAAAGCATCTCAATAGGATTAAAAGATGGCGCAAAATGAGTTTCAAGTGAAAGAACATATTAAAGAGCAGTTGAGGACATTGCCTCAACTGCCCGGTATTTATATTATGAAGGATGTAAATGGTGAGATCATCTATGTTGGAAAGTCTAAAAACTTGAAAAATAGAGTGAGCTCTTATTTTCGTGGATTTAACTCACATATGTTAAAGGTGCAGACCATGGTGATCAACATCCACGAATTTGAATACATCATAACTGACAATGAAATGGAAGCGCTGATATTAGAATCGAACCTAATAAAAAAGAACATGCCGAGATTTAACATCTTATTGAAAGATGACAAAATGTACCCTTATATCGTCGTGACCATCAACGAGAATTTCCCGAGGGTTTTTATGACGCGACAGATTCCAAAGGGCAATCATAAGATATTTGGTCCATATACTGGCGCTGAACAGGTAAAAATAACTTTAGAAGTTTTACAAACACTGTTTCCGATTAGAGAATGTAGTAAAAAAATAACGGACAAGATTGATCGGCCTTGTTTGAATTATCACATTGGAAGATGTGCTGGTGCTTGTAATCATATGATTACTGAGGCCAAATACGGTGCGTACATTCAAAGTATTATTCGATTTCTCAACGGCGATAAAGAGTGGCTTATTAAAGAAATTCAAGAAAAAATGTTGCATGCTGCTGAAATGATGGATTATGAAAAGGCAGCGACCTATCGTGATCAAATAGAAGCGCTAAGAGCATTAAATGTCAAACAAAAAGCGCTTCAAGTAAATGGAAAGAATCAAGATTTTATTGCGACATATAGTTTTGAAGCAAGAACATGTGTCATGTTGTTTCAAGTGAGAGAAGGGCGTATTGAGGGCAGAGAATCTTATAATATAACGGGTAGTGTTGGCGCTGATTTCGGTGAAATACTCAGTGCGTTTATTATGCAATATTACGCAGGGTACACGGAAATTCCATCTGAAATATATCTTTCTCACGAGATTGAAAACATGCTGCTGTATGCAGACTGGTTGAGTAAACTCAGTGGCCACAAAATCTCGCTTTCCGTGCCTCAGCGTGGTGAAAAGAAGAAAACCATAGATTTGGTTGAGAAAAATGCTAAAGAATATGTTTTGAAGTTTCAAGAACGCATAGATAAGGAAGTGGCTTTTAGATCACAAGCGGATCATGAACTGATGACGCTCTTGGGATTGCCAGAAAATCTACAAATAAATAGAATTGAAGCCTTTGATATTTCAAACACATCAGGTGTCTATTCGGTGGGCAGTATGGTTGTTTTCGAACAAGGGAAAAAGAAACGCAGCGATTATCGTCGTTATCGGGTAAAAACCATTGAAGGTGCCAATGATTATGGTTCCATGCAAGAAGTTATCTATAGAAGATATAAACGGGGCATCGAAGAGGCAGAACTCGCAAAATCATCCGGTGTTCAAACGGGATTGTATCGTGCTTTTCCAGATCTAATACTTATAGATGGTGGTAAGGGGCATGTCAACGCGGTACTTGAAATTATGCAGGCATTAAAACTATATATTCCCGTTGCAGGCATGGTTAAAGACGATTTTCACAAAACGGAAGATTTGTTGTTTAACGGCGAGCGATTGGGTTTGAAAACTTGTAAAAATGCATTTAAAATGGTTTATGAAATACAAGAGGAAGTGCATCGTTTTGCAATTGAGTATCACAAATCCTTGCGTTCGAGAGAAATGGTTCAATCGCAATTGGATGAAATTGAAGGTGTGGGTGAAAAAAGACGCATTGCCTTGCTTAAGCACTTTAAAAACATCGAAGCCATTAAAGCAGCTTCTATTGAAATGTTGATGGAAGTTCAAGGCATAAATTTAAAAGTTGCAGAAGCGATTTATCAATTTTTTAGGACCTCATAAATGAAAATTTTATGAGGTTATTTATTTTTATGTTAAGGATTCGTATAATCCTGTTTATTACAAAAAAAACTCAACTGATAGAAAAGTTTAGGTGTGTACTTTGTTAACAATATGTGTTATAATTTTTCTGGTAGTGGGTTAAGGAATTAACAAACTGCTTTAAACCTAGTAAAACACTAGGGATTGGACAGTTTTTTCAGCCCATAAGCTGGTCATCTAGCAATGTATAAGGAGGAACTTTTTAATGACAAAGAACTTTTTAACTGAAGAAAATTTTGTGAAGCTTCATCGCGTTATTGATGCGCATAAAGACATGCAAGGTCCATTAATGCCGATTTTACATGAAGCACAACATATTTTCGGAGCAATTCCTATTGAAGTGCAAAAGGTCATTTCAGAAAAACTTAATACGCCATTGGCTGAAATCTATGGGGTGGTTACGTTCTATTCTCAATTTACACTTGAACCAAAAGGCGAATTTTTAATAGGTATTTGCTTAGGTACTGCTTGTTATGTTAGAGGTGCTCAGCAAATTATCGATAAGATCTGTGAACTAACAGGCGTAGCCGTAGGCAAAACGTCTGCAGATGGTAAATTTTCTATTGAAGCAACGCGTTGCATAGGCGCTTGTGGCCTTGCACCTGTTTTAACTGTAAATGAAGATGTTTATGGAAGACTTACACTCAATGACATTCCAGGCATTGTACAAAAATACAAAGGCGCGAATTAAGGAGGCATACATGAAGAGTTTAGCTGAACTTACAAAATTAAGAGATGAATCTCTGAAAAGAGTGGATTTGAGAAAAGAAAGAAAAGGCACTAGAATCGTCGTGGGCATGGCTACTTGTGGCATCGCAGCAGGCGCACGTCCAGTATTAGCAGCACTTATGGATGAGGCACAAAAAAGAGGCTTGAAAGATGTTGAGATTACACAAACAGGCTGTATAGGCGTATGTAGACTTGAGCCATTGGTTGAAGTTTATAAAGAAGGTGAAGACAAGGTAACATATGTTGAATTAACAGAAGAAAAAGCAAGAAGAATTATCGCTGAACATATTGTTAATGGACATATTGTCACTGAGTTGACGATCGGCGCAGCTAAGTAATTAAAGCAAACCATTTTAGGAGGTTATTCAATGGATTTTTATAGATCACATGTTCTTGTATGTGGTGGTACAGGTTGTGTTTCTTCAGGTGCTTATACTATAGAAGAAATGTTTAATAACGCACTGGTTGCGAAGGGCCTTGATAAAGAAGTGAAAGTTGTACGTACAGGCTGTTTTGGTCTGTGTGAAGCAGGTCCGATTTGTATCGTTTACCCTGAAGGCTCTTTCTATTCACGTGTAGAGCAAAAAGATGTTGAAAGAATTGTAGATGAACATTTATTAAAAGGTCGTATTGTAAAAGATTTATTATATGTTGATAAAGCGGCAACTGTAACGGATATTCAAACGTCGATTAGTGACGTTACTTTTTATAAAAAGCAAAAAAGAGTTGCACTTGCGAATTGTGGTGTGATTAATCCTGAAATCATCGAAGAATATATTGCATTTGATGGTTACCAAGCTTTAGGTAAAGCTTTAACTGAAATGACACCAGTTGATGTCATTAATGAAATGAAAAAATCTGGTCTACGTGGCAGAGGCGGCGGTGGATTCCCTACAGGCTTAAAGTGGGAGTTTACATCTAAATCTCCAGGAGATATAAAATATGTTGCTTGTAATGCAGATGAAGGCGATCCAGGGGCATTTATGGACCGTTCTGTATTAGAAGGCGATCCACACTGTATTATCGAAGCTATGGCGATTGCGGCTTACGCAATCGGTGCTGAAAAAGGTTATGTGTATATCCGTGCTGAGTATCCAATTGCAGTTAAACGTTTGGGCATCGCAATTGCACAAGCAAATGAAATGGGTTTACTCGGTAAAGACATTTTAGGCAGTGGTTTTAACTTTGAAATGGAAATTCGTTTAGGTGCAGGCGCATTCGTTTGTGGTGAAGAAACAGCACTTATCGCTTCTATCGAAGGTGAACGCGGTATGCCTAGACCTAAGCCACCGTTTCCAGCACAAAAAGGAATATTCGGCAAACCAACGGTTATCAATAACGTAGAAACGTATGCCGTTGTGCCTCAAATTATTTTAAAAGGTGCAGACTGGTTTACATCATTCGGTACAGAAAAATCTCCAGGTACAAAAGTTTTTGCACTTGGTGGAAAAATCAACAACACGGGACTCGTAGAAATTCCGATGGGTACTTCACTTAAAGAAGTTATCTTTGATATCGGTGGTGGTATTCCAGATGGTCGTAAGTTTAAAGCTGTTCAAACAGGTGGTCCATCAGGTGGTTGCTTAACTGAAGCGCATCTTGATACACCGATAGATTTTGATACGTTAACAGCACTTGGCTCCATGATGGGTTCGGGTGGTATGATCGTCGTTGATGATTCAAACTGTATGGTAGACTTTGCGCGATTCTTCTTAGACTTTACGGTAGATGAGTCTTGTGGTAAATGTGTACCTTGTAGAGAAGGTACAAAGAGAATGCTAGAAATGTTAGAAAAGATTACTTCTGGAAATGGCACGATGCAAGATCTTGATAAATTAGAAGAACTTGCTTATGCGATTAAAGATTCTTCTTTATGTGGTTTGGGCCAAACAGCACCAAATCCTGTTCTATCGACGTTAAAATATTTTAAAGATGAGTACATTGCACACGTTGTAGATAAAAAATGTCCAGCAGGCATGTGCCAAGATTTACTCTCAATCGTTATAGTAGATGGCTGTATCGGTTGTACGGCTTGTAAACGCGTATGTCCAGTTGATGCAATTAGCGGCGAAGTGAAGCAAAATCATGTCATCGATCAAGCAAAATGTATTAAATGTGGCGCTTGTATCCCGAAATGTCCTAAGAAAGTTATTGTGAAACAATAATTTCTTGAACAGTCAAGATTATATGAAAGAGGTGTACTTATCGTGAGTAATGTAAGTTTATCTATAAATGGCGTTCAATATGAAGTGCCAAGTGAATTAACAGTATTAGAAGCGGCTAGAACAGTTGGTATTGATATCCCAACACTATGTTTCTTAAAAGATATTAACGAAGTGGGCGCATGTCGCGTTTGTGTTGTTGAAGTTGAAGGCGCTAGAGCACTTCAAGCGTCATGTGTACTTCCAGTGCGCGAGGGCATGGTCGTAAATACAAATAATACACGTGTAAGAAAAGCCAGAAAAAATACAGTTGAGCTTTTGCTTGCAAATCACAATAGAGAATGTACAACATGTGTAAGAAGTAAGAACTGTGAGTTACAGTCGATTTCTGAAGAATTGAGTATTCGTACAATTCCTTATGAAGGCGAAAAAAGAGAGCCATCTTACGATGACTTATCGCCATCTATTATCAGAGATTCTAGCAAATGTATTTTATGTGGTCGTTGTGTAAGTGCATGTAAAAATGTTCAAGGCATCGGTATTTTAGAGTTCTTAAACCGTGGCTTTAAAACGACAGTTGGTCCAGCATTTGAAATGAGCATGAAAGATGTACCATGTATATACTGTGGTCAATGTATGGTGACATGTCCAGTTGGCGCACTTACTGAAAAACCGGCAATTGATGCAGTTTGGAAGTTGATTGAAGACAAATCAAAACATGTTATCGTTCAATCTGCACCTGCTGTAAGAGCGGCACTTGGTGAAGAATTTGGATACCCAATCGGCACAAATGTAACGGGTAAACTTGCTACAGCGCTAAGAAGATTAGGCTTTGATAAAGTATTTGATACGAATTGGGCTGCTGATGTTACCATTATGGAAGAAGGCACAGAGTTGCTAGATCGTTTACAAAACGGTGGCGTTCTACCGATGATTACATCTTGTTCACCAGGATGGGTTAGATATATTGAGTTCCAATACCCTGAACTTTTACCACATTTATCTTCTTGTAAGTCACCACAGAATATGTTTGGTGCCCTTGCGAAAAGCTATTATGCTGAAAAACATGGCATTGATCCTAAAGACATCGCAGTTGTTTCTGTTATGCCTTGTACGTCTAAAAAATCTGAAATCGTTAGACCTGAGTTAGAAGTAAACGGTTATAGAGATGTGGATGTTTCTATTACAACCAGAGAACTTGCGCTTATGATTAAAGAAGCTAGATTAGAGTTTGATAAGTTAGAAGAAGGTACATTTGATCCTTTCATGGGTAATTATACAGGCGCTGGTTTGATTTTCGGAGCAACAGGCGGCGTTATGGAAGCGGCACTTAGAACCGTTGCAGATGTATTGACTGGTGAAGATTTAGAAAATGTTGAGTATCATGCAGTACGTGGTATTGAAGGCATCAAAGAAGCGACAGTAAATATTGCAGGAAAAGAAATCAAAATCGCTGTTGCGCACAATACGACAAATGCTGGCATTTTACTTGAAAAAATTAAAAAAGGCGAAGCGGACTATCACTTTATTGAAGTCATGGCTTGTCCAGGTGGTTGTGTAAACGGTGGTGGTCAACCGATTCAACCAGCTAACGTTAGAAATGTAATCGATATCAGAGCGGAAAGAGCGAAAGCGCTTTACTCAGAAGATGCGTCTTTAACCGTTAGAAAATCGCATAAAAACCCTGAAATCAAGAAACTTTACGATGAGTTTTTAGGCAAACCAAATTCACATAAGGCGCATGAGTTACTTCATACGCATTATGTTGCTAAAGAAAAATTCCCATTATAAGTATAACAATCACTATTTTAAAATGAGGGCATTGCCCTCATTTTTTATTTTTTTGAACCCATGGTTTATAAATCGAATGAAATGGTTTACAATGAAAATATGACCCAATATAAAATTACAGAGGAGTAAGCATTGAAAAGACCATTGGTAATCTCAATTGAAGGTGGAGAAGGCGCAGGAAAATCCACAGTTTTAAAAGGCATCTCCGACTATTTTGAAAAAAGAAATATGGATTTTTTGGTTACGAGAGAACCAGGAGGGGTTCGCATATCAGAACTCATACGTCATATCATTTTAGAAAAGACATATACGGAAATGGATCCACGTACAGAAGCGTTGTTATTTGCTGCTGCAAGACGCCAACATTTGGTTGAGAAAGTACTACCGGCACTTGATCGTGGAAAAATCGTCATTTTCGATCGATTTGTGGACTCGTCACTTGTTTATCAAGGGTATGTACGTGGCATTGGGATAGAAGCCGTGTATGAAATAAACCACTTTGCGATTGAAGGCTTTTTACCAGACTTAACGTTGTATTTTGATGTCGATCCAAGGATTGGCATGGCGCGTATAGAAAGTAATCCAGATCGTGAAATCAATAAATTGGATTTAGAAGGACTGGTTTTTCATGAGAAAGTAAGAGAAGGGTATATGAAGTTATTAGAGATGTATCCAAAACGCATGATTAAAATTGATGCCAATCAAGACCTAGAAAGTGTTCTATCGGCGACAATAAAAGAAGTTGAACGTCACATTTAAAGATGTTATAATGTAAGTGTTAATTGTTAAATAATTAACTTTCGTTGATTAGAGGAGGCAATATGCACTTGAAAAATATAAAAGAAATCGTAAATGCAGAAGTACTCGCATATGAAGAAGGGCTGGACATGGAAATCTTAACCGCTTTTGGTTCGGATTTAATGAGCGATGTATTGGCGTATGTAGAAGAAGACACATTGCTGATCACGGGTCTTACCAATCAACAAGTGATTAGGACCGCAGAGATGCTTGATTTAAAAGCGATATTGTTTGTACGAGGAAAGATTCCCGCTGAAGATGTATTGACGTTGGCAAGAGAAAAGCGCATCATTTTAATGTCAACCAAAGAGTCTCTATTTACAGTATCGGGGATGCTTTATACAAACGGTCTAAAGGGCATATCTATTTGACCATTAAGGAGCAGAACACTATGCAATCATACTATAAAGATGAGAATAATGTTGCGATGAAATTGCACTTTGATGTCATTAAAGATGACTTTTCAAGAGCAGGTGAAGCCTCAAGTAAAATCAAGAATACTTTAAGACAATTGGCTATAGATGCAAACTTGTTAAGGCGCATCGCCATAGCAACCTATGAAGCGGAAATCAATTTAGTCATCCATTCATTTGGTGGCACGATTGAAGTATATATAAAACCAGATTGTGTGGAAATATACGTTGAAGATTGTGGTCCGGGTATAGAAAATGTGGAACGCGCCATGACAAAAGGTTTTAGTACGGCGACATCAATCGCTAGGGAAATGGGATTTGGTGCTGGCATGGGTTTACCCAATATGGAGAAAGTCAGTGACGAATTTGCTATAGAATCACAACTTGATATTGGGACTCAAATTAAAATGGTAGTGAAATACTAAGTTCTTCCTTTTGTGGAGGTGAAAATGAAAAATTATTGGCATTCAGTAGTTTTAGAAAAAGACTATTGTAATGGCTGTACCCATTGTTTAGATAGATGCCCCACACAAGCAATTCGGATTGTGGATGGGAAGGCAAAAATAATAGAGGCTCGATGTATTGATTGTGGCGAGTGTTTACGCGTGTGCCCCTATCATGCAAAAGGTGCGTTGGTCAGTAATCTTGAGATTATTAAAAACTATAAATATACGGTAGCATTGCCTGCCATTTCATTCTATGGTCAGTTTCCTTTAGAATATGATATGAATACCATTTATAATGGCTTGTTACAACTAGGTTTTGACGAAGTGTATGATACCGCACATGCAGCAGAACTTTTATCGGTGTATGAAAATGCAATGTTAGATAAAGAGCATATTCACAAACCACTTATTTCAACTTATTGTCCCGTTATTACGCGATTGATTCAAATTAAATATCCCGCTCTGATTGATCACATTATAAAGTTAGAATCGCCCATGGAAATTGGTGCGAGGCATGTCAGAAAAAGATTGATTGCTGAAGGCTATAAAAATGAAGAAATTGGGATTATATATATTACACCATGTCCAGCTAAAATCACCAGTATTAAAGATCCCATTGGTATATCGAAATCCAACATTGATGAGGCCGTTTCAACTGAGGAAATCTATTATAAACTCATGAAATTTATAGACAAAATTGTGCCGGAGCATCAAATTCAAAAATCAACGGGTAAGGGAATTGGATGGGCAAGAGTAGGTGGTCAGAGTTACGCCATGGACATCGAAGATTATATTGCTGTAGATGGCATAGAAGAAGTCATAAAGGTGCTCGAATCCATGGAACTTGGGAAACTTAATTCATTAGACTTTTTTGAAGGTTATGCATGCGTTAATGGATGTGTTGGTGGACCACTTAATGTTGAAAACACATTTATTGGTAAGAATCGTATTCGAAAACTTGCAAAACAATATGGCATGGATTTACCTGTAAAGGTAGACATTAAATTGACACCTGATAATATGGAATGGAATTTACCGATAGAACCCATGCCTGTTTTTAAATTAGATAAAGACTTTAAGCGTGCACTAGAAAAAATGGCAAAAATTGAGGAGTACACGCAAATGTTGCCTGGTATAAACTGTGGTGCATGTGGTGCGCCAAATTGTCGTATTTTAGCAGAGGACATCGTAAATGGGTTTGCTAAAATTGAAGATTGCAAATTGAGAAGTAAATAAATTACGAGGTGGTAGGACGATGCAAACAAAAGAGTTAATTAATAAACACAATTTCAAATTGCTTTCAGGAACGGATTTGGAACGTTCAATTTCTAATGTATATTCATGTGACCTATTAAGTTGGGTCATGGCTAAAGGTAAAAACGACACCGCATGGATTACGGTACAGACGCATAATAACATATTAGCCGTTGCATCACTGCTGGATTTTTCCTGTATCATTATCCCAGAAGGCATTCAAGTAGATCAAGAAATCATCGACAAGGCAAATGATCAGGACGTTGTGATGTTGTCGACGCCTTTAGAGACATTTGAAATTTTTAAAATATTGTATGAAGCAGGCATTCAGTAGTGAACTATGCCTATGATTTGCATATTCACTCTTGTATTTCACCTTGTGCCAGTGATGATATGACGCCAAACAACATCGTTAATATGGCGTTTATCAAAGGTTTAAAAATTATCTCTGTAACAGATCACAACAGTGCAAAGCATTGTCGCGTGATTGAAAGGCTAACCAAACAAACGGGGATTCTTTACATCCCGGGGATGGAAGTTCAAACCCGAGAAGAGGTACATGTTTTATGTTATTTTAAAACAGTAGAAGCCATAGAGGCTTTTGATCAGCGATTGGAAGTATTGAAGTCAAAAGTGAAGAATAAACCCAAAGTCTTTGGTAATCAATTTGTTTGTGATGAAAACGATGAAATTATTGAGCATGTCGAGGAGGCTTTGATTTTATCCGTTGATATTGGTATTGATGATTTAAAACGATTGGTGGATGATTTTGAAGGCGCTTTTGTCCCAGCACATATCAATAAAAATGCAAATAGCTTACTTGTAAATTTAGGTTTTATACCTGAATCGCTAAATGTTGGTTGCATCGAAAGGTTCGAGAGAAGTCCAATAGATAAAGACATATTGGCAAAATATCGCGTAATTTTGAATTCTGATGCACATTATTTAGAATCGATTAATGAACCGATAAATCATCTTGCACTAGAACGTTTGACGGCGGATACAGTGATACATTTTTTAATAGGAAAGGGTTAATATGAGAGAACTTTCATTGCACATTTTGGATATTGCACAAAATTCTATTAAGGCTGAAGCAGAGTGTTTGAGGATTGCAGTAATTGAAGACTTAGTGGCAGATAAATTGACCATAAAAATTAAAGATGATGGTGTTGGTATGGATTCTGAAACGGTCAGAAAAGTGATTGACCCTTTTTATACCACGCGCACCACGCGTAAAGTTGGGCTAGGTATTCCGCTTTTCAAGCTATCTGCTGAGCAATGTGAAGGCCTTTTTGAAATAAAGTCACAACTTGGCAAAGGCACTGAAATCATAGCTGTTTTTAAATACAGTCACATCGATAGAGTACCGCTTGGAAATATGCCGGAAACCATCGTGACCATTATTAATGCATCAGAAAAAATGGATCTGATTTATACGCATCGCTATAGGGATGCGACGTTTACGCTCAATACAAAAGAAATTAAGAAACTCTTAGATGGCGTACCGATAACGACGATAGATGTTATCACCTGGTTAAGAGATTATATTGCAGAAGGTCTTCAAGAAATTATGGATGCAAAATAGGAGGATAACTTTTGAATTTAAAAAAAGTGGGTATAAGAGTTATAGTGATTACAATTTTACTATTGTTTCTTTCCCGTTCAATAGCAGTTGATCCATACTTACGAGTAGCTCTTGGCGTCTTTGGTATTGGATCTGGATTTATATTGTTGTTCCTAGACGGCTATCGACATTTTGACAGATGAGGTTTTATATGAAAAGCAAAAAAAAATGGCTCGCAAATTTTTTGATTATATTGGGCTTATTGGTTGCACTTTTTCCTTTAATGGATCGTGTGCGCGTTTGGTATTGGCAAGAAAAATTGCTAAGTGCCTATGAAGAAGACGTGCAACTTGAAATTGAGTCGCCACAAGTTGTCGAATCGGACTATATGATTTTGCAGTCAATTTTAGAAGCAGGTGAACAAGAGTCTTTAGAAGGTTATGTTGAAATTACACCTTTAGAGGGCGAAACCGTTGAACAAAACGCAGTGGTGGAAACGACCACCAGCAGTGCACCTAAACCCGTAGATAAAAGTGTGATTGGCAAGATTAAAATATCAAAGATTAACGTGAATATGCCTATTTTAAACGACGCCACTGAAAGAAATCTAAATCGTGGTGCAGCATTTATCGCGGGCACTTCTGAGTTTGGTACAGTGGGCAATGTAGGTGTTGCTGCACATAGAGGGCGTTCATATGGTGTTTTTTTTAATCGCTTAAATGAACTAGAACCTGGTGATATCATAGAAGTCACTACAAATAACACGGTTTATAAATACACCGTTTATAAAGTGCATATTGTTGAACCAACTGAAGTTTCTGTTTTAAATAGAAATAAGACAGACAAGATTTTAACTTTGGTCACATGTGACCCCGTGAAGAATCCTACACATCGTTTGATTGTTCATGCTTTACAAAATCCATAATGTTTCGTAATATGATTTTAATAGTGAAACACGATATATGTGATATAATCAAGATAAGATATTAGTGAAAGAGTATTCTTTTCACGATAATGGCAAACCATCGGAAACGATGGGACGCAAAGCTATAGGGCCTTTAAAATGGCAGCCTAGCCACCGAAAGAAAAGTTTTTTTCTTTTTTTGAAACAAGACATTATCGTAACGAATTTCTCTTCACCGACAATAGCAAACCATTGGAAACGATGGGACGCAAAGCCATAGGGCCTTTCATTTGAATGGCAGCCGTGCTACCGAAGGGAGAGTATTATGAAAAAATCAATCAGCTTCTTGCTTTTGATAACGTTACTATTTTCAGCATCTTTTAACACATTTGCAAGTGCGAGTAATATGGTGTTAATAGAAGAACAAGGTGTAATTGCCGTTCAACTGTCTAAACCAACCACTGTTAAAACTTTATTATTGGTGGAAAAAGATGGGGTAAGATACACATATCCACTGGTTGATCAGCAAATGAGTCAATTTCCATTACAACTTGGCAATGGTGAGTATACTGTTCGTATCATGGAAAATATTGAATCAAACAAATATAAGGTATTGGACCAATCGAAAATCACGTTATCTTTAAAAACGCAAAACACTGTTTTTTTAAATGCGATTCAAGACATCGATTGGGATGAAAATTCAGCAGCGGTTATTAAGGCACGTGCTTTGACAAAAGGCATCAAAAGTGATTCGGAAAAAGTAAAGGTTATTTATAATTATATAACAAAAAACTACACATACGATTATGCAAAAGCAAAATCAGTATCAACGGGCTATTTTCCAGTGGTTGACGAAATATTCGAATCTAAAACGGGCATTTGCTACGATTACGCTTCGCTCTTTGCTGCGATGTTAAGAAGCGTAGATGTGCCTACAAAATTAGTTAAAGGGTATAGCACAGCAACCAAAACGACGTATCATGCTTGGAATGAAGTTTTTGTAGATGGTACTTGGAAAATCGTGGATACAACAGTTGATGCGGGTTTTATACAAAGAGGCAAAAGTGTTCAAATGTATAAAACTTCAAACGATTTTACTGCTGAGAAAATCTACTAATTTAAATAGTGAGAACTTGTTCTGCCAGTTAAGGCAAGCAAGTTCTTTTTTTATGCATCATTATTAAATTGTTGTAACATAAAATAAAAAGATATCTTTTAGTCACGTTATGATATAAAATTAATAGGTTGAACAATTACGGTTATTATAAGTTTTATTAGGAGAGTTTAAATGTCAAATGCTAAAGGCATAATTAACATCGCAGTAATCGCCCATGTCGATGCGGGCAAGTCAACGTTGGTTGACGCATTTTTAAGTCAAAATAATGTATTTCGAGCTAACGAGGTCGTTCCAGATTGTGTTATGGATAGTAACGATTTAGAACGTGAACGCGGCATTACTATATATTCGAAAAACTGTTCGATCATGTATAAAGACTATAAAATTAATATCGTAGATACACCAGGCCATGCTGATTTTTCTTCAGAAGTTGAGCGTATTATGAAAACAGTTGATACGGTTGTTTTACTTGTTGACTCGAGTGAAGGGCCTATGCCTCAAACGCGATTTGTGCTTAAAAAATCACTTGAACGTGGTTTGAAGCCGATTTTATTTATCAATAAAATTGATAAAAAAGATCAACGCGCAGAGGAAGTTGTCGATTTAACGTTTGATTTGTTTGTTGAACTCAATGCAACAAACGATCAACTGGAATTTCCCATCGTTTACGGTATTGCAAAAGAAGGCATTGCTAAGATGTCTATGGATGATGAAAGTGAAAATCTTGCCCCTTTGTTTGATACCATCATCAATCATGTTCAACCGTATGCAGAGCCCATAGATGCACCCTTAAAACTTCAGGTATCATCACTTGATTATGATGAGTATATTGGTAGATTGGGAATTGGTCGTGTGGTTCAAGGAACCATTCGTCAAGGGGAGCAAATCGCAATATGCAAAAGGGATGAAACAATTGCAAAAGGCAGAATAACAAAACTTTTTGTCTATGAAGGATTAAGCAAAGTCGAAGTTTCAGAAACTTACGCTGGAGATATGGTCGTTATAGCAGGTTTGGATGATATTTCTATAGGCGAGACGATTTGTCATCCGGCGCATATCGATCCGATGCCGATGATCGTAATAGAAGAACCTACGTTGTCTATGAATTTTCTAATCAACGATTCGCCATTCTGTGGACGTAGTGGTAAGTTTGTTACCAACAGACATTTGAAAAACAGACTGGATAAAGAATTAGAAGTAAATGTTGGACTTAAAGTTGAGCCACTAGACTCTGTTCAGGATGGCTTTAAAGTTTCAGGAAGAGGCGAGTTGCATCTTTCAATTTTGCTTGAAAACATGCGTAGAGAAGGCTATGAAGTAGCAGTATCTAAACCACAGGTATTGATGAAAAACGTAGATGGACAACGCCTTGAACCTGTAGAACGCGTTATTGCGATCGTACCAGATGTATATTCAGGCTCAGTTATTTCTGAGTTAAGTATTCGAAAAGGTTTGATGGATACCATGAGCACGGAAGACGGCTATACGCGCGTTGAATTTTTAGTGCCTACGCGTGGCTTGCTTGGTTATCGTAGCGAGTTTGTTAATGTAACACGTGGTGAAGGGGTTTTGATTCGATCTTTTCACGAGTTCCAAGCTTACAAAGGTGAAATTCCTAAAAGAAGCAATGGCGTTTTAATTTCTCAACAAGGTGGCGTGGCAATGGCGTATTCATTGTTTAACCTATCTGACCGTGCAACAATGATGATTGAAGCGGGCACAGACGTTTATGAAGGTATGATTATCGGTATCAATTCACGTAGAGATGATATGACTGTTAATCCGACTAAGAATAAAAAACTGACCAATACGCGTGCGTCTGGTTCGGATGATGCGATTAAATTACTACCTCCAAAGATTTTCAACATGGAAGAAGCACTTACTTTTATAGAAGAAGATGAGTTGCTTGAAATTACACCCGATGCACTTAGAATGAGAAAGCGTATACTCAACGAAACCGATCGTGCGCGAAACAGAAGCAAAATCAATAAAGAATCAGATTTAACGTAATTTAAAATGATATAAAGGTACTTTTAAGAAGTGTTACATTCTTGAAAGTGCTTTTTTTTTGCGCTACATTTGACATAATTTTACATATGTAATATAATGGTAAAAAATAGGAGGTGCTGTATGTTTACTACAGAAATGTCTGTTATAATCCCTTTGATTATCGTATTAATAATAGGTGCATTAATTATGTTCTTTTTGGCAACGGAATTATCACTCTTTGAAATGACAAGTAGTAGAGATTTTATGCTGAGCATTGTACCCCAAGGAGAATTAAATGCATATGTCGCTAAACCGAACATTCATTTGCAAATTTTTGATTTTAGATTGTGGCAATCGATTCGATATAATACACATGCAACGCGTTTAAATCCATATGCTTCAGTCGTTGGAAATAGTCAGATTAATTTAAGTACACACTATCATAAAATGTGGATTAATAAGCAAGTAGCTGCATTTGTAAAGTCAGGGTATGAAGGATTTAGTGAGTAGACAGGGGTGCTTATGTATAAAATACTTAAAAATGAAAAAGGTGTTGTTTCAATTTTTATAGTAATTCTTTTGCCAGTAATCATAATAGGCGGATTGCTGATTTTTGATTATTTACAGGTATACCAACAAGAAAACAAGGCATTTAAAATTACTTATGCATGCAGTGATAGTATTTTATCTCAGTATAATGCCTATTTGTATGATTCATTTGCTCTGTATGCAAACCATAATGTCACAGACTTGTCGGTTTTGGTCACACATTATTTTGAAAAAAATAGACTTCTGACCAGTCAACAACCGATAAATATTGATGTTGACTATTATGCCTTAGATCAAGTTACAACTTTTAATCAAGCGATTAAGCATGCGTCATTTATCCAATTGGGAAACGTTGCAGAAAATTACACCATGGACTTATTGAATCAATTGGAATTGAGTGATCGTGTGCGCTATTTAAATGAACGATTTAAATTCAGTGAACTCAAACTTGCGGAGCGTTTTGAACTAAACAGCTATCAAGCGGCTTTAACACGTGTTATTCAAGGCGATTTATCAGTTCTCGAACTTGAAGCCATAAGAAAAGATCAAAAGCGATTATTTGAAGCGTATTTACAACAGTTGCATGCGGATTTCATGCAATTATCTGAGTCCGATCAAAACACGATTGCACCTTATAAATTAAGTGAATGGGAAGAAACGAATCAAATGTTTCAAGAGCGGCAGTTAGAACTTGAGCATTTCGAAAATGAAGTGCGTACTGCAGAGGGGCAGATTCTTGAACTTGAAGCACTATGTCACCAATTAAATGAATCTATTATATCCATCGATAACGCATTGAAAGATACGGATGAGAAAGCGCAATTGTTAATCGACAAGTCACAATTTCAAAATGAGTTGTTACAAAATGAAGCGGCAATTTTAGATATTAAGACGCATATTGCTGAACGTTCAAGCGCATTACATCAAACGATGACTTCGGTTAAGCCTGATATAATTAATCAGATGCACACACTTATTAGTGAAATTACGGCATTGACTACGGGCATCGATGTTGGTGAAGGTGAATTGAGTTTAGAAGAAAAATATAAGTATTCAAAACTTACGAATACACTACAGCCTTTGCCCTATCACGAGAAACTATTGGTTAACGAATACTATTTGTCACTTTTTTCAAGTTATGATATAAATAGTCCGCGTGCATTAGATCCTTTAAATCGCATGGATACAGAGCGCATTTTAAAAGGTGAAATCGAATATATAATAACGGGCAAGGCCTCTGAAAAAGAGAGTATGAACTGGATTACTGCACAAGTGTTCGCCTTGAGAGTGCCTTCGAATTTAATATCGCTCTTATCAGATACCGAAAAAATGCGAAGCATCTCAAATTATACACTTGCTTTACCTCAACCTTGGAGAATGGTTGCCTTTACTGCGATTGTTTCTGCTTGGGCGACTGCAGAAAGTTATGTAGATGTTATGGCGCTACTTAAGGGAGAAGGTTTGACACGCGTAAAATCGCCTTCAGAATGGCATCTCGATTTAGAATCACTTGTAAGTAAGTCGTGGCAAACTAAAAAAAATGATCATTCTGCTTATAAATTGTATTATCAAGATTACTTAAGAGTACTTTTGTTTTTTCAATCCGAGGAAACATCACTAAAACGCGTAATGGAACTCATGACCACAGAAATTCAAAAAACGACAAAGGGTGCATATGATCTAAGTAGTTTTTCCAGAGGGCATCATGTCGTGCTGAATTGGCGACCCAATTCAATTTTCGATTGGGTCCATAAAGATTCTACGCTTGCTTTTACGAATAATTATGAGGCCATAAATCAATGAAACGATTAAAAGGAAGTCTATCGATTGAAGCGATTTTATCTGTAAGCATGATGTTGATTATAATGACACTGATTTTGGGTGCTTTGCTTTCAATTTATATTGATGAAAATATGCAGTGGTCAGTTTTGCAAACAAAAGATGATTTGTCTCTAGCGTATATGCCTTTTTTAGGTCATGAGCATTCTTCTTTGAAGATTTTGGAGCAAACTGTCCTTACAACCATAGCAGATCATAGACTCAATCAAAACATTAAAGCCCGTGAAATGAATCGATTGGTAAGTAAGGTGGTCGTAGCACCTGTAGAAAAAGATCAATTGGGATTTATAGCGTTAAACATATCTTACAAATATGTTTTGCCGACTTTCGTGAAAAATGGTGGAATGATTATACCAACAGTAGCAGCCGCATTTTCTGATGGCGTAGACTTTGACACTCAGACGGTTTACATAACCACATATGGTGAGAAGTATCATCAGTCAACTTGTTTTCATCTAAGAAAGAGTAAGTTTGGCATCACTTTAACTGAAGCAAAAAATAAGGGTTATGATGCATGTAAAAACTGTCATAATCAAAGTCAAAAGGAGGAGTGAGATGCAGTTAGAAGCATATGAAAAAGTAAACGATTTGAATCGAACGCATATCGTATATTTAAAACATAAGAAAACTGGCCTGGATGTGGTTAAGAAAACAGTTCATGTGCAACAAGGCATAAATGAGATTAATCGTTTGAAAAAATTAAACTGCGCATGTTTTCCGAGGCTTATAGATTTTGAAATCAACGCAACTCATGTCGTTATATATACACTGAAAGTACAAGGGGTAAGATGGGATTTAATTGCACAAGATCATAAAATGCATCAACACATTGTCGAGAACATTGGACAAGTCACAAGAAATGCTGTTTTGCTACTGGAACTTTTGAAAAATGAAGGAATAGTTCATGGAGACGTCAAACCGGACAATTTGTTTATTGATGGTGCGTTAAATGTAAAACTCATAGATTTTGGTTCGGCGGTTTGTGAGGATTCTAATGAACGGCAGATGGGTGCGCTGCGTTATATGGCACCAGAGAACGTTCTTGCAAGTGAGCATCCTTCATATTTAAGTGATTGCTTTGCTATGGGGAAAGCTATTATAGAACTAATAGGTGATAAGAAAATCACTTGTGACAGCGATATACTCGACAGAATTGTTGGACTTTCTGCAATAAGACCTAAAATAAGAAAAAATAATTATGAAAGTTTTAAAGTTTATACTTGCAAATAGACAACCTTTCAGTTATAATAATCTCAAGCAGGATTGTATACAAAAATACAATAATAATGGAGGTGTATTTATGAGAGACGTTGTTAAAGGCAATCAATTTGAAGTGACTTTTTGTAAACGATGTGGGGACGAAAAAAAAGTGAACAAATTTACACTTTGTAAGACTTGTGAATCAGAAGTTGATTATGAGTACGCCATTATGTATGAAACGAAAAGTAAGGAATAGACATTATCGCTTGTTTACAAAACCCGATTTATCGGGTTTTTTTGCGTTTACAGAAAATACACATTTTTTCTGATATCTTTATCAGATTTCGTGTTATAATAATTTTGATAGTACCTTTTGGACTATACGCATTTTTTTTACGATCACGAAATAACAGCTCTGAGCATTTGCCCGAGACTGAAGCAGCTAATATCGATGGATAGCTCTTTTTGTCTTGTGCAAAAAGGGTTTTTTTTATGGGATGAGGCAGATATGAAAGTTGGATTTATTGGACCTGGAAAAGTAGGTAGATCTTTTGGGCATTATTTGAAAAATAACCAGACAGAAATTGTGGGCTATTTTGGAAAAACGCATAAAAGTACCATACAGTTGGCTTCAGAAATCGGATGTACTGCTATTTCTGATTTATCAGAGTTGATAGATCAATCGGATCTTATCGGTATAACGGTACAGGATGACCAAGTTGCTGTGGTTGTGGATCAAATACTCAATTTGAAAAAAAATCTTTCTAACAAGACTTTTTTTCATATGAGCGGCTCTTTATCGGTTGAAGTATTAAATCCTTTGTCAACAAAGGTGTTTTCATTACACCCCTTAAAGGCTTTTCCAAAAGTTATGATGGAAACGGATGATTTTAAAGGCGTTTATTTTAGCCTAGAGGGGGGAGACGCCTCCTTGAAAAATTGGTTGAGTGCTATTAATCTCACTTACTTTGAAATCTCAAGCCATCAGAAAGTGCAATATCACGCCGCTGCAGCGATTGTTTCAAATTACTTGGTAGCCGTTTTGGATTTTGGATTTAGTCAGTTTGAAGCCTTGGGTTTACCAGCTGAACTTGCTAAAAAAGCACTATGGCCATTGGTTATGGGAACGATTGAAAATGTGGAAATCCTGGGAACAAAAAAAGCGTTAACTGGTCCCATCGTTAGAGGAGATGTTCACACCATCGAAAAACATTTAGAGGCAATGCATGATGAAACAAAAGCGCTTTATAAAACACTGGGCGCATATACACTAAAGATGACAAATTTACCGATACAAACACAGGAAAAACTAAGCTCACTTTTTAAGGAGGAATAGTATGTCTAAAGTAACCGTATCAACATTCTTAGAACACAAAGCAAAAGGTGAAAAAATAACCGTATTAACAGCCTACGATTTTTCAATGGCAAAATTATTAGACGAAGCAGGGATTGAGTGTATACTGGTGGGCGATTCATTGGGTATGACGATGCTTGGCTATGAAGATACCCTATCGGTAACCGTTGAGGATATGATTCACCATACAAAAGCAGTGAAACGCGGCACCAAAAATGCGATGGTTGTGGTTGATATGCCTTTTTTATCGTATCACATCAGTGATGAAGATGCTGTTCGACAAGCAGGTCGATTGATTAAAGATACACAAGCACACGCAGTTAAACTCGAAGGTGGAATGGCTGTAAAAACACGTATAGAAGCTATTTTGGCGGCACAAATTCCAGTAATGGGTCACCTTGGATTAACACCGCAATCCGTTAATGTTTTTGGCGGTTTTAAAGTTCAGGGCAAATCAGAAGATCAAGCAAAAAAAATTCTTGAAGAAGCAAAACTACTTGAGGCTATCGGTTGTTTTGCCATCGTTTTAGAATGTGTGCCTGAAAAGTTGGCAACTTATATTTCTTCGCAACTTTCGATACCAACGATCGGTATAGGCGCTGGTGCGGGGTGTGACGGGCAGGTTTTGGTTATTCAAGACATGCTTGGGATGTATACGGATTTTACGCCGAAGTTTGTAAAGCAATATGCAAACTTAAAAAGTCATATAAATGAAGCGGTTCAGAATTATTGTAACGAGGTTAAAGCAGGTACGTTTCCTGAAATGAAGCATACTTTTAAAATAGATGATGAAGTGATTAATAAACTATATTGAGGGATAAAGATGAAGACAGTAAAATCGGTTAAAGAATTACGTAGCCTTATAAAAGCTCAAAAGTCTATGGGGCACCAGATTGGATTTGTACCCACGATGGGGTATTTGCACGAGGGGCACTATTCTCTGATGAGAGCAGCGAAGGCACAAACGCATTTTGTAGTGGTGAGCATTTTTGTGAATCCAACTCAATTTGGTCCCAATGAAGATTTAAGTGCATATCCAAGAGATTTAGAACGTGACTTATTGGGTTGCGAGGCAGAAGGTGTTGATTTGGTTTTCGCTCCAGAAGTGCATGAAATGTATCCTGAGGGATATTCAACGACTGTTGAGTGTGAAGGGAATATAACGAAAGTTCTATGTGGTGCGTCAAGACCTTCTCATTTTAAAGGCGTTACGTCAGTGGTTGCAAAATTATTTAATATGGTTGCACCAGATAAAGCTTTTTTCGGACAAAAGGATGCACAACAAGTGGCTGTTATTGAAAAGATGGTCAGAGAGTTAAATTTTGATGTTGAAATTATCGCGTGCCCGATAATAAGGGAATCAGATGGACTTGCGATGAGCTCTAGAAACGTATATTTAAACACAGAGCAACGTCAAGATGCACTGGTGCTATCAAAAGCACTTAAAGAAGTTGAATTATTAATCAACCAAGGTGAGCTTCGATCGATGGTACTTTTAAATAAGATGCGTGAAAGAATTGAAAGTGTATCTTCTGCAGAGATAGACTATATAAAAATAGTTAGTGGTGAAACGTTAGAAGATATTGAGCAGATATCGGACGATGTTTTAATTGCACTTGCAGTGCGTTTTGGTAAAACCAGATTAATTGACAATGTAAGACTTCGTCTTGGAGGGAACTAGTATGTTTTTAACGATGTTTAAAGGAAAGATTCACCGTGCAACAGTAACAGAAGCCAATTTAAATTATGTGGGGAGTATTACCATCGATGAAGATTTGTTGGATGCATCTGGTATACTGCCAGGTGAAAAAGTACAGATAGTAAATAACAACAATGGTGAGCGTTTGGAAACATATACGATTGCCGGAGCGCGTGGTAGTGGGGTGATCTGTTTAAACGGTGCAGCCGCTAGACGTGTTCAACCAGGAGATGTAGTGATCATCATTGCATATTGTCTTTTAACGGCAGAGGAAGCGAGAACCTTTTTACCCAATGTTGTGATTTTAGATGATAAAAATCAAATTGTAGAGATTGAACATCAAGAAGTACATGGTAACATTAAATAGACAAGCAATTCATTCGATTATTAGAGTTTGATTGTCATAAAATATTTTATGTGTTAGAATGTTAAAGGTTAAATATAAGATGTTCTGGAGATTACAATGGTTTTAAACGCGTTAAATGAACTTTATAATAAATGTGTATTAATAGATGAGCCTATGTCAAAGCATACATCATTTCGAATTGGTGGACCTGTAAAAATTTTAGTAGAACCTACAAATGTGGATCAATTGATTAAAACATTAGAAATCTGCAAACGATTCAATCAAACTTATTTTATTATGGGCAATGGGTCTAATATTTTGGTGGAAGATGCCGGTATTGACGCTTTGGTTATAAAAATTGCAGAGTCATTTAGTCGCGTTCATATTGAAAATGAAATTGTGGTCGCGGAGTCAGGCGTTTTATTATCAAAACTATCCAAATTGGTTATGAGAGAGAGTTTGGCCGGATTTGAATTTGCATCAGGCATACCAGGTACATTAGGTGGAGCGATTTTCATGAATGCTGGTGCATATGGCGGTGAAATGAAGGATGTTGTCAAGTGGGTCGAAGTACTTACTGAAGAAGGCGAGATTCTTAAAATTGAAAATGGGGCTTTACAATTTGATTATCGTACAAGCGTCGTTCGGGAAAAAGGCTGGATCGTACTGCGAGCAGGTTTGGTTTTTGAAAAAGGCGATTATGAGATCATTAAGGAAATTACCAACGAGTTAACAAAAAAACGTGTGTCCAAACAACCATTGGATTTACCAAGTGCAGGTAGTACCTTTAAAAGGCCAACTGGCTATTTCGCAGGTCAATTAATTGAAGACGCTGGTTTACGAGGTTTAAGACATGGTGATGCCCAAGTTTCAGAAAAACACAGTGGATTTATCGTAAATCTTGGTAAAGCAACTTGTCAAGAAGTCATGGATTTGATAGAAGTGGTTCAAAAAGTCGTGCAAGATACGTTTGGCATCATACTTGAACGTGAAGTACGCATATTTGGAAAAGAATAATTAAGTGATTTGGGAACTTTTACTAGGGTTGTGAAACCTTTTTAAAGGTTCCTTTTTTATTTTAATGATAATCTAATTTTTTTCTCAGAGGTCACTAATACAGTGCGCGCATAATAGATACTATTACTTGTTCTAACTAGGAGGTAATGGTTATGAGACAAAAATTAAACGCATTTGTTAATTCAGAATATTTTCGTGTGATAATTCTACTTTTTCTTGCATGTGCATTAATAGAGATTCTTTTAGTGGTTTCGGGTTTTATCGTCAATCAGTATTTTTTTAATGTAATTAGCTATTTTGATATACTTTCTATCGTCAACTTATCAGTGGTTGCGGGATTACTCGTGATCGAAAAAATAGCACATTTTAACAATGAAGTGAATGGGGCAATTTTACGATTTACTTTTTTTGTATCAATCGTAGCAAGTTTTCTCGTGATTTACTATGCAAAACCTTATTTTTAGTAGGATAAAGTGGTATAATTGTAGTGTGCATGTGTGAGGAGGTGCCCTATGCTTATTAGAGCAGATTATCATATCCATACTAAATTTAGCGGAGATAGTAAAAACGAATTGGAAGCCATCGTTAAAAAAGCAATCGATTTAGGACTAGAGGAAATAGCGATAACAGATCATGGCCCCGCTCATAATGGCTATGGCATTAATAAACGTGATTATCCGATTATTAGAAAAGAAATTGATCGTTTGAATATAAAATATCCGAGTATAAAAATTCTCTTGGGACTAGAAGCAAATTTTCTAGGTACTGAAGGTGAAATTGATATAGATGAAGATATGAAAGAAATGATCGATTGGATCAATGCTGGCTATCATTTTGGTAGTAACTTTAGAAAAGATATCAAAATTCATTTCTATAATGTGATGAGTAAAGTGTCAAAACACTACCATAAAAAGGCCCGCGAGTTGAACACACAATCTATGGTCAATGCTATGAAAAAAAATAAAATCAATGTGCTTACGCATCCAGGTGCAAAAGGACCAATAGACATCGAGGTCATCGCAAAAACCGCCTCTGAAACAGGTACATTGTTAGAAATTAATAATCAACACGGTCATCTCTCTGTGGAGGAAATAAAAGCAGCGATGAAATATCCTGTTCAGTTTGTATTGTGTAGCGATGCACATGAGATCAATGAAGTTGGTGATGTAGTTAATGCTTTAGATCGCGCATATATAGCAGGTCTTAACATGCAAAGAATCTACAACATTAAACCATCACATGTACACGTAGAAGGGTAGGTAGTAAGTGAATTTTATAATTATATCTGGGCAATCTGGCGCAGGAAAAAGCCAAGCTAAAAAAGTATTTGAAGATCTTGGCTTTTATTGTGTGGATAATTTACCACCATCTTTAATTCCAAACTTTATTGAACTATTGGATCAAAATTCTGAGAACATCAATAACGTCGCATTGGTGATCGATATTCGTGGCGGTAAATTCTTTAAAGATCTAGAATTTCATCTGAATGCATTTAAGCAAAAGGGTTATAATTATCGATTGTTTTATTTTGAAGCGGATGATGATGTTCTCTTAAAGCGATTTAAAGAAACACGAAGAACGCACCCACTTGATCCAAATGGCAGAATTGAAGAAGCGATCCAAGCGGAAAAACAAATATTATCTGTATTAAAAAGCAAAGCCGAATTTGTTATTAATACCAATACAACCAATCATTCACAACTTAAAAATCTCATATCCAATGCCCTTGAAATATCTGATATTCAAGGGAGTACACAAGTCACTTTCGTATCTTTTGGTTTTAAGAAGGGCTTGCCTTTGGACTCGGATTTTATTTTTGATGTGCGTTTTCTACCAAATCCATACTATGTTGAATCACTACGACCATTAACAGGTAATGAAAGTGAAGTTAGTTCCTATGTTATGGGATTTGAAGAAAGCAAAGAGTATTTAGATGTAATTATCAACATGATGACCTATGTGATTCCAAATATCGTTAAAGATGGGCGTTCTCAATTGGTTGTTGCTATAGGTTGTACTGGTGGCCAACACCGTTCGGTTACATTTGCTAACGCATTGGCTTCACATTTCACAAGCAAAGGCGTTCATGCCCATGCAATTCATCGTGACGCTAAAAAGGACGGTTGAATATGGTTAACATTGTCGCTATTGGTGGAGGAACAGGTTTATCCATTTTATTGAGAGGTTTGAAAGAGGTTTCTAGTAACATTACAGCTGTGGTAACAGTTGCAGATGATGGTGGTGGGTCAGGCGTATTAAGAGAAGACTTGGGGATGCTGCCACCGGGTGATGTGAGAAACTGTATACTTGCACTTGCAAATAAGGAACCGATTCTACAGGACTTGTTTCATTATCGCTTTGAAGAGGGGCGGTTAAAAGGTCAGAATTTTGGCAATCTGATGATTGCTGCAATGGTTGGCATTTCTGAAAGTTTTGAAGAGGCCATAAAAAAAATATCCGACATTTTTGCTATAACAGGCGAGGTTTTTCCGATGTCTGAAGAGGACATCGTTTTGTATGCCCAATTATCCGACGGCACTACAGTCGTAGGTGAATCCAACATCCCGCATGAAGTGGTTAAACGTGGCACGCCAATAGAAAAAATTTGGATTGAGCCCAAAGATGCGAAGACCTATGAAGTGGTGGTTGAACGCATTAAAGAAGCGGATATGATCGTCTTAGGACCTGGAAGTCTATATACAAGTATTATACCAAACTTACTGGTTCAAGAAGTGATTCAAGCAATTAATGGTTCTGATGCACCCGTTTTTTACGTTGCAAATATCATGACTCAACCTGGAGAAACAGATGGTTACTCGGCGATCGATCACTTGGAAGCACTGTATCGATTTACTGAGCTAAATCATGTGGATTATCTGGTTGCAAATACTGGGACCATTGATTCAGAAACCGTAGCACGTTATAAACGTGAATCCGCAGAATTGGTAAAATTTTCTACAGATGAGCGTACATTTTTAGAATCGAAAGGCGTAGAAATTATTGCTGAAGACTTCATAGAAGTTAAGAAGGGATATATTCGACATAATGCCTCTAAAATAAGCAAAAAGATGATTCAGTATGTAGAAAAAATTTATCCGGTAAAGTTGTAATAAATAAGGATTCTATTGTATAATAGAGTTGTCTAATATATTTGAAGCGTTAAAAAAAATTAGGCATGGCTGAGAAGAATGACAGTGTGATTTGAAAAGGTAATGCCCTTATCTTTTAAAAAATTCACCTTATCTATAAAAATAAGGAGGTTTTTTTATGGCAAAAAGGATACCAGAACCATTTAAAATTAAAATGGTGGAAAGAATTAGTATTATTCCCAAAGAGGAAAGAGAAAAGAGACTCGTTGAAGCAGGATATAATCCATTTGCACTGCGGGCAGAAGATATTTATATCGACTTGCTTACAGACAGTGGAACAGGTGCCATGAGTGATCAGCAATGGGCGGCGATTATGATTGGTGATGAGTCTTACGCAGGCAGTCGTTCGTTTTACAAGTTAGAAGAAGTGGTTCAAAAGATCACAGGTTATAAATATGTAATTCCTACGCATCAAGGTAGAGGTGCAGAACAAGTTGTACTGCCAAATGTCATTAAGAAAAAAGGCGATTATGTACTTAATAACATGCACTTTGATACAACCATGGGACATGTTCTTATCGCAGGTGGTAGACCTGTTAATAAAATAGATGCGAAAGCGTTTGATACTGAAACTTATGATGATTTTAAAGGTGATTTTGATTTAGAAGCACTTGAATCTTTTATCGTTGAAAAAGGTGTTGATAATATCTCTTGCCTCATTATAACGGTTACATGTAATTCATCAGGTGGTCAACCGATTTCTATGGCTAATATTAAAGCAGCAAGTGAAATAGCACATAAACACGGCTTAAAAGTGTTTATTGATGCTGCGAGATATGCTGAAAATTCATATTTCATAAAAACGCGTGAAGCGGGCTATGCAGACAAAACTGTTTTGGAAATTGCTCAAGAAATGTACAGCTATGCAGATGGATTAATGATGAGTGCAAAAAAAGATGGAATCGTAAATATGGGTGGACTAATCGCGATTAAAGACGATGAAGACCTATATAATGCTTGCCGTTCAACAGTGGTTCCTTTGGAAGGATTCCCAACGTATGGCGGATTAGCGGGTAGAGACATGCAAGCATTAGCGGTTGGCTTAGAAGAGGGGTTGGAGTTTGACTACCTGGAGTACCGTATTGCTCAAGTTAAGTATTTAGGCGATCGACTAAGAGAAGCAGGCGTACCGATCCAATATCCAACAGGTGGCCACGCCGTTTTTGTCGACTGTAAAAAACTATGTCCACAAATTCCTTTTGATCAGTTTCCAGCACAGGCGGTTTGTAATGCCGTTTATGTAGAAAGTGGTGTTAGACCTGTTGAAATCGGATCGTTCTTATTAGGCAGAGATGGTGAAACGGGAGAACCGCTAGAATCGCCACTTGAGTTAATGCGCTTAACCATTCCGAGAAGAGTCTATACAAATGACCACATGGATTATGTTGCAGATGCAGTGATAAAAGTAGCGGAATATGCACATACTTTAAAAGGGTTTGAATTTGAATACGAGCCTAAGGTACTTCGACATTTCACTGCAAAACTAAAACCAGTAAAATAAATTGTAAAAGTGTTAGAGTGAGGATGGTTTTCCTCACTCTTTTCTTGTATTAGGACAAGTGTTTTTATGGTATACTAAAGTATATGCTATAAATTAAGGGAAGTGGATAAATTGAATATCCACGATAAATAAAGGGTGATTTTATGAAGAGGGTTTATAGTTCTGGAGGCGTCGTATACCTTGGTAATGGTATCTTGATGTTACAGAAAATCAATGGAGACTGGGTTTTGCCTAAAGGAAAAATTGAAAAAGATGAAACCAGTGAAATCACAGCAGTGAGAGAAGTTAAAGAGGAAGCTGGCATCAAGTCAAAAGTGATTACGCCCATAGGTGAAACGGCTTATCGATTTAAGAACTACTGGTCTAACAATCATATCGTTGAGAAGAAGGTCTACTGGTATTTGATGAAAGCCGTTACTTCAAATACACATCCCCAAAGAGAAGAAGGCTTTATTAGCGCTAAATTCATTCATAGAGACAATGCAATTCAGTTGGCAAAATATGATGATGAACGCGACATTTTAGCTAAAGCACTTGAAATAATTGATAACATAGAAGGTGTTTAATGTCATTTTCCGCTCTATCCAAAAACGAATTGTCTAGAATTAGAACAGAAGGTAAGTGCTGTAATCGCGCAGAATTATCAGGGATTATTAGAGTGAGTGGCTCATTAGAATTTGGTGGCAATAAAGCCATGAATTTAAGAATTACCACAGAAAATCCAGCGGTAGCAAGATTGATATTTGTGCTCTTAAAACGCGTGTATCAACTGCAAACAGAGTTAATTATGAAAGAGAATCGAACACTCAAAAAGCATCATATATATGAAATGTTTATAGAACGCGCAAATGATATTTTAGTAGATTTAGATATTTTGAGATTAGAAGGAGATGCTTATCTACTAAATGACGAATTGCCTAAGTCACTACTTTCAAAGGGTTGTTGTAAAAAGGCTTATTTAAGAGGCATTTATTTAGGAAGTGGATCACTGAGTGCACCAGAAAAGAGTTATCATTTGGAACTTATATCTCATAATGATTATTATGCGAAGCAATTGATGAAGTTCATTAATCAGACCTATGATTTAGGTTGTAAAGTTACCATGAGAAAGAAAAACTATATCGTTTATATTAAAGAAAGTGAGAAAATAGTAGATTTTCTTAATATAATCGGCGCACATCAGACCTTACTAGAGTATGAAAACATTCGCATACTTAAACAGATGCGTAATAATGTTAATCGTGTTGTTAATTGTGAAACGGCAAATTTAACAAAAACAGCTGACGCGGCATTTGAACATATCCATGCGATAAACATCATAGAGCAAGCAGAAGGATTAGATGGTTTACCTGACAAGTTAAGAGAGATTGCCGAGATGCGCTTGGAAAACCAAGAAGCTTCATTGAAAGAGTTGGGTGAACTTTTAAATCCACCTATAGGCAAATCTGGGGTAAATCATAGACTGCAGAAACTTATTGAGTTGGCAGAGCAAATTCAAAATAGAAAGGAAAAACCATGAAAAAACTCATCCTATTTGTAATGGTCATCTTGTTAATAGCAACAGGGTGCGACATAAATTTAACCATGGACGCAGAAGAAAAAAACTGGTCAATCTTTGAAAAGAGTGCTCAAGGAACGACTGTTTCTTTGGTTATAGATCACACAAATCCATTGGCAGAAGCGTGGTTTAAAGAAACGCTTTCAAGTTATTTAAAAGAACAATATGATATTTCACTCCAGGTAGTCGTTCAACCGATTGAAAAAACGCTTTTAGAACTTGGTGAGGACAAAGCCAATGAAAAGGACCAAGGCATCTATGACATCATTATTTTTGAGAATGAAGGATTTAAAGCGGCACGTGAAGGTGGTTTGTTATATGGACCTTTTGGAGATAAAGTACTTAATGTTAACCGTTTGCTAGATGTTCAAAAGCTGGACTACTTATATAGAGAGGGAATCGCCACAAACAACTATTTGATACCTTATGGCCGAGAGCAACTCAGCTTTATCTATAATCAAGATGTATTTTATGAGCGTCCTGAATCGTTGGATGCGTTGCTTCAAACGATTAAGGAAGAGAAAGGGTTATTCACCTATCCCGATCCTACAAAAACAAAAGAAGGGGAAGCTTTTTTATTGACGTTAATAGGCCAAAGCATAGATCTTGAACCTTTTATAGAGGGCAATATTAATAGAGAGGCGTTTGTGGATGCAATACAGCCTAGTCTGGATCTGTTAATTGATTTAAAGCCTTACCTGTATGCGCAAGGAACAGTTTATCCAAGTAGTTTTGAAGCCTACGACACCTTATTTAATGAAGGTAAAACGATGATGTCCATGTCTTTGGATTCTGAATACGCAACAAATAAATTGAGAGAATATGAGTATCCTGAAGGTGCTAACACATTTGTATTGCCTACGGGAACAGCCACTTACACAGAAGGTGCAGGAATTGCCTATAATTCTATGAATAAATCAGGTGCTATGGTCGTTCTTAATGCGTTGTTAAGTCCTGAAATGCAAACGAGTAAATACACGCCAAAACTATGGGGTAATTTGCCGATTTATACTGCAGAAGTAACGCCTGTTGAAGCGATAGATGCATTAAAAACCCTTAAGTTGAAATCGACGACTGTTAAAGCAGTAGACTTTATCGAAAGTGCTTTACCTGAGTTTAATCCATCGTTGATTAAAATCATTTTAGAAGAGTGGGAGAAACAAGTGCTACAGATTGAGGAGTAAGTATGAGTTTTGTACATCTACATTTGCACACAGAGTACAGCCTATTGGATGGCTTTACGCGCATTGATCGACTGTTTGACAAAGTGAAAATGCTTGGCATGGACGCGGTTGCGATTACCGATCATGGTGTGATGTTTGGCGTGGTAGACTTTTATAAGGCGGCACAAAAAACGGGCATAAAACCTATTATTGGCTGTGAAGTCTACGTTGCACCAAGGACACGATTTGATAAAGACCCTAACTTAGATAAGTCAGCAGCTCATTTGGTCCTTTTGGCAAAAAATGAAATAGGGTATAAAAATTTAATCAAGTTGGTCTCTTTAGGGTTTACTGAAGGTTTTTATTATAAACCACGCATTGATTATACGCTCTTAGAATCCTATTCTGAGGGCTTGATTTGTTTGAGTGCGTGTTTAGGAGGCGATGTCCAACGACATTTGCTAGAGGGAGATATGCAAAGTGCTGAGCAACTCGCGAGGCGCTTAAAGGATATGTTTGGAAGCGACGATTTCTATTTGGAACTACAAGATCATCAAATGCCAGAACAAAAAATTGTGAATCGCAGACTGATAGATCTTTCAAAGAAACTCGATATTCCATTGGTTGCAACAAATGATGTTCATTATTTGGAAAAAGAAGACGAACCTGTTCACGATATTTTGCTCTGCATACAGACGGGGAAAGTAATCGGCGATAAAGAGCGCATGCGTTTCCCAACAAAGGAATTTTATTTGAAGTCACCAGAGGAAATGCAAACGTTGTTTAAAGGGCGTGAAGAGGCCCTAGAAAACACTAAAAAAATCGCCGAAAAATGTAATTTTAATTTTGACTTTTCAAAGACACATCTTCCAGAGTATATATTAGAAGATAAGATCAGTGATGTCTATCTGAGAGAGTTGTGTCTAAAAGGTTTAAATAAAAAATATCAAGATCCTGCTTTACACATGGCTCGATTAACATACGAACTATCCGTTATTCATGAAATGGGTTACGATGACTATTTCTTAATCGTTTGGGATTTTATTCGATTTGCAAAATCAAAAAATATAGCCGTTGGTCCAGGACGTGGCAGTTGTGGTGGGAGCATCGTCGCATACGTGCTCGATATTACAGAAGTTGATCCGATAAAATACGACTTAATTTTTGAACGTTTTTTAAATCCTGAACGCATTACGTTACCAGATATTGATATAGATTTTGAAGACGATCGTCGAAATGAAGTCATAGAATATGTTGTCGAAAAATATGGAAAAGATCGAGTGGCACAAATAATTACGTTTGGAACAATGGCTGCGCGCGCGGCAATCAGAGATGTCGGTCGCGTACTGGATATGCCCTATCAAGATGTTGATAGAATCGCTAAAGAAATTCCTATGGAAATCGGCATGACGCTTGAACGGGCATTAAAAGTTAATCCAAAACTCGTTCAACTCATTGAAAATTCAAGTGAATCAAAAGCATTAATGGATGCAGCCATAAAATTACAAGGTGTGCCGAGACATGCATCAACACATGCTGCAGGCGTGGTGATTTCTAAGGATCCTGTAGACACCTATGTGCCATTGTATGTTCAAGAGGGCAGTATATCAACTCAGTTTAACATGCTACTTTTGGAAGAACTTGGAATGTTAAAAATGGATTTTTTAGGCCTTAGGACATTGACAGTTATCAAAAATGCTTTACAATTAGTTGAAGAGGGTCACGACATTAAGTTGGATCTATCAACCATCGAGCAAACGGATCCTAAAGTGTATGAAATGATCGGAAAAGGTGATACTTTAGGACTATTTCAATTAGAATCCAGCGGTTTCAGGCGATTTATGCGCGAATTAAAACCGACTGGATTTGAAGATATCATAGCTGGGATATCTTTATATAGGCCGGGACCGATGGATTCCATCCCCATGTATATTCAAAACAAATATGATGCTTCAAAAATTGTTTATAAAGACGAGAAGCTACGCTCGATTTTAGATGTCACTTACGGGTGCTTGGTTTATCAAGAGCAGGTTATGCGTATCGTTAGAGAGTTAGCGGGCTACAGTTATGGTGAAAGCGACATCGTCAGACGCGCTATGAGTAAAAAGAAGATGGATGTCATGCAAAAAGAACGCGCCTATTTTATACATGGCAAGCGGGATGAAAACGGTACCACAAAAATCCCTGGATGTTTAGCAAATGGCGTTTCTGTTGAAGCGGCAAATGCAATCTTTGATGATATGATCGATTTTGCTAAATATGCATTTAATAAGTCGCATGCAGCAGGCTATGCAATCATCGCCTATCAAACGGCTTATTTAAAGTGCCACTATAAAGTCGAATATATGGCAGCACTTATGACAAGTGTCATGGGCAATCAGTCAAAGTTAGCGGTTTATATGCAAGATTGTAAAGATCATGGCATAAAAGTATTGCCTCCAAGCGTAAATAAAAGTCAAATGGGTTTTTCCGTTGAACAAGGTTCCATACGCTATGGATTAAATGCCATTAAAAACGTCGGTCGCGGTATTATCGAAGCCATCGTAAACGGTCGACCGATAGAAGGCTATAAAGGATTTTACGACTTTTGTGAACGTGTAAGTGCTTCTGAACTAAATAAAAAAGCCGTTGAAAGTTTAATTAAAGCTGGCGCATATGATGATTTAGGACACTATCGCTCGCAATTGTTGGCGATTTATGAAAAGGCAATTGATGGCATCCATGCTGTTAGAAGAAGAAGTGTGGAAGGTCAATTTTCAATTTTCAATCTCGAACTAAAAGACATATCCTCTGAAGAAATGGGGAACAAGTTGCCCCTATTGCCAGAGCTTAAGACGCACACCTTACTACAGTTTGAAAAAGAAATGTTAGGGATCTATCTAACAGGTCATCCACTGGATCAGTATAAAGAAACATTAGATTCTATTTCTACTGTAAACTTAGCTGAACTGAAAGAAGGCGTACGAGAGTCCGAAGTTTTGTTCAAAGACAATATGGTCTTAAGTTTAGGTGGCTTGATCGTATCAAAGATTGAAAAAATAACGAGAAACAATCAGAAAATGTTATTTCTAACGGTCGAAGATTTGTTTGATCAAATTGAAGTCATCGTATTTCCTAAAACGGTTGAACGCACAAAATTCCCGCTAGAGAAAGACGTTGCAATCATCATTAAAGGACGTTTACAACTTAAAGAAGATGAGGATCCTAAACTTATCGCTGAGAGTATTTTTCCACTGGCAGAATCATCAAAGGTAAAACCAAAGTCAAAACGCTTGTATATCCGATTTGAATCAGAAGATCTTGCTATGTTGGAATCGGTACAAACGATTTTGAGCCGACAAGAAAAGCAAATGCATAAGTCGGATTCAAAAGTGCCAGTTATTTATTATATTCAAGACACGAGTAAAAAACTAAAAGCAAATCTGAGTGTTTCTGTTACTCAAGTTCTACTGGATCAACTAGAGCAAATTGTAGGTTCTGGGAATGTAAAAATGGGTTAGTTATATAAGGAGGAATCAGTTGAAGAAAATAGGCGTATTAACAAGTGGTGGTGACGCGCCGGGTATGAACGCTGCCATAAGAGCAGTTGTGCGTACTGGCATATACCACGGATTTGAAGTGGCAGGTATCTATAGAGGGTATCAAGGGTTAATTGAAGGCGATATTGAATCCCTTGAAATCAAATCGGTAGGTGATATCATCCATAGAGGAGGCACCATGCTTAGAACAGCAAGATGTCTAGACTTTAAAACAGATGAAGGATTTGCTAAAGGCTTGCAAATGCTTAAAATGTTTAAAGTAGACGGACTTGTCGTTATCGGTGGTGATGGTTCATTTAACGGTGCTAAACGCTTGTCTGAGGCGGGTTTTCCAACCATTGGAATACCTGGTACCATCGATAATGATTTGGCTTATACCGACTATACCTTGGGTTTTGATACCGCATTAAATACCGTTGTAAGTGCAATAGGGAACATAAGAGATACATCATCCTCGCATGGCACGGTAAATATCATCGAAGTTATGGGACGTGATTGTGGCGATATCGCTTTATATGGTGGTCTTGCTGGGGGTGCTGAGGCGGTAATAATACCTGAAATCGACACCGATATTGATGAACTTTGTAGAACCATTATAAGAGGTAAAAAGCGTGGCAAATTACACAGTATCATTCTGCTTGCAGAAGGCGTCGGAAAACCATATGATCTCGCAGAGCAAATTAAGTCAAAAACCAATTCTGATGTAAAAGTAAGTGTTATAGGATATTTGCAACGTGGTGGAACACCGACACCCAATGATCGTATTTTAGGTTCACGCATGGGCGCATATGCCATCGAGCTTTTGAAAGAGGGCTTTTATGGTCAAGCAGTAGGTATTAAAGGCAATCAAATGATTCATTTAGATTTCGAAGAAGCACTAAACATGAAAAAAGATTATGATAAAAACATTTATGAACTTGCTAGAATATTAGCAATTTAAATCATAGGTCTATAAGATATTTAGGAGGATAATATGTTAAGAAAAACCAAAATCGTATGTACAATCGGTCCAGCAAGTGAGCCGAAGGAAATTTTTAAAGCATTGGTAAAAAACGGACTAAACGTAGCGCGCTTAAATTTTTCACATGGTAGCCATGAAGAGCATTTAGCGAGAATCAACATGATTAAAGAAGTAAGGGAAGAACTTAATATGCCTGTTGCCATATTACTCGATACAAAAGGCCCTGAAATTAGAACAGGTAAATTTAAAGAGCCTGTCTATACTTTGGTAGAAGGACAAGCATTTACATTGACAACAGAAGAATATCTCGGTGATCAAAATAAGTGTCAAATTTCTTATATTGGTTTACCAAGAGATGTGGTTAAAGGGGATAAAATTTTAATTGATGATGGCTTAATCGAATTAGAAGTCGTTGATATTAATGGCAATGATATTGAAACAGTGGTTTTAAATGGTGGCGATGTTAAGAACAACAAAGGCATCAACGTACCAGGCGTAAAAATCAATTTACCTGCAATTACACAAAAGGATGTTGATGACATCGTATTTGGTATTAAGAACGACATCGATTTCATCGCAGCTTCGTTTATTCGTAAAGCAAGTGATGTACTTGAAATTAGAAAAATATTAGAAGAGAATTTTTCACATGAAATTCATATCATCTCAAAAATTGAAAATCAAGAAGGCGTAGATAATTTAGAAGAAATATTAGAAGTTTCTGATGGATTAATGGTTGCTAGAGGTGATTTAGGTGTGGAAATCGCAACTGAACTCGTTCCAATCGTACAAAAGAAAATGATAGAAATGTGTAACAGAGAGGGTAAACCAGTTATCACGGCGACTCAAATGCTTGACTCTATGATGAGAAATCCTAGACCTACGCGCGCAGAAGCAACAGACGTTGCAAATGCAATATTTGATGGCACAGATGCTGTAATGCTTTCAGGAGAAACTGCTGCGGGTAAATATCCACTAGAGTCGGTTGTAACCATGGCAAAAATTGCACATGAAGCGGAAAAAGCTTTGAATTATAGAGAACTTTTACAAAAAAGAATTCTTCTTTCTGATGAAAAAGGTGTTACTTCAGCAGTAAGTGTAGCGACAGCTTCTACAGCTCTAGAACTTGATGCAACGGCGATTATTACAGCAACGTCTTCTGGTTTTACAGCAAAACGCGTCTCAAAATTAAGACCTAAAGCGCCTGTAATCGCTTGTACAGTGAGTGAATCTTCTTGTAGAAGACTTGCACTCGTATGGGGTGTTTTCCCGATGGTCATCGGAGAAGCGACTTCTACAGATAAAATATTTGAAATTTCAGTAGACAAGGCGAAAGAAGCGGGCCATATAAATGACGGCGATCTTGTGGTCATTACTGCTGGCGTACCTGTAGGCGTTTCTGGAGCAACAAATATCATGAAAGTTCATTTAGTGGGCGAAGTATTAATTAAAGGCACTGGCCTTGTTAAAGATTTTATTCGTGGAAAAGCTTGTATTGGTAGTACGCCAGAAGAATTAGAAGGCAAGTTTAAAGAAGGCGATATACTGATTGCAACTTCAACAGACAAAGATTTAATGCCATTTATCGAAAAAGCAGCAGGTATCATCGTTGAAGAAGGTGGTTATACATCACACGGCGCAATCGTGGCACTTAGTCTTAAAAAGCCTTGTGTTGTCGGCGCTCAAAATGCAACACAACTGATCAAAGATGGCGTAGATATCACTTTAGATTCATCAAAAGGCATTGTTTATGCGGGTAAAGCACGCGTATTATAAAACGCTTTTGGAGGAATAATAAGATGAAAAGGGAACTGGGCTTGACAGGGCTAAGCATTTCACCGATTGGATTCGGTGGTATTCCGATCCAAAGGTTAGAACAAGAGCAAGTGGATGCCATTATTGATCAACTCATTAATGAGGGGTTAAACTTTATTGATACAGCTAGGGCGTATACGACCAGTGAATCTATGATTGGACATGCATTGCGCGATGGCAAACGGAAGCATTTTATCCTAGCGACGAAGTCTATGGCAAAAACTTATGAAACGATGAAATCCGATATAGAAGCCAGTTTAGAAGCGCTTCAAACTGAGTATATAGATTTATACCAATGCCACTTGGTGAAAGATTTGGATCAATATGCTCAGATTTTGTCTGAGGATGGTGCATACCGTGCCTTACTAGAAGCCAAAGCAGAGGGAAAAATCCGACACATCGGAATGACTGCACATAGTTATGACTTCGTATCAGCGGTGATCAAAGAAATGCCATTTGAAACGTTGCAGTTCCCATATAATCTTATAGAAAAACAAGGTGAGCCATTATTTGAATGGGCTTTTAAGCGAGGCATAGGGGTTATCATCATGAAACCTATGGCAGGAGGCGCTATTACAAATGGTGCTTTAAGTTTGAAGTTTATACTAAACAATCCGCATATATCGGTTGCGATTCCTGGTATGGATAGCCCGATGCAGGTGTTAGAAAATGCTTCTGTTCTTAAGCATGCTCTAGAACTTTCAGAAGTGGATCACGAAGAAATCTTAAAATCTAGAGAGACTTTAGGTGAAACCTTTTGTAGAAGATGCGGGTATTGCCTGCCATGTCCACAAGGCATAGATATCCCCACTCAATTTATATTAGAAGGGTATCTTACGCGTTATAACTTAGGTGATTGGGCGCAAACGCGTTATCAGGCACAATCAACCAAAGCGAGTGATTGTGTAGCCTGTGGCGCTTGTGAGCCGAAATGTCCGTATAATTTATCGATCATTAAGTTATTAAACACGGTATCCCAGAAGTTTGAAACCTTATAAAACAAAAGGGGCAATCGGGAAAATCCCTAATTGACCGCTGAAAAACAATAAACATGAAAAATTGCTAGAAATGAGGCTTACGTTGAGTCCTTTCTAGCATTTTTTTATCTAGATTTTGTTTTCGTCTCAGTTATGCCTGAATTT
>CAKMJV010000032.1 GCA_927417275.1 uncultured Clostridia bacterium
TTCGATGTCTTCAATGTTAATCTTTTCAAGCATTTTTTTACGCGATGTTGCTTGTTTCGCTTTAGAAGCATTTGAACTAAATCGAGCGATAAAGTCTTGAAGTTCTTTGACTTTTTCTTCTTTTTTCTTATTTTGATCTCTTAGTAGTCTAAGCATTAACTGACTTGATTCGTACCAAAAGTCATAGTTACCTACGAACATTTTTGCTTTTCCAAAATCTATGTCTACCATATGTGTACAAACTTTGTTTAAAAAGTGACGGTCATGGGAAACGACGATAACGGTTTTATCGTAATTAATTAAAAATTCCTCTAACCAATTGATCGCTTTAAAATCTAAATGGTTCGTAGGCTCATCCATAAGCAAAATATCCGGTGCACCAAACAGCGATTGAGCAAGTAGTATTTTCACCTTGTCTTCAGAATGTACATCTGCCATCTGTCTTTGGAAAGTATTTGGGTTTACACCCAATCCGTTTAATAGTTTTTCAGCATTTGATTCTGCATCCCAACCATCTAATTCTGCAAATTCACCTTCAAGTATAGCAGCACGCATACCATCGTCTTCACTAAACTCTTCTTTAAGATATAAAGCATCTTTTTCCTTCATAATGTCATAAAGGCGTTTATGCCCCATAATAACAGTATCCATGACTGAATATGAGTCAAACTCATAATGATTTTGCTTTAATACGGCCAATCTCTCACCTGGCGTAATAAAAACTTCACCCGTTGAAGGTTCAATTTCACCTGATAAAATACGTAATAAAGTCGATTTTCCTGCGCCATTTGCGCCGATTACACCATAACAATTACCTGGTGTAAATTTCATGTTTACGTCTTCAAAAAGCTTACGATCGCTAAATCTCAAGCCTAAATTTGTAATTTGAATCACTGTATAGCCACCTTTCAATCCGTTCATCTAATTATTATTTAACAACTCAACTATAAATTATATCATTTTTTTAGGGAAGTACAATGCTTTTAAAGAAAATAACACATTTACATAACGATTCGCTTGCCTTTCCATTTACCATTTCGAAGCCGTCTAAACATGAGTAACCCTCTAAACATTTCATCTGCTGCCATGGCGATCCAAATGCCAACCAAACCAAATCCTAGATGTACACCTAAGACATATGCCCCTAGCGTACTTATGAGCCACATGGAGAAAATACCCACAACAACTGGATAATTAACGTCACCCGCTGCTTTAAATGCGCCAATAATAACTAAGTTAGCAACTCTTCCGATTTCAACAAACAAATCAATCACTAAAAGTGTGGCTCCAAGCTTTATAATTTCAGGATTTGAAGTGAATATTTTGAGTAAACTGTGTCTGAAAAAGATAAACAGCAAAGATATGCTTAATGTTATTGCTAGAGATTGCTTAAAAGATTTTAGAATCATCTTTTGTGCTTGTTCTTCTTGATTTGCACCGATTAAATGGCCCACGATGATTTGATTCGCTTGTGCAATCGCCATGGATCCAAGAAACGTGAACCAAACCAAAATTTGTACATAAATCCGCGTCGTGACTGTGGTGGTCCCCATTAAATTGATAAAAGAAAAAATAACCATCTGAGAAAACTGATACGATATGGGCTCACCCGCTGAAGGCAATCCCAACTTAATAAATTGCTTAAATAAGTTCAATGGAAAGGGTATTAGGTTTTTAAGTTTAATGGATATCCGCAAATGTTTAAAAAGGACATACATCATAATTGCTACGGCGATACTGCGGCTCACCACAGTTGAGATAGCAACACCACGTACACCTAATACTGGAAGTCCAAATGGGCCAAAGAGAAAAATATAGTTTCCGACCACGTTAACAATATTCATAACAAGTGCCAAATACATAGACAGTTTTGTTATGCCATGACTTTTAAGTATCATGGATGACAATGTAAATAGTGCAGGCACAAACAAAAACATTAAAATCGTATTCAAATAAGACTGTGTATCACGATAAAGTTCCAGTGGCATATTAATCGCTTTAAAAAAAGGCATCTGAAACAAATAGAGCCCTAACGATATAGAAACTGCTAAAAAGATATTCATCGCATAGCCCATGGTATAAATTTGATTCAGGCTTTCTTTTTTTGATGCACCTAAATATTGCGCAACCATAATACCCGTCGCTGCTGTGGTAATATTAAACAAGATTAAGAGTGTATTTAGTATTTGGTTTGCATTCCCAACGGCTGCAACAGCTAAGTCGGAATATCGACTTAACATAATGGTATCCACATTACCCATAACCATAAACAGTAAAAGTTCTATGAATATCGGAAGTGCTAAAACCAACGGTTGAGTTTGTCCATCTATTTTTTTGAATTTTGACATGTGATCCTCACTTTTACTTGACCATGGTACGCATTAAGGTGCGACTGTTTTCTTTACGAAGACAACCGCACCTTTAGACTTTATCTTAATTGAGCGCCTAAATCTATTTCAAGAGCCTTTAGTACTTTATTAAATATTTTATTAACTTCTTCGTCTACCAATGTTCTTTCTTCTGCTCTAAATACCAACTCGTATGCAACCGATTTATAGCCTTCTTCTATCTGCTTGCCCTTATAAATGTCAAACATTTTTACAGACTCAAGTAAACTGCCCGCCGTTTCTTTTACAACACTTTCTATCTGGTAGGACGAAATTTCATCTTTTACCAGAACAGCAATGTCTCTTTCAATGGCAGGATACTTAGGTACTGCCACATATTTTTTGTCTTCTTTAGCGAGTTGAATTAAAATATTATAATCCAAATCTGCTAAATATGCGCGCTCAGACAGATCGAAGTTTTCAGTTACCAAAGGATGTACTTCACCTAAAATCCCCAAGACATGACCTTTCCATATAATGTTTGCGCATCTGCCTTTATGGTAAGTAGGGTGATTCAACTCTTTTTCAAACGTAAAGTCTTCTATACCCAGACCCGTTAAAACATTTTCAACGATGCCTTTTAAAGTAAAAAAGTCTTCATGCTCACCAATTAATCCGATGGTTAGATTTTCTTTTTCAATCGGCAATTGTGTTACGGGTACCTCTTTTGGAATAAAAACACTACCAATCTCAAATATTCTAACCGCCTTATTCTTTCGGTTGCTATTTCTAGCAAGCACTTCAAGTATATTTGGAACAAGCGTCGTTCGCATCACACTAAACTCTTCACCCAACGGATTGATCAAAGCCACTTGATTTCTAAGCAAACTAGATTCTGCCAAATGAATACGGTCTAAATCTTTTTTAGATACAAACGAATACGAAAGGATTTCATCGACACCATTGGTTAACAACTCAAACTTAACACGGTCTTTAATGAGTTGTGCATTTGTTTTCGCCCCCCAAACGTCCAGTTTAGGCAAAGTCATACCAATCTTCTCGTACCCATAAATTCTTGCGACTTCTTCTACCAAGTCTATTTGCTTTTGTAAGTCCAATCTGAAATGTGGAATTAAAGCAACACACCCTTGATTTTCCAATGTTTCTATTTCAAGTTTGGCCAATAAACCGATCATCTCATCTTTCGAAATTTTTGATCCAATCACACGATTTATGGCGTTTACATCAAAGGGAATTTCTACGGGTTTAGGTCCTGTCGGATTACTATCAAGAACACCTGGAACAACCGTTCCAGCATTTAAGCTTTCAATCAAATAACAAACGCGATCTGCAACTTCCATAGGTAGGGCGACGCTTACACCTTTTTCGAATCGAGAAGAGGCTTCCGTTCTTAAACCCAATGTTTTAGAAGTCTTTCGTATATTCGCTTTATCAAAGCTTGCAACTTCTATAAGCACATTCTTTGTCGATTGACTTATTTCAGTGTTTGCACCACCCATTACACCAGCTATGGCTACTGCGTGTGCGCCATCCGTGATCACCAACATTTCAGAATCAAGTTCACGTGATTTATCGTCTAACGTTTGTATCACTTCTTCATCATGGGCACGTCTAACAACTATTTTTCCATCAGATAATGCATTGAGATCAAATGCATGAATCGGTTGTCCAAACTCTAGCATCACATAGTTGGTGATGTCTACGATATTATTTATTGGGCGCATTCCAGCTTGCATTAAGCGTAGTTGCATCCAAAGCGGTGAGGGTCCTATCTGGATATCTTTAATAACTTTTGCCACATATCTTGGACACAAATCTGAATCTTGAATATCAATGGATGCATACGCTTCTATTTCCGAAGGTGCATTTTCTTCATATGTCGCTGGTTTTTTCAGGTTCAAATCAAAACTTGCTACAATTTCTCTTGCCATACCGATCATGCTTAAGCAATCTGGACGATTTGGCGTGATTTCAAACTCTATAACAGATTCATTTAATTTTAAGCACTCGATAACATCCATACCCAATGGATAGGCCTCATCCAAAATCAAAATGCCATCCTCAAATGCTTTGGGTATATTCGACTTTTCAAAACCCATTTCTTCCAAAGAACACAACATGCCATTTGACTCTTCACCACGCAGTTTACCACGCTTAATTTTGATATCATTTGCGATGATAGCGCCGTGGATGGCAACAGGGATGTAGTCGCCTTCAGAAATATTTGTAGCGCCCGTAACAATTTGAAGTACTTCTGTACCTACGTCGATTTGGCATATACACAATTTTTCTGCATTTGGATGTGATGATATTTTTAAAATTTTTCCTACAACTATTTTTTCTATGCCTTCGCAAGTTTGGAAACTGCCTTCATTATTTGAACCCGTTAATACGAGTTTATCAATCAATTTTCGCTCATCTATACTTCCAAGATCAACGTAATCTTTAATCCATTCTATAGGTACTCTCATAGGATCCTCCTCAAATTTTGTCTAAAACTGTTTTATAAAACGAATGTCATTTTCAAACAATACGCGAATGTCATCTATTTCATATTTGAGCATCGTAATTCGATCAAGTCCCATACCAAAAGCAAACCCATTATAAATCGTTGAATCAATACCACACTCTTCTAAAACATTTGGATGTACCATACCACAACCTAGGATTTCGATCCAGCCGCTGCCTTTACAGAATCTACACCCTTCTCCACCGCATTTAAAACAAGAAACATCCACTTCTCCACTTGGTTCTGTAAATGGGAAATAATGCGGTCTAAACTTCGTTTTGGTTTGATTGCCAAATAAGCGTTTTGCAAACATATCTAACGTGCCTTTTAAATCTGCCATGGTGATGTCTTTATCGATAACCAAGCCTTCAATTTGGTGAAACATCGGTGAGTGGGTTGCATCGATTTCATCATTTCTAAAACATCTACCTGGCGCGATAATTTTAATCGGTGGCTTTTGATTTTTCATCGTACGTACTTGTATCGGAGAGGTTTGCGTTCTTAACAGTAAATCTTCAGTAATATAAAAGGTGTCTGACAATCCCCTTGAGGGGTGATCTACTGGCGCATTTAAAGCATCAAAGTTATGGTACACCGTTTCAATTTCAGGTCCTTCTGCAATTTTAAATCCCATCCCTAAAAATATTTCGAAAATTTCATCCAATGCGACATTTATGGGATGTTTGTGACCACGAATCAGTCTTTTTGAAGGCATCGTTACATCGATGGACTCTTTTTCTAACTGAGACTCAATTTCTGAAGCTTTCTTCTCTTCTTTGATATTTTCTAAGAGCACTTCTATTGCTTCGCGGACTTCATTTGCGATTTTACCGATTAGCGGACGTTCCTCTTGAGACAAATCCTTCATATTTTTTAACACGGTGGTGACTTCACCTTTTTTTCCCAAATACTTAACCCTTAAATCTTCCAAGTCTTTTAGATTTGATGATGCGTTAATCTCTTCAGTTGCTAAACTTAAGAGCGCCTGTAATTTTTCCTTCATAGAACCAACCTCCATTTACGTATTTTAAGCACAAAAAAACCCCATCCCAAACTGGGACGAAGTCATCTCCGCGGTACCACCCAAATTAATTGCTTATGCAATCCACTCGATTCCTTAACGCGGAAAACGGCATTCTCTACTTACTTCAAGAACACATCTCCAGAGTGAACTTCCTTATTAATCACATGGTAAGCTCGCACCAAACGCTTACTTCTCTGAACATGCAACACACAAGTACTCTCTCTTTCACTGACTTTTTCAATAGAAACATCATAACACACTTAAATGGTGTGAACAAGTGTTTTTACTTCTTATTTTAACTTCGTTTCTTTTATTTTGTAAAGCATAATACCCGTTGCAACAGCAGCATTTAGAGACTCTGCTTTACCATAAATAGGAATTTTAACTCTGACATCTGCCGCTTCTAATAGTTGACCAGAAACCCCATTGGCTTCATTGCCTATAACCAGACAGTTTAACGCTTGATAGCAAACGGGCGAATCATAAAATACAGCATCTTCTAATGCAGTCACGATTAAGTTATAGCCCGATGCTTTTAATGTCTCTATAATAGTTGATGCATCCTCAATTTCGTGTATTGCGACATTTAATATAGAACCGGCTGTACTTCTAACCACTTTAGCATTGTATGCATCCACTGTCCCTTTTAACAAAAGTATATCCTTGAATCCCGCTGCATCTGCCGTTCTAATAATGGTGCCTAGATTACCAGGGTCTTGTACCCGATCAAGCATGAGTATATCACCTGTCCAATGTGTTTTTTCTGGTTTTTCAATTTCTGCAACGCCGATAACACCTTGAGAATGCTCTGTTTGAGAGAGTTCTTTCAAAAGACTTTCTCTCATTACAAAGATTTCAGTTTTAGACAAATAATAATTGCGTTTATGTTCAGAAAGCGTTTCCCAAGTCAACGCATCAAATAAAACCGCTTTTATACGTGCACCTTCTAACAACGCTGTGTCTATATACCGCTGACCTTCAAGCAAAAAACACTTTTCTTTTTCACGATACTTTTTTAACTGAAGGGACTTAAAACGTTTAAAAGTATTATTTTGAGAAGAGGAGATTTCAGTTACATTTCGGTTCAAGTCGCCCTCCATAATTATGCTTCAATCTTCTTAATGTCACTGTTATTTCCAACGATAACCAATACATCGTCTTTCATTAATATGCGATCTGGTTCAACATTTATGTCCAACTCATCATTTCTTCGAATCGCGATCACTGAAACCTGATATTTACGACGCATGTTAATATCCACCAAACTTTTTCCAATCCAATCATCTTTCATTTTTATCTCAACGATACTGTATTCAGGTGCAAGATCAATTAAATCCAATACATTGCTAGAAACAAGGCTTTTTGCAATTTTAACGCCCATTTCTTTTTCAGGAAAAACCACGCGATTGGCTCCAATTTTATAAAGTACCTTGGCATGTGCTGGGTTTTGCGCTTTGGCAACTATGTGTTTAACCCCAAGTTCTTTGACCATTAATGTTACGAGTATTGATGACTGTATGTCTGAACCGATCGTAACGATGGCTACATCAAAATTTCTAATGCCTAGCGCTTTCAGTGCATTCTCATCAGTAGCATCTGCCTGTACAGCATACGTTACTTTGTCCGATATACTCTGGATGATTTCTTCGTTGTCATCTACAACCATAACTTCACTGCCTAATTCCGCTAACTTAATCGCAACACTTTGACCAAATCTACCGCACCCTATAACAACAAATTGTTTTATCATAATAATCTCCTCAAAATATACTAACCTACGATAATTTTACCTTCTGGATAGCGAACTAAATCGCGCTTGGAGTTTGAAGCCCTTTTGTTTAATGCAATCACTATGGTAAGTGGTCCGAGTCGACCAAAAAACATCATGATCGTCAAAATGATTTTCCCCGCCAACGTTAAATTCGGCGTAATCCCCATAGAAAGGCCTACTGTACCAAACGCACTTAGTGACTCAAAGAGTATGGCTTCAAAGGTATGACTGGACTCTGCTACAGTAAGAAAGAAGGTCATCATTACGATCCAAAAAGTAGAGATGAATATTACTGCTAATGCTTTACTTACTACTGATTTCGAAATCCGACGATGTGCAAAATTTATTTCATCTGTATTTCGAATAACGGATACAATGGATAAAATCATAAGACCAAATGTCGTCGTTTTTAAACCACCTGCCGTAGACCCCGGCGAACCACCTATAAACATTAAAAACATCGTAATCAATCGGGCGGGCATGGTGAATTTTGAAAGATCTAATGTATTAAAACCTGCCGTTCTCGGCGTAACCGAATGGAACAATGAAGCGATGATTTTCTCACCAAAAGTAAATGTACCAATCGTATCTGGATTGCTATACTCTAAAATAAAAATTGCGATAAATCCGGTAACAATTAAAGCCCCCGTCATGGTTAAGACGAGTTTTGAATGTAATGAAAACTTTTTGAATTTTCTACCACTAAAAACATCTGCAAGTACTGCAAAACCAAGTCCTCCAAATATAATCAACGTTATAACGATAAAATTAACCACAGGGTCTTTTGCAAAAGCCATTAAACTGCTATAATTTCCGAAAATATCGAATCCCGCATTACAAAATGCTGAAACTGAATGGAAAATCGAGTAAAAGACACCGTTTTTCAGTCCATATAGCGGTATAAATCGCGTAGATAAAAGAAGCGCGCCTATAACTTCAATCGCAATAGTAGCCATAAAAACATACTTTGTTAATCGGATAACGCCTGAAATCGAAAACTGGTTGAGCGCTTCTTGCATAATCATCCGATTGCGTAGTCCAATTTTTTTCCCTAATATAATAGCGACAGATGTGGTCATAGTCATAAAACCGAGTCCACCAATCTGTATAAGTAATAATATAACCGTCTTTCCAAAAACAGACCAATACGTTCCAGTATCTACCACCACAAGTCCTGTAACACAAACTGCTGATGTTGAAGTGAAAATCGCATTTGTAAATGAGGTCACTTCACCAGATGCCGCGCTTATCGGAAGCATTAATAATAGCGTGCCAATTAGTATAACAGCTGCAAAGCTCAATATGATAATTTGAGCGGGTTTTAGCGATTTTGCGTGTAGTGCTTTCGATTGCATTTATGCCTCCAACTATTAATCTCATACCAATCATTGTATCAAAACACGGGATAAAATGCAAAGAAATCGGTATAGAAAACTATACCGATTATGTGTTCAAGATATACGCTTAGTTATTTTTGCATTTGTGCTTGAAGCGCTGTAAGTGCAACCGTACCAACGATATCATCTGCGTAACACCCTCTAGATAAGTCGTTAACTGGCATCGCTAAACCTTGACAAATAGGTCCATAAGCATTTGCATTTGCCAATCTTTGTACCAATTTATAGCCAATGTTACCAGCGTCTAAATCTGGGAAGATAATAACATTTGCTTCGCCTGCAACTTTTGAATCGGGTGCTTTTTTCTTGCCAATTCCAGGAACAATCGCCGCATCAAATTGTAGTTCGCCATCTAATGATAACTCAGGTGCTAAGGCCTTGGCAATTTTAGTCGCTTCTATGACTTTATCTACATCAGGGTGTGAAGCTGATCCTTTTGACGAGAAAGACAATATGCTTACTTTAGGCTCAGCATGGACGATGGATTCAAAAGTCTTTGCAGAACTAATTGCAATATGTGCAAGTTCTTCCGCAGTCGGATTTGGATTAAGTGCACAATCACCAAAAATAAACAAGCCATTTTCTCCATAAGCGCAATTAGGCACTTCCATTAAAAATACTGCTGAAACCAACTTTGTACCTGGTGCCGTCTTTAATATTTGAAGTGCTGGTCTTAAAACATTTGCGGTAGAATTTGCAGCACCTGCAACCATGCCACCTGCAAAGCCAAGTTTAACCAACATAACGCCAAAGAACAACTCACTTTCTAATAAAATGTTTTTTGCTTCTTCAATCGTCATGCCTTTGCTTTTTCTTATTTCAGCGAGCGCTTCTGCAAATCGATCCATTTGATCAAATGTCTTGGGATCAATAAAAATCGCATCCTCAATTTTCCACGTGCCTGCAGTTGCAAGAATTTCTTCACGATTACCAACTAAAATTACTTTTGCAATGCCTTGCTCTAATATTTTATGTGTCGCTTCGATGGTTCTCGGATCAAATGCCTCAGGTAAAACAATCGTTTGTACATCTTTACGCGCAATTTCAATCACTTTTTCTAAAAATGCCATGTCACACACTCCTTCTTCTCATTTATAGGTCAATTATATGCTATTTGAGTATTGTATACAAGATACAAAAGGTGACTTTTTCTTAAAAAAAGACCAACAGATTTACATCAAGTAAATCGTTGGTCTTATGTCTTGAAGAAATTATAACTGTCCTTTAGCAACAGATACTAATTTTGCGAAATCTTCAGGGTGATTAATTGCCATTTCAGACAATACTTTTCTGTTGATTTCAAGGTTTGCTTTTTTAAGACCATTCATGAATTTTGAATAGCTTAAGCCATTTTGTCTTGCACCAGCATTAATACGTGCAATCCATAATTTTCTAAAATCTCTTTTTCTAAGTTTTCTACCGATATATGATGATCTTAAGGATCTCATTACTGCAGGGTTAGCAGCTTTAAATACTAAGCTCTTTTGGCCGTAGAAGCCTTTAGCTAACTTAAGAATTTTTTTGTGTTTTTTCTTAGCGTTTACTGCGCCTTTAATTCTTGCCATGATTCAAAACCTCCTTCTAATTGATATTCTTATAAATAAGGCAATAATGTTCTTACACGTTTCATATCTGACTCACTAACAACCGTTGATTGTCTTAAGCCTCTTTTTCTTTTAGAAGATTTTTTGGTTAAGATATGGCTAGTGAACGCCTTGCTTCTCTTTAATTTTCCGCCACCAGTTTTTTTAACTCTTTTAGCAGCGCCGCTGTGTGTTTTCATTTTTGGCATTGTCAATTCCTCCTTCCAGATTGTTCGCTTTATTTATTAGGTGCATAGATCGCAACTAAGCTTCTTCCTTCGAGTTTGGCTGGCGTTTCTATGACACCAACTTCTGCTATTTCTGCTGTGAACTTCTTAATAACTTCAAAACCTTGAGTTGTATAACCCATTTCACGGCCTTTGAATCTTAAAGAAACTTTTACTTTGTCCCCGCCTTCTAAGAACTTGATTGCATTTTTGGCTTTGGTTTCTAAGTCGTTTTTCTCGATATTCAGACCCAAGCGAATTTCCTTAAGTGTCGCACTCTTTTGCTTCTTGCGTGCTTCCTTATCTCTTTTTTGCTGTTCATATCTGAATTTTCCAAAGTCCATAATTTTGCACACTGGTGGTTTAGCATTTGGTGCGATTTTCACCAAATCGAGTTTGCGTTCTTGAGCTAAAGCAAATGCTTCTTTTCCAGACATAACGCCCAATTGCTCGTTTTCTTCACCAATAACTCTTACTTCAAGGTCACGAATTTCTTCATTGATTTCAGCTGTTTTAATAAGATACACCCCCTAGGTTCTATAAAAATAAAAACGGCAGATATAAAATCCGCCGTTAGCTACTTTTTAACAATTCAAAAGACTGTTTAAAAAATACTATCAACCATATGAACACTAAGTTATATGGTGAGAAGCGGACTTCTACTTGTTAACCTCAATAAATATATCATGTAAACAATCTCATGTCAAGTCAATCTACTCATTTTTTTCAAAATTGGTATGCAGTGCGCGTTCAGATATTTCATATGCTAAGTTTGATTTAAAGAAGTCTAAAGACAAACTGCCCAACTCTCCTACATCTCTTGATCTTACAGATACTTGGCCCAGTTCAACTTCCTTATCGCCAATAATTAACATATACGGACTCTTCTCCATTTGTGCTTCTCTAATTTTATAGCCAATTTTCTCTGCACGCACATCTAGTTCAACGCGAATCCCACTACGCTTTAGTGTATTATAAACCTCTTCCGCATATGGAATATGGCGATCTGCGATGGTCAAAAGTTTTACTTGAACAGGTGCCAACCACGCTGGGAACTTACCTGCAAACTCTTCGATCAAGATGCCCATAAATCGTTCGATGCTACCAAATGCAACACGGTGAATAACGATGGGTTGGTGTTTTTCTCCGTCTTTGCCAATGTAAGTGAGTTCAAATCTTTGAGGCAATTGCATGTCAAGTTGAATGGTTCCACATTGCCATGTTCTACCGATTGAATCTCTTAAATGGAAATCGATTTTGGGACCATAGAACGCACCATCTCCTGGATTGAGTTTGTAGTCGATGCCCAATGACTCTAGAGCGCCTTGTAATGCATCTTCAGCCATTTGCCAATCTTCATCTAAGCCCATGGACTTCTCAGGTCTCGTAGAAAGTTCCACATGATAACTAAATCCGAAAGTCTTATAAACTTCATCGATTAGATTTACTACATTGATAATTTCGTCTTTTATTTGCTCAGGCAACATGAATATATGGGCATCATCTTGTGTAAACGCTCTTACACGCATCAAGCCATGAAGTGCACCAGAAAGTTCGTGTCTGTGAACACGGCCGATTTCACCAACGCGCATCGGAAAATCTTTATAAGATCTGAGCTCTGTTTTATAGACGAGCATACCACCTGGACAGTTCATCGGTTTAATCGCATAATCTTCTTCATCTATAACCAACGAATACATGTTGTCTTTATAATGGAACCAGTGTCCTGAAGTTTCCCATAGTTTTCTATTGAGAATAATAGGGGTTTCCACTTCTACATAGTCTTCTCTCTCATGAACTTCTCTCCAATACTTAAGCAAGTTGTTTTTGACGACCATGCCTTTAGGGAGCATAAATGGAAAACCAGGACCTTCTTCCATTAGTGAAAATAAATTCAGTTCCTTTCCGAGTTTTCTATGATCTCTTTTTTTAGCTTCTTCTAACATCGTGATGTACGCTTCTAATAAAGAAGCTTTTGGAAATGAAGTGCCATAAATGCGTTGAAGCATTTTCTTTTTCTCATCACCACGCCAATATGCGCCTGCAAGACTAAGCAACTTAATACTTTTAACTTCTTTAGTTGAGGTCACGTGACAACCAGCGCATAAATCGACAAACTCACCTTGCTTATAAAACGAAATAATCGCATCTTCAGGTAAATCATTAATCAATTCCACTTTATATGGCTCATCTTTTTCCGCCATGAATTTTATGGCTTCATCTCTTGGGAGTTCAAATCTTTCAAGTTTTAAATCTTCTTTAATAATGCGTTGCATTTCAGCTTCTATTTTTTCTAAGTCCTCAGGGACAAATTTATGTTCTGTATCAAAATCATAGTAAAAGCCATTATCTATAGCAGGGCCAATTGCCAGTTTTGTACCTGGAAAAAGTCTCAAGACAGCTTGTGCCATAATATGCGAACTGGTGTGTCTAAACGCGTGTGAGCCTTCTTCATCTTCAAACTTAAGAATACTTAGTTCACTGTCCTCGCTAATGGGATATGATAAGTCAACTGTCTTTCCATTAATATTCCCAACAATCGCCTCTTTTGCGAGTCGACCTGAAATAGCAGCAGCAACATCGTAAACCGTTGTTCCTTTTTCTACCTCTCTTATAGAGCCATCTTTTAATTTAATCTTTACCATTTCCATAACTTACCTCCTCTGTCATTTTTGTTTCAGGGTAAAAAAAAACCCGTCACTAGCTTATGCTAGGGACGAGGTATCTCGCGGTTCCACCCTAATACTCAACACTGTTGAGCACTCAAAAGCCTTAACGCGGCCATACGCAAGTATTTCGATTTCTACTCCACTTGAGCTAGAAGTTAGTTTTCATAAGTGGACACCTACGATTCCTTTCAGCCTATGGGAATCACTCTCTAAAAGTTTAAACCTACTACTCTTCTTCATCAATGCTTCTATTAATTTAAACTAATGATAGCTGAAACCCTATCATTTGTCAACCGATACGATTTAATTTAATGTTAATTTACAGTAAAAACAATACGATGGCTCCTTGTAATAGACCAATGGCAAATCCGATTACACCGCCTAGTATTTCTATATGCTTCAGTTCTTTTTTTGCAATTTTAAATACCATTTCTTCAATTTTTAAAAAATCATAGGTGTTAATGCGCAATTCGACCATTTCACTTACGTTAATGGCAGCAATTGCTTTATGACTTAACTGTTCACCAAGTTCTTGTACCATCTCTTCGCCATTTTCTAAAATCATGTTTTCCACAGTTTGTAAAATCATGCCTTTAAACATACTTGGAATCATAGAAGGCATTTTATCGTTTGCCACCACGAGAATTTTGTCTTTAATCAGTTCAACGACTTCCTTCTTATCCATATCGTGAATAAGTTTTGTCGCGATGTCTTCGATGGAAATAAGCTCATCATTTATGATATCCCCAATTGATTTTGCGATTTCTGCTTTTCGTTTGGGGATAAGTCCTTGAATTTTAATAGGTGTCCACAAAATGCGGATCGGTTCTACGGGTCTAAACATGAGTTTTATCGCGATAACATTGGTCATCCATCCGATAAGCGCGCCAATAAGTGCTAGTATAATCAATTTATCCATAAAATACTCCTAAGTTTCTGCGTCATAAAAGTGAAATGAACCACAGTCTTGCAATTTGTTTGAGTGAAGGGTTTTAATTCGAAGCCCTCTTTGTTCTATAAATCGGATGATCGCCGCTTCATCTGGGTGATGTGCTAACGAGCCATTAAACACGATGTCATCTTTAATGCGGCCACCAGCACCTCCAAAGAAACCGTAACTGAACCCCGGGAGTTCAACAAAGCCTTTTTGAATCAGTAATACATCGTAACCATTAGCAGTATACAGTCTGGCGAGACCCTGATCTTCCGTTATCACACTCTGTTCATCAATCTTTAACGTTGAGCAACGCGTGTAGCCTTGGTTGGTATTCACAGTCGTTAACGGTATACGTTTTAAGATTTCTTCTTCTGTCTTTGCCGTTTTATGAAAAAAATGATTTTTAAGTTGGATGGCATTAAAGGGGATATCTTCTGGATACTTCATGCCAAGTGTACTCCGCCCTTGAATCAAATGCTTTTTAATCCATGTGATATCATAATGCGACATCAGTTGCTCTTTTACCGTTTCATAGACATTTTTGTGTACCACGATAAAATCATTGGCAACAAAAACTGACAAATCAACATGTGACATTAACCGGGGATCAACATCGTGTTGATCTGGGACATTTATAATCTGGTGTCCCTTGATAAATGAAAACAATTCAGACATGTGTTGATTAATAAATAAAATGCCCATACTAAGACATCGTGTTGATTTTAATGAGCGCTAATAATTCTGATTGATTGAAATGATACGTGCTGTTACAAAAGTGACATGTGATTTCTGCCTTTCCTTCTTCTTCAATAATGGCTGTGATTTCCTTTTCTCCTAAACCCACCAAAGCCATTTCCATTTTTTCTCTGCTACAGTCACAGACATACGCTAATTCATATGTTTCTAATGCATCAAGGCCCAATCCTGCAAAGACTTGATTTGCGATTTGCATCATATCGAGTCCCTCTTCAAAAAGTGCCGTCATAGAAGCCATGCCACTCAAATTAGACTCGAGTTGCGTAAGTGTTTCTTCAGAAGTTTCAGGTAATATTTGAACGATGAATCCTCCAGCAAATGCAACATGAGCGGCTTTAGAGAGTTTAACACCTAAAGATACAGCCGTCGGTTGTTGTTCTGATTGTATAAAGTATTGTGCAAGGTCTTCGGCAATCTCACCTGAAACCAAGCTGGTCTGACCGATAAAAGGTTCCTTCATGCCATAATCTCTGATTACGATGAGTTGTCCCTCTTTGCCAACAGCTCCGCCAACATCAAGTCTACCTTCTTCTGTGTAAATGCTCTCTGCTTGTGGCTCAGACATATAGGCTTTAACGCGACCATGTGTATCCGCAACGGCTACCATTAATTTGATTTGATTTGAGCCTTTCACTTGAAAAGTCAACTTTTCCTTATCGATTTTGCTCATCATGCCCATGATTGAAGCCGCTGTAAGTGTTCGGCCAAGTGCTGATGTGGACATAGGTGACAAATCATGGGTCACTCTTGCACTTTCAACCATTTCTGTCGTTTCAGCGACATAAATGCGTACTTCTCTATTATTAGACATTGCTGTTATTAATTTGCCCTTCATAGTGCCTCCATTTTTTTCTTTTTTGCTATAAAACAAACGCGATGTGATTGATCTGAATACGTTTCAAAAGTATCACCATCAACCACTTCAAGTATTTCAAAGTTCGATTGCAACACGCTTTTCACATACTCAACATCGTATGCGCGTTGTACGTGATACTCTTCATATCTGGTGTAGTGTCCTTCTTCTTCTTTAAACAACGTTAATAAAAAATTCAATCGATCGGTTTCTTCATGAAATTCATTTTCCCAAATATAGGCTTCTTCTTCGAAGGTCTCCGCGAAAGTATGATTTCCAATTATTTCTTTCAACTTATAGCGTGTACTTAAATCAAATAGAAATAAACCCTCTTCTTGTAAATGATTATAAACGTTTAAAACGGTTTTATTTAAATCGCCATCTTCTACGACATAATTCATGCCGTCACACATAGAAAAGATAACATCATACTGTTTTTTTGTGTTAAATGTGATGAGATCTTGCTGGTACAATTTTAACTTCACTTGTTGTTCTTGAGCTTTTTGATTCGCAATAACGAGCATGTCTTCTGAAAGGTCAATCCCTTCCAAAATGTAACCTGCTTGTGCTAGCCCTATGGCCATCGTCCCTGTCCCACAGGCAAGTTCAAGCACATTACGGGCCATTGGTCTATACATACGAATTTTCTCTGTTAAAATGTGTATCCATTTATCGTAATCAACATCGTATTGCATGATGTCGTATACCGATGCAAATGCACTATATGCCCCCATTAAACACCTCTAAAAAAAGCGACGTAAACCAAATAACCATAAAAGGCTATTGATAAGATAACAGGCAACCATTGACCAAAACTTAAGTTTAATTTTCGGTTATCCCAAACGGCATACTCAATTTTCGCTTTAACATCTTTTAAACGATGTAAATCCGTTGCCATCAAGGGCACTTCTTCATTAAAAGTTTCACCTTCAGGATGTAAGAAAATTTGTGTATCCTCGGTCTTAATGACTTGGTAGTTCTTACCGGATACTTTTACACGCGTGCTTTCATCAAAAACTGGATAGTATTTCTTGATTTGATGGATCATGGCTTTAACACCAAACATACAAACGACAGCAATAACAGCATAAATACCGATAGCTGCTGCGATTGCCCCTGTTGACTCGAACAAAACATCACTTTGCTCCACAGGTAAATCTAAAGCTTGATCAAACTGATTCACAACATAGCCAGCTGTAACTGCGATGCCATTATTCGTCATATGTGCGATAACACCCGCGAAAATGGAACCGGTTAACTGAACCAAATAGGCAAACACGATCCCGAGCACGATGGGTCCTAAAATATTTTGAGGATTAAAGTGAAAAATTCCGAAAAGCAAACCACTAAACACAGCCGCCCACTTTTTACCCACTTCCATTTCATAGCCATTTAAAACAGCACCACGGAAAAAGAACTCTTCGCAAAGCCCCGCCGAACCTGCAATTACCAAAAATAAAACGATAAATTCAGAACCGGTCTGTGCAGTAGGGATAGGTGGTAAAATGCTCGTACTAAACATTTCAATAAAGAAAATCGTAATGAGATTGGCAACAGCCACCGTTGGCAAAAGTAAAACCGCCATCAACATAATACGCCAAACCACTTGTAATGGAACACGTTTTAACCGAAATGCCTTTTTTATGTCTTTTTTTGTTATGGCTGCATATACAAGCGCAGGAATTAACAAAATCCCAAATTCCGTAATAAGTAAACCAGAAATAACTTCTCGGTTTTGAACATATGCGCCAAAAGTTAAGAATACAAATGCCAAAACCACAAACAGGATATTTGCTTCATTTATAGTGAAATGATCTTTTCTAATGCGTTCTTCTGACATCTAATCCTCCAGTATTTCTACAATGCTTTTTTTATACATCAATATACCAATGTAACTTTTTAATCCATCAAGCATTATATCATCATCGAAATTGAATTTTGAATTGTGTAGTGGATAAATAAAATTTTTCTCTTCATTATATGTGCCAATGAAGTAAAAAAGTCCAGGTACTTGTTCTTGATAATATGAAAAATCTTCACTGATCATCTGTGGAGAAATCACGTCACATACCGCCTCGTGATGCGCGTAAAATTCATCAAATAGACCGGCATCATTTATAACAGGTGGATACATATCTCTAAATGCGATCTGAATATTTACTTCATAAGCACTTTCGATGCCCTTTAAATACGTTTGCATTCTATTCTTAATCCGATTATAAACGCTTTTATCAAATGCACGTATGGTGCCTTCAAGTCTTGCTTTGCCTGCGATAATATTTCGCCTTTCGCCGCCATCTAGTCTCCCAACGGTTAAAACTGCTGGATCTATGGGACTGATGTTTCTCGATACGATGGTTTGTAAGCCCAAAAGTACTTCGCTTGCGATAACGAGCGCGTCTATACCTGTATGGGGCATCGCGCCGTGTGCACTTTTCGCGAGAATGTCGATATCAAACTCACCTGTCATCGCCATCATCGGCCCTTTACATAATCCGATACGCCCTTGTGAAACCTCTGGAAAAACATGTATGCCATAAATTTCATCTATTTTATACTTTTTAAATATACCCTCTTTAATGATGATTTCAGCGCCACCTGGACCCTCTTCAGCAGGTTGAAAAATCAATACGATATTGTCTAACACCTTTATGTGTGGCTGCATTAAATAACTTGCAAAACCTAGCATCATGGACATGTGTCCATCGTGTCCACACGCATGCATATGATGATCATGTATAGAATGATTTGGATATGTGCTTTCCTCTTTTACAGACAAGCCATCCATATCCGTTCTAAACGCTATGGTTTTTTGAGGTGATTCGCCTCTAATAAAAGCGATTATGCCCGTTTGTGCGACAGTTTCAAATGGGACCCCGATCGCTGTTAAATGCTGCTTTATATAAGCAGAGGTTTTTAATTCTTCAAATCCTATTTCGGGTATTTGATGGAGTGCATGCCTATGCGCTTTTACTTGTTTTATTAATGCTTCTTCAATTTTCATTTGCCACCTCATATTGTATTATTTTTGATTGACGGCACTATTTCATAGTGATAGTATATATATAATTATTTTTTATTATACTTGTATACAAAAATGCATTTATAAAAAACAATGCTGATGAGACTGTTTTCAATCATCATTATATTCTATAATATAAAGAAACACTATTCAAGACTCGCAATATGAACTTATTTCAAAATTTAATAGGGGGAACTATGAAAAAAATTAATTTAGCCATCGTAGGCGCTACGGGAATGGTAGGAAGAACCTTTTTGAAAGTACTTGAAGATCGAGATTTTCCTTTTGAAAATTTGTACTGTTTTGCATCGAAAAAGTCAGCTGGTGAAGTAGTAACATGCAAAGGACGTGAATTCATCGTAGAAGCGCTGGATGAATCCTCATTTGATCGAGATATTGATGTGGCTTTATTTTCAGCAGGCGGTGACATCAGTTTACACTTTGCTCCGATTGCTGCACGTAAAGGTGTAATCGTTATCGACAACTCAAGTGCATGGCGTATGGACCCAACAGTGCCATTGGTTGTACCTGAGGTAAATCCAGAAGCGCTGCTCAGTCATCAAAATATCATCGCAAATCCAAACTGTTCAACCATACAAGCTTTAGTCGCCTTAAAGCCTTTGTATGACACTTATGGCATAAAACGCATCGTTTTTTCAACCTATCAAGCCGTTTCTGGTTCTGGTGTAAAAGGTGTTTCTGATTTAGAAGAAGGCTTGAAAGGCAATCATCAAAAGGCGTGTTATCCTCATGCAATCGCTGGCAATTGTCTGCCGCAAATTGATGTCTTTCTAGACAATGGCTATACAAAAGAAGAGATGAAAATGATTTTAGAAACCAAAAAAATTCTTAATGATGAAACTTTAAAGGTAACTGCCACCGCTGTTCGCGTTCCAATTTTTAACAGCCACAGCGAATCTATAAACGTAGAGTTGAAATCAGCATTTGACGTAGAAGCAGTCAAAACGTTACTTTCTAATGCACCAGGCATCGTTTTACAAGACGACCTCTCAAAGCTCGTCTATCCCCTCGCTGCTGAGGCAACTGGTACCGACCCTGTTTATGTCGGTCGCGTGAGACGTGATGAGAGTCTAGATCATGGTTTAAACCTTTGGGTTGTAGCGGATAACATTAGGAAAGGCGCAGCGACGAATGCCATTCAAATCGCCGAGACACTTTTAGAAAGGAATTTAATATGAGTTTATTTATAGGATCCGGCGTTGCGCTTGTAACGCCGTTGGATGCGGAAGGCATTAACATCGCCACTCTTAATCAACTGATTGAATGGCATATTAATCATCAAACGGATGCACTAATCGTTGGAGGTACCACAGGTGAGGCTTCTACGCTTACTGATGCTGAAAAAGAGGTGCTTTTTACTGAGGCAGTTAAAGCGGCCCGTGGACGGATCCCCGTAATCGCTGGTACTGGCTCTAACGATACGGCCCATGCAATAGCACTCAGTCAAATGGCTGAAAAATGTGGTGTAGATGGCCTACTCATTGTCACACCCTATTATAATAAGTGTACTCAAAAAGGCTTGATTGAGCATTATAAAAGTATCGCTGCAGCAGTTAAATGCCCCATTATCCTCTATAATGTGCCTTCGAGAACAGGACTCAACCTGATGCCTACAACCGTTGCACAACTGGCTCAAATAGAAAATATCATAGGCATTAAAGAAGCTTCAGCTGATATTACGCAAATCGTGGAACTTTTTAGACAACTGGGCACCCTTGATTTTGACGTCTATTCTGGCAACGACGATCACATCTTGCCACTTCTAGCTTTAGGTGCAAAAGGTGTTATTACCACGGTGGGGAATGTGCTACCAACAGAAACACATCATATCGTTTCGTTCTACAATCAGGGCGAGCTCGAACTTGCACGTCAGTTACAATTTAAAATTAATCCCTTGGTTCAAGCACTTTTTGCTGAAGTCAATCCGATTCCCGTTAAAGCTGCTGTCTCTCATTTAGGCTTTAATGTGGGTTCGGTTCGATTACCACTTACACCTGAAGAGCCTGAAACACTGTCACGGATTGTTCGTGAACTCGCGATGTTTTCTTAAAGGGGGTATATGTGCTTAAATTATTTATATCGGGTGCAACAGGTGCTATGGGTAAGAACCTAGTCCATTTGGCGCAGGATATTCCCCATCAAAATGTAATTGGTGGTTTAGGACAGTTAACAAATGATTCTTTTGCGTTTCCTCTGTATGATTCTATTATTGATGTACCACCAACCATGGATTGTATCATAGATTTTTCAAATGCTTCTTTGACAGATGCGCTATTGGATTACTGTTTAGTCCATAAAAAACCTTTGGTCCTTTGTACAACTGGTCTTTCGACTGAAACATTGGATCGCGTCCAAGAAGTATCTAAAGTGGTGCCCTTATTTAAATCTGGTAATATGTCACTGGGTATAAATCTACTTTCAAAGTTGCTTGAAGTCGCCACTCAAATTCTAGGCGACCATTATGACATAGAGATCATCGAAAAACATCACAATCGAAAACTCGATGCACCAAGTGGTACTGCGCTTATGCTTGCAGAGACCATCGCGCATAATGCAGATACACCCAAATCTATCGTTTTAGGTAGACCCGCATTAGGTGCTAAAGCCCCTCATGAAATTAACATTCACGCTGTTAGAGGTGGCTCTATCGTCGGCGAGCACGAAGTCCTATTTGCTGGCGAAGATGAGACCATCACATTATCACATGGGGCTTATTCTCGACGTGTTTTTGCTAAAGGTGCATTAGAAGCTGCAGATTTTCTCGTTTTAATGCCCCCAGGTCTTTATGACATGGATGACTTAATTACGTATAAAATAAAAGACAACGAAGGCCTCAAGAAAGGATAAAATATGCAAGAATTTGATTTAACTAACCCTTATGAAATCGCAAAATTCATCAAACAAGCTAAAAAAGTAACCCCAGTTAAAGCTTATGTTCAAGGAGCACTTACGCATATACCAGAAGAAGTAAAAGTATTTGGTGCGCCGCCTTTTCAAGTCGTTTTTGGTGACGCTGAAGCCGTCCTTCATTTACTTGAAGATTCACGTAATGTAATAGATTTTTATGAACTTGAAAACGATAGACGACTTTCTGCGATTCCTATGCTTGATTTACTAAAGATTAATGCCCGAATTGAACCCGGAGCAATCATACGAGATCGCGTAACCATCGAGGATCAAGCAGTGATTATGATGGGGGCTGTTATCAACATCGGTGCACATATAGGCAAAGAGTCCATGATCGATATGAATGCTGTTTTAGGTGCACGCGCCTATGTAGGCACAAGATGTCACGTAGGTGCAGGTAGCGTTCTCGCTGGTGTCTTAGAACCGCCAAGTGCAACACCTGTCATCATAGAAGATGATGTTATGATCGGTGCAAATTGCGTGATCCTTGAAGGGGTCAAAGTTGGCAAAGGCGCTGTCGTAGCTGCTGGATCTGTAGTAACCACGGATGTACCTCCAGGTGCAGTAGTCGCAGGCATTCCTGCTAAAGTCATAAAAATGAAAGACGATAAAACAGCAGGTAAAACGCAATTACTTGATGATTTACGTTAACAACATATAAAAACAGCGCACATTCATATATAAACGGAATGTGCGCTGTTTTTTAAGTTCTAATACATTAATCAACAAATGCGAAAACATGGTCGATGTTTCTATAATAGTCACCATAGTTTAATCCATACCCTACGATAAACATATCTGGTATTTCAAATCCTACATAATCAGGCGCATAATCTACTTTCCTTCTTGAAGGTTTATCTAACAAAACACATGACCGAATACTTTTTGGGTTTCTTTGAGATAAAATTTCAAGCACACCTGTCATGGTTAATGCCGAATCGGTGATATCATCTACGATTAATACATCATATGCTGTTAGGTCCACATGAATGTCTTGAACGATTTTGACATGACCAGTACTTTCTTCGCTATGTCCATAACTAGAAGTCGTCATAAACTCGATTCTTACTGGCAAATCAATTTGCCGAACCAAATCAGCGGTAAAAATAAAACTACCCTTTAACAGAGACACAACCAACAAATTTTTATCTTTATAGGCTTCTGTTAGCGTTTCTCCTAATCCCTTAATACGTTCTTCAATTGCTGCTTTTGATAATAAGATTTCTCTTCTCTTATTCTCAATGCTCATTTCTACCTCCATGTTCCTCATAAGTAATATTCTTATTCTATAGTACCTCTAATGGTTTTTCAAGTGTAAAGATGGACTTCAACAAAAATTTGAGTTGTTACAAGAATTTAACCAAACCAACATTAGATTTAGTTGCTTCTTTTTACCATGTAATAGTACAATGAAGATATCATTATTATAGGGGGAAACTCATGGAGCATAGCAAAAAAATTAAGAAGGCAATCTCTTTAGAAACTTTTGTCTTCATTATCATCTCTGGTGGTATTTTTGGATATCTTGGCATCGTCATGGGGGTCGATAAGATGTTCAACACCATCATGAATACGGCGCACTATCTATTGATTGATGTCGTATTTTTTATTATGGCTATAGCAGTATTGGCAGGCGCTTTTGCGGCATTGTTATCCGAATTTGGAGTCGTTGCCCTAATTAACAAAATTATATCTCCTATTATTCGTCCTATTTATGGTTTACCTGGTGCCGCTTCTATCGGTATGATCACCACTTATTTATCCGATAATCCTGCTATAATTTCACTGGCACATGACAAAGGGTTTAAAAAATACTTTAAGGATTACGAAATTCCCACTTTGTGTAATCTTGGTACTGCATTTGGTATGGGCTTGATTTTAACCACTTTTATGATCGGTCTCGGAGACGGTACGGAGTATCTACTGCCAGTCGTACTTGGCAATGTAGGTGCTGTTATAGGGAGTGTGGTCAGTGTACGAATAATGATGATCTTTACAAAAAAATATTTCAATGTCCCTAAAGATGCAAAAAATCAGCCAGTTGACTTAGAGGACTTCAATAAAACGAGAGAAGTACGTGATGGGAATCTCTTCGAACGCGTACTCGACGCAACACTAGAAGGTGGAAAAACAGGAGTAGACCTTGGTCTTGCCATCATTCCTGGCGTAGTGATCATTTGTACCATGGTAATGATTTTTACATTTGGACCTGCAGAAACCATAGATGGCGTAGCGATTTATACGGGCTCAAAAAAGGAAGGTGTCGCTTTACTTCCGAGAATCGGAGAACTATTAAGTCCGATACTCACCCCGTTGTTTGGATTTAAGAGCGCTGAAGCAATCGCATTTCCTATTACTTCTCTAGGCTCTGTAGGCGCAGCGATGGGACTTGTTAAGACATTTATTACGCAAGGGCTAGTGGGTCCAAACGACATCGCTGTCTTCACTGCCATGGGTATGTGTTGGAGTGGTTACCTAAGTACACATGTAGGCATGATGGACGCACTAAATGTTCGTAAACTTGCATCAAAAGCGATCTTATCACATACCGTTGGTGGCATCGTAGCAGGAGCCTCTGCGCATTATTTATATTTATTATTTAGCCGTTTATAATAGAAAAAGGATTTGTTACCGCTCTTGTAAGATGCGTAACAAATCCTTTTTTACTTTCATATGATCACTTATGGCTTTCGCTGTCTTACCAAGCGAATCAACTCATTTAATAAAACGATGATTTTATTTAAACTAAACTGAATGGACACCAGAATCAGGAAGAAGAAGACGATACCAATCCATTCAAATCTAATGTTTTCCATACATGCCTCCTCCGTAAATCTTATTCAATAATCAAAACTTTTTCCATATTTACTTTAGACAAATCCAATTTATCGCTCAATTGCTCTGGAATGGTAATCCATTCTGCAACGCCATCACTGATAAAACGTCGTTCTGGATTTTCTTCAAAAACAGATAACCACCATGCTAACTGCATATCACCGTCACCACTTTGAACCCTATGAACAGCGGTGTGGTCAAAACCTTTTGCGTAAAAAGGGAGCGTAGGGCGCCATCCCACAAGCAAAGACAATTCATTTTCATAAGTGATTTCTTCATAAGAACCTTTAGAAACATACGGTTTCAAATCATTGGTTTGAGGCATTTTACCATAAGGCAGTGCAAGTGAACGCATTTCCAAAGCCGGCTCTAGCGTCATGAATTTTTTAACGTTACGTCCTAAAGCCGCTTGAATACCTGAAGCATCGAGCTTAGACAAATCCTCATGATCAAAGGCATGGTTTCCAATTTCATAACCATTTTTTAGTAAAAAGTCTAATTTTTCGCTTAAAAACTTCGGTTGGCCAAAAGGGTTACCTGCATTTAAGTAAAATACCGCCGCTTTACCAAAGTCGGGATGTTTGTTCGTGAAATCTTCTAAAATACCGATGACACTATCTGGATCTATGATCCAATCCCCATCACCATTTTCTATATACTTGAAATTTGAACTGTGACCATCGTCAAACGTCAGTACAACAGGGGTATAACCATAAGGTACATCGATCGATCCATTAATAAACGAGGCCATAGAAATCAACCGATAGCCACCTTTATAGAGCATTTCTAGGTCCGCTTTAAAAGATTCAATCGTCCTGGCATAACTGCTGTTTTCATTTGCTAAATTATGATACATAATAATCATAATCTCGCCCAATTCATTGGGCTTAATCTTAGACGTCTTTATTTGATCCAAAATCACTGCTTCTGGTGCTGGTTCCGTGGTTGGTTCAGTCGTTGGTTCTGTGGTTGTTTCCGTCGCTGGATCTGTCACTGATTCCGTCGTGATTTCAACAGTACTTGCTTCATCATTTATACCAGTTACATTGACTTGAGTGCAACCACTGAATCCAACCAAAATCATGAAAAGCATAAGATATATCGCCATTTTATTTTTCATCTGTCCACCTCTGTTGTCGTTTATTCTATTATATAACGATTTGAATCTTTTACCAACCCTTGGGGTTGATTTCCTTTTGCGTTTTTGATAATATATGCTATACTAAATGCTGAATCCATCAAGTCATTAGGGGGCTTTTCGTTGAAGACATCTTCAGATCAACAACTTAAATCTAAAATAATAATTTTATATGCGATCAATCAGTTCTCCATTCCACTAACCAACCAACAACTCACCGATTTCATTCTAGAGCATGATATTATGAACTATTTTGATCTGCAGCAGTTTTTAACGGATCTCGTGGACACCTCTATGCTTGAATACAGCATGAGCGAAGGTGAACGATACTATATTATCACTGAGAGTGGTAAAAATACACTTGAACTCTTTTCAGATCGTGTTTCTCAAAGTCTAAGACGAACCATTAATGACAGCATTGATACTAAGAAAAAGTCCTTTGTAATCAAAACAAATATAAGTGCCGATTACTATAAAGAAGATGATAACGATTATATTGTGCATTTGTCGGTTAAAGAGGGTATATACACACTGATGGACATAAAGGTCAATGTTGTATCTAACAAGCATGCCAAGCAAATCTGTGAAAACTGGGAAAAAAAAGCACAGTATTTATATGGCGATATACTAAACAAACTTGTTGATGATACAGACTCTTAATCTGTATCATTTTTATTTGGAGGGTTTATGAAGCGCATTTTTTTAAGTTTAACCGTTATGTTTCTATTGAGTTTTTCCATTTCTTTTTCTGCAACGAGCCTTGAGGTACCCAAAATATCTGTAACCATTTCAAATCAAACATTTGAGAATGCTTCACTTATTTATCCCATCTTGCTTATTGATGGCGATTTTTACTACCCCCTTACTTGGGACTTTTCAAATGGTCTTGGTTTTAAAACACAGTTTTCACATGCAAATGGTCTTAAACTTGTGAGTGCAACACCCACGATTATACCTGCACGTGTATCAGGTACACAAATACCATTAAACACTTTCAGAAAAGCCAACTATTCGGTCACATTAAATGAAGTCACACTTTCATCCACCCATAAAGTTTTTAACATCTCTGGGATCACTTATATCTCATCAGATACACTGGTGCATCTCGGAAAACAAGTCACATATACCCATAAAAACGGACTTGTTGTAAGTGGACTACAGGCGCCATCTAAACTCCCTACTGTTTTTAATACCTATGACACATTAGATGCCACAAAACTTATTAGAAATCAAGGAACTGCCGCAACATGTTGGGCTTTCGCCGCCAATTCAATGTTTGAAATAGCCATTGCAAAACAGTCAAATGTTTACAACGATTTTTCTGAAACGCACCTTATTCAATATACATCCATACCTTCAACCATAGAAAGCGGAGGAAATTTTCAAGCATCGCGTATCTATTATCAAAATTTATTTGGACCTGTTGATGAATCTTCAACCCTTACAACAGTTGTTTCAACGCCTTATCGACTTACTGGTTATGTTGAAATCAATTCGGATTTAAATGCAACCAAACGCGCAATTTTCGATTATGGTTCCGTCCTCGCCTCGATTTATCTAAACGAAACCGATGAATGGGTGTACTCAAAAGAAAATACGGCATACTATAACGACTCTTTAGACCGTGAAAGAACACATGAACTCATCCTTGTCGGTTGGGACGACTCATATGGTAAAGAAAATTTCATTTCTACGCCTAAAAATGATGGCGCATTTATCGCACAAAATAGTTTTGGTAACAGTTGGGGCAATAATGGTTTTATATACATCTCCTATGAAGATGTCCATCTATTGAATGAAGTCTATGCCATAACACAATTTAAGAGCCAACCCATACAACAAACATTGTATGCATATGATGAGACTGGCATAACGCATTTCGAAAGTTTTGGGGACTCAAACAACGCCATAGGCATTAACACCTTTAAAATTAAAGGCAATGAAACACTGAAGAACATCGGACTTTACACAGCGGAAGATAACATGTCTGTTGAAATTTATTATGCTACGGGGAGATTCAATCAAAAATTGTCTCCTGTTAAATATCAAATCACCATAGAAAAAAAAGGATATCATGTCATTGATTTGCCTTTGGCACTTCAATTAAATGACTCCTCTTATTTCTGGATTGGTACATTATTTAAAGGCACAACGCCTTTTGTTGTTCCAATAGAAGCACCCTTTCCTGGCGTAACATACCCCATCACTTCCAATGCTGGTGAAAGTTTTATAGGTAACGGCGATGTTTTTTACGATTTGATTCTGTTTAGAAAAAATGCCAGCATCGCCTTACGCGCATTTACATGGCCAAACTAAAGTTCAGATTTTCTTAAATTTACTTGATGACGCAAATCGCCAATCATATATAAAGATCCGAATCCCAAGTAAATTACTTTCTCGCGTGATTTTGCATCTTCATATAAAGCGCTAACTGCGTCTGATATGTTCTCACACACACCTAGTATAGGTGTGTTTTTTATTTCTTTGGCGAGTTCCTCTGCCGACATCGCACGTGGATTGTTAGGTCTAGTCGTAATAACACCTGACAAATAAGGTAAAATCACGTCTAAAATTCCATGCACGTCCTTATCTTTCAACGTACCCATAATACCGATAATTTTCGAACCCGTATTCAAATCATCTAGACTTCGAGCGAGTCCTCTTACACCATGTAAGTTGTGTGCACCATCTATGATGATTATCGGATTTTCTGATAACACTTCCAAGCGACCAATCCACTTCGCCTTCCTTATGCCTTCTGTTACATCTAAATCAGAAAATGCAATTGCATGGTGCTCACGTAGTGCGTACAATGTTTCTATTGCCACAGCAGCATTTTCGGCTTGATAGGATGCAAACAATTGGCTTTCATAGGCATGTCCTTTATATTCAAAAGTCAACTTACCAAAAGTAATTGTTTTAACTTTTAAATCATCAAATGACACTTGAATGGAGGTGTTTTGCCTTTTCCTCGCTATTTCGTTTAGGACCTTTTGCGATTCCGTGGCTTGGGGTGACATGACAGTAATGCCATCTTGCTTTATAATGCCACCTTTTTCGCCTGCGATTTCACCAAGTGTTGATCCCAAATATTCAGTGTGATCAAAGTCTATTGGCGTAATAACAGAAATAAGTGGCGTATCTATAACGTTTGTTGCATCCAGTCGTCCACCCAATCCAACTTCTAAGACCACAAAATCACATCGATTATTTTTGAAGTAAAGCATGGCTATCGCAGTAACAACCTCAAACTCAGTGGGATGATTCAACCCTTCTGCCACCATTTCATCTATCTTTTCTTTTACCTCAGCAGTTAATAGGCTTAACTCTGCGGGTTCGATGAGTACGTGATTGATGCGCATACGCTCATTAAATGTTTCTATAAATGGAGAAGTATAAAGACCTGTTTTATAGCCCGCTTCCACCAATACAGAATGAATAAATGCGCAAGTGGACCCTTTTCCATTTGTACCAGCAACGTGGATAAATTTTAAATCATCTTGCGGTGAACCCAACCGGTTCAAGAGGATCTTGATGTTATCAAGACCCAACTTGCTACCAAATTTATAGGTGCCGTGTATAAATGTAATCGCTTCCTCGTAATTCATGCACTACCTCGTCGTTTATGATATTTTTAACTGTATGGCATCGATTCTCGCCGTAACTGTTGCAAGCATTTCGTCATATTTAGAAGCCTTTTGCTTCTCTTCTTCTAAAACGGATGCAGGCGCTTTACTTACAAAACCCGGATTGTTTAATTTTTGATTCACACGTTCTACTTCTTTTTCTAATTTGCTCTTTTCCTTCTGAAGGCGTTCCATCTCCTTGTCAAAGTCAATCAAATCATCTAGTGGTAAATACAGTTCTGCGCCATGAATCACAGCTGACACAGCATCTTCTGGAATTTGAGATTTGTCATTAATCAAAATCACTTCCGAACACGATGCCAATGTTATCAAATATTCCGCTTGGTCCATCAAAACACCACCAATCGTTGCATCAATCGGCCAAATCATACATTTCGCTTTACGCGAAGGCACAACATCCATTTCCGCCCTTACATTTCTTAAACTTCTAATAGCATCCATAATCACTTGCATTTTCTTTTCTGAATCTTCATTTTTCAACGTATTTTCAGAAACCGGCCATGACTCTGTCACCAGTAAAGACTCTGGATTTGGCATAAATTGCCAAATTTCTTCTGTAATAAACGGCATAAAAGGATGTAATAACTTTAAGATGTCCTTAAGCACTTTAACAAGAACCTTTTGAACGGTCTTCTTTGCAACTTCATCTTCACTGTATAAGCGTTTTTTTGCCAGTTCAATGTACCAATCGCAATATTCATTCCAAGTAAACTCGTAAATTTTACTTGCTGCCAAACCAAGTTCATATTTATCTAAGGATTGCGTGATCTCATTTGTAACGGTTTGTAGTCTTGACAGAATCCATTCATCCGCAAGCGTTAAGGCTTCACTGCCATCAAACGGTTCTATTGTGCCTTCGATTCCCATAATCACAAACCGAGAAGCATTCCATAATTTATTTGCAAAATTACGAGAAGATTCGACGCGTTCAATTTGGAATTTCAAATCGTTTCCTGGGCTGTTACCCGTAGCCAGCATAAATCTAAGTGCATCTGCACCAAATTGATCGATGATGTCAAGCGGATCTACACCATTGCCCAAAGACTTACTCATCTTTTTACCATTTGCATCTCGAACAAGCCCGTGAATAAATACGTCTTTAAATGGCACTTCCTGCATTTCATTTAACGCTGAAAACACCATGCGAACAACCCAGAAGAAAATTATGTCATAACCCGTTACCAATACACTGGTCGGATAAAAATAATCCAATTCAGGGGTCTGATCCGGCCAGCCCAAAGTAGAAAATGGCCAGAGTGCCGAACTAAACCACGTATCTAATACATCTTCATCTTGTTTGAAGTGAATGCCCCCACAGCTTGGACAAACATCTGGCATTTCAGTGGCTACGACGATTTCAGGACACGATTGGCAGTAGAAAGCAGGTATACGATGTCCCCACCAGAGTTGACGCGAAATACACCAGTCTCTGATGTTTTCAAGCCAGTTCATATACACTTTCGTAAAACGATCTGGGATAATGTGAAGTTTGTCCTCATTAACTACATCAATTGCCGGCTGCGCCAATGGCCCCATTTGTACAAACCATTGATCCGAAACTCTCGGCTCAATAACGGTATTACAGCGGTAGCATGCGCCTACATTATGCGGATGTTCTTTTACCATCACCAAGTAGCCTTCAGCCTCAAGGTCTTTGACGATGGCTTTTCGGCATTCAAAACGTGACATGCCTTCATATTTGCCTGCAACTTCATTCATGGTCGCATCTTCATTCATGCCATTAATCGGGTCTAAACCATGTCTTAATCCAATTTCAAAGTCGTTTGGATCATGCGCTGGTGTTACTTTTAGTGCACCTGTTCCAAAGTCCATTTCTACATAATCATCGGCGATAATGGGGATTTCACGATTCATAAGCGGCAACAAACAGTTTTTACCGATTAAGTGCTTATAGCGTTCATCGTTTGGATTAACCGCTACACCAGAGTCCGCAACCATGGTTTCTGGTCTAGTGGTGGCAATTTCTAAAAAGTCATTCGTTCCAACGATGGGATATTTAATGTGCCAAAAATGGCCTGGTTTTTCTTCGTGCTCGACTTCTGCATCGGATAATGTCGTCTTACAATCTGGACACCAATTTATCAGTCTATTGCCACGATAAATAAGCCCCTTGTTATAGAGTCTTACAAACACTTCAGTTACAGCCTTATTACACCCTTCATCCATGGTAAAGCGCTCTTTTTCCCAATCACAAGAAGAACCCAATTTCTGCATTTGATTGACGATAATTCTACCATAGTCATCACGCCAAGCCCATGCACGTTCCAAAAACGTATCGCGTCCCAATTGCTCTTTTGTTAGCCCTTCTTTTTCTTCTATAGACTTTAATACGCGTACTTCCGTTGCGATACTCGCATGATCCGTACCCGGTAACCATAAGGCTTCAAAGCCCTGCATACGCTTCCAGCGAATCAAAATGTCTTGAAGCGTCTGATCCAGCGCATGGCCCATGTGTAGTTGACCTGTTATATTTGGCGGTGGCAGTACGATGGTATATGGTTTTTTTAACGGATTTACCGTTGCACTAAAACTCTTTTTTTCCAACCATTTGGCATAAATCCGGTCTTCAAATTCTTTTGGATTGTACTTACTTTGCATAGTTCCCTCCCAGTTAATCATTATGCTCAAAAAATAAAAAAATCACTCACTCCACAAAGGGACGAATGATCGCGTTACCACCCTAATTCCACAACCTAAGTTGTAGCACTCGAAAACTGTAACGTAGTCATACGGATGTGCGCACACACATCATCTTCGATGCAACCTTCAGTAGTCCTAATTTAATGGGTCTTTCAGCCAGTGAACCCACCTCTCTAAAAATCGGTATTACGTACTCCTCATCTTCATAGATGTTATTTATTAAATTGTTTTCATTATAATCAATCCCCTCTAAAAAGTCAACAATTCATCATGTGTTTAAGTGTTTCTAATATCACTCTAATTCAATCTTAACCATCCGTGGATATAATGAACTTAATAAAAACACAGGGAGGTTTATATGGAATCGTCTAAAAACAAACTTTTAGGCCTTTTTTTAATCGGCGTTGGTGCCGTTTTATTATTGGACTATTATCGCATTATTCATTTTAGTATTTGGGGACTATGGCCACTGATTCTCGTCTATATCGGCGCAAAAGCTGAACGAGACTATTTTCATGGTTTGACAAGCGCAAGAAGTTTACTTGGCGGCGCAACACTTTTAACGTATGGTCTTTACTTTTTAGCAAGTTCTTTTCTCAGTTGGGGGATTCAAGATAAGTTATGGCCACTTTACATCATGGGCCCTGCAATCGGATTTCTTCAAATGGCTTATTTTAACCATCGACCAAAGAGCAACTTTAGAACAGGAATCCTCATGTTTGGCTTTTCAGTGATCATGCTGGTTCAAAATTTTATTAATATTAAGTTTGACCTCATATTATATGTTGGCATCATCGTCATCGGTTTGTTTATGCTTCGCTCAACAACAGAGCAACCGTATGATTATGAAGCGCCTGAAGAAAAAAAGCATACTAAAGAAGACAAAGAGCGCTATTAAAGCGCTCTTTTAGTTTGTTCAAATTTTAAAGTTGGCATACCGTTTAACGATTTCTATGAGTATTTCAACCGTTTTCTCCATGGATTGGACGGGAATGTATTCAAATTTCCCGTGGAAATTGTGCCCACCTGTACAGATATTCGGACAAGGTAACCCCATATAAGACAATCTGGCACCATCGGTACCCCCTCTAACAGGTACTACCAAAGGCTCAATACCTAGTGTTTGCATCGCTGCCTTTGCATTTTCAATCAAATGAAAATGCGGCAATATTTTTTCTCGCATATTGAAATAGGAATCTGTGATTTCAACTCCAATTGTAGCATCGCCATATTTTTGATTTAAAAAGGTTTCTATATCCCTAAACAGTTTTTTCTTTTCTTCAAATTTTTCCAAATCATGATCCCGGATGATATATAACATGTTTGCAGATTCTACTGAGCCACTAAAATCATTTAAATGATTAAAACCTTCATACTTTTCAGTGTAAGCTGGATTATCAAATGTAGGCAACATGTTATGAAACTCCATCCCGAGAATCAGCGCATTTTTCATCTTACCCTTCGCAGAACCCGGATGGATATTTGAACCCTTAACTTTAATTTTTGCTGTAGCTGCATTAAAATTCTCGAACTCCACTTCACCCAATTCGCCACCATCAACCGTATAACCGAAATCTGCATCTAAGCGTTCTAAATTAAAAAGGTTTGCACCTCTACCGATTTCTTCATCTGGTGTAAATGCGATTTTGATTGGTCCATGTTTCACTTCAGGATGATTAATCAAATATTCTGCTAGCGATAAAATTTCCGCTATTCCAGCCTTATTATCAGCGCCTAATAATGTTAATCCATCCGTAACGATCAAATCTTGCCCCTTATAATGCAATAGATGCTCAAACTCTTTTGGTGATAAAATGATTTGCTGTGATGCATTTAAAACGATGTCTCCACCATCATAATTACTAACAATGCGCGGCTTAATATTTGCACCCGATAAGTCCGGTGAAGTATCCATATGCGCAATAAATGCTAATTTAGGGCCCTCACAATTTCCTGAAATCTCACCATATACATAGCCATTTTCATCTAAAAACACCTTTTCCAAACCCATTTCAGTCATTTCTTCGATCAGAACGTTCGCCAATTGCTTTTGCTTTTCAGTAGATGGGCACGTATCAGAGTTTGGGTCAGACTCTGTATCAAATCCTACATATTTTAAAAACCTTTCATGAACCTTAATCATATACTACCTCCAAAATATTTAAGATTATTTATATCTTTATAAAGTGCATCATCAAAAGCGTCTATCAGTTTAAGTACCAACGGGTGCGTTGACGAGGCATAATTAACGGTATCGATGCTGGCGATTGGTAACACTTTGATAGAAGTGCCTGTAAGAAAGCATGCATCAAAATCAGGAAGTTCACTTTTTCTAATCGCTCGCATTTCTATGGGAATATTTAATCCAAATAGGAGTTTGCATAACTCTAGACGGCTAATGCCCAAAAGAACATCTTCTTCCCGTGCAGTAATGATCGTATTATTCTTGATAAAAAAAAGATTAGAACGACTTCCCTCCGTTACACAAGCATCTTCGTCAACTAAGATGACTTCAAACGCTTCTGAGTCACTTCGGATTTTTGAAATAGACTGCGCATAGTTTTTTCTAAATATTTTAGCGTGAGGATTTTCTCTAGTGATATCCGATGTAACGGTATGTACGCCTTGTACATATAGTTCCTCTTCAGGATAGTGAGTAACAACCATAAATAAAACCCAAGTTATTCCATGCTCAAGCATACCCATTTCTAAACGTACGTTATGATGCGTAAGACCTGTTTTGTCTACTAATTTAACGATACCCTGTACGAGATCCGCTTCACTCAACACACCATCAAGTGCAGCCAGTTTAATTGAGTTCGAAAAACGCTCCAAATGCGCTGTTAAAAAAAGAGGACGCCCCTCTATTAATCGAATCACTTCATAAACTGGAGGCGCTAAAAACTCTATGTCCATATTAGATTGTAGGAGCTCCCCATCGCGTATACACCAATTTGTCACTTGATTGTTCATACTTACCTCCACAATTAAGTATACGATACTTTCATCTCAAATAGAAGCAAAAAAAGACGCACTCAAACTACCGTGAGTACGTCTTAACCTTTTCTTTACTCGGTTCGTATGGCTTCCAAAGCACTTAGTTTTGTCGCTCTTACTGCTGGATAATATCCTGCAACTAAACCGATAAACGTTGAAAAACCCATGCCAGAAAGCGACAACCACAGTGGAATGTCTGATAAGAGTTGCGGACCATAATAACCAGAACTACCATTCATGCCCGATAAGACACTATTAATCAGTACAGAAATGCCATAACTAATACCGATTCCAAAAATGCCGCCTATCAGTCCAATCATTGCAGCTTCAAATAAAAATAATCGCTTAATGTCTTTAAGTTGTGCGCCAATTACTTTCATTACGCCGATCTCTTTCGTACGCTCATAAATCGACATAACCATCGTATTTGTTATGCCTATCGCCGCTACAAAAAGCGATACCGCACCGATGCCACCTAGAACCGTTTGAATAAGCCCGGAGGTTTGCTTCATATTTTCAAGTGCGTCCGTTAAACTGTATGCTTCAAATCCCATTGCTTTGATTTGATCTTGCACATCTTGAACATACTTGATATCCGAAACACTTACTTTCATCTCGTCATATTTGTTTTCTGGCGTCTTATTGTTTCTGCCTTTTCCAGTATTCCCATCATTAGATGTTGTCTTATTCTTTCTGTCGTAATCCTCTTTAAGTCTTAAAAAGGTATCATAATCCATAAAAATATCCCATGAATAATTATAATCCGTTTCTGATGTTATCCCTGTAGGGTTAATAATAAACCCCTTCGGCCGTTTTCCTTCAAAATACATCGAAGTAGGAAGCATCTCAATCTTATCGTTAAAAACATCAATAACCGGTGGGTTACCATATGGGTTTCTTGACTTTGGATCATAGAAATTCTGTTTCGCATAAAAGCCAAAAAGAACTTCATTGTTTCCGTCTTTTGAAGGTAAAATCCCCTCGCTGAGTTTGATGTCCATCTGAGCCAGTTTATCAAAATCTACAGCCTTTATATTGGTATAACTCTCGTACTTGCCGACGTAAATTTTTGATTCAAATCGTTTAAAACCGATAACAAACTCAACATGGTCTAGCGCTTCAATCGTATCTATGGTGGAGTCATCGAGAACCACTTGCCCGTCAGAAGAACTCCCTCCTACGGGCTCCATTCTATATTGGTTTGCATAGATGTCGATCATCGTCAAACTGCCATACTCGGAGAGTTGCTGTTCAAACGCTTTGTTCATGCCCAGACCAAGTGATACCATAACCACGATTGAAGCCGTGCCTATGATAACACCCAAAACAGTCAAAACCGTTCTAGCTTTTCGACGGAATAAATTTTTAATGCCCATCAAAGCCAGATCAATACTACTCATCTAAATCCTCCAGTTCTCTTTTATGCCTTTTGGCAATTCGAACTTTTCTCACCACAAACCCAGTAACGACGAGAACGATAGCGCCGCCTAATAGTATTTTCCACAAGTCGCTGCCTTTCTCCTCTTCTATTGGCATTTCAGGTTCCATAGGGAAACCTGGATTTTCACCAAAGTCAGGCATATCCATTACATTTAAAGTAAATGGCTGTTCTTTTGTAGCCACATTGCCAAGGGCATCCTCAAAAGAAAAAATCAACTTTCCTTCAAAAGTGCCTGTTTCATAAGCAAAAGCTTGTGCTGAAAAATAATCGCTTTTACCCGCCTCAAAATTACCAACAAAATAACTGCCTTCTGAAGTTTCAACCCCTTCAAGTTTAACCATCATATTGTACATCATGGATTTACCCATATTGTAAAACTCTTGTTCAATATAAAAAGGTTGACCCGCATATATTTCAAATGGAATAACGATATCAGCGGTCTCTAGTCGAACTGGTTGCGCCACAGCAACACTCAACACTTCCGATTCTTCATATGGCGTTTTATTTTCGTCGTATGCGTTTCCCTTACCATCTTCATACTCCATTTTTGCTGTCACTGTATAAATCTTAACATTCGCATCAATTTTCGTTTTCAGTTGGACGGTTTGCGTATACACTTGTCCAGGTGCTATGCCTGAAATAAAGAACGAACTAGAGGAATCAACTGGTGTAAACACATTCTCTTCGCTTGTCAAAGTAACTTTTATGTTCTTTGTACTTTCTGAATTGCTCGTGTTCTTAATGCTGATCGTAAGTGGAAATACTTCTCCAGCAAAAACATGTTCGCCGCCATACGCATAATCTTCTACGATCAATTTAGGTTTGCTACCACCGTCATTTTTTTCTTTGCTTTGAACATATAAACCAACATACTCCTGTACGGTTATAGGTTCATTGGCAGTACTGTCTTTTGGAACAAAAGTTGCTTTGATATAGGAATGATAACTTTCTGTTGGTGTATCTGCTTTTGCCATCATTTTAAATGTAATTGAGCGTTTTTCGCCTTTAGCAACATTTTTCAGAACCACACGGGTCGCAGACTTTGCGATGAAAAACTCGGGATATTCATAACTGATATCCGCTGTACTAATTTCAGCATCACCTGTATTTTCAACACTTAATGTCACTTCAAAATCCTGATTGGGCGTAATGGTCGTCGGATACTTAACATCACTTATAACCAACTCTGAATTAACTGAACCTTTACCCGCTAATTGTACATAGGCAACCGTATCTTTCTTATAACTGGTTCCGATTTCATCGGTATAAGTCATGCTCACTTGAAGTGGAAAACTACCTTTCACGCCATCACTGCCGGGAATAATATTAAAAAACATCATCTTGTTTTCTTTAGGAGCAAGTGTATCGATGCTTTTAGTATCTACATCTTTATAAAGTACAACGCCTTCATTTGAAAATCCAGATAATGTGATTCTCACATTTTTTGCAGGTATCGTGCCATCATTTTTAACATACATTACAAGGGAGTCCTGTGTGTCTTGGAGCAATTCTGCACGACCCGTTTTCGCAGAATAAATACCCAATATAGGTTCAACCATACCATTCTCAATCTTCACATACGCCTTTTGTGTTTCAGAATATGGCTCTTCATTAAAATTAGTATATTCAATAAGTACATCAAATTCATAAATTTTCGATTCTGCTGTTGGACTCGTGGTCACATTAAAAACAAATGAACTTGTAACATTTGGATTAATATACGTAGTGCGCTGCGATAAGTTTGCGATATCACTTCTAAAAGGATGTTCCCCTTTTAGTGTCACTCTAACATTAGTCGCGACCGTTGAAGATATATTTTTGATGTTTACAGTATACTCTGTTTTTGTATTTGCTTTGATAACTTGTAATTCTCCATCTGCTACGACGCCTAAAATAGGTTTGCTTGGATCTACAAATCCATAGTCAAAACTCAACGTACTCATGATGCATAGTATTGCCAAACTCATTGCTATTATTTTCTTACTTATAGTCTTCATTTTTATCCCTCGCTAAAGTTTTTATCTTTTCTTAAATGCATATTAGATATGCCGCTCATTACACGGGTACATAGTTTTCTTCATAGGGTTTGATGAATTTTTCATAAACATCATCCACACTTCTCTGTTCAACACTTTGGATGTCTCCATCCCTTATGTGAACCACTTTATCAGCATAAAGTGCAACTTCTGGATCATGCGTTACAATAACGATTGTTTGCATCTTTTCACGTGCCATTTTCCACATGATATGCATGACTTCAATCGAAGTCTTCGTATCGAGATTGCCTGTTGGTTCATCGGCAAAAATTATCTCAGGTGCACCTACAAATGCTCTTGCGATACCAACACGCTGTTGCTGTCCACCACTCATTTGATTCGGTTTGTGTTTATAACGGTCGGATAATCCAACCAACTTCAAATATTTTTTTGCGATTTTTTCCCTTTTTACTTTTTTAATTCTTCTAAATATTAAAGGCATCGCTACGTTTTCAAGTGCAGTTAAAGCAGATAGTAAATTGTAAGACTGAAAAATAAAACCTATATGTTTTTGTCTAAATTTTGCTAAATGTTTTTCACTCATTTGATCGATGGCTTTTCCCTTAATCAAAATCGATCCTTTTGTTGGCTTTTCTAACCCTGCCATCATGTTTAAGAGCGTCGATTTTCCAGAACCCGAGGTGCCTAAAATGCAACATATTTCACCTCTGTAGATGCTTAGATTAATTTTATTAAGTGCAACGACTTTCTCTGTGCCAATTCTATAAACCTTTCGCAGATCGTTGACTGAAATAACGACATCTTTAACCTCTTTTACATCCTGTACAGCTTGTACAGCATCTGAGACATCACTGTTTTCTATCACTTACTTACGACCTCCTTTCTCCTTATCATAATCCTTATTATCATAACGCTTTTTGTTCTAGAATTTATTGAGTAATTGATTAAAATTTCATTAGAATTTCAAGGATTTCTCTATGGTGTAAACCCAACGTTAAAACCAGCGCTAAAATGCCACAAATTGCGCCTACAAAATAGAAACGCTCTTTTGAACGCATTTTTCGATAAAACTCCAACTCATACTCCCAAGCATATTTACGTTGTCCGCCTAGAGTCAGGTCTTGATTTTCTACGACATCACTGTTCTTCTTTTTTAAGTCACTAGCACTTTGATTCGCTTTCAATATGTCTCTTTTACTCTTTTCAAATGCGAGTTCTTCTAAGATTTTTTTATTATTCATGCGCTCACCTCTAAGATTTTTGCATTTGAGAGTTCTTTAAATTTTTCAGCCAATTCCATGTGACAAGTAAAGAAAATTATCTGTCTACGGTTTGCGATCTCACTGAGTAAGTCTAATGTTTTTTTAAGTCGAATGGCATCCCAATTTACAAACACCTCATCTAAAACCAGTGGCAAGGCTCTGTCTGGATCTAATGCATCTATGACTGCAAGTCGGTAGGCAAAAAACAGTTGTTGTATGGTTCCTTTACTAAATGCTTTCGAAAGCGGCAGTAATTCTCCATCAACTAAAAACTGGAGTTCAAAAGATTCAGAAATCATGACATCTGCGTATTTTCCATCTGTCATCTGTCGCATATAGGCACTTACATGATTGATAATGTCCGGTTGATTTTCTAGTCTAAAACGTTCATCGCCATACTTAATCATCTCCAATAGTATCATCAGTGTATCGCGTTTATCTTCTAATTCCTCCAAAGACTCTTTTGTGGATAAAATCTCACTTGTTACTTCTTCAATAGAACGGTTTTCTCTTAATCTAGAAATCTCATTCATTAAATCCGATCGGCGAAGCAGTAGCTGCTTTTCATCATCTTCCAACTGCGTCCGCGTTTGTTCAAGAGCATCGATTGATTCTTGACTTACACACGCCAACGTTTCATCGGAATAGGGCATGCGCTCTATTTCATCATTAAAAATGCTTACTTTTTTTAATACTTCTAGATTTGATTTGAATTTTTCAAAGCCAAGATCAAAATATCCGTCACCGAACTGTTCAAATGCCAGTTGAAGCTGGAACCTCTCATTTAATTTTGACTGTAACACTTCTTTTTCAATATCAAGGGCATGTGTAACGTTCTCAATTTTCAAACGTTTTTGCTCTTCCTCATTTTTTTGCGTTTCACACTTTTCTATTTGTGACAAAGCAAATTGAAAACTTAAAACAACATCACTTGAAATGTCAATATGATGACGGGTTAAAACGTCCGTCATTTCTTGCTGCATCTCTATAATGGTATTAAGTAAATTTTCGTGTTTCATCCACAAGCGATCGGATTCTAAAAGGTCCATAACCAATGCTTCTAATTTTGTAAAAAACCGTAAACTAATATCTTGATAAACATAGGATGGCAAATTTAATGGTGCCATAATCGATTGAATTTTTTTTCCTAAGGCCGTCAGATTTACCTTAGATGCTACGACATCCTTAGAAGGTTTATATCCCGCTAATCCATAACCAACAAAACCGAATCCAATAAACGTCAATATGCCAACAGGCTTAATAAAGATTCCGATTGCTGCAGCAATAATGCCCAACAAAACAAATCCAAGTGCCTTCACTTTAGCGTTTTGATTTTTTAAAGCCATTTGTTGGTCAATGGATTCGTTATTTTTTTTGCCTTCCATGAAGGATTGCACCAATGACATAAGATTCATCACATTAATCTGTTTTAATTGTGTCCGAACTTCCTTAGAAAAAACGATTTGGTCACCAAACAAATATTTAAAGGCACTTTCGATTTTGTCCTCTCGTTCAATGCGTTCTTGCGCATTTATGTGGGCTTCTTGTTCTTTAGATAATAAAGAGGTAAGCGTTTGCTCTAATTTACGTGCACTGGGTTTAAATAGAATGAGATTTTCACAGGCTTCATCCAGGGGATTAAGTGTACCCTTTAACTTAAGCAATTCTGACTCTGTCTGATGCATTTTATTTTGTAACCCTTCAATTGATTCCGATAATTGATTCCAACGTTCAATCGATTTAGGATCTAGATCTTCAAATGCACGGGCTTTATACAATCCATCCATGAGTGTCAAAACTTTTTCTTTAAGCTCTTTTTTGGGCAGTTTCGCTCGATAATCGTGTAATTTTTCTATCGTCTTGTGGCGATTCGCTTGGCATATAACCAGTTCGTCATTTATTTGCTCTAAAAGTACCGTTTGAAGTTTTAATTGATTGTTTTGTTCTTCAAGCGTGCTCTTTTCATGCATCAAATGAACCAATTCACTTGTTAACTGATTCATCTCAGGGTTGCCTTTTTTATCTTTTCTCCATAAGGCGTTAATATCCTGTTCTAACTGCCTCATCACCTCTGATGTCTTATTTAAATAGCTGGTTCCGTAATTAAATATTAATTTTTCTTGGATTTGATCCCATGAGTCTTTATCCGCTCTATTTAGGTCATCCGCAGTCAAATGAAATACGGCATCATATAAGTTTTCTGAAACATTTGGCAGAAATGATAATGATTCATTTCTCAAATTACGTGTTGAATTTGAAGCAAGTGCCATAATCGATAATTTGGGCATACTCATAAGACGTCTTTCAACCAAAAAAAGTTCCGTATCATTTTGAATAATCCCAGAATAATTAATTTCATTTCTATACCAATGTGAATAGGGGTGTTTTTCTCTACTTGCAGGTCTAAAACCATAAAACAAGGTACTGATGCTATTAAATATTGTGGATTTACCAGCCTCATTGTTACCAAATACGACGGTTATTTCAGGATGAAGATCCATTTCAAAATTTTCTAATTTTCCATAAGCTTTATATGTTAACTTATTAATTTTCATCAATTTCATTCACCATCCGTTCTATGAGTTCTTCAAGTAGTTTTTCTTTCTTTTGAGTCACATGATTTATAACGTCTATTTCTGAACACTTCTTGTTGAAAACTGGTAATTCTAAAAGTCTTTTCATGAGACTATCATCAAAATTATCATCATCTATCATTTTGAGGATATAGGCGAGCAATGTTTGCTCACTCTTAAAGCGCTCAACGTCAAAGATATTGGTTAACTGTTGTGTTTTTATTTCTACATCTAAAAGCCCCATCTTCTCTTTAATCGATTGTCCTAAAAAAGATAAGTTTTCTGTTTGCTTTAGCGCATGAGCGATACTTGATTTTCCAATTAAATGCACTCTAAATATAAGCTGCTTTGCCGCTAAAGGAATCGTATTACAACGCTCTGTAATTTTAGATACGATCTGTCCTTGCAGATCTGTTAAGGTTTTTACATCGTTTGATACGTTCACTTCAACTTGTTCCCATCTTACATGCTGAAAATTCACTTCAGTAATCTCAGTTGCATTTGGTGATAAATGAATTAAGTACCCACCTTTTTCACCCGTTTCTTTTATATTTAGTCCCTGAATATTACCTGAATACGCGATGCCATTTGACAACTGTTGTCTAATATGAATATGGCCCAAAGCAAAATAATTATACTTTAAGCGCTCAATATCTGCTAATGGTGCTGCCATATAACTTTCTTTCTCACTGATACTAATTGCAGAAGGCACACTTGCATGACCAATACCAATCCAAATTTCATCTCCCTCTTTAAGTGGGTAAGTCTTTATGAGATTTCTTTTTTCATTTTTTGATTTATGCCCGCATGCGACAACATGATAAGGTAGACCTTCAGTTGAGATGAGTTTTATATGTTGAACCACATCATTTTCAAACATATGAAAATAAGCATTTTCAGTAAAAGCACTTAAAAATATATTTGTTTTCATCGGATCATGATTGCCAGTTACATAAAAGATATGCTTTTTATGATCAAGTATTTTTTGAAAGCAATTTAACACAAATTGCTCCATGGCAAATGAAATCTGATCGTGATCAAAAAAATCACCGGCGATAATAATCCCTTCAACATCATTTTCAACAACATATGTAAATGCGTCCTCTAAAGCATCTAGCAATGCGGATTTCAATGTTGCTCTCACCTTTTCACTTTTACTTGAAAATCCTGTATTTAAATGAATATCTGATATATGAAGTAGTTTCAACAGTTTTTCCTCCTTCTATTGTATACATGGTTTCTTCTTATAATTATAGTACATGGTAGACAATCAAACCAGTATATTGTAGAATTAATAATGTTTTATTCAAACATCTACAATATGTTGATAATCTCAGGACTTTTTCGGAATTATATTGTCATGTTGTGAAGTTGTGATAAAATAAGTTAAAGAACGTTAATAAAACGGAGGTTCAAATGAACTTAAAGCAATTTAAATCCTGGAAACTCCTTTATGAAGATGAATTTCAATGTTTTTCTAAAGCGATATATGAAATAGATCAAATACCGGTTTTTTTAATAACGGTATTTAATCCGGAAGAGATTGCACGTGCTACAAAACATATGCTTCCAGATCACTTACACAATTTTTTGGGATTAATAGAAGATGAAGGCAGTATCCACATCGCATTAAAGACTGTTTCGGGAAAATCGTTGAAGAAGTTAATGCGAACTGCAGATCTCACCTATGAAGCCCGTGTTGAACTTGCTTATACTTATTTAAAAAAAATTGAAATATACGATGTTTTTCCAGATGCAATAAAAATTCAACTTTTAGATGAAGAGCAGTTGCTCATCTCAAATGAAGGGATTTGCTTTAGAGAACTTATAGACTATACCCTACAATCTGCTTATACACCTCTTGATGTACTTAAGCAACTCGGTTTTGTATTAGACCAAATCTTACATGATGCAACAGATTATCACAACCAGTTTATAGATAATTTATTACGCTGTAAACACCCTTATCACACACTAAAAGATGTGAAAAATAGTTTTAAAGATGTTTTTATTTATGAAAAGCCTGAAGCACTCGATAAAATTGATATAGAGTATAACATCATATTAAACGACCTTGACTTTGGTCCTCCTGTTCAATTTAATGAAGTTGTCAAGTCTACGCCTCCTGAAAGAGTTGAAAAACAAAAGACGGATATACCGCACGAAGATCTTCAAAGTGAATTGGCCGCATTGCTGCGCCAGGAAGCACCAAGACCTGATGATGTTAAGACTGAACTTGTCAATGTGGTTAACGAAGTCGTTGAAGATGAAGTTGTCGATGAAGTTGTCGATGAAATTATCGATGAAGCCATCGACGAGGTTGTCGACGAAGTGCTACATGAACCAATAAATGAGCCCATAGAGCACTTTGACTCTGATGTTTTGATTCCGACTATTTCCCATGAAACCAGCAAAAGCGAAGATAAACTGCCTGAATCTTTACCTAAATCCACTAAATCTAGATCCTTTGATGATGAAGATTTACTGGATGAAGATATGTCCGATTTGTTTGACTTAGAAGACCTAAATGGCGCGCGCTCGATTTCTTCTAAACCCATACTGATACTCTTTTTCGGTTTAATAACTTTGGTTATCCTATATTTTGGTGCTCAGTTCTTCATGAATCTCAGTGAACCGATTAAAGCACAGTTCGAAATTGAGCAACTTCATGATAACCGAGTTGCATTTATGAATACTTCTGATGGTAAAAAGAAAATTGAAGCCTATGCATGGGAAATATATTATGGCGATACATTAATCTCAACTTTTGAAGATGAAAACTTATTTCCACTTTTTGATACAAGTGGCACTTATACCATCGTTTTAAAAGTTATGGATAAAAATGAAACTTGGTTGGAACCTTACACTTATGTTTATGAATTTAATAAATCACAATAAGGTCTAAAAGAAGGGATTTCTTTAAAATGTCCTCTGTATTAAGTCAACTTAGAAAAACTGTTCAGGAACATGCATTAATAAAACCAGGAGACCGCATGGCAGTAGGCTTGTCTGGTGGCAAGGACAGTATGGCCATGCTTCATGCCTTAAAAAAATTTCAGACTTTCAGCCCAGTACCCTATCACTTAGAAGCGATCACTATAAATATGGGATTTAATAATTTTGATTTGAATGCAGCAGAGCAATTTTGCCGACATTTAGACATTCCCTATTCTATAATAGATACAGATATCGCTGAAATCGTTTTTAAGATTCGAGAAGAGAAAAATCCTTGTGCATTATGTGCACATATGCGCCGCGGTGCGCTTGGTCACGCCATGATCGAAAAAGGACTAAATGTACTTGCACTTGGTCATCACGCTGATGATGTGTTATCTACTTTTATGCTAAATTTTATGTATACAGGAAAATTAAATACTTTAGAATACAAATCGCACATGGATCGAACCAACATCGATGTTATTCGTCCTTTTTTAGATTTATCAGAATCTGAGATTGTTGGATATGGCCGTATGCATAAAATTCCGATCTTAAAAAGTCCATGCCCCATGGATCGAAAAACCAAACGCGAAACCATGAATCAACTTGTCAAAGATTTGTATAAATCTGCTCCCCACGGAAGAAAAAATATGCTCACAGCGATTCGTAACGAAAAGCAGTGTAATCTTTTTACACATAAAATGCCTCTCTAATTCATTTCTAGAGAGGCATTTTATTCGTTCTCTTCAGTTGTAATTTCTTTCACTTTTGGTGGACTCACCCTTTCGCGATGTTTTTGTAACCATCTTCTTATATTAACAACCAGTTCATAAAACTTTCAGGTGGTGTCCATTATCCGTTTTAACGCTGAACGTATAATTTTAAACTTGAAGTTCTTGTGACTTCTAACGAGGTTCAGTTAAAACAGTTTACATAATTTCGTTTCCTTTAACCTTAACTTTTAAAACATTTTTAATTCCAAATAGACTTTTTGGTGGTCTCACTCCTTTTTACATACTTAAACAAAGGTTGATATTCCAACATCTTATTTCAAATTAAGAACTGGTTTGTTAATAATATTATACCACAAAATAACGAAATGAAAAGCCTTTTATTAAAAAAACGTCGCATTTTTGTTTAGATTTTCGCACAATCGGTTGACGTAAACTTCAACGCGTTCCGAGAGATCCTCTACCGAAATAATTTCTCCTGGATCATTTGCTATGGCCATCGCTGCAAAAAAAGGCGGTAACCGAAACCCTTTGTTGATATTTAATGCGCCCACCAGTTGACCTGCAACCGTATCGTTACCTGAATTACCGGATACAATCACGCTTAGTATATACTTATCTTGAAAACTCATGCTACGATATAACGCTGTTAGACGATTAATTACAGCCATGAGTTTAGCCGATACTGCGTCGTTATAATTGGGACAAATCCAAACAACTGCATCTGCACTTTCGATGCGCGGATAGAGTGATTCCACCACAAATCCACCATAAAAACAACTTTTTTCTAAGGCGTAGTACGTACACGTTTCAAAACTACATCCATAACAATCGGTAATTTGCCCTTCCTCAACATGTAACTCTTGAATCACTAGTTTTTCATTATATCGATTTGTCAATTTGTCTCTTATGAAATCCCAGTACATAAGTGTATTTGAAATGTTTTTATGTCCTGCGTGCAACACCAAAATGTTAAACTGATCTTTTTTTAGGTGCGCGTATTCAACCAACCGCTTTATCAATTTATCGATTTGAATGCTTGCGATTTCCTCGTACGAACCCGTCATGGTCTTTGACCACGTTTTAAAATTTATCCCATCACGAATCCATTCAATTACAGGATGTCCTATCCATTCACAGCCCATCATATTAGATAGAAATATAAATTTTCTTGCATACGTTTTCGTATAGTCTTCAGAATCTGACAATATGATCAAGGCCGCAACTCGATTAATAAAATAGGACTGTCCATTATTTTTATGGCGTTCCATTTCATCGCGTAGAAAAGCATTTGCAGCGGCATTTTCTCCAATTGCATCGAGTTCGATTACAAACAAAGTTTTAGAATCTTCTATCGCCTTAAATGTTTCTAGTGTCTCCTTACAACGCGCAACAAGTCCTTTTTCTGTTTGTACAAAACTTATGAGGTCAAGGTTTCCCATGTTTCCTCCAATTTCTTATAAGATGTTCTCAAGCGCACTTTCAAATTTTCAGACAGTTTAAGATATTCATATTGAACACACATTTGGGCATTTCTATTTCTAGCTCCCCAATAAACGCCGTTCAGATATTGTGCACTATAATGCCATTCACCATTAAGCATATGAACGATGGCAAGTGCGCCTGATGACAATGCGGGTGCTATAAATGGCTTATAACCCAACGCACGCATCTCTAAGTTTGCAGTGATTACTTTATGCGTTAGTATAAGTGCCTTTTCATCTAGAGTTGATTGAACATCATCTGAAACAACCAGATCCTTACCATGTGGCCCAAATGCACGGCCTGTTGACATATAGGTAAGACCCAACTGTTCACTATAATACTTTGCCCTACCATCCATTACACCAAGGCCAAACCCTACGACTTGTTCTGGCAACAAGCCTTTATAATCATAAACGCCATCTAACTGATTAGACGCCGTATACACCGTTTTGCAGAGTAAATCAACGGGGTCTGAAACCACTGCAAAAATGCCTTTGAAATTTTGCTCTCTCGCCATTTTAGCATATAACGATATGATTTTAGAGTTCTCTTCAAATTGAATCATTCGAACGTCTACCGGCTCTCCATTCACTTGACTTTCTGTACCTACTTTGGGGATGGCTTTTGAAGCACAGAAAATAAACACATCACCATCAAACAACGCTTCTTTATCGATGCATTTGATTTTTATATCTGGATTCGCTGTGATTTGGTTCAGTTCCATTTCCCAACGCTTCTTTTGCTGCTCACTTAGATCGTATATACCTATAGAAGAAATACATGTTTCACCCATTAGTTTTAAACCGATAGTAAGCATACTGCCCACATCTCCTAGACCTAAAAGCGTCACATTTTTTTTGTGATTTGTTTGGTCTTGCATTTGTTCTAAATATTCTATGAGGGTTTCATAAGAAGCGTGAGGATGTTTATGAAAAAACAGCGCTTGGTTCACAGATAAAATCATTTGTTCATCATCCACTTCACGTAAAAACATCTCTAAGTGTTCAACGCCATCGGCCTTCAAAAAAGACAACGGTATATACTGAATCATTTTAGTGGCATCTAGTGGCGCATCGAAAAGATAAACGGTCCGCTTTGACAGTTCTATAGCATCAGTTGTTTTGAATGGTAACACGGATCGGCTCATAATCGTCCATCCATTAATAACATATTTATTCATTCGCTCTACCCCGTGTAAAAAGATTTTAGTTTTCTTATTTGTTCCAAATCTTGTTTAATATACTCAGAAGGTCTTACATTGTCAGAATAAAAAATATGGTTTCCTTTATCGGGATACCTCGGTGTACTTGATACTTCCCCCAATCGATCTATCGTTAATAAACGATCGTTGAGTTTTTCATACGTAGACTCTAATGCAGTCATAATCTCTATGGCATTAATGAGTGCCGTTTCTGAAAGATTATAAATGGCTTCTTTCGAAGCATCTACCACATAACTCATGGGTGAATAAGGCAGTATTAGATTTACAGAATTAATTAAGTTGCTGTCTGGTATAGAACCGCGCCAAACTGCATCTCCATCGATAAATGGGTATAATTTGCTTTCGTAAAACCAAACTTTTATTTTTGGAATAAAGTACGCTGAATCTACCTTGATATCCATAGATTCTGCTATTTCTTTTCCATTTCCAGACATAATCCCTACGATGAATTTTTGAATTTTAACATTATATTTTTCAAAATACGGTTGCAATGCTTTCACGCGATACCCTTTGTTTAACAAATCATCCACTAAAATAACAGGGCGATCAAACGACTTGAGCATTTTGATTTGATTTTCAATATCCAAATAAAAAGGATACTCCTTAATTTGATGAGACAATAAATCTGGCGAAAAATATTTTTCTGCATGTAAAGTTTTAGTCACGGTATTTGGCAAGAGCCATCGCTTAAATACGGCACCAAATGGCACGCACATAGCATTTCCCACTGTCTTTGGAACAATGGGAACTGACGGCATATTGTTTTCTTCACAAACTTTTTTTATGAGATTTTCATAAATCATCGCACGATCAAAATTGAGTACGAGATTTCCAGGATATACCTCTGCAATTGCCTTTTGTAAGCGCACTCTTGAATTCAGCATCGCATTTACCACTTCTGGTGTGAATCGATAGGGTTCTTTAAACATAGAATGTATATCCAAATTCAGCGTACATGGTGCAGACATATTAACCACATAGACATTTTCACCCGTTTTTACGGAAGAAATATTTAAAAATCCTTGGATCTCTAATATACTAGATACTTCTTTTCCAAGATAATTGGCTATGTTCTCCTTATAAACACAATAGGTGTAATCACGAGAAAGCGCGTGTGCCAATGTTTCTGTCATCATAATCTGTTCTACGTTTCTGACATCCGTACCTCGCTTTTTCACCACCGTATCCACGACAATTATACGACCAATCGATTGTGTTCTAACATATTTAATAATCTGTTCATCTACAAATTCTCTGTGGATATCACTTGCCCTTAGCCAGTGTGAGATAGAAAATGCGATCATTTCACCTTGATGTTCTAAACTTCTTAATACGTATATTTTAAAACTTTGTAACGGCGAAAGTCTTTGGATTTTTAACCTTAACTCAGATAAATCCATCTCTAAGAGTCGGCTCATTTCTTCTAAATGTTTTTCTGTAGGTGATTCCACGATTTCCATAAACAGTGATTTTGTCGTCATTAACTGCTTATACATCGGTTCACGTTGATACAACCCTTTTTCGTATATATAATTCTGTGCCAAAGGCTCAATTAATGAAGAAATATCACGTTTGTCGTCAATATAATCCCGAATCAAAGTAGAACTAATGGTTTCATAGTCTTTTGGCAAAGTAAATTTAAGTGTGTTGGGATGTAAATGCTTCATCTTTTCATTTAAAAGGTCATAGGTTTCAGCGTGGTCATGCGCTTCAGCACGTTCATAGATGATATGCGGGATTTTGCAGATTACCCCTTTTCCTTCTTGCTTATACGCAGAAGCATTTAAAACCACATCGCTTCCTACGACGATGTAAACTTCTGACTCTGGAAACATATTCATTAAATAGTTTAAATCCCGATCATTTGCAATATTAATAGAGACATCTCTAGGAAACTGATAAATGTCTATTTCATTTGCAATGGATTTCTTTATGATGTTTCTTCGAATCAAGTTCGGCTGCGTCCGTTTAGACCACGAAAACTCATCTACATAAAGCAGCACTTCAAATCCGCGATTCTTAATATCGTTTGCTATTTGCTTATGACTCAGTGTAAAAGGATCAAAAGCACCTGGAAAAAAAGCAATTCTACGATTTGGTAACAGATGTATTTCACCAATTTCATGTTTATGTGCAGCAATAAAGCCATAGATATTTTTTAAACATGCCGTGTTGTTATAGAATATTAGGTCTTCCCCTTCATCCGTGTTAATCATGAGTGACATGACTTTCTTGATGGTTAACTTATATAAAAATGCCCGTTTTTTAAGGTTTAAGACTTCATTTGAAAGTACATCTTTTGCAATGACTGAAAATGCCGTTTGATTCACATAACTTGACCCATGAACAAAGCCATTAAAAAGCACACCAAACAATCTGAGGACGCGATGATTATGCGAATGTACTTCTTCTTTAAAGGCGTAGCGGTAATCAGAATATTGAGAGATGGCATACCCCACTGTTTTTTCGATTAAAGTTATCAACTTCTTGTTGTTGGTACTCATTTTTCTTTCGAAACTTTCAATAATTTCATCCAGTTCTTTCGGTTTAACTTGTAGTATGATTTTTCCTAAATAAGGTGGAATGTACTTTGTGAACTCATAACTTTCCATCTCAAGTGCCCTTATAAGTTCCACGGCAATGTCGTTTTTTTGCTCGTAATTAAGATGAGAAACGATAAGCAACAACATGTGCCCAGCCGTATTTCTAACCGACTCTAAAGCACTCACTTTTAATAGATTACATAAGTGCATGGCCATATAAAAGCAATTTTCATAATCGTAAAGCAAGGTGTTTCTCATTAAGAGTTCGATTTGGAAACGCTTTGCAACGTCGAGTGTAGCAGATTTTAAGTTGCTTAAGAAAATATTGCTCGTATACTGCAAATCATCTAAGCAGATTCCTTTGAGGCTTTCTATCACATCATGATCTAACTTAAGTTGTTCTGCCAGTTTGAGCCGCGCATAATTCTCTGCTGGATCATTTAATGAAACTTTATAATTATCCAAGACATCGTAAATACCCGTTTGTTCAATCAAAGTTCGATTGGCATGAGGAAGGATACTATATATCAAATTATAGGCTCTTAATCTGATTTTATAATCTGGGTCTGAAAGCAATTGTGTAACAAAGTTCAAAACGGTATAGCGTTGCACACCATCAAACTCTGAAAAGGGTAAAACACGGGCTGCCTTTATTAGATAAAAACGTACTGTTTCATGCTGACTATACGTCTGGAAAAATGAAACCACACATTCAAAACTTTTAAGTCGCTTGTCCTTACCTTTCAAATGTTTAAAATATCCCTCAATCATATCACGCATGCTGTAGCTGATGTATTTTTTATGTCGTTCGATCACTTTACTCTCTGGAAACAAAAAACGCTCTATATAGAGTCTAAACATAGACAAGGTGTCCGTAGTCTGTGAGGAAATAGATGCACTTGGAGGTATTTCTTTTCTAATTTCTTCATCATAGGAAGCAATAATGGTTCCGATGAGTTCTGCACACTGCTTTCTAATATCCTCTTCAGAAAGAATCAGCTTTTCATAAAGGAAATTAAGCATAATTTGCTTTTGCTTTTGTGTCAAATAGGTATAGTATTCTTCGAGAATACCTATATATCCCCGCAGTTGTGTTAGGTCACCACTGTTTCTAACGGGTTCTAACAATCTATTTAGTGACGCTTCATCTCGCAATCTATATAGCAATTCAATATTATGCTGGATTGAAGAAAATATTACATTTTCAGTTATTTCATCGCCTTGCATTAGAGTAAAGTATTTTCTACGTTTGTTAACATCTGACAAATTGCGACTTTCAAACTGAACATGAGGTTCTGTATCGATTTTGAGGTCGAACAAAAAACGTTCAAAGTCATGTAATTTCTCATACACTTTTCTGTAACGGGTCTCTTTTGCTTCATCTAAATTATCCAACTTATTGAGAATTACATCAAATGAGTCTTTTAGCGTATAGAACATCATCGTCGATTTATTATTAACACGCTCTGCTTTGACCCTAAAATCACTGTATATTAATATCAAAGATTCTATCGGCAACGCTTCGATTTCAAGGTCCCATGTTGAATGATTGATTGCAACATTTCGAATGTAAACAATCTGTCTTTTTTCAAACCATTCACCCGTATAAAAGTAATGGTAATACGCAACGCGGTTCATCTCATTTGGTTTACAACCAAATTTGCCCACATCATGTCCTATCGCCGCTCCAGAAACACGTCCAAGATCTATAGGAAATCCAGCAGCCTTTAACTGTCTAGCCGTTTTCATCGCTAAATGGTGTACACCACAAATGTGATCAAGGGTCGTAAAGCCTATTACTTCTTGATTGAGTTTCATCATTTCATATACATAGTCATCCAAGTAAGCTTGCTTAAATAAACGATATTCCGTCGGGTCTTCTAGTGCATGAATTTCTGTTTCTGTTAACAGTTCTATCGGATAATGACTTTGCCAGGTTTCATCGTCAATTTTCCTTTGTAGATTAGAAAAAATACGCATCAAAATGAGATAGATCTCCGCCAAGCGATTCTGTTTGACATCCAATGCAAAAGGTACTGCATCTGGAAATGAAAAACTTAAACAGTAATAATAAAAATAATTTAATCTTTCATTTTCCGTGCCTTCCATATTCATTTTGTCAAAAATAGGACACAACAAATCATAGACATCTTTACAGTGAAACTTCTTATGTTGAACATGTACGCGTACCTGTTCTTTAAAACGCTCACTTTTAAGATATTCCGCTAATATTTTTCTCGGCAATCCAACGCGTTTAAGAAAATTTCGATTTAATAATTCTCTTTCAATTTCAGAATATATTTGATACGTTAATTCCCCCATAATTCACCTCGACCTTATTCTCTTCTTTATTATCCCATACCCATGAAGCGAATACAATTCAAACTCAACATTTATCAGACTTTTGACGATAATACTCATAAGACGTACAAGTCGGAGGTGCCTAATGTCAAACATCACTAAAATCCCTATAGTAAATAATTATAAAAACGTATCTTCTAGTAATGTTAAACATGTTGGAAGCCGTTCATTTGTTGCACATGTTTACGGTAAAGGTGAAGTACATAATAATCCTGAGCACCGCTCTGGCAATGAAAGGTATATATTAGATGCTTTTTATTCTAATTCGCACAATTTAAAAGCCTCATTTATACGGTTAACCACCGATAAAGAGGCATTAAAACACTACTATAAAACACATGAAGAAGAAGTCTTGTTAGGTGCTGAGAGTTTAACGTTAGCCATTAACACATTAATGGATGATGCCAAGTCTTGCGACGCTGAGTACGGAACACATTTTACCTTTCTCATAGAAAGCATCCTCCACGACTACGAGAACCCGCTTGAAAAAATAGGCATACAACTAAAAAAACAACGTCTTGTCGTCAATAAATACGCTTTTTTTAACCATCTCTGTAACACCCCAGAAGATTTTCAATTCTTGTTTAAATCACCCGATGGACTAATCGATACACTCTCAAAAATTTATTATAAAATAATTGGCATTTCACAATCCACTAAATTAGAAGGGCAAATAATAGACTTTAGAACTTAGTTTTTTTGCTTTTCAAAATGCATGGCATTGATTTCAGCACCTACGATTATGACTAATCCTAAAAAATAAACCCAAATCATAAAGGCAATCATCGCCGATAGTGATCCATAGAGTATGGAGTAATCCGTTAAACCAATAACGAGTTTTGTGAAAACGAAATTACCTAATATTGAACCCACGACAGCAAAGAGTGCGCCTGGATATATATCTGAAAGGCGCATTTTTTTATTTGGTAAAAATGCATAGATTGATGTAATTACCACCACAAAAGTGGTCAGTAGCACTATATTTCTAATGAGTTCTAATACATCGATCCATTTGGTATCGAAACCGATACCAAATGTCTGAGTGAATAAATCAATTAGCGAACTTACCAACGTTGGGATGGTAACAGAAAGTACGATCATGATGGTAAACATAAGTGTATAAAACATACCCATCAACTTGAGATTAATAAAATTCCGTGTTTCTTCTACACCATAAGAAGTATTAATCGCACGTTGAAGTGCACTCACTGCGCGGGATGAAGAATATAGCATCGCTATGCCGGAAACGGATAACAATGTATTGCCCTCCACATGTACCGTTTCACCTATAAAAGAAAAAATCATTTTATGAATGTTTTCAGGCACAACATTTTGAATATAGTGCACTGCAAACTCATAGTTTATATCTAATTTCGAAACAATAGATACGATAAAAATCATCAATGGAAAAAAGGATAAAACAAAAAAATAAGCGGTTTGTCCAGCAAACGCTGAAATTTGATGTGCTTTTAATCGCTCGTTTAATTGTTTAATACGTTCAAATATCATCTAAATACGCCCCATTTCAAAAAAAATAATAGTTTTTTAATGTCTTACTCTCTATTCTACCCCCTTTTTAATGATTTGTTAATTGATATTTCCCCAACAAAGCTCTATGATAAGAGTATAAGTTTTTATTTAATCTAATTAGGAGGCATTTATGAAATTTGGTAAATTTTTTATACTCATTCCCATTGTTCTCATATTAGCGGCTGTGATTTTCAGCAGTTACTATATGCTTGACAATGCTGAGGAAGCGGTAATTGAAAGATTTGGAAAACTCAACAGTGTAAACAAAGAGGCAGGTTTACATTTTAAAATTCCATTTATTGACAACGTGATTATCTACAACACCAACACAATCTACTCTTTACAATACGGCTATCGACCAGCAGGTGAACCAACACCCAGTCAAGTGCCATCATACATTGATGTAGAAAGTGAAGCGATCGTTTTAACACGCGGATCGTACTTAATTAATATTGGCGCGGTAATCCAGTACAAAATAACAGATCCAGCAGCATACCACTACAACGTAGACAATCAAGAAGGCACCATTCGATTGGCGTTTGAAAGCGTCCTAAGAAGTAACATTCAAAATCAACTCTTAGATGATGCACTGGTTAACAAGGACAGCATCGCAAATGAAATTAAGCCAGACCTCGCTAGAAAACTTAGCAGTTATAATGTCGGTATAACTTTGAACGATGTTAAACTTACGGATGTTTTATTACCAGGAGATGTTCAATTTGCTTATGATGATGTGAATATCGCAAGCAATGAAAAAGACTCTTATAAAAGTCAAGCGGATAAATATTCAAATGAAATGCTCCCAAAAGCCCGTGCTGAGGCTTACCAAATGATTCAGCAAGCTGAATCTTATAAAGCAGAGAAAATTGCACAAGCGAAAGGCGATGTAGAAAACTTTAATCAAGTTTACGAAAAATACAGAGTGTCTCAAGATATTACCAAAACACGGCTTTACATCGAGACCATGGAAAAAGTACTTTCTACTGTTAAGAACAAATATATTCTCGATCTTGACAGCGATAGCGTGTTGAAATTCTTGCCACTTGACACGAATGGAGGTAACTAATATGAATATCAATCAAGGCGAACCAAAACAAGATGCACAGGAGCGGTTTGAAGAGCGATTCAAGCAAGCCAAGTCACAAGCTAAAGTTGGCGGAAAAGCCATCTTTGGATTGATCGTATTAATAGCAATCATCGTCCTCTTATCCAGTAGTTTTTATGTGGTCAGAGAAGATGAAGTGGCAACCGTTCGTGAACTTGGTGAAATTAAGCGTATCATCGTAGGTTCAAACACAGACTATGCAAAGCTTCAAAATGATTTAGACCCAAGATATAAAGACGTCATTATCGACACCACAAAAGGACTTAAATTTAAAGTACCTTTTATTACGACCGTAGAAAAAGATACCAGCAAGTTAATCACTTATATTTCTAGTACAGCACAAATTAATACACAAGATAAAATTAAGTATCAAATTGATATGTTTGCTCAGTGGCAAATTACACACCCAGGTATTTTTAGAAGTTCGCTTGGAACGCTTTCTGGAGCAAATCAAAAAATAGACGAAATTACGTATGCCGTGGTCATCGATCGAATCAACCGTTTAAGCAGCAATAATTTTTTATATAACAAAGATGCACTTAATGATGTACTTCAAGAAGCCATGGTAGAGCTTAACATGAACCTCGCCTCTCAGGGCATTCGACTAAAAGATATTAATGTTTACAGAACGATTTTGCCGCCATCAAACATCGAGTCTACCTACAAGAAAATGGTTGCTGAACGTGAAGCCATCGCGCAACAAATTCGTTCAGAAGGCCTTGAAATCTATCAAAATACAGTGGCAGATACCGATCGAAATGTCGCGCAAATTAAATCAAGTGCCATCGAAGAATCTGAAACCATCATAGGTGAAGCAGATGCAACCGCACTTGAAATATATGCAGAAGGTTTTAGCAAAGATCCAGATTTCTACGAATTTTGGAGAACCCTTCGCTCTTACGAAGAAACCATCGATGCAGACACGATTATGTATATCGATAAAAATAACGATTACCTCAAATTCTTTTCAAATGGCACAGGTTTGGGTAACTAAAAAAGAAACACGCTCAGTGAAATGGCCCCTGTCAACATGTGACAGGGGCCTTTTTAAAGTGCTTTTTATAAATTATTCCATTTATTTGTCTGTTCTATTATACGCTCAAGGTTTGCCATATCAATGGTTTGAAACTTATCTGAGACTGAAGTATCTGGGTCGATGTGCGCCTCGATCAGGAGACCATTTGCACCTGATGCAACCGCTGCCAGTGACATCGTCGGAACAAGTTCGCGTATGCCCGTTCCATGACTGGGATCTACAATTACTGGATAACCTGTTTCCTTTTGAATGATAGGTACCGCTGTCAAATCCAATGTGTTTCGCGTATAATCATCAAAAGTCCTAATGCCGCGTTCACAAAATATGATGTTCTGATTGCCGCCGACTGCGATATGCTCTGCAGCCATAATCCATTCTTTAATCGTCGCACTAAATCCCCTTTTTAGCAAAATGGGTTTATCTGTCTGGCCCAATGCTTTTAATAAAGAGTAGTTATACATATTGCGTGAACCGATTTGTATGATGTCTACATGCTCGACAAACGCTTCTAAATGTGTAACATCCATGAGTTCGGTGACGATCCCTAGACCCGTCTGTCGTTTAGCTTCTATAAGTAGTTTTAACCCTTCTATCCCCAACCCTTGAAAATCATGGGGACTGGTTCTCGGTTTGAAAATACCGCCACGCAAAAAATCTACACCCAATGCTTTAGCAGTTTTCGCGATTTCAATAATTTGCTCATAACTTTCAACGGCACATGGACCTGCAATAATAACAGGTCGTGATTCACCACCTATTTTCTTTCCTGCTACTTCTATGGCTTTGGTTTTATATGTTGCGTTCATTTATTCCCTCACATTTACTATTTACGTAGCATGCCATATCCGCCATATATGGCTTTTTTATCCGAAACGGTAATAACAGCATCTGCTCGCACACTACGTGCTAAGTTTGCACAATTCTTAATTTTATTACGAGGCACATACATCAACAAGATCGTACGTGGATGTTTACGCCCTTCGCCCTTCATGGTTGTTACAGCATATCCGCTCTCTCGAAGTGCTTCAACCACAGCTGTACCATCTTCTTCTTTTAGAATGATTTGCATTTCAGAAAGCCCTATTCCAATTTTTTCCTCTATCCAACTCCCCAAATAACTACCAATTGCAAAGCCGAGTGCATATGCAACAATTTTTAGAGGGTTATCCATAATATTATCAAGTACAGTACTTACGAGAATGACCCATAAAGAGACTTCAAAAAAAGCGATAAACGCACCAATTTTTCTTTCCCCTTTAGTGATTAAGACCATACGAATCGTAGCCATGGACACTTCCACAATTTTTGCGATTAAAATAAATAAGTAAATCATAAGGCATCCTTTCTATAACCTATTTGATTTTGTAATTTTCACATATATATAGTATGATATAAACATACTCATGAACTGTATTATAAACCAATTTTGTCCGCAATTAAACCCTTTTAAGCGTTTAATAAGACAAGTTTTTGTAATGAATGAATATTAAGAATTAAATGAGGTAGTTTATGTTCGATGGCTTTATCGATATTATCAAAAATCATAAACCAAACACCAAAGGCGTTCGTAGAGAATCCTCTGTTTTGATTCCACTTATAAAACGAGAAGGGTCATGGCATTTACTCTACGAAAAGCGTGCTTTGACACTACTCACACAACCAGGTGAAATATGTTTTCCTGGCGGTGCGATAGAAGATTTTGAACATTCGTGTGATGCTGCGATTCGTGAAACTTGTGAAGAATTAAATCTCACCATCGCCGACATCGAACTCATCGGTCAAGTGGATTCTATTATGACAAGTTTTGATATGATTATACACTGTTACGTGGGCATCATCAAAGTCCCTTTTGAAAAAATCGAATTTTCCAAAGACGAAGTCGATGCCATATTTACAGTGCCCATACAACATTTCTTAGACCATCCACCTGAAAAGCACCTGTTAAAATCTACATTTAACTTGTCCGATGATTTTCCTTTTGAAAGCATACCCAATGGAAAAGATTATAATTTTAAAGCGTCTCATTATCCCGTTTTATTTTATGTCTATAAGGGTATGACGATCTGGGGCCTAACGGCACGAATGACGGAACAATTTATCCAATTAATCTCCGATTAAATTGTTTGCGACATATAAAATGGACTCTCACAATTTCTGAAAGTCCATTCACTGGATGATGGCACGTTGGTGTTTCAAATATTCAGTTTTAGTAAGGGATTCATTCCGTATAAGCATTCCTCCTAATTAAATCAAGTTTCGTGTGTTGAGTGCCATTTTTAAACATTCGGAATTACTCATTGTTAAAGTTTAGGACCACTGTCCTTTAAGACGTCCCATCCATCCATCTATAAAAAACCATATAGGTTTGTTATATTATTATGTTACCCAATTGTTCTTATAATCAAACATATTTTTGGAGGTATTCTCATGGAGTTATCTAATTATTTATTGCCTACTCACTCCGTAGAAATAACGGTTTCGATTCGTGACGAAATGAACAAAGCCAGCGATTTAATACTAAAAACGATTATAGAATCTGAATATGTAGAAGGGACTTTTAAAGTCTTTGCACCTGTCTATCATGGTAAAGTTTATAACTTTTTATCAAATGAAACCGTCATGGTTACTTTTAGTTCTCCAGATGCAACATCAAAGGAAATCTATACCATGCGCTGTAAAGTACTACACAAAACCTTTGAAAATAACACGTCATTGGTAACACTCAAAACGACCAGTCCACCTGTGAAAGTTCAACGCCGTCAAGCATTTCGGGTTAACATCTATAACACCTACTCGTTTCGCTATAGAAATGCTCAATATGAATTGATAACAAAAGATATTAGTTCTACAGGGATACTCGGTTTGACGACGGTTCAGTTCAAAACTGGCGATCAATTCGAAATACGTTTTGACGCGAACATCAAACCCAAAGATGCTTTGTTTGCGGAATACTCAGAGCTTAAAGTATTTAATATAAAATGTCGAATTTTAGACAGCATGCCACAAACTGAAATAAGAAAGTATCTCAATCGAATTCAATTTTTTGGCATGTCCGAACAAGAATCAAAGTATCTGATTCAATACCTCTATGCAAAACAATCGGAAATGATTCATATAGATCCAAATTCTAGTCAAAAAATTCAATCCTATTTTGAAAACAGCGGGGGTGCAGACAGCATCCCACCATCAAATAACATCAACAAAATTCAAATTTTAGGCTTGGTAAACTATTTTCTATTGTTTATATCCATAGTGATGCTATTATTTGCTAGACCAAAACAAATGTACGTCTTAGATTACTTCTTTGATTTTTATAGACCTCAGTTTTGGGATGCTCGGTACTTATTTGGAGCGTTTGTCGCATCTTTAATCGTCATGTTTATCAGTTTCATCGGCATCCTTATTAATCTTAGAGATGTGGCACAAAAAAAAGACAGACTGCATATGTCTGTCGTTACCACTTCTGTTCTGGCAACAGTTATCGTCGCCGTAATCGGTATTATCGCTTCTGTTAATCAACTTTCTCTGTTTTAGGATCTTTATTAAAACGCATGCCTTGATAACTGTTTCTGGTTACAAGGCATTTATTTATGCCATTTAAAACCGAACGCTTATTAAGCACCCATCTTGGTGCTAACAATAGATCTTTTGGACCATCACCTGTCAATCGATGGATTACAATCTCAGGGTCTAATATTTCAAGGGCATCACATACCCAGTCAATATAGACGCTTTCACTTAATAAATCAAAAGGTTTGTCTTCATACAGTATACCCAAATCTGTTCCTTTTAAGACATTGAGCATGTGTAGTTTAATTCCAAACGGCTTAACGGTATTCATAAAATCTATGGTCTTTAAAAAATCTGTTTTTGATTCACCTGGAATACCTAGAATCAAGTGGACAACCACTGGGATATCTGCCGCTTTTAAACGATTATAGGCAAAAAGAAAATCATCTGTATCATAATATCGTCTTAACCAACTGGCACGTGCATCGTGGATGGTTTGAAGTCCTAGTTCCACCCACATAACGGATTTTGATTTAAACAACTTTATATGTGCTTCTAAAATACAGTCAGGACGCGTGGATATGGCGATTCCTTCTATGCCTTCAATTGCCAGTGCCGCGTCATATATTTGACCAAGTTCTTCCAGTGGCTTATAAGTGTTCGTATAATTTTGAAAATACCCAATAAAATGCGCATTTGACCATTTGGTTTTTAGCAATTGCTTCTGACTTTCAGCCTGATTTTGTAAAGAATCTGATATGACTTTCTGACCTTTTTCCACGATGCCGCTAAAATCACCCGAACCTTCACCACTACAAAAAATGCATCCTTTATGACTCAATTTACCGTCTCTATTTGGACACGAAAATCCACCATCAAGTGACAGTTTAATGTATTTTTTTCCATACTTTTTTTGGAAATAGGTACTCAAGGCATAATAACGGTTCACAGAATCACATCCGATCATTCAAGATTTCTATACTCCTATCTAGAATACCAGAAAAATACGCCAAAGTTAACCCATAGTTTGTCATGGCAACGTCACTTTTCTCTGTGTGATCAATACGGTAGAGCATCGTCTTTCGATTCACCATACATGCACCACAGTGGATTACCAAATCATACGCGGTCACATCAACTGGAAAGTCATGACCCATAGAAAAATCGATTCGTATCTCTGGATGGATGTGTTTATGAATCAATTTAGGAATTTTCACGCGCCCGATGTCTTCATGTGAATGGTTATGCGTACAACTTTCAGAAATTAAGACTTTCGAATCTTTATTTAATGACTTAAATACCTCGACCCCACGCAGTAAAGCTTTTATATCGCCTTTCTGTCGAGAGAATAAAATGGAAAAACCCGTTAAAGGGATTTCCAGTGGAACAATTTTACTAACCGTAGCAAATGCTTGAGAGTCGGTAATCACCAGATCCACTTTATTGAGTTCTGCTAAAGTTTCAGCCAGCTCCGTATCGCGTACCACATGGCATTTGATACCGTGGTCGAGACAATCCCTGATGATCTGCACTTGTGGTAGTATAATCCGGCCTTTAGGTGCCTCAGAATCGATGGGCACCACTAAAACCACTGTACTTCCATAGGGTAGCAAATCACCCACCAGTGGCGGATCTTCTTCTAAAACCGATAATTGACGATTTAAAACAGCTGTTAGATTATGAATGTCCTCTAAAGCATGCGTCTCTATAAAAAATGCTTCCGGATATTTATCAATAATATCTGAACGCTTATTGTCAGCAAGTAAATCTTTTTTATTAACCACCAAAAAATGTGGAATATTATATTGTTTAAAAACAGACATCATTTTTGTATAGCCTACCAAATCTGGACTTGCCCCATCCAGTACATATAACGCAAAATTTGTTCGTTGAAGCATTTTCGTGGTTTTTTCCACACGTAAGTTACCTAAAATACCTTCGTCATCTAGCCCAGCCGTGTCAATCCACACCACAGGTCCAAACGGAATGAGTTCCATGGCCTTAAAAACGGGATCTGTGGTTGTGCCTTCAATCTCAGATACCACAGCAATATCTTGACCGATTATCGCATTGAATAATGAGGATTTTCCAGCATTTCGGTTGCCATATATCCCTATGTGTAAGCGATTAGCATTGGGTGTTGTATGCATATTAACCCCTTTCTCATCATAAAAAGATGTCTCTCTGGCCACTAGTCAAATCAGCCAATCCTTTCACTACAACTTGCTTTGTGTCTTCATTCTTTATTTTTTCAATTTCATTTGATATAAACATGTCTACTTGAGCATTTAGGTCTGCATCGCCATAATCCAGTGCATACTCTTTCAGCGTCATAAGCGCATTGGGTTGACAAACATGTCCTATTTGGCCAGACTTAGCAAGTTGCATAAACCGATCACCCGTTCTGCCCATTCGGTAACAAGAGGTACAATAACTTGGAATAAAACCATCTTCTATGAGTCCTTTAATAATCTCCATAGGCGACCTTTCATCGGAAACCTTAAACTGTGAAACCTCTTTGCCATGTTCACTTTCTTTATAGCCACCTACGCCCGTACATGACCCTGCACTGATTTGGGATACGCCATGATGAAGAAGTTCCTTGCGTATCTCTTGTGTCTCTCTGGTGGATAAAATAAGCCCTGTGAAGGGGACGGCTATGCGCAGTATCGCCACGATTTTCTTAAATGTCTCATCGTCTATGATGTGCGGAAAATCCTCTAAATCCATTCCTTCTGCTTTTTTAAGTCTCGGCACAGAGATCGTATGGAAACCCACACCGTAGTTTTCTTCTAAATGACGATTGTGAAGCATCAGTGCAAGCACTTCAAATCGATGGTCTGCAAGTCCAAATAAAACACCTGCACCAACATCGTCTATCCCCGCTTGCATGGCGCGATCAAACGCCGTTAAGTGATAGGCATAATCGCCTTTAAGTGATTTGGGATGCATGATTTCATAGTTGGGTTTATGATAGGTTTCTTGAAATAAAATATAGGTGCCAATGTTTGCAGCATGTAACTTCTTATAGTTCTCTACTGTGGTGGAGGCGATGTTTACATTGACACGACGAATGTTACTTTTCTCCGATGCTTCATCGTAAATAATGCGCAATGTATCTATGATGTAATCGATGTCGCAATTTACAGGGTCTTCACCCGCCTCCAGCGCAAGTCGTTTATGACCCATCCGCTCAAGAATTCTCACTTCTTCACGTATTTCTGCTTCATTTAGCTTTCTTCTATGAAACTTGTTATCGCGTTTATAACCACAATACAAGCAATTGTTTACACAATAATTACTCACATATAACGGGGCAAACAGTACCACACGATTGCCATAAATGGATTGTTTAATTTCTGATGCCAAGGTGTATATTTTGTCGATTTGCTCGATTGAATGTGCTTGTAGTAAAATAGCCACGTCTTCTAACTCTAGCCCCTCGCGTTTTTTTGCTTTCTCGATCACGCCATCAATTGCTTCATCTGATACATTTTTAGTCATTTCTAAAATGTGCTCAATGCGTTCATGATCAATAAAAGAAGCTTCCTTATAATTTAAATCTCCATACTGTGCCATATACCCCTCCACTATGCCTCAACTGTCTTTTTTGAAATCGAGGTCTTCACTGATACATGCTTTAAATGCCCAAGTTTGCCCGTAAGACTATTAATTTCATCCACTGTTCCCATAACGATAATCGTGACGACAGAAATACCATGTTGATCAAAGGGAATTCCCGTTCGACCTTTAACGATGTTTCTAAACTCCGAGACGATTTCATTAAATCGCATTTGCGTCTCTGCTGGCGATTCTAAGATTACCCCGATAACCCCAATCTTTTTTTCCATAAAAGCCTCCAAATAAAAAAACCTTCTCTCTGAGAAGGTTGATGGCAAATTGAAATAATCCCACATAGGGATTTATAACGTATTCGACCATGCCTTTCAACTCAGAGTATTCTTCATTGTTAGGTGGACATGTACTTATCACAAACGAAAGAAACCTCGCGTTTATGATTCGTTAATAGTTTATCAATACAATTGCGTCTTGTCAATATTTTATCAAATACTCGTTTTCATTTTCTCAATATCAATTAACTTAAATGAAGCTTTGTGAAAATCGATTAATCCTTCATCCTTCATTTTGCTAAGTTCTCTAGAAATTGATGGACGAGCAACATTAAAGAAGTCTGCAAGTTCATCTCGATTTAAAGGCAAACTGAAAATAGACAGACCTTGTTGACGATGCTGCTCAATCAAATAGGCGCATAGTTTACCACGCAAACTACGTATGGAAAGATACTCAACTTTACGGTTGAGCATTAAAGCTTTTTTAGACATAATCTTAAGAATATTATCTATGAGTTTTTGATGATAATGGCACATTTTCTCACATTGACTAATCACTTTTTCAGGAGAAACGAAAATGACCTCACAATCACTTTGAGCCGTTACGGTAGCTGGCCAAACTTTCTTGTCCGAAAAACTAACCATTTCTCCAAACATTTCCCCTTTTTTAAGCACGGTCATGATGGTCCGATTGCCTGCGATGCTCTCTTTGGCAATAACGATTTCTCCCTCAACTACGATGCCAATCCCAAAAAAAGTTTCGCCAAAATTTGCGACGGTTACACCTTTTCTATACTTTTGTATACGCGGATTTAAACAATGTAACATCGATTGTATTTCTTCTCGATTTATTTGATTAAAAAGCGGTGATGCCTGCAATGCCTCTAAAACATTTTGCTCAATTTTCATAATTAACCTCACAGTATTTCATAATTTAAGCATAGCATGTTTTGTCGCGGTTATAAATACTTTTAAAAAAACCCCAAGCATCACGCTTGGGGTTTTGGATAATCCGATTGCTTAATTAAATCTTATGATTCTGCACCTTCTACTTTTTCCATCGTAATACCAGTGAATCCGTAGAAAATAGATACAAATGGATTAATCAAGTTTAAGAAACAGTATGGTACGTAAGTCCATGGTGCAAGACCTAGTGTAGCGATCATAAATGCGCCACAAGTGTTCCACGGAATAAGCGCTGAAGTGAGTGTACCAGAATCTTCAAGTACACGTGATAGATTCTTAGGTGCCAACCCTCTTTTGTCATACGCATCTTTAAACATTCTACCTGGTATTACGATTGAAAGGTATTGATCGCCAGCAAGAATATTCATGCCAAGTGCTGTTAAAATCGTAGCTACAACCAATGAACCTGTAGATTTTGCAAATCCAAGAATTACATTTGCCAATGCTTCAAGCATGCCTGTTTTTTCCATAACGCCACCAAATGTCATGGCACATAAAATTAATGAAATGGTCCACATCATGCTGTCAAGACCGCCTCGAGATAATAACTCATCTACAACTTCGATTCCTGTTGCAGATTCATAACCATAATGAAGTGCACCCATAACGTCACCTAGAGAAGCGCCTTGCATCATCATAGCAACGAGACCACCAAGTATTGCACCACCAAATAAACCAGGAATTGCAGGTACTTTCATTACGACGATACCGATAACGATAACTGGAACGAGTAACAATAATGGGCTAATGGTAAATGCGCCTTGTAAGCCTTCATTAAATTGATTGATAAGTGTATTATCTAATGCTTCACTTGTATAACCAAGTCCGATGATGGTAAACAAAATCGCAGCGATAATATAAGAAGGACCAGTCGTATAAATCATATGTTTAATATGATCAAATAATTTTGCGCCCGCCATAGCAGGTGCTAAGTTTGTAGTATCTGATAAAGGCGACATTTTATCCCCAAAATAAGCGCCTGAGATAATCGCACCACCGATAATCGGTGCAGGAATACCTAATGTACTTCCGATACCCATAAGTGCGATACCTACTGTACCAGCAGTTGTCCAAGATGATCCTGTCGCTAATGAAACAACTGAACACATTAACAACGTTGCCAACAAGAAAATCTTTGGCGATAAAATTTTAAGGCCATAGAAAATCATAGAAGGTACAACACCTGAAAGAATCCAAGTACCGATAACCATACCGATAATCATAAGTATGATAATAGCACCCATAGACATCTTGATCGTATCTACGATACCTTCTTCGATGGTTGACCATTTGATTTTTAATACGAGCATACCAATAAGTGCTGCAAAAATTGCTGATGTAAATAAAGGAATGTGTGGATCAGCACCCGCTATACGTATCGCATAGTAGAGTGAGCTGATTAAAAATATAACTGGAATAAGAGCAATCCATGGTGAAACTTTTTGTTTTTCCATTTTTAATTTCCCCCTTCTTTTTATGGATTAGTTTTCCTAATCTTCATAGTGTTAATTATATTTAACGACTTCAAAATAAATTAAAATAATTCATAATAATACAAAATTATTACGAAATAACTTTTAATTTTTACATATCCTCTACAATTAAAATCAAATTATCCATAAATTTCTTAATATTGATTTTTCCCCCTGTGCTTTTCTTACCTCTAATGCACTCCATTTCTAATCGCACTTGATCAAAGTCAAAGAGTGTATTTGCATATTTAACAAAAGTTTCATTTAAATAATCTTCTATTCCTAAATTTGCGATATTACTTAGCCCTTTATTAATGGCTCTTCTGACACGTTGTTCCATGGCTTTCGGGTTTTCTGAAAGATCTCGACTTAAATCCTTAAGTTTTAAAGTCGATCGATCCGATTTTCCATGCATCACATGCATACATAACTTAATGATTTCTTCGCAGCCAACTTCACCGAGAATACCCAATCTCGAAAAAATCATTTTGAACTTTTTCTCAACATCTTGTTCATTGCTTTGAAGATTCGGTTCATAAAACGACATCGTCGCACCATCTATAGACAATACTTGTCTGATTTTTTTTAAATTTGCTTCAAGTGTAATTTGCTCGGTTAGATTAATAATCACTTGACGAATTTCTTTTTTATTAACGGGTTTGCTGATGAAAAAAGTAATGCCCTTGTCATAGGCATCCCCAACAATTTTCTTAGATGAGACCTGTGAAATCATGATACATTTACTCTCAGGACACGTTCGTTTAAAACGCTCAACAAAAGTAATACCATCTAGTTCAGGCATTAATAAATCCACGATAAGAATTTCTGGCTTTAGCAAACAAGCCTCATCTAAAGCGATTAGACTGTTATCGCAAGTGCCTACTATTTCGCCTAGTCCACTATCTAATACGATTTCTTCAATCATTTTTATAACCGTCGTATCATCATCAACAATATAGATTTTCATCTAAGCCGCCTTTCTTACACCTTTATAATGGGTAATCTCACATGGAAAACCGTACCAATTTCTAGTTCAGATGAAACGGTAATTTCACCATCAAAATATTTCTCAACGATGTCTTTTACCAATGTAAGTCCTATGCCTCGATTGGCATTGCCAGTAACATCATCGTATTTCGTTGAAAATCCCGGCTTAAATATAAACGCCATCGCATCTTCATGTATGCCTTTACCGGTATCACTTATTATAAAGTAATGATGCGTGGCGTCTTCTGTATGCTTTAGTAAAACACATCCTTGACCTTCGATTGATTCTATGGCATTGTTTACCAAGTTCCGCAACACAGACATCAACATGCTGTGTTCTGTGATAAGCGATTGGCTGGCAATTTGACATTCAAAGCTGATTTTAGAATCGACCTTTTGTAACTCACGTGAGGTACTGATCGTTAACATTTGTGCTAAATCTGCCAAGCTCAGTTGATCAAATGGCATCTCTTTATAAATAACCTCATCTATGCCTTCCATCACTCTAAAGTAATTCTTTTTAATCTCATGTACATTTTTAGCGATGTTCAGTGCCTTTGTTTTTCGCGCATCTGCATCTAAACGATCATAGGTTCGATATAGACTGAACGCTTCATCCATAACGGATTCAACATGCTCCGTATTGTTTTTCAAAAAATATATTTCACTTCGTAAATGTGAAAGCAAATTTATTTGCAAGCGATATCGTTCTTCATGTTCTTCTTTTCTTAAAAACTGCTGATAATATTTGATGGCACTCACCAGCAAGATCGCGATGGTTCCGCGTATTATGGCAACCGTTAATAATGTCGGCATGATGGTTGGAAACAGATAACGCTCTATTCCAAATCGAGAAATAAACTCCGCTGCATTGCCTAAAAAATCACCCATTAACGCCGCTAAGAAAAATGTAAATAAGGTCTTATGCGCATTTCTAAAATAAATCAGAGTAAACACCAAGCCATATGTTAAATCAAAATAGAGAAAGTTAAAATCCGCCCAAAAGGCATTTGCAAAACCGCCATAGTAATAATATCCCGTTAAGGTTCTAAAAAGTAATCCCACCAAAGCGATAAAAATCGAAGTGTAAACTGGAACCAATTTTCGATCAAAAAAATAATAAATTGGCAAAATCGCAACGGCAAGATTAATGGTATAGTCAAATGGAAAGATTTTTAAAAAAAAGCCTGATATAATCGCATCTACAAATGCGATTAGCAGCATTTTTTTCACGTGATTTTGATTAAGGTCTTCGAGGATCATGTGGATTTCTCCTTTAATATAAATGATAATACATCCTCATACTCAGTAAGCGCTAACTTGCCAACATCAGAAAGACCGTATATGCCACGCGAAACCTTCTCAAACCATTTGAGATGGTTAGAAGCAAACATTGCACTTACCTTTTTACTCGATATTTCAATGGCTTCAAAGTCCTTTGCACGACAGGGTCCGTTCTGAGCAATATGATAAGCACATAATAAGCACATTTCTTTGTATCCAGTCATGATCTTTTGACGTGTAGAACCCGCTTTATTAAAATTACTTTTTCTTTTATTAAACTCTTCAATCACTTTATATCGCCTACTGAGTTTCATTCTTTTGCTTTTTTCAAAATCAAAGGACTCTGGCTTAAGTATTTCGTATACAATGGGCGTTTCCGCTCTAAAATTTACTGTGAGCAGACCTAAATTTAGTCGCTTTAGTGTAAGCAGTGTTCGTTTGAAGCGCTTGGTCTCAACCGCTTTAAAATCATGGCATACAGCTATATATACCAAATCAGAAATGCTTTGCCTTTCAACGGCTTGATTGATGACTTCTAAATTTAGTTTAAGTTTAAGTTCTATCGCGATGATGCATTCACTCCCATACATGCCCATCATATCGATGCCCATCACTTCAGAATTCACATGACATCCTTGCAATTCTAGCCAGGCTTTTATGGGATCATTTAAATCGGTTTCTTTTATATGCACTCGAACCATCCTTACAGTTTGCCTTTGACTCTATTTTAATCAATATTTTGAATACTGTCTACTTCTGTTATCTCTACGCTTCAAATACAAACGAGAGAGATAATAAATCATCTCTCTCGTCACCTCTTAGTCCATAATTATCTTTTCTACATTAAGACGCCACCAAATCAAACCTCGATTTTCTTCATACTGCTCAAAACCAAGTTTTTTCAACAAGTTTTGAGAGGCGATATTATCCAGTTCTGTAGATGCGATAAAGGCTTTTAAATGATGGTCATTTAATGCCCACTCAAACAAAGCAGTTAACGCTTCGATGGTCAGTCCTTTGTTCCAATAAGGTTCATCTGTGCCATAGCCCACTTCAACTTCACCCTTTTCATCAGGAGGACCCTTAAAGCAGATACCGCCTATGATTCTGTTTTCTTCAAGTAGTACCATTTCCCAACTGGTGTACCATAAGATATTTTCTGGATCATTTAGTGCTTGATAATGTGCTTCTCGAAACGCATACTGGGTTTCCCAATCAAGCGCATCTTGATGATGCACGACCCCTAAGTTTTCTTGAACCTGACCGTAATGATGCACATAATGGTATAAGTTTTCTAAATCTAAGGCGATTAAATGCATGCGCGGTGTCGATAAAGTGACCATTAAAACGGTTCAAAACCCTGCTCGCCCCACCAGTCTTTTATTAAAGCATCGTACGCGCCAGAAAATTGCTCCAAATGTACTTTTTCCCACTTCGCGAGCACTTCAAATAGCTGCTTAGCTGCTTCAAAAGGCGTCTCTTCCATGGCTTTCTCATAGAATTTTACAGAAGCACGTTCCATTTCTATGCCAATTCCAAATACCGAAACTGCTAAACTTGCATTTTGGGATTGCAAATTCTCCCATTTGAATATTTGTGGACTCGGTGGATTTTCAATCATCGCTAAAGTCGATTGATCGGTTGGGTTACCACTTAATTTTTTAAAGGCATCTTTAAGCCAATCGATATGTTTAAGTTCTTCATTGGCTAATTGTAAAAAAGTCTTTTTTACTTCTTCATCCGTTGAACTGTATGCGGCCATTTTATAGAACTCATACCCTTCAACTTCATTTAAAATTGCCTGTTTAAATACTTCGATATCGCGTTTAATCATAAGAAACCCCTCTATTTACTCATTTTTTTAGCAAGGTAAACAAGTGCTCTTGCGCCAGAACCCGTACCACCTTTTGAAAAGGCACCTACGGCTTTTTCTATAAAAGCTGTCCCTGCTATATCAATATGTACCCAAGGGACGTCTTTTACAAACTCTCCAATAAAAATTCCTGCTGTAATCGTACCAGGTGAACCTGCAGAATTGGTTAAATCTGCTTGCTCGTGTTTAACCAATGCCTTGTATTCATCAAATATTGGCATCCTCCATATTCTTTCATCTGCTTTCTCAAATGCTTTTTCAACATGAGCATAAAAGTCATCATTGTTCGAAACCACTGGTGCAGCTTCAGAACCTAAACAATGAATCGCCGCGCCTGTTAAAGTGGCAATATCCAGTACAAACGTCGCATTTTCTTTTTCTATGGCATAGGTTACAGCATCGATGAGTGTTAATCGCCCTTCAGCATCTGTGTTGCCGATAAAGATACTCTTACCACCCATAGACTGTATAATATCTCCAGGTTTATAACTATTGCCCGAAATCATGTTTTCACAAGCAGCGACAATCGCTATAATATTTACCTTAGGTTTTAACTTACCGATGGCGCCCATGGCTGCGATTACTGCACTCGCTCCGCCCATGTCATCTTTCATATTTAGCATAGACGCTGTCGGTTTAACCGATAAACCACCCGAATCATACGTAAGTCCTTTGCCTACATACGCAATGCGTTGGTCAGAACTTGGATTGCCCATATATCGCATAACGATGAGTTTAGGCGTATTTGTGGAAGCTTTTGCAACGGCTAAAAAGGCGTGCATGCCCAACGCTTCAATTTCATTAAGCCCTTTGATTTCAACTTCAATATCCGTCTGATCCAAATGTTCTTTTGCAAGCAATGAAAGTTTCTCAGGTGTCATAACATTTGCAGGCATATTGGTTAAATGTCTAGAAAATACATTGGCTTCGCCCAATATTTTACCTTCATCAAATGCCACTTGATCCATCTCAGAACCTTCTATCTCAATACGCTCTATGGTGGAAGGTTTTTTATCCGTTTTGTAGTCATCGAAAGCATATGCACTCATAATAAACACTTCACCTAAGACACGTGCGATTTTTTTATCCATGCTACATACCGATAGAATGGCTTCGGTATAAACCCCTATCGCTTTAACTTTTTTAGATTTTAACTGTTTATATGCTTCTCCAAGTCCTTTTCTAAGTTTGCTTGTCGAGAATGTCGCTTCATTGCCAATGCCAACTAAAATAATCTCTTGAAAATTACCATGCTCTGATGTCGTCATCGCATAGGTTTCGCCGACTTTCCCTTCAAAAACGCCTTTTTCTTTTAACGTTGAAAGTGTTAAATTTCCGATTTTTTCATGCGACATATCTTCACTTACACAACGTATCACACCGTCGAAAGATTTTATGTCCAGCTTTTTAACCAATTGAATCATGTATGCCTCCTCAAGAATTCTTTTGTGACCCTAATGATTTATTTTATCATACCCTAGAGACAGTTTAAATGCTTTATAAAAAAATTTATATGGGTTCATGAAAATAATCGACGAAAAATAGCATGCTTTCTATTATAATAGAAGTGGATTTTACCTGATCCACACTACTTACGAATGAGGTTAAAATGAAAATAGAAAGGTACCAAAAACCGGATATGACTTTTTGGAAAGGACGTATCGATCATGAGCAAAATTATGATGCATTTAGATGGCATCAATGGATTAAGCCTCTGGATTTATCGCAAACTGATATTAGTTTAACTCCTTCAAAGGTTTCAGTTGCCCTTTTAGGGTTTTGCAGTGACGAAGGTGTCAAAAGAAATTTAGGTAGAACTGGCGCTTACAAAGGCCCCCTTAGCATTAGAAATGAACTGAGAAATCTTCCCTGCTGTTTTACTCAAGCGCTCATTATTTACGATGCAGGCAATGTCACTTGTAATGACGGCGATCTCGAGAAAAGTCAAGAATGTCTCGCAGAAATGGTTGCGCGTTTAATTCGACTGGGTATTTTTCCGATTTTACTCGGCGGTGGTCATGAAATGGCTTATGGTCATTATAAAGGACTTAATAAGTCGGGGATTTACCCTGGCATCGTGAATTTTGACGCGCACTTTGACATACGTCCCTATAAAGAGCATGGCAGTTCCGGTACCATGTTCAGACAAATCTATGACGATCTGTCTAAACGTAATCTTGACTACCAATATTTCGCAATCGGCATACAAAAAAGAGGCAACACCGTTGACCTCTTTAAGACTGCACAAAATATGGGGATTCAGTATCTCATGGCAAGCGATATCGGCGAAGGCGATCTCACCGAATCGCTTAAGACCTTAGATGCTTACGCCTCTAAACAAGAACACCTCTATCTGACCATTTGCTCGGATGTATTTGCCTCCGCATTTGCGCCTGGCGTAAGTGCAACACAGCCTTTGGGGCTTCATCCAGAACGTATTCTTAAATACTTTAAAGCGCTTTTTCGAACCGGTAAAGTGGTTTCATTTGATATCGCAGAAGTTTCACCGCGATTTGATAACGACAACATCACATCTAATCTCGCTGCAACATTTATTTTTGCCGCTGTAAATGCAATTGCTAAACTCAATGGTCTTTATCTGTAATTACAGTTAAAAACACTTTCTCAGAAAGGACAGGGTCTGCTTTTCCACCCGTAGCCCGCATCATTTGTCCCATAAATGCCCCCAATGCTTGATGTTTACCGCTTAGGTAATCGGCTTTTATTTGGGGCATTTTTTTTAGGATGGATTCCCCGATTTCTGTCAAAACATCTAAATCCACCACTGGCCACAAATCTTCGTGTTCGATAATCTTCAGTGGTTTCTTTCCCGTATCCCACATTTCATTTAGAACGCGTTTGGCGATACTCAAATTTATTTTGCCACCATCGACCAAGTCAACCAAATCACTTAAGTCCTCAGCCGCTACTAAAATGGTCTCTTCGCCGCCCATAAGACGCATCACTTCTGTTACCATGATGCCCGCTAAACTCTCATATGCCGTAGTCAACTGCGCACACGCCTCATAATACATAGCGATGCTTTTAGATGTGACAAGTTGCTCGGCAAGAGCAGGTTTTATGCCATATTTTTGAATGAACTTCTGAATGTAGTCATCAGGTAATAAGGGCAGTGCCTTTCTCATTTCATCCGTCAAAGAAGCGCTAATGGCGATGGGCATCAAATCTGGGTCTGGAAAATAGCGATAATCATGCGCGTCTTCTTTTGAACGCATGGCAAACGACATGCCTTTGGATGCATCCCATCTCCGGGTTTCTTGAACGATGGCCTCGCCACTTTCGATTACTGCCACTTGTCTATTAAACTCATGCTCGATGGCTTTTACGATAAAGGCAAACGAGTTCAAGTTTTTCATTTCAGTCCGCGTGCCCAGCTTGGTGTCGCCCTTTTTTCGTACAGAGAGGTTCACATCGCATCGAAATGCACCTTCATTCATCTTACATTCAGAAACCTCTATAAACATTAATGTGGCACGTAGTTTCTGAAGATAACTTTTCACTTCGTCTGCTGATCTAAAATCCGGCTCAGAAACGATTTCGATTAAAGGGACACCACATCTGTTATAGTCGATGCAAGTCCCTTCATCGCCTTCGTGGATCAGTTTTCCTGCATCTTCTTCAATATGCAGACGTGTGATACCGATTTTTTTGCCGCCCTCTATAACCAGGTAACCGCCAAGTGCGATGGGCAGTTCACTTTGAGAAACTTGATAGGCTTTGGGGAGGTCTGGATAAAAATAATTTTTGCGATCTTGTCGACCCAACGGCGTGATTTCAGCATGTAAGGCCAGTCCCGCACGCGCTGCAAACGCCACCACTTTTTCGTTTAATACAGGGAGTGAGCCTGGAAGTCCCATACAGACTGGACAACATTGCGTGTTGGGAGGCGCACCGATTAAAGTGGCACACCCACAGAATATTTTGCTTTTGGTGCCCAATTCCACATGGACTTCTAATCCTAAGACCATTTCATAATCTGACATTTTACTGCTTTTTTCTTGTTTACTTGTCTTCATTTAAACGGCCCTCCATATCTGTTTGGTTTGTTCAAAAGCATGACCCGCGGATAAAATCGTTTTTTCATCAAATGCTTGTCCGATTAACTGCATGCCGATGGGCAATCCTTTTTCATCGTACCCACAGTTTACACTCAACCCAGGTAGTCCAGCGATGTTAACGGGTACCGTGTACACATCGCCTAAATACATTTCAACGGGGCTTTTATCATGCGCGCCAAAAGTATATGCTGTGGTAGGTGCCACTGGTGAGAGTATAAAGTCACAGGTCTCAAATATTTTATTGAAAGCGCTTTGAATCAGGGTTCGAACTTTAAGTGCTTTCTGATAATAGGCGTCATAGTACCCCGAACTTAGGGCGTAGGTTCCTAATAAGATACGGCGCTTTACTTCTCTGCCAAACCCTTCACCACGGGTTTGTTTATAGAGCGTTTCGATGCTGTCAAATGCGTCTGTGCGATAACCGTATTGTACCCCATCAAATCGCGCAAGGTTTGAAGACGCTTCTGCTGATGAAAGTAGGTAATATGCGGGAAGCGCCGCATCTAGGTTTGGCAAATCCACTTCGATAATGGTTGCACCCAGGGACTCAAATACTTTTGCAGCATGATGTACCGCTGCTTTAACAGATGCTTCTATCCCTTCACCAAAGAAGGATTTCGGCAAGGCAATTTTCATTTTTGACACATCGCCGCTTAAATAATCAGCGGCACGCATCACCTCAGCTTTTGAACTGGTACTGTCCATGGGATCATATCCTGAGATCGCCGTAAAAACTTCGGTGACATCCTCAACCGTTTTAGCCAATGGTCCAATTTGATCCAGTGACGAGGCAAATGCGATCAAGCCACTTCTGGAAATACGTCCATAAGTAGGCTTTAAACCCACCACACCGCAAAAACTTGCGGGTTGTCTAACCGATCCACCTGTATCTGACCCCAGTGTATATGCCGCTTGATGCGATGCAACCGCAGCCGCAGAGCCACCAGAACTTCCCCCAGGCACGCGATCTGGCGCGATCGGGTTACGCGTCTTTTTAAAATAAGAATTTTCTGTGGATGCACCCATGGCAAATTCATCCATGTTGAGTTTGCCTAAAATAATGGCGTTTGCACCTTTGAGAAGTTGTACCACCTTTGCGTCATAAGGCGGTTGATAGCCATCGAGCATTTTAGATGCACATGTCGTTGGCATGTCCAGCGTACAAATATTATCTTTTAGCGCCATGGGAATCCCCGCTAAAGGTCCCAGTGATTCCCCACGCATTCTTTGGTCGTCTATTTTTTGTGCTGCCCGCAATGCACTTGGAGCATCTAAGTGTAAATATGCACCTATTTCAGAATCCGTCTCTTGGATATGCGTTAAGTAGGCTTCCGTTAACGCCACACTTGAAATTTCTTTTTGCATAAGCATTGCCTGCTGCTTTTTTATGGTTTCGTAAATTAACGTTTTCATCTCATCACCTCTATTCAAATGTCTTTGGCACAAATAAGAAGTTGCCTTTTCGCTCTGGCGCACTTTTAAGTAGCGCATCCACATCAAAAGAAGGTTTTACTTCATCCGTCCTAAAACAGTTACTTTGTCCCATAACATGGTTCAAGGGTTCGATCCCCTCTAAATCCAAATCTGCCAACTGGTCAGCGAACGCGATGACTTCATTTAAGTCTTTTGCAAAACTCACCTTCTCGGCTTCGGTTAGCGCGATCCGCGATAGATTTGCCACATGTTCAATGACGCTTAAATCCATGGTACTTTTAACGCGTTCATGCTCAAGTGCACTGGATAGATAAAGTGACAATTCCTCAAGCTGCTGTACATCGACATTTGAAGGCGCTTGCATCATCGCACATGAACCGTCACGCATTTTGGGAAATGCGATGACTTCGCGTATGGTTTGCGCGCCTACCAGCATCATGACCAAACGGTCCAGACCAAATGCAAATCCGCCATGAGGTGGTACGCCATATTCAAAGGCATCGAGCATAAAGCCAAAGCGCTCTCTGACGGCCTCTTCTGGAAAACCAAGTGTTTCAAACATTTTTGCCTGCATAACTTTGTCGTGGATGCGTATGCTTCCACTGCCCAGTTCCACACCATTTAAGACCACATCGTATGCTTTCGCGATCATTTTTTCAGGGGAATCATCAAAGTGTGCCACTTTGGGGCTGGTAAATGGATGATGCATCGCCACATACCTTTTCGCTTTTTCATCGTATTCAAAGAGTGGAAAATCCGTTATGATGACAAATGCAAAATCATCTTTTTTCCTTAGCCCTAACATATCGCCGATATCCAGTCTTAAATGTCCCAGCACTTCTCTCGCCTTTTTACCTGGTTCTGCACAAAACACGATTAAGTCACCTGGCTTCGCACCTACTTGCTCAATTAACATTTGCATCTGCGATTCAGTAAAATACTTGGTGAGAATCGATTGAATGGTGCCATTTTCATCTATGGCGATCCACGCCATGCCATTTCCACCATGTTCTATGGCGCGTTCGGTTAAATACTCTATTTGTGTACGCGTAAATGCTTGTCCGCCCTTAATAGCAAGTGCTTTCACCACGCCGCCTTGATCCACAACTTTTTTGAATACCGTAAAGGTGCTGGTTTTCATCAGCGCTGTGAGGTCTACCATTGGCAGATCAAATCTTAAATCGGGCTTATCAAAACCGTAGCATTCCATGGCTTCTTCATAGGTCATACGGCGCATAGGTGTCTTTATTTTAAGGTCCATGGTTTTTTCAAATAAATCTGCAAACAGCCCTTCTAATATTTCGATGACATCTTCTTCATCTACGAACGAAAATTCCATGTCTACTTGCGTAAACTCTAGTTGTCGGTCTGCACGTAAATCTTCGTCTCTGAAGCATTTTGCGATTTGGAAATAACGGTCAATACCACCCACCATCAGCAGTTGTTTATAGATCTGTGGCGATTGGGGCAGGGCATAAAAAGCGCCTTTGGTCATGCGGCTTGGCACGAGAAAGTCACGCGCGCCTTCTGGTGTGCTCTTTGTGAGGATCGGCGTTTCCACTTCGAGACACTCTTTTTCTATGAGGTGGTTACGCACCGCTTGTGTCACCTTTTGACGCAACTGAAGATGTTTGAGCATCTCTGGCGATCGAATATCCAAATAACGATAGGTGAGCCGAAGTTCCTCTTTGATATTATGTGATTCGCCTATTTTAAAAGGCGTATTTTTAGCTTCCGAATAAAGTGTTAACGCACTTGCACGCAAATCCACTTGACCTGTGGCAATGAGGGGATTGATGGTGTCTTCACTTCTTAGTTCTATTAACCCACTTACTGCGATGACACATTCATTTTTAAGTTTTTCAGCCAGCGCAAAATCTGATTTAGAAAGATGTGCCGCATCAAAAACGATTTGTGCGATGCCCGTACGGTCTCTTAAGTCTATAAAAATTACGCCACCTAAGTCTCGTCTGGTTTGAACCCATCCCATTAACACCGCTTCTCGATTTACATGTTCTGGTCTTAAACTGCCGCACATCTGGGTGCGTTTCATACCTGTTTTTTCTAGCGTTTTCATAAGATTGCTCCTTCCCTTTCTGAATTGATCGCATTAAAAAAGCTCTCATCCCTGTTATAAAAACAGGGACGAAAGCTACTCTTCCGCGGTACCACCCAAATTGATCTTACGATCCAGCTCATCGATACGGACATGACTGTCGATATCTACTGGCGATAACGTGCCAGATACGTCTAATCCTACTCACATAGCTTTCGGTTAGAAACTCAGAGATGTTCTTCAACTTAAACTCAGTACCGATCTCACACCACCATCGGCTCGCTTTAACATCTGTTTTAGTTTACTCTTCTCGTCACAGTTTTTAAATATTGAATTGATTATATGCGTTTATAATCGTCCTGTCAATCAATTTTATATAATTTTCTGAATTTTAATTTATGTGGCCTTATGCCTGCTGCATCATCGCTTCGATGTCCGCAACTGATTTTGGAATCTGTTTAGACAACACCACATTGCCATCTTCTGTGATGAGAATATCGTCTTCTATGCGTATGCCTATATTTTCTTCGGCGATGTAAAGTCCTGGCTCAACGGTTAAAACCATTCCCGGTTTTAATAACCCATTTCGGCTGCCAATGTCGTGCACATCGAGCCCTAAATAATGACTTACGCCATGATAATAATATTTCGTAAGTTCAGAATCTTCTTTGATGAGGCCAATTTGTTTTAAGGACTCAGCCAGTGATTTTTGACACACTTTATTGAGTTCTTCAAAAGGGATACCCGGTTTCATGGCGTCGATCACATCCTGTTGTGCTTTTAAAACGATGTTATAAATCTGTGCTTGTCGCTCTGTGAACTTACCGCTAACAGGATAGGTTCTACTGATGTCTGCAGCGTATTGTCCATACTGTGCCCCTAAATCAAGTAGCACCAAATCACCCGCTTGTACAGGTTTTTTATTTTCCACATAGTGAAGGATCACACCATCAGATCCAGACGCAGCGATGGTCTCAAATGAACATCTTTCAGCACCATGCATTCTTATATGATAAGCAAATGTCGCTTCTAATTGATACTCTATTACGCCAGGTTTAAGTATTTTTAAGATGGCGTCTAGTCCTTTATTTGTTAAATCAATAGCGGTTTCAATTTGTTTGATCTCTTCTTCTGATTTGATAACTCTTAACTCACAAAGGATAAAGTGTAATGATTTCACAGTAATAAATGGATAACGCTTGCTAAATTCTGAAACAAACGTAGAAGCTGCACTTTCCATTTCATCCCACGATAGTTTCTCTAAATCTAAAAAGACCCGCTCTACTTTGCCATTATTTATGAGTCTACCTGTAAAAGAAATAAATTGATCGAGGTATTGAACATCTTTAATGCCAGACTTTTCAATGGCAGATGCTTTTGTTAATTTTCTTCCCACCCATTTTTCAACATCGTAGTCGGGTTTTTCTATAAACAGTGTCGTTTCAAGCCCTTTATCCGTCATGAGCATCGTTACGATAAAGTGTTCTTCTGTACATCCCGTAAAATAAAAGAAGTTTTTATTCGGTAAAAAAGCGTAGTGTGCGTCTGCGGTGCTCTTTGGCGCTTTACCAGAAAATAAAACTGCTAAATCGCCGACATTTAAAAATTGAGAAAGGTGTTCTCGGTGTGCTTCATAAATGGATTGCATGTCATTCCCTCCCTAAATGTTTACTGTGATTTTACTATATCAGTTTATCATAATATGCTAAAATAGAGAGAGTCTTTTTTTAAATAAATTTAAAGGTGATAAAAATGCATATAATAACTTGTGAAAAAATTACTAAGCGCTATAGCACCACGCTTTTACTCAATCAAATTGATTTTTCTATAGATTCAAAAGACAAAATAGGTTTAATCGGTGTTAACGGTACGGGCAAGTCCACTTTATTAAAAATACTTGTGGATCGAGAAGTTGCGGATACGGGTCAAATCATGCGTATGAAGAACTGTCGCATCAACTACTTAGAGCAAGAACACGATTTCATCTCCGATTTAACCGTATTAGAGCAAATATTTAGCGGTGAATCTGAAGCGATGCAGACCATAAAAGCCTATGAAGAGGCCGCTAAAAAACTAGAGATGGATCCACAGAATGTGACATTGCAACACGCTTTTGAAAAACTAAACAATCAAATGGCTGCAGGGCAACTCTACGATTTAGAATTTCAAATAAAAAGCGTACTAAATGCGTTGGGCATTGACCAGTACGATGCAAAAATCGCTACGCTGTCCGGGGGACAAAAAAAGCGCGTTGCCTTGGCAGAAGTACTGGTAAGACCTTGTGACTTACTGGTTTTAGATGAGCCGACAAACCATCTAGACAGCAAAACCATTTTATGGCTTGAAAACTATTTAAAGCAAAGAAGTGGTGCTTTAATTATGATTACCCATGATCGCTATTTTCTGGATCGCATCGTAAACAAAACCATAGAATTATCAAATGGCAACCTCTATGCCTATCAAGGCAATTATGCCACTTATTTGGAAAAAAAAGCTGAGCGACTCTCCTTAGAAAGCAGTATGGCGGCTAAAAGACAGAACCTGTATAAAAGAGAATTGGCTTGGATGCGCGCTGGTGTTCAGGCGCGCGGTACAAAAGCCAAATCGAGGATTCAGCGCTTTAATCAACTTACCACTGAAATGAACGCTTTTAAAGACGATGAAATCACCATTGATGTTGCCTTTACACGACTCGGTAATAAAGTCATAGAAATTAAAGACTTAAGTAAAAGTTATGGCACACAGTCGTTGTTCAGTGGTTTTGAATATTTTTTCACACCAACCGACAGAATTGGAATCATCGGCGATAACGGCGTAGGAAAATCAACACTCCTTAATCTGATCTCTGGAAAATTATCGCCAACGTCTGGAACGATTGATGTGGGTTCCACGGTTAAAATGGGCTATTTCACACAGGATTTCGATGGCTTCACGTCTATGGAACAACGGGCCATAGAGTATATAAAGGAGATCGCTGAGTACGTTACCACGCCAAATGGGTATCGCATGAGTGCTTCAGAACTTATGGAGACCTTTTTATTCGATAGCGACCTGCAATGGACACCCATTCAGAAACTATCCGGTGGAGAACGTAGACGCTTACAACTCTTAAGTATCCTGATTGAAGCGCCAAATGTTTTATTGTTAGATGAACCCACGAACAACCTAGATTTAGATACATTGACGATATTCGAAAACTATTTGGACAACTTTCAAGGTGCGATACTCTGTGTGTCTCATGATCGCTATTTTCTCGATCGAATATGTGATAAATTGTTTGCTTTTGAAAACGAAACGATTAAAATGATCACCATCAACTACAGCGACTATTTGGATCAACTGCCTAAACCAGAGGTGAAATCACAGGCACCCAAAGTAGAACGTACCAAAGTAAAAAAAGACAAATTGACCTTTAAAGAACTCAAAGCACTTGAAGAACTCCCCCTAGAAATTGATTCCAGTCACAAACGTCTCGAAGTCATTGAGCATGAACTAACCTTATACGCGAGCGATTTTGTTAAATTAACCGCACTTACTGAAGAAAAAGATGCACTAGAAAATGAAATACTTGATAAAATGGATGTTTTGGAAATGCTTTTAGAAAAGCAATCTGTATTATCATAATCAAAATAAGTTAACGCTTGGGAGGGCCTACTTATGACACCAAAATACGATTTAAAACGCGCAGTAAAATTTAATTTGATCGTTTCTTGGATTTTCGTCGTTATTTTTACGATTACAGCTTTTGTTAATGGCGGTGCTGAATACGGCAGACGTGCTATGATTGCAACGGTTGGCACAGGTATTATTTCTACACTTTTATATACATTGCCCTTAAAAAACTTATATGTAAAAGGTGTTATACTCGTTATGATTCCGACACTTGCTGCACTTGGTCTTTCCATCACACAAGGCGGCGTCGCCCGAATGTTTAACATCTACATGCTCGGATTAGCCATGGTTTCTCTGTTTTTTAACATGAGAACACTTCTGGTCTATGGGGGTATCGCATCTACGCTGATTATCGGTTTATTTATCGTATCACCGGAATCACTATTAGGGGCAAACATGGGGACACTCGGAGAGTTTATTCCTAGAATGGGGGCGTATTTGAGTTCCTTTTTAGTGCTTATCTTTTTAACCAAATGGGGCAATGAAATACTAGACAAAACCATGCTCGAATCCAAGCGTTCTCTGGCTGCATTTGAAGACTTAGATATGATTTTCAAGCAAATCAACGTTTCAACAGACCAACTAAGCCAGCAAGTAACACTTTGCGATGCGCGTATGATTGAAAATGTACAAAGTTCAGAAGGCATCGCGAATTCTATGCGTGAAGTGGCTTCCAGTGTGGAATCCTCTGCTGAAAAAGTAAGTACGGTTAGTAAGGCTGCAGAGACCTCACGTAAAGAGATGATCCAGACCACTGAAATCATGACGCGAATAGAAGAGAATTTCAAATTGGTAATCAGCGAAGTGAATCATAGCGAAGAAGCCATCGATGGCATGCGCCTCCAAGTCGATAAAATCAAAGATACGATGTACAGCAGTTATGATACGGTAAATGAACTTTCTGTGCGCATGAAGGATATTACGACTTATCTTGAAGGCATTACGAGTATTTCAGAACAAACGAATTTACTGGCATTAAACGCTTCCATAGAAGCGGCGCGTGCAGGTGAGCATGGTAGAGGGTTTGCAGTGGTTGCAGATGAAATCAGAAAACTCTCTATAGAAAGTAACAAAATGGCAAATGGCATTCGTGAAATCACTCAACTTTTAAGCCAGTCAACAGACCAAGCGCTTATTCAATCGGAAAGTGGAAAAGCCGCTGTTGCATCCGGTTATGAAACCATGGAATCATTAAATAGCCGTTTTGATCGCATGAAAGAACGCTTTGATGAAGTCTCACAGCAAATAGCCACCGAATATGACATGGTTCAATCTGTTTCAAAACTATTTTATAAAATCGATGTTGATATCAATGAAATTGCAACGTTTATAGAAGAATATGCTGCCACTTCAGAAGAGGTTTCTGCTCAGACAGACATGCAACTCGATATCTCTCAAGAAGTTATGGGCTATATGAAAGAAATCGTCCTCATGGGCAATCAATTAAGAAGCATCGTAGAAAGTAAGCGCAGAGATTTATAATCTCTGCGCTTCTAATATGAATGTTTTTGGAATGCCCTGGTCATAAACCTCACTGGATAAATTAGGCTCTTCTATGAGTGACCTAATAAATAAGCCTTCTTTAGCCGCTGCTGTTATGATTTCTCCCAAATTCCAGTTTCTCAAATAGACTTTGATAGGCGCTTCATGTTCTGCGTACTTTCCATAAGAAACGATTTTTTCTACCAGTTGTGTATCAAAATAATCACCTTCCACTTTGTGTTTACGTACCTTAGCTGTAGAGCCTCTGGATACGATTAATTTGGTACTCACTGGATGAAAATCTCTAATCAAACACTTGCCGCCCGGTTTAAGCCATTCTTTAATGCGATTAAAAAATGGTGCCAAACTGGTAAAGTAATGCAGAATACCCATTTCAGCAAAGACGATGTCATAAGTGGATTCAAGTGGAAATGTCAAAACATCTCCTACTAAATAGTTTATTTCTAAATTGCTGGCATGGGCTAAATCCAGCGCATATTGCCGATTGGACTCAGACAAATCTAAAATGGTAACCTGCGCACCTAAGTGCGCTAGTGCTACGGCTTTATTCCCATTAGATCCCATTAAATTCAAAATACTTTTGCCTGAGACCTCTCCCATTAGCGGCATTAATGATCCCAACAGTTTATGAGGCTCAGCCATTATTTTTATCGCATATTGTTCTGGTGAACCAAATCGAGTCAACCAGGCATTATAATGCTCGCTTTCCCAAGCGCGTTTGTTTTCTTCGTCAGACATTTTGCCCCCATAAATACTTTATTGCTTCAATTATACATCAAACCCATTATGCACTCCAGTGATTTCGTTTGCTTCACATCACTTGACGAATCCTATACATATGATGTAAAATTTATAAGTTGTTAATATGCGTATGATTTACTTTATATAAAAAGGATGAAAAAATGTCAGAATTAAAAAATGAAATTACCCAAGCAGTCAGCAAGCGTCGAACCTTTGCGATCATCTCGCATCCCGATGCAGGTAAAACGACTTTAACCGAAAAATTTCTGCTCTACGGCGGTGCAATTCGCGAAGCAGGCACTGTAAAATCTAGAAAATCACAAAAGCATGCGGTTTCAGACTGGATGGAAATTGAAAAACAAAGAGGCATCTCTGTTACTTCCAGCGTACTTCAATTTAATTATGATGACCATTGTGTTAATATCTTAGATACACCTGGTCACCAAGATTTTAGTGAGGATACGTATAGAACACTTATGGCCGCAGACAGCGCCGTGATGGTTGTGGATTCTTCAAAAGGTGTGGAGAGTCAGACTAAGAAACTCTTTAAAGTCTGTAAAATGCGTGGCATTCCCATCTTTACATTTATCAACAAAATGGACCGACAAGGGCGCGATCCCTTTGAACTCCTTGAAGACATAGAAAGTAGTTTGGGGATTCATTCCTATCCGATGAACTGGCCCATAGGTTCTGATAAACACTTCAAAGGCGTTTATGACCGCTATAATAAACGAATAGAACTCTTTAACGACAGCAACCATGGCCAAAATATCGCTAAAACGGTATCTGGTGAATTAACGGACCCAAAGATAATCGAATTATTAGGTCCAGTGCTTCACCAAAAATTAGTTGATGATTTAGAATTGCTTGACCACGCGGGTGATTCGTTTGATTTAGATAAAATATTGTCTGGCGAATTAACGCCTTTATTCTTCGGAAGTGCACTGACTAACTTTGGCGTAGAGCCTTTCCTAAGGGCTTTCCTCGAGTTAACACCACCCCCTTCTGGTCGAAATAGCGACCAAGGCATGGTCGATCCAAAGTCGGAGAATTTTACCGGTTTTATATTTAAAATACAAGCCAATATGAATCCAACACATAGAGATCGAATCGCATTTTTAAGAATTTGCTCAGGCAAGTTTACTAAGGGCATGCAGGTAAACCACGTACAAGAGAACAAGAAAATCAGATTGGCTCAACCCCAACAGTTTATGGCCCAAGATCGCGTGTTTGTAGAAACGGCGTATCCAGGCGATATCATAGGATTACATGACCCTGGTATCTTCAAAATCGGCGATACCTTATGCGAAGACAATACGAACGTAAAGTTTGATGGCATCCCCGTCTTTGCACCTGAGCACTTTGCAAAGGTCTACACTAAAAATGCACTAAAGCGCAAGCAGTTCCTTAAAGGCATCACTCAACTTTCGGAAGAGGGCAGTATCCAAGTTTACAAAAGACCTAACATCGGGGTTGAGGAACTCATCGTAGGCGTCGTAGGTGTCCTACAGTTTGAGGTTTTAGAATACCGCTTAAAAAACGAATATGGTGTAGACGTTCTCGTAGAAAACTTACCCTATCGCTATGTAAGATGGATCAAATCGGATACCTTTGATCGAAAGACATTCTCCATGACCATGGACACGATGTTGGTAAATGATGCAGACGATCACCCCGTCTTAATCTTCCAAAATGAATGGTCAATCCGTCAAGTCGAAGAACGGAATAAAAATATTACTTTAGAAGAAATATCATTGCGTAAATAAATTAAAGGAACTTTTTAAAGCGACTATGCGTCATTTTAAAAAGTTCTTTTTTTTACATTTCTGAAATCTGGTTTAATCCAAAAACACTTGCGACGCCCCCTAGTATCATGCTGCTAAAAATCACAACTGCACCAATCGTTTGAGTGATTGCATGCATATTTATTAAAGGCCAGAATGGAAAAACACCCGATACCATTGGCCGCATTGCCATAATAAAAAGGAAATAAAGCATCACTGAAAAAACACCAGACATCACACTAATCAATGTGCCTTCCATAAGAAATGGCATTCTAATAAATCGATTCGGTGCACCAAGCAACTGTAACGTGTTGATTTGATCACGATGGGCGTTGACACCTTCTCTGATGATATGTGATGTTATGATAAATGTTGTAACGCCTACTGCGATGCTTAATACCAAAGCGATAATCATTATGAATCTCGAAATGCGTTCTAAAGTGTCTAAAATTTCTCGATTGTCTCTTATAGACGCCACATTTTGAAGACTGTTTATGGCTTCTAGTACGCTCTGTCTATGCTCAAGTGTAATGCCTATTTCGAAATAGGCCTCAAAAGGATTTTCATTAAAGTGGTTCAAAACCTTTGCTTCTTCGCCAAGAATTGATGCCATCGCTTCATAAGCTTCATCTTGAGTTACAAAAGTAACGAGATTAACCCCTTCTATTTTTTCTATTGATTCTTTTAAGGCGTCTAAAGCATAACTGTTTAAATCCTTCTTAAAATAGACACTCACTTCTGCTTCACTTTTTATACCTTGAATAACCTCATGACTAAGCCACCACCCAGTAAGTGTTAAAAGGGTTACGAAAAATATAAGCACGAGGCTTGCCAAGGATAGCAGAGTGGATAATCCGTTAATCTTCAAGATCGTCTTAACTTCGCTTATATAATATAAGGTGTTTTTAAAGTTCTTCATGCATCGCCACGCACCTTTCTATGCCGTTATTCATCGTTAAGACTTTGGTTGCATTTACATGCTTAACCAAGTGTGTTGCATGGGTAGTGATTAAGACCGTCGTTTCAGAATCGGATAAAGAGGTGAGCAACTTAAGAACATTGATGGCATTTTCTTCGTCTAAATTTCCAGTTGGCTCATCCGCAACGATTAATTTAGGCTTTCTAGAAATAGCTCTTGCTATCGCCACACGTTGACATTCGCCCCAGGATAAACGATCGATATCATGATGTATTTTATGGCCTAGCCCAACGCGTTCTATTGCTTCTGTCGCACTAACTTTCATCTCAGACTGTGAAAAAGATAGAAATCGCATACCCAATACCACATTATCCAATACACTTCTTCCGCTAAGCAGTCTAAAATCCTGAAATATTGGACCGATCTGAGTGCGTAGTTTTCGGATCGCTTTGCTTTGATCCTTTGATATATTTTGCCCCAAAACGGCAAATTTACCTTCCGTTGGATATGCCATACCCATTACCAGTTTTAATAAGCTGGTTTTACCTGAACCGCTTGGTCCAACGATTAAAACATTTTCACCACGGTTTATTTCTAAATCAAATGTTTCTAATGCGCAAGTCCCTTCATTGTATATCAAACGACATTTTTCTGCTCGTATCATTTAAATCTCCTTAAAATAGATTAATAGTAATTTGCAAATCAATATAGGTTTCTCTAATTTGAATGCTTTTAATGGTGTTTTTCCCCAACATTGATTTAAGATCAAAAATCATCTCGCCTTGACTAAACAAATCTGCAAGCGCACTCTCACTCATCGGTAAGTTATAAAAATCACCACCCGTTACGACAAACTTAAATATCTGAGGATCAATCAATTCAAATGTTCCTTCCAATTTCACATTGAAACTTGGAAAATTAATCTGCACGCTATCCTCTAGAAATTTAAATTCAAGTTCAGGCAAATCATTTCTAGCGCGCAGCGCTTCATTAAAAGTTTCTTCTCTAAGTGTCCCGCGCGTGTTAAACAAAGATAAATTTACTTCTACAATCTCAGGTGGCAGGTCACCTTTTTCGATAATCTTAGTGAAAATCGCTATGGTTTCGCTAAATAGTGGTTTTAACTGATTCCACTGTGCTTCAACTGTTTTTAAGTACGATTCATAGTGTGCTTTTTCCGTTGCGAGAGATTCTAGATAGGTTTCAAGTTCTAATTTTGCAACATTTGCTTCTTCAACTTTATGCGTCCATGTGACTTGTTGCTGCTCAAGAGACGCTTTCAACACTTCCAGTGCAGCTTGTTGTGTTTCTAAATCGAGTTGCACCGCTTCTGTTTCAAGTATGAGCGTGTTGCTGTATTTAGACAAATCTCTTAATAGATTCATTCGTTTAATTAAATCACTGAGACTGCTTGATTTTAAAATAATGTCAAGTCGAGATGCTGCACCTGCTTTTTGCTGATTCAGCAGCAATTCGCCCAAAGTCTCAATAAGGCCATCATAAACTTTTTTTTGAGCACGAATACTGTCTTCTTTTTCAGCCATCTGAATGGTAACGGCATCTACTTCCTGAGCTATGGTTTTGAGTTGTTCATTTAGCCATTCGATTTCAGACGATAGTACAAACAGGGCTTCTACGATTTCCTTTTCCTCTTCAGTTATGCCCGTCAATTTTTCACTGGTTTCTATTTGTGTTTGCGGATTTTCTACAGCGGCAAAACTAAGTTGAAACAAAATGCCTATAATTATTAGCACACACATGTACCTAATTATTTTCATGATAACCTTCTTTCTCTCCAATTTTCTTAATCTTATTCTAGCAGATAGTTATAAAATATATAATATGCAATTTATTTGATTATTAATTATTATGGCATTAGAAGGAAAAATAGCATATAATAAAAATGATAGACTTACGAAAGGAGGCGCTAACGTGCATAAAATATTACCTAATTTGCTCTTTGTATTAATCATCTTCATACTTGCAACAGCATTTCCACTCAGTACCGATATTCTGACACTTAACTTATCCCAACAAATAATCGATCAACCTTTGGATGTGGTTACACCTGTGACACAATTATCTTTAGAATTTTCGACGATAGAGGATACGATTCTCGCTGAATCCATCACTTTTACTATAGAGAACACACACGCTGAGTTTCCAGCTGATTTTTTAGAACCCTACACCCTTCAAATTTCAAAACCAGGTGAAACGGATCCTTTTCAAACATACAAACTATCCGATTTAAATTTTGAAATTTCTGAACCAACGCCTAATCAAAGAAATCTTGTGATCAATAAATCTCAACTATTAGAAGGACTTTCTAAAGGATACTATCAAATTCAACTGGTTGAGGCTTCATTGGTTCATGATTATAATTGGTATGCAACCAATATGACTTATGAAAAACAACTTTTGGCCACTTCAAATACTTCTTCAAATAATCAAATGGCCTTTACGCTGTTTTATCCAACACAGGACTATAAATTAACCATTCCAGTTACGCGGTTTGTGCCACTCCCAGATAACCGCTGGCGTACACTTTATACGCACCTAACAAATGGTCCCGTGGACACACTTGGATTAACACCGCTAAAACCTGCACTGCCTTTCGCACCCAATATTAGAATTGCGAGTCAAAACGCAAATATCTATTTATATGAAGCCAATTTACTAGGATTTGAACAACACATTTCTACCCTATTCGAAGCCATCACAAAGTCCTTTATGACCCTTGGACCACTAGAAGGTGTTAACTTTTACGTAAATGATCGAAATCAAGGGACCTTTGCAGGAGTAGATTTATCGACAACGCATACGTATAATCGATTAAATGAAGTTTATCTCGGTTATAGCCATGAGAGCGATTATATGTTACTGTATCCCTACGCACTCTCAGAAGAAAATTTTGATGCCCGTATAGAGGAAATTATCGCTTTACTAAAAAATCCAACGGGAATAGATGAAGACTTAATTCCCTCATTACCAGTAGATGTAGAACTTTTAGAGTACGCATTGGTTGGCGATACGTTAACATTAACTTTATCCGATGCTTTTGCGAATACCCTTCTTTTATCAGATGCTTATGTTGATCTCATGATAAAAAGTATGCTTTATAGTTTCACCAGTATGCCAGAAGTGCAATCCGTAACTTTTTCAGGTAACTTTTCACATCCAGCATATGATTTTAGTGCACCTTTAAAACCGGATGTCTATATTAATTTAGAGCCTTAATGCGCCTAATAAAAGCACGCTGTATTTGATGCAGTGTGCTTTTTTATATGCGATAAATATTCCCAGCATATTTGCTTAACTGTTCTTGATTGCGTACTAAAATCTTCTTATTGTCTCTTTCGATAATCCCTTCTTCTTCTAAGCGACTAAATGCCCGATGGAGTTGACGATAGGTGGTTCCAATGTAATCCGATATTTCTTGCAGACTCTCCGACAACACAAAAGTTTGCTGCTCATTATTATGTGCTTTTAAGTAACTAGCAAGTCGATTCAATACAGGATTAAGAAGATTAGAGGCATGATGACTATCTGCGATCAAAAGTTTCATGGACAATGCTTTAATCACATATCTCAAAAATTCTGGATATTCAGTTGCATAGCGCTTCATAATGGCCATTGGAATACGAATGAGTTCCGATTCCTGAATGGCTGTAACCGAACAAGTTGCGTCCATATCTGTCATTAATTCTATTTCACCTAATGCGTCAAATGCCGTGTAAAACTGTATGAGAAACGCACGTCCATTTTCATGAAATTGAAAAATCTTTAATTTACCCGTGCAAAAAAAATAATAGTAGTGCATCGTAGTATTTGCAGTTAAAACGGATTCATCTTTTTTATACACACAAAGCTCGCATGCGTTAATGACTTCAATTGGTAATATTGTATCTAGTTTATTTTTTGTTATATGATCCTTCAGCCGCTCACCTGACGCTATAAGTTGCATGGTGTACTCCTTTAAATAAACGTATATAAAACATGACATCTGTCATATTTAGTTGTCTCATTTAATTATATACTTGAATCATACAAAATGAAATGAGAATTGAGGTTAATATGGCAAGGTTTTTAGCATTCTTCACAGGGCTTATATTGTCCGTTATGATTACCTTTAACGGACTCTTGAGTCAATCTACAAATGCGTATTTAAGCAATGTGATTTATCATGGTATTGGCGTTATATTTTTCGGTTTCCTGTTGGTGATCCTTAAAAATAAAAACGTTAAATCACCGTTCAAATGGTATTATTTGGTGCCTGGGGCATTAGGTTCCCTTACGATTATTTTAAACAATATTGTGGTTAAAGAACTTGGCATAACACTTATGATTGCATTTACCTTAGTGGGTCAAGTGACGACTTCACTCATCATTGATGAATGGGGATTGCTTGGGAAGAAAATGACCAAGTCTACGCTAAAAAAATGGTTGGGTGTAGGCATAATGGTTGTTGGATTAACCATTATGGTTATTTAGGAGGTTATTATGTCTATCGCACTTATTTTTATTTATATTATGGCCATTACCATCGGTGTTTTGGTTACGATTGTACCGATTATTAATGGTTCGAATACGCAAAGTCTTGGCACTATAAAAGTATCGTACTATCACTATATTTCTGCGTTTATCACAGGTTTAGTGGCATGGTTTCTCTATGATCAATCCCTCACAATCTCAGGTTTGTCTCATGTCCCCATACACTATTATTTGGGGGGGATACTCGGGCTTTCGGTTATTTTGCTGATGAACCATTACGCGATTCGCATTAAAGCCATACATGTGGCCATATTGCCTTTTTTAGGACAAATGGTTATGGGCTTACTTCTAGACTATTGGCTGTTCCAACTGTTTAACGTTAAAATGATTCTGGGGTTGGTCATCGTGCTCTGCGGATTATACATTCAATCTAAAGAATAAAAAAGGGGCTGTCGGGAAATAGATAGTTTCAGAAAAAAATATTTATAATCAAAAAGGAAATCCTCCTATCAGTGTCGAATAGACATTGTAGGAGGATTTTTGTACGAAAAAAAGATGGTCTTCCCACCATCTTAATCTCGTT
>CAKMJV010000033.1 GCA_927417275.1 uncultured Clostridia bacterium
ATGGTCCAGGAAGATCCATTGCCTCCATTCATACCGAACTTTCTGATCAAACCAACATCGTAAAAGCACATGCAATTATAGATGGCCTAGAAAAACAAGTTATGCGTGAACTTGGCATCGATTTGGTCATTCATGTGGATCCCATAGGAGAAAATCAAGTAGGACCCATTGATTAATAAAAAGCCCCTTATAAGGTTAGCCGTCTGGCTTGCTCATAAGGGGCATTACTTTATGCTTTAACAGGTTTTGTTTTAAATATTAAATTGAAAGCGATGAAATAAGCAAATGCAGTAAATATAAAAGTAGCGACAAAACTTGTCATATCGACGAGGAGGCCTAAAAGTAGGGGGCCCGTTATGGCTGCTAATGAAGAAGCAAAATAATACAGTCCTGTATAAGTCCCTATTTTTTCTTCACTGGTTCGTTCAACGACCATTGGGTATGAATTAATATTAATCATCGCCCAGAAGAAACCACCGATAAACATCATTAGCATCATAAAGAGTTGATTAAAAGGCAGTACGGTTCCAATTAATGCTAACACGATAAAAACCAGTGTATCACCTGCCAAGCCGATGAGTATTGCTTTCTTTTTACCGATTTTAGTGCCGATAAACCCTGCGGGTATGGCAAATGCTAAAAAAGACAGTGCGAAGAAACCTAAAATGAGAGAAGCATCCGAAACTTCAAGGCCGAGGAATTGGACACAGTAATTACTGAAAGTTGCTTCTACACCTTGGTAACCAACGAACCAGAAAAAGATTGCTAATAAAATATATAAAGTGGATCGATCCTGATCTTGAAGAATACTTTGTACAGATTTTCTTATGCTAATACGCTTTTCGGCTGCGACTTCACCTATAACGGGCTCTTTTATAAACTTAATCAACATCGCTAAAGCGAAAATCATCATAATAGATGTGAAAATAAAGGGGTAATTTGGATTGAGTTTGTAGAGTCTTGAGCCACCAATTAGAACAAAAACAGATGCGAGGCCACCCATAAAATTGATGATGCCATTTGCTTGACTTCTAAGAGGTGCCGGGGTTATGTCAGGCATAAGCGCGACAGTGGGGGCTCTAAAAATCGCCATGGAGAAATTTAGTACGGTTATAATGATCATAAACATCAAAAATCCATTATAGTTTGGTAAAAATACAAATGATGCAGCCGCTAAGGGAATTCCCACCATGAGGTATGGCATCCTTCTACCAAAGCGCGTATGTGTACGGTCGCTTAAAGAAGCAATAAATGGGATTAAACTCACTGCTAAGACGTTGTCCAGCGTCATAACCGCATTGATTTGAAACTGACTGTCAAAAAAGTCTCTTAAAAAGATTGGCACATAAACGTTATATAATGGCCAAACCAAACTTACTGCAAAAAAACCAAGACCAAGTAGAAAAGTTTTCCTCACATCGAGTTTCATAGTGCCTCCTGTTTGATTGAGAAATCATATATATTTCTCAAAGATTTACTTCAAATGAAAAACATAAGTGCTTCTTCATTTTTATGTGTTTCTACATCTCGAACCAATCCTTCCAGTGTAATACGACTTAAAGTCTGCATGATTTGTTGATCCAAAAGTAAAAATACTGACGATTGAAGTGCTTTTTCAATTTCTTGTAGATCGCTTGTTAACGTTTGCTCTGCCTTCTCAAACAATGCATTTTCAACGCTCATTAATATGTCGCAAACCGTTATATCCTTTGGTCTCATCGCTAATTGATAGCCACCCTGAGCGCCTTTTACGGCTTGCACGATGTTGGCGCGTTTGAGAAGTGAAAAGACTTGCTCTAAATATATTTTCGAAAGGTTTAACTGTTCTGAGATGGAAATGACAGATAAGAGACCTTTGGTATCATAATTCTGAGCGAGTATGATGCATGCTGCTAAAGCATAACGTCCTTTTGCTGATATTTTCATGAAAATACTCCTTACTGTTTCGATGTTTGATTACATACTTTTATTATAGGTTATAAAGCAATTAAATCAAGTCATACTTAAGGGATTTAACTTATATTTGACAAATGAATGTGTGCCGTGTATAATCATTACATACTTATCCTATATGATATATATAATCATTATTATAAACGTACAATGGAGGAATCAAATGAAAGTATATGAGAATTTGACAGATTTAATAGGCAAAACACCACTTTTAAAATTAAAAAGATACAGCGCATCTGAAAAATTGGACATGCCATTAATTGCTAAACTGGAATCTTTTAATCCAGCAGGTAGTGTAAAGGATAGAATCGCTTGGGCGATGATCCGTGATGCCGAAGAAAAAGGATTGCTAAAAGAAGGATCTGTTATCATAGAGCCGACAAGTGGCAACACGGGCATCGGACTCGCATCTGTTGCAGCAGCACGTGGGTATCGTATTATTTTGACGATGCCAGAAACCATGAGTATCGAAAGAAGAAATCTCTTAAAAGCATATGGCGCAGAATTGGTATTAACTGAAGGTCCTAAAGGCATGAAGGGTGCCATAGAAAGAGCAGATGAACTGGCTAAAGAGGTTGAGAATGGCATTATTCTAGGGCAGTTTGTGAATCCCGCAAATCCAAAAATGCATAAAGAAACGACAGCAGTAGAAATCTGGGAAGACACCGATGGTCAGGTAGATATTTTTATAGCGGGTATTGGTACGGGTGGCACCATAACAGGTGTTGGCGAATTCTTAAAGGAAAAGAACCCCAATATTCAAATCATCGCTGTAGAGCCCATTGATTCTCCAGTTCTCACACAAGGCAAAGCGGGTCCGCATAAAATCCAGGGTATAGGAGCTGGTTTTATTCCAAGTATTTTAAATACAAATATTTACGATGAAGTTATTACGGTTACAGCAGACGATGCTTTTGAAACAGGCAGAATTCTTTCTAAAACTGAAGGTCTTTTAATCGGTATATCTGCTGGCGCTGCTGCTTGGGCAGCGGCACAGGTTGCGAAACGTCCAGAAAATACGGGAAAAAACATCGTGGTATTACTACCGGATACAGGTGAACGATACTTGACCACTGCACTGTTTAGCGAATAATTAAAAGCGTTTAATGACTTGAGGCTTGGTAAGCTCAACATTAAACGCTTTTTTTATGCTTTATGGCTTTTAATTTTGATTTTGAAACTGTGCATAATACATTTCAGCATAGAGGCCATTTTTTTCTAACAACACATCGTGTTTACCTTGTTCAACCACATTGCCATCATGCACCACTAAAATGGTGTCAGCATTTTTTATGGTAGAGAGGCGATGAGCGATTACAAAACTCGTTTTACCAGCCATCAACTGACGCATTGCTTCTTGAATTTGTTGTTCTGTGCGCGTATCGACATTGGATGTTGCTTCATCTAAAATTAGCATTTTAGCATCTAATAACATGGCGCGTGCGATGGTTAGTAATTGTTTCTGTCCCTGTGAGATGTTGATTCCATCTTCATTGAGCACGGTGTCATAACCTTGTGGCAAATGCATAATGTAGTTGTGTATTTTTGCCGCTTTTGCAACTTCTATTACTTCTTCTCGTGTTGCATTTCGTTTGCCATAAGCGATATTTTCAAAGATGGTGCCTTCAAAAAGCCAAGTATCTTGTAACACCATAGCAAATGCTTTTCTTAAACTTTTACGTGTAATGTCTAATATGTTGATCCCGTCGATGGTAATAGAACCGCCTTGAGGATCATAAAAGCGCATGAGTAAGTTGATCAAAGTGGTTTTCCCAGCACCGGTAGGTCCAACGATGGCGATGAGATCGCCTGTTTTTGCGTGTAGTGATAAATTTTTTATGATGGTCTTATCTGGATCATAGCCAAAGTGAATATTTTGCATTTTAACATCACCCTTTGGATCTGTTAATTCTACAGCGTGATCGCGATCTTTGCCTTCTATGGGCTCATCGATTACTCGAAACACACGCTCAGCAGCGGCTAAAGCTGACTGTAATTCACTTGAGATGTTTGCCAATTCATTTATAGGACCAGAAAATTTTCTCGAGTAAAGCACAAAAGAGGAGACATTACCGATGGATAGTCGACCCATTAAAAAGAGTATAGCGCCAAAAACACTGACCAAACTCAACGATAAATTATTTATAAAGTTTATAGAGGGGCCTACGGTGCTGCTGTAATACTCTGCTTCATAAAATGCATCTACTGCCGCATCGTTTTTTTCATCAAAACGTGCAATCATTACGTCTTCTTGTCTGTAAGCCTTGATAACTTTCTGACCCGATATGATCTCTTCAACAAAACCGTTTAACTCACCCAATTTGGCAGATCGCTTTCTAAAGAGTGGTCGTGTTTTCCCCGTCATAAAACGCGTAAAAACGATGGAAATTGGTATCGTAACGGCGAAAACCAATACCAAAGTGGGGGAGATTATAATCATCATGGTTAATGAACCGATTACAGTAATGATACTTGTGAAAATCTGAATAACATCATTTGACAGCGATGTATTTATGGTGTCTATATCATAAGTGATTCGACTGATGATATCACCCGTTTGGTGTGTGTCATAATATTTCACTGGCAAGTCAGATAAGCGCTCAAAAACATCTTTTCTCATTTTAAAGATTACTTTTTGACTCAGTGTGATCATGAGAATAGCAAGCAAATAAGAAAATACCGAAGAAAAAACATAAAATAAGATCATGAGCGCTATATTTTCGTAGACCTTTGGAAAATTAACTTGTCCTGCTGTAATGCCAAAAGCGTCGATTGCTCTACCCGCTAATGAAGGGCCAATGAGCGATAGCATGTTGCTTGAAAACGTGAGTAGCATCGCCATAAAAAGTATGATTTTATACTGATATAGATATTTCCAAAGACGAAGCAAAACATATTTGCGGTTTTGTGGCTTATGATTGGGTGCCATTTGCTTCACCTCCCATTTGCGATAGACTGATTGCACGGTAACTTTCACACGTCTTTAAGAGTGTTTCGTGTGTGCCACTTCCTATTATGGAACCTTCTTCTAGAACGATGATATGATCTGCGTGCATGATGGAACTGATACGTTGTGCAACGATTAATGTCGTCGTATTTTCAAAATGCGCATTTAATGATTTTCTCAAATTTGCATCGGTTCTATAGTCCAGCGCACTGGATGAATCGTCTAAAACGAGGATTTGTGGATTTGCTGCAAGCGCTCTTGAGATGAGTATACGTTGCTTTTGTCCGCCGCTGATGTTAGAACCTTTGATGGACAATCGATGTAGCCAACCGTCTGCCAGTGTATCGATAAACTCTCCAGCTTGAGCGAGTTGTGTTGAAAATACAATCTGCTCTTGTGGTAAATCACGACCGAAGTTGATGTTTTCTGCGATGGTATCTGCAAACAAAATATCGTTTTGAAAAACAATGCCGAACATTTTATGCAGTTCATCACGTGGTATGCTTTTAACATTTCTTCCATGGATATAGATGCCGCCTTGATCCACGTCATAAAAGCGAAGCAACAGTTTGATTAAGCTTGATTTACCACTACCAGTTGGACCGATGATTCCCAGTGTTTGACCAGCCTTAAGTTTAAAATTAAGATCGATTAAGTTGGCTTGATTCTTATGGTATGAAAAGGTTACATGATCAAAAGAAATATGAAAATCATCATCTTTTAAAGGTGTTTCTTCGATCATGAGTTCTTCAGGTGCGTCGATAATTTCGGAGATACGATTAAACGATGCAAGTCCTTTTGATGCGAGTATGAAAATTCTACTGATGGAAAGCATGGCGTTTAATATGATGGTGAAGTACGTTAAAAATGCGATGACGACACCAGGTTGACTTAAACCAGCATTAACTCGATAAGCACCGACCAAGATGACCAGTGTTAATCCGATATTGAGATATAAATTCATCATAGGGTTAGTAATGGCCATGGTTACGCCAACTTTTTTCTCTCGTCTTACCACTTCATTGCTTACTTGAGCAAATTTTTGCTTTTCTAAATCCGTTTTGGACAATGCTTTTATGATGCGTATCCCCGTTATGTTTTCTCTTACAGAACGCACCATCATATCAACTGCATTTTGAAGGTTATTATATAGTGGAATCCCTTTTTTTGACACGATATAAACAGTAATAAAAATGAACGGCTGTATACCGATTAAAACCATAGCAAGAGCAGGGTCCAGAGCTAAGGTAACCATAATACCACCGAGTAACAAAATGGGCGCACGAACGCCTAATCGCTGCATCATTCCCACCATATGATGCACATGGTAAGTATCAGAAGTTAAACGCGAGATTAAAGAGGGGATGGTATAAGTATCTATTTGATTGCATGATAAATAAGTAATTTTTGAAAAAAGGTCATGTCTTATTTGACGCGTCGTGCGTGCAGCGACCTTAGAAGCCATACGGTTCGCAGTAATGTTTGCTAGAACAGCAAATGCTGCACATAAAATCATGGCGCCGCCCCATACAAAAATTAGTTGTGTATTCTTTTGAGGGGCAACATCGTCAATAATATGAGCCAAAATCCACGGAATTAATAAGTCCATTATGGTGCCTAAAAACTTTATGATAAGTCCTACACTCATTCTTGAAAGACTTGGTTTTAAGTATTCTATCAATCGTTTCATGATCGCTCCTCGTATGAATTGAATATTCGGTCAAAAAAATATTACCATACCCGAAAGATTATGTCAAAGTGAATAGCATTTTTAGTATGTCATACCGGGTGAATTTGTTGTATACTATTAGAGTAAAGGAGAGTTGAAAATGACATCTAAGAAGCGAAAGCATAAGCGCAGTAAAGGCGCTTTGTTAATCAGAAGAATAGCAATCGTTGCCACTTTGTTATTGGTTTTATTTTTACTGGGACGTTTAATTTTAATCCTCATGAATTTAGTCGGTCGAGAACAAGAAGACGTTGTTACGATTAATCTTACGACAGAACCTATGGAGATTTTTGTTCCCGAACAGACGACAGAAATCACAACTGAAGCATCAACTGAAGCAAATAATTCAACTGAAGCAAGTAATTCAAATGAAATACCCTCGGATGCAAATGTAACTACCGAAAGTATTACAGATGTGAGTGAAAATTTGACGACTGAAAGCAGCACGCGATCCAATCAAACATTATCGTTTAACCACATAGCTTATTACATTGAGAGTCGAGCCTCAAGATACTCAGAGCACGCAAGCAAGCATCCACTTAAATCGGATGAGCAAATCGTTTTAGAAGTGAATATGAACCATGATTTTTCGTTTTATGATAACATTCAGCCTGCGGTTATGCCTAACGATCTTTTGGTTCTTTGTAACAAATATTATAAACTCGATGCTTCATTTACACCTACAGATCTAGTGGATGTTAAAGAGGGCTATTATGTAAATGATGGCAAAACATATAAACTCGCATCGAGTGCACATGATGCCTTTGTTAAAATGGCAGATGCAGCAAAAGAAGAAGGATTGAATTTGAAGATTATATCCGCTTATCGTACAAACAGTTTTCAAGCAAACCTTTATGAAAAATATAAAGATCGTAACGGTCAAACGGCAGCAGACCGATTTTCAGCAAGGCCTGGACATTCTGAACACGAAACAGGGCTTGCAATAGACATTAACGACGTTTCTTCGGCCTTTGAAAATACGGCTGAGTTTAAATGGCTTCAAAACAACGCACATAAATATGGTTTTATTTTAAGATATCCAAAAAATAGTGAACATATTACAGGCTACATGTACGAATCATGGCATTATAGGTATGTCGGCGAAACGCTTGCAACAGAACTTGTTTCGGCAGATATTACTTTTGATGCCTATCATGCGACTGTGCTTTACGAGCGTTATGAATAAGAAAAAAATCCCCATTGCTGATAGGATACTGTATCATCAGCAATGGGGATTTTTATTATATAATAATTATTTTAATATTTAAACTGACCAATTAATGACTTGAACTGCTCAGATACAGATTTGATTTGCTCGATTTTCTCTAATGTTTCTTTATTTCGGTGATTTTGAACATCGATTAAGTCAGACATTTCACGACTGGTTCTCATGGTTTCAAGTAATGACTCAAGCATGCCATTCATCTTATCTTCTATATGAGCTGAAGTTGCAGCATGTTCTTCAGTTACAGCACTGATTTCATCAATTTCAAGGGCTGCTTTTTCAGAATCTGTCAAGATATCGCTCATTTGCTTTGTGGTCTTATCTGATTCTTCAACAACGCGATTTAATAGTTTTGCAGTTTCTGTAAAGAGTTTACTCGTCTGGTCTATATCATTTTGAATATCTGTTATCAGCGTGGTAATGTTACCAGCGGACTGGTTAGATTGATCAGCAAGACCTCTTATTTCATTTGCTACGACGGCGAAACCTCGACCAGCATCACCTGCACGTGCCGCTTCAATTGCTGCATTTAGTGCGAGTAAATTTGTTTGGGCAGCGATGTTCATAATCGCATCTGTAATACCACCAATATTTAATGCAGCCTTTTGTAAGGATGTCATGTTACCCTCAATTTGACTATAAGCACTAACGGCTTGATCGATGAGAGTCGTGGTTTCATGCATCATTTCAACACCCGTGGATGCAAAAGTCACATTGTTTTTAATGAGCATATTGATATTATCTGTATTTTTAGCGACGTTTTCCGAGCCGTCTGCCATTTCTGTGACACTTTGTACGACTTCTTTCGCATGGTTTATATCTGTAGTAGCTGTATCGCTTAATTGATTTGCTATGGACACGATATTGTTTAAAACTTCTGTTGATGAAGTGGATGAAGCATCTAAATCATCTGAGGATTGATCGAGTACAGCAGTCGATGTAGATAAATGTCCAATCATGGTTTTAAATGAAGCCATCATAGATGAAAATGCACGTGCTAAATCTCCAAACTCATCTTTTCTAGTTAATAGTTTATTATCGATTTCTATAGTGAAGTCACCATCTTCCGCATGCTTTGCTGTTTTTATAACGGAGTCGAGTGGATTGGTTACTATTTTAGTGATTAATCGACTGATAATGAATCCTGCAATCGCAGCGAGTAGTAAGATGGTGAAAAAAATCAATTGAACATTTGAAGATTCAGAATAAGCTTTATTTTCTGGGATTTGTGCAACGACGATCCATTCAAGATGATTTAACTTTGAGAAAGTCATTAAGTAATTGGTTTCTTCAAATATCGCCTTTTTACTAAGCGTTTCACCTACCTGTGCTTCTAAGAAAGGGAGGTATTCTGTAAATTGTCCTTTACTCAATTTTGTAAATGCTTCAGGATTAGAGTGCGCAAGGAGTAATGCGTCAGGACTAATGATCAAAACGTCTGTACTGTTTGGCAATAATAGTTCTGAAACCAATTGAACCATAACATCTAGTGAAATTTCACCGATAAGGACGCCGTTTATGTTGCCATTCATGTCATAGATCGGCATCGATTGTTTGATGACTTTGCGTAAATCCGTACCAGATCCGTGAATCGATATTTTGGAATAATTCATTTCACCATTTTTAGCTTTTTCAAAAAAATCTGCGGTAAGTGACCCCGTATCGCCTAATGTTGAATAGATGATTTCACCATTCAAGTCAACCACGGTTAGATTGGCGATTAATGGATTTGCTTTTTGTGCATTTGTAAACATAGAGCGTACCAATCTAGGCTGCAATTGCTGCACATAATCAACTTTACTTAATAAGTCCATTACATTTGTGATGTTGTCGAGTTGCGTTTGTATTCTCGTTTGCACATCGCTTAGTACAAATGCATTATTGGATTCAACATCGTCCTGAATATAGGCGTTAAAACGCGTAAATAGGATTGCTCCTGTGAAAATAGTAGGGACTAGAACGCTGAGTATTAGTATTAAGGTTAATTTACGAGCAAATCTTGAGGGTTTAACTTTCAAAACAGGTTTGTTTCTCTTCATCATACTTACCTTCCTTTTAACATATCTAATTTTCTCAATCTTTATAAAAGCATTAATGTGTAATAATAGTTGTATTCTATCACACCTTTCGATTATAGAAACATGTGAAATATCAACAAAGTCCTTAATATTTGTTAATAAATGATTTTGTTATAAGGTTAAATGAATTGAATGTTTGTAATAAACCTTCTATAATTAAAGATATAATGTGTTATATGAACATGAGGAGGAAATATGACCAATCAATCAAACAAAAAAATAAATGACGATAGATGTGATTGCAATATCATCCATGAAGATTTGATTTTAAAAGTTCGATCAAAATTACCTGAAAGAGAGGCGCTCATAAAACTGGGTGATTTTTTTAAAGTTTTTGGTGATCCTACGCGAATCAGTATTTTGTCTGCTCTAGCGGAGTCAGAAATGTGTGTGTGTGATATCGCTTATTTACTAGGTATGACTCAAAGTGCGATCTCTCATCAACTAAGGGTATTAAAACAAGCGCGACTTGTTAAGAATAGAAAAGAAGGTAAGGTTGTGTATTATACGCTAGACGATGACCATGTTAAGTTGATCATCGAAATGGGTCTTACCCATATACATGAAACGATTTAATATGATTATTCAGATTGAAAAATAGCAGGAGATATGGTATTATTTTTAAGCACAGATTAAGTGCTTAATTTGACGGGGTGTGGCTCAGCTTGGTAGAGTACTAGACTGGGGGTCTAGGGGTCGCAGGTTCAAGTCCTGTCACTCCGACCAAATGAAGAGAAGCGTTCAGATGATTTATCATTTGGACGTTTCTCTTTATGTTTTTATGAAGAGTCGATGACAGTCTCTTTGTAAGTATGCTATAATTAGTGGAGAAAATATCACATAAAGAGGGCCTATGAAAACGACATTAAATAACACCCTTCGATATCTAAAGTCAAATGGGTTGATTACACTTACGTTTATACTGCATTGTGCCGTATCGATCTACTTTCTATATTACAGTTATCACGTCGTAAATGTAGTAAAGCCAATGCCTACCAGTGATTTTATCTATTATTGGGAGCTTGCCAGCGATTTATCCATCTATCACAAAGGTGGTATCATCGGGTTTATTTATGCACCTTTTAAGGCGATGGGTTTAGCGCCTTACTGGGCAGCACTGTTTATCAATTCTTTTTTCTATATAATGGCTTCTGCAGCAACGTGGCTTGGATTTAAAAGCATAAACATAAACATAAGGAAGCATGTGTTGGGACAACTTTTAATGACTTTAGGACTTGCAATGTTTGGTTTTTGGAATGCTGCTTATGCTGGCATAGTGAATGCAGATTTTCCAAATGTTGCTTTACTCATCGTAGCGACACGTGCTTTTTCTATCTATGGATCACGTGTTAATAATAAGTGGGGACTCATCATAGGTGGTATCGGGATCTACTTAGCAGTGGCATTACGCGTTAAAACGGGACTCGCTTTGGGGATCATCGTCGCGATGATGGTTTTGTTTCATTTTAGAACATTTATTAATAAGAATAAATTTAGACTGTTTATTCTGACCATATGTATCGCAGTTGGTTTCGCAGCTGTAACTGAAATTGCATTAAGAAAGCAGTCGCAGCGTCAAGAAGATGTGGCAAGACAAGGTCGATTACAGCTTTATACAGGGATATTACACACTTCAACTGGCCCTATGGTTGGACGGTGGACCAGAGAAGCCTTTGATAAAACACTAGAGGAACTTGATTTGCCTTTGTCTGAAGTTTTTCACAAACATTTGAGTGTGAAAAGCAAGCGATATATTTTGGAAATAATCGGTGAAAAATGGATAACGGTTTTAAAGTACGATGATTTTGCATACCGTGAGTTACTCGCATTCGGGGTAAGACATCGCGATTATGCACCAGAAGATCTGGAAATCGTCAAGCCAAATGAAATATTAGAAGAGCAATTGGTTGAACTGTTTAAATGGTTGGTCTATCTTAGCATAGTGTTTGCCCTGTTTTTTAGAAAATCCAAAATCTTTATAGCGCCATTCGCTATTTATAGTGCCTTCTTTTTACTACATGGTGTTTTTGAAATTCAAGCACGTTATATGGTTGAACCACTTATGTGGTCATATTACGCCGCATTGTTCATTATATTTGAAGTCTCAAACAAGCAGGTGATGGGTCAAAATGAAAAAAGTTAAAGCGTTGGGTTGGGTTACGTTTATTGCTGTATTCATTAAATTGATAATCGGATTTATTTTTTTAGACCAAGGTCAAGTGACTTCGGTCTTTGATTTCGTTGAAACTTTTGATTTTGGTCGTTCGCCTTGGGACGTTTATTTTTCTCAAAATGCACTGGATGCTTTTCCGTATCCCGCACTAATGCTCTATGTCTACAAAATAGTCCAATTGCCGATGACTTGGTTTGCTGAAGTGCCAAGACTTATTCAAAATGCCCTTTATATGGTACCTATTTTACTTGCTGATTTAGGCTGTTTTTGGGTGATTAATAAAATGTTTCCTTCAAAAGGCATGAAGGTAATTTTCTTCTACTTTATTTCGCCTGTGGTGATTTACGCGTCTTATTTTTTAGGCCATTTGGATATCATTGCATTGTTTTTCTTATTATTGTCTTTGTATTTGCTTCAAAATAGGCAGTATTTAAAAATGGCCATCGCGTTGGCGATGGGATTTAGCATCAAGATACCGATTTTATTTGCTCTCCCATTAATCTTAGTTTATTTATATCGCAATTTACAACGGACGCGTTTTAAAGTCATCACACAATTCTTATTGGTTTTTTCGGGTACAGTTCTCGTCATATCGCTGCCGTTTATTTTTGATAAAAGTTATTTGTTGATGGTCTATTTAAATCCACAACAGACGTTGTTATACGATCTTGCCATCGCACTGGGACCCTATAAAATCTATGTGGCCTATTTGGCGATTCTCGTCATTTATGCACGTTTTTTAATGTACGAAAAAGTAAACAAAGATTTATTTCACAATTTTTTAGCCGTGATTTATTCTGTGTTTGTTATCTTGGTGCCACCTTCTGAAAACTGGTATTTGTGGAGTTATGTATTATGTGCGCTGTTGTTTATTAGCCTACTTGATAAGCATAAAATCGCCTATGCGCTTAGTGCGCTTTTTTCAGTTTTTTATTTGGTCACGTTTTTGGGCTTTAAAGAGGGACATTTACAAAATATTTTATTTACGACTTTTGAGGCGATTTTAATGTGTATCGTTTATGCACTTTATAAGTATGGCATTAAGTCAAACAGTGTCTATAAGAAAAAAGTACATGCGACATTAATCGGTATTGGTGGCGATTCAGGGGTTGGTAAAAGCACGGTGAAACAAAGTTTGGTCGATCTTTTGGGACTGGATCAAATCGTACCCATCGAGTCCGATGGGGATCACAAATGGGGCAGAGGCGATCAAAGTTGGGCATCAATCACCCATTTAAATCCAAAAGCCAATTACCTATATAAACAAGCACAGTATCTCAAAGCCTTAAAAAATGGCACCAGTATAGAGCGTGTTGAATATGATCACCAAACAGGTACACACACCGCACCAAAGCGCGTATATGCAAACGACTTTGTTCTGATTGCTGGACTGCATCCTTTTTACTTACCTCAAACACGGCGGTTGATCGATATAAAGATTTATTTGGACACAGAAGAGAAATTGAGAAGACACTGGAAAATTAAACGCGATACATTAGAACGCGGTTATGATTTAGAAAAAATTATGGATCAAATATTGTCTCGGGAAGAGGATGCCTCAAAATACATCCACCCACAAATGCACCATGCGGATTTAGTGGTGCGCTATTACTCTGAAGATATTTATGAGGAATCGGATGTCACGGCGGATCCTAAAATAAAACTCAACTTGATGCTCAATTTGGATTTAGAAGTGGAGAGTTTGGTTGAAGCGATTATAAATGAGGGGACAGACATCGTACATCACTATGATTCGGACATGCGTTTTCAGCATATCCAAATGGATGCGGGGTTAACTTCGATTCAATATCAGTGTATTGCCGAACAGTACATCGAAAACATCGACGAGATCGTCAATGGCCACGCCATTCATTGGCAAGACGGATTTCAAGGGATGATTCAACTCATCACCTTAGCACTAATCAGCCATCATATGAAAAGAGGAGATGACCATGAGTTATAAAGGCCTTTTGCTGGATTTAGATAATACACTTTATAATTACGATGCGGCACATGCGGTTGCGCTTAAAGAAAGTCTTACGTTTTTTAGTCAGAAATTTGGCTTAAGTGATATGGACGCTCTTGGCGCATTTGAAAAAGCAAAAGCGGACAATCACACGCAGTTGGTATTTACAGCGGCTTCACACAGTCGACTTTTTTACTTTCAGCGCATGCTTGAAAGCATAGGCGCATTTGATGTGAAAATGACCTTAAAACTCGACGCTGTCTACTGGGAGGTTTTTTATGAGGCCATGTTGCCAGATCCACATGTGCTGGAATTTTTAAGTACGTGTCATATTCCGAAGTGTATTATTACCGATTTTACGGCAGAACCGCAGTTTAATAAGCTTATTAAACTCGGAATTGACCCGTGGATTGACCATATGGTGACTTCTGAAGAAGCGGGTGTAGAAAAACCGCATCCATTTATATTTATGCGTGCACTAGCAAAATTAGGACTTAATCCAGAGGCATGCTTGATGATTGGGGATTCTTATAAAAAAGATTGTTTGGGCGCGCAAGCGCTTGGTATTGATAGTATCTATTATAAAGGTGAAAAAGAAAAGGAAGATGTTGCCAAAGGCATTTTCGTATTAGATAACTTCCATGATATTAGTCATTGGATGGAATAGGTGATGAAATGAATGATAAAAAGCAATCCATCATAGAGCAGTTTGTTTACATTTGTAATTTTCTAGGTGATGCTGTGGACATGATTCAAGCGGGCGGTGGCAATGCGTCTGCTAAAACGAATAATGAAATGTATATCAAAGCGTCTGGCTACTTGATGTCTGAAGTCACACCAACTGTTGGCTTTACACGTGTGAAAAGAGATGCAATTCTCAATTTAGTGAAGCAATTACATGTGGGGACGATGGATAAAAATAACGAAGTGCTAATCAACGAAAGCATTGCGGCAGCGAATTTAGATGCGCTTAGACCTTCGATAGAGACCTTTTTACATGCGCTGCTGCCACAAAAATTTGTACTACATGTACATGCATTAACCAGTTTAATCTACGCGTCGTCGAAAACATTTGTGATGGACTTAGAGCAGCAGTGGGTAGAGAACTATCCACTAAAACACATCTTGCTCATCCCTTATAAGAAACCAGGTGTTGAGCTGGCACTTGCGCTTTATGAAGGTTTAGAGCGGTATAATGTTTTACATGATACTGCGCCAGCCGCCATCGTTTTACAAAATCACGGTTTAATCGTAGCCAGTGATGATTATGAAGAATTATACGATCAAATCGTTCAGATCCAACGGTCGATTCAGAACCATATAGGGCTTTTAAGTACGATAGATGAGAAATATCGATTACAGCAACACCTTAAATATCTTCTTTTAGAAGCAAATGGGGGGGCTCCTATTTGCATACGCGTTAGTGAGGATGTGGATTTACAAGGGGATGTCATTAAAGGCATGTGTTTTCCCGATGCACTGGTGTATTGTGGGTATGAACCTTTAACTTTAGATGCTGATGTGGACGCTTCAGAACAGATGGATGCCATCAAGCGCTATCAAACGACATATGGTGAACTGCCTAAAATTATTCTCTATCAAGGCAAGTTGTTTTTTATAGGAGAAAGCATTAAAAAATGCCTCGAAGTTCAGGATGTATTAAAAATTCAGGTATTGGTTCAAAACCAATTAGGTGAAGATTTGGTCCATTTAAATTATGAGGATGCACAGGCCATTTTAAACTGGGAAGCGGAAATATATCGTAAAAATTTGTAGTCACTCGAATATTGTACGAAAGAGGTAAAAATGAAAATTATTATTCCTATGTCCGGACGCGGACAACGGTTTGTAAATAAAGGCTATGAAAAAATTAAACCCTTAATCGAAATAGATGGCAAACCCATCATCGCACATGTGGTGGATATGTTTTCATTAGAGGATACGTATATCTTTATTTGTGCAAATGACCATTTGGCACAGACGGACCTCAGGCAAGTACTCGAAGGGCTCGTGCCTAATGGCACCATCGTCGGCATAGACCCGCATAAAAAAGGACCAATTTACGCGGTTCAGCAAGTTTACGATCTCATTTCAGATGCGGAAGAAGTTATCGTGAATTATTGTGATTTTGGCACCTATTGGGATTATCAAGACTTTTTAGCGCATACGCGAAATCGCGCGGCAGATGGTGCAATTCCAGCGTATAAAGGCTTTCATCCGCATATGCTGGGCACGACGAATTATGCTTTTATGCGGGATGACGCGCAGTGGATGCTAGAAATTCAGGAAAAAATGCCTTTTACGGATAATCGCATGAACGAGTATGCCTCATCGGGCACCTATTACTTTAAAACGGGTGAAATTTTAAAAAAATACATGGATTTGACGGTGGCTAAGGATTTACAAGTCAACGGGGAATACTATGTTTCCGTGGTTTATAATTTGCTTGTGGCAGATGGGCTCAAAGTTTCGATTTATGAAATTCAGCACATGCTTCAATGGGGAACGCCAGAGGATGTAGAGGACTATCTGTATCACTCGAATTACTTTAAGAAATTGATGACGCATCCGTCATTTAACGCGCCCGATCCAAATACCGTAAATTTAATTCCGCTTGCTGGAGAAGGTCAACGCTTTAAAGACGAAGGCTATGAAACGCCTAAGCCGCTTATCGCGCTTTCTGGCAAAGAGATGATATTACAAGCACATGATGCATATCCTAAATCGAACCATTCGACGTTTGTGGTATTGAAAAGACATTGTGAGCGTTATGCGATCGATGCGTTGCTTGCGCCGATTGGCGAGGTGGTTATACTTGATGAAGTTACTGAAGGTCAAGCGATAACGGCGGCTATGGGGGTGCGGCGTGATGCTGCGGACCATCCACTGTTGATTGCAGCATGTGACAACGGACTTTTGATTGATCCAGAAAAATACAAAAAAATTCTTGAAGACCCTTCTGTGGATGTCGTCTGCTTTAGCTTTAAAAACAATCCCACAGTGGGATCAAATCCGAAAGGGTATGGGTATCTCATCACTGATGCATCAGATGTGATCAAAGGCGTCTCAGTAAAGCAACCGATTTCGGCTACGCCCATGCAAGATCATGCCATCGTAGGTGCCTTTTATTTTAAATCGGCGAAGGCATTTTTAAAGGGTGTAGACCATCTAAAAGCAAATAATATCCGAGTGAACAACGAGTTTTATATTGATTCGATTATGGGTATTTTAGATGCATTGCATTTAAAGGGTGTGGCACTGTGCTGTGATTATGAGAGTTGGGGTACGCCAAACGATTATAAAACGTATTGCTACTGGCAAAGTTTCTTCCACAAAGCGGATTTTCATCCATATCGAATGGAGGGAGATGCGATGTTTCCACCAGAGGAAAGAAATGCTTGGATAAAACAGGCGGTATCCTTTTCACAGAAATACAGATAGATAAAAGAGCGATAGAGGATTTATGATGAAGAAAAATATTTCAGAAGGGCTAAAATATCTTGGCGTGGGCATGGGCGCAGTCGGTATAGATTTTGTGAGTTATATGCTTATGAGCGGGATAGATCCTTCCATTGCAAAAGGGCTTTCCTATATTTTAGGTGCATGTTTTGCCTTTTTCGCAAACAAGTATTGGACCTTTCAGTCAAAACATGCCGTGCACAGAGAAGTGTGGAAATTTGCGGTGCTTTATATCTTAACGTTTTCAGCCAATGTTGGGATTCATGCCGTCTTGTTAAATCTAGGTATGCATAAACTGGTGGGATTTACATTTGCCACTGGTTTTAGCATCGTAGTGAATTACATCGGTCAAAAATTTTGGGTTTTTAAGGGGCAAAGGTGATGCGAGATAAATTATCGATTGTGGTGCCGTGCTATAATGAACGTGATAACATTCCATTGATATTGGAACGCTTTAAAGCGACCATCGCGCACAGACAAATAGAAGTGATACTGGTGAATAACGGTTCAACCGATGGCAGTGCAGACGTTTTGGAGGCCATGTTGCCCAACTATCCTTTTGCCAAGTGTGTAAATGTCCCCTTAAATAAAGGGTATGGATACGGCATCGTCAGTGGGCTTAAGTCTGCGCAAGGTGACTATATCGGCTGGACCCATGCGGACATGCAGACGGATCCCGCAGATATTTCAAGGGCTTATGATCAATTGAATCAAGATGTTGAAAAATCAGTGTATTTAAAAGGCAATCGAAAAAAAAGACCGTTTATCGACGTCTTTTTTACGGTGGGTATGAGTCTATTTGAATCCATTTATTTAAAAATGCCTTTATGGGATATTAACGCGCAACCCAATATTTTTCCTAAAACATTTTTTTATGGTTTTGATTATTTTCCAGATGATTTTTCGCTGGATTTATATATGTATTATATGGCGAAACGTAACGGCATGGTGGTTAAGCGTATGGATGTGTTGTTCACAGAGCGTTTACACGGCACATCCAAATGGAACGATCAAACTTTTAAATCCAAGTGGAAATTTATTAAGCGAACCGTTGCTTTTAGCCGTCAAATGAAACGTTCACTTAAACGGACGTATAAATAAAGCATTAAAGGGTGTTAAAAAGGAGTAAATAAATGGAACTGATTAGCCACAGAGTAAACAATGTTGCGGGACTTGAAACCTTGTCAGAAACATATGGTGTTGAGCTTGATTTACGTGACGAGAACGGAACACTGATCCTTTCACACGATCCTTTTTCTGTAGGTGAGTTGTTTGAAGATTATTTAAAAAAATATCGACATGGCACTATGATTTTAAACATTAAAAGCGAGCGCATCGAGCATCGCGTACTTGAACTTATTAATAAATATCAGATAAAATCTTATTTTTTCCTAGATTCATCTTTTCCGATGATTTTCTTGCTTTCTAATAATGGTGAGAAAAATATCGCATTGCGTTTTTCAGAATATGAGGGGATGGATACGATTAGGGCGATGGCAGGGAAAGTGGCGTGGATTTGGGTGGATTGTTTCACACAGTTTCCAGTGACGAAGGCCATTTATGATGAAATGAAAGCATTGGGTTATAAGCTCTGTATGGTATCTCCAGAACTTCAGGGCAGAGAAGAAGATATAATAGATTACCGCACCTATTGTGAAAAAGAAGGCATTCTCTTTGATGCAGTTTGTACGAAAGAAAAAAACTTTGATAAATGGGAGCGTATGAATGTACTTTAAGAATTTAGGTAAAGCAAAGATCGTTTTAGGTCTTTTAATCGTGTTGATTGTTTCTGGTGTTGCTTATCTGACGTATAATTATTTCTTTTCAAAGGGCAATACTGAAGGGGAGAAATTGGTGTTTGGCCGTAATAACGACTCAATTGCGCTCGATCCAGCCATCGTATCAGATACGGAGTCCTTTCAAGTGACGGCTAACATCTATGAAACGCTGGTTAAGTTTGAAAAGGGTGGGACGACGATTATGCCTGGACTTGCTGAAAGTTGGAAAGTCAGTGAAGATGGCATGACGTGGCACTTTAAAATAAGAAAAGATGTTAAATTTCACGATGGCACAGATTTAAATGCTAAGGTGGTAGCCTTTAATTTTCAAAGGTGGATGGATCCCAACAGTCCCTATCATACGGGTCAATTTATCTACTGGCGATATTGCTTTGGTGATTATCCTGGTGTCGTTAAAAATGTTACTGCTCTATCAGACGAAACACTTGAAATCGTATTAAATGAACCTTATTCTCCGTTTTTAAGTGCACTTTCTATGCCAGCTTTTGGTATTGCAAGTCAATCATCGATTATTAAGTATAATGAAACATTAAGAACGCATCCAGTTGGGACAGGGCCATTTGTTTTTAAATCATGGGAACCAAATGAACATATCATACTCACTCGATTTAATGGGTATTGGGCTGGGGAAGCAAAAGTAGCTGAAATTGAGTTTCGAATCATTGATGCCGATCAAGACCGCGTTGATCTTTTAAGAAACGGTGAAGTCCATATTATTGATCAACTGACACAAGCAGATGCGGCACAAATTAATGCAAGTGATGATTTGAAATTATTTTATAGGCCTTTTTTTAACATCGGTTATTTGGCACTGAATAATTCTATTGCGCCTTTTGATGATCTGAATGTAAGGAAAGCAGTGAGTTTACTCATCGATAAAAGTGCACTTATAGATGAAGCTAAGAATGCTTTGGCACGTCCAGCAAACTCGTTTTTACCCCCTGTGATTATGGGTTATCATGAAGGCATAAAATCCGACGCGTTAGATATCGAAAAAGCAAAGCAATTAATTGTTGAAGCGGGATATCCTGAGGGATTAGAAGTCACCTTATGGGTTATGGATCGTCCACGAACGTATTTACCTAATCCTGTGGTAACGGCTATGGCGCTAAAGGAACAGCTTGAAAAAGGCAATATTTTTGTTACCCTTGAAATCATTCCATGGGACAGTTATATAGAAGATATAAAAAAAGGCATTCATGAAATGGCTTTAATTGGTTGGAACGGAGACATCGTGGATCCGGATAACTTTCTCTATACGATTTTCACATCCGATGATTCAAATCCAGGACTAAGTTTCAATTATGCCTTTTATAAGAACGATAAAGTTGATCGTCTTTTGGTTCAAGCGCGACGTGTTTCAGATTTGGAGTTTAGAACGAGTTTGTATCGTGAGCTACAAGAAATCATTTCAAAGGATGTTGTATCCATTCCCCTAATTCACACCATGACAGCCATCGGGGTAAGTGGTCGAATATCTGGGTTTGAACCGCATATAACAGGTGAAGAAATCCTATTTAAAGTGGACTTGTTGCCTTAATTTTGGAGGAAAGATGAATCGAAAAATGGACCTTATGGTTTTACCTGTAATTATAGGTGTTTTTATGATCCTAATGTTTTCCATCGGTGCGCCAAAGCGCCAATCGGATTTAGAAAACATGCCCTCTTTGCCTAGGCCTATTGCAAAAGAAACCATACTCATCACTTCAGCGGGTCAAAGTACAGATACTTATATCGTAAAAGATATTGCAAACAAGTTGATGATTCATAATTATTTTATGCCACAAGCAACGACATTTGACCTAGATGAGATCAATACCATCGTTTTCGTCATCGGTTATAGCCGAATGAGTGAAAAACTCTACGCATTAGACTATGATGCAGAACTTGAACGTTTGGAAAATCTCCTCGAAAAGGGTTTGCAACAGAAAATGTCGCTTATAACCGTTTATATAGGTGGCGATTACAGATACGATGAAGATTCATATGCACTGTTAGAACTCATAGGTTCAAAATCAGATTATATCATCGCAACGGCGGACGAATCCAGTAATCAAGCGCTGCATATTATCTCTAAAGCGCATAGTATTCCTCTAACCATCGTGCAAAGGCTTACAGATATCACAGAGCCATTTGCTTCTGCTTTTAGATAGGGAGGGGCATATGACGTTGAGATATCAAGAGATAAAGTATGTTGTTTGGGCAATAGGATTATTAATACTCACTTACCTAATTCCCGTCACTACAGATTTTGTTTGGATCGAAATCGTAGCAAAAATTCGAGAAGCTATTAATTCTGGGGATAGTGGACCGTTAATCATGTCATCGGCGATATATAGCATCGTATATACCGTTCAAAATGTCGTTACTTTTTTAGCGGTATTTTGTTTAACTTTAAGTTTCAATCGCTATAAAAAAATTTCATTTTTAATTAATTCAGGGGTTACGTTAATCAGTTTTGCATTAATCAATCATACGATTAACACATGGCAACTTATACCTTGGGAGTCCTTCTCAAGTATCGTTTCAGCGATTACGGTACTCTTGCTGATAAAAAACAGTTTTCATTTAAACAATAATTTTTATAGAACTGTAGTTATTGCTACGATGGTCTTTTTTGCCTTTCAATGGTTAAATATGATGCCTCTGTTTTCAAATGGTCAATTTGGAATCACAGATATACCCGTAAGTATAAAAATAACCTCTCAATACTTACAAAGTGATGCGGTATTAAATTTTGTAGGATTGGCATTCTTTATACCTTTGTTTTTATCGGCATTGATTACTTCTACGCTTTTCGTAAGTTTCGATAAGAACATAGCCATCGCACATGAAAATCATGCCAAAGAAATCGCATTAGAAACCATTAGGGCTACTGCATTGGAACAACGTGTTTATCTTGAAATCAATTCAATCGCACATGATTTAAAAACACCGCTTGTTACCATACGCGGACTAAATTCTCTATTGATGTTATCTCCAGACCAAGAAAAAACGATGGTCTATTCAGAAAAAATAGACAGTGCAGTGGAAAAAATGTCAGATATGATTTCTGCGTTTTTATATGAGACTTCAAAACAAAGAATGTCCGTTTCTGATTTGGTGGACTATATGCGCGCTCAAATTCCAATTGATGATGACTATTTGCGTGTTACCACAGAGATTGAAACTGATTTACCGGAAATTTACATTAATAAAATTCGCGTATCTAGAGCGATGATTAATATCGTTGAAAATGCCATACGTGTTCCAAGTTTATATCCAATTAAAGAAGTTGATATAAATGCAAAGCGTGAAACGGGCTATGTTTGTATAGAAATCATAGACAACGGGACAGGCATTTCCAGTGAAAAACTAAAAGAAATATGGAACATGGGATACAGTGATTATAATTCTACGGGATTGGGCCTGTTTTTTGTTAAAAAGATAATTGAAGAAAATGGTGGAACCGTTACAATACAAAGTGTTGTAGGTACTGGAACCACAGTTCAGATGCGATTTCCAACTTTTGAAAGGTAGGTTGATATGTCAAAGGCAAAAATACTTGTAATAGATGATGATGAAGACATTGTTTACACCATCACTGAGATATGCAGCTACGCAGGATATGAAGTTATTAGTGCCAACAATGGACAAAAAGGTTATGAGCTTTATAAAAAAGTAATGCCTGATTTGGTAATCGTTGATTTTCACATGCCGGGTTGGGATGGCATGAAAACGGTTCGACAACTAAAAATGCTTGATGAAGCCGCAGCCGTACTCGTTTTAACAGTTGATGAAAGACAAGAAGTGTCTGATCGATTTATAGAAGTTGGCGCATCGGATTTTGCGATAAAACCTATAAAAGCACCAGATTTAATCGCGCGCATAAATGTAAATTTAAAAATCAGTGCCATTCAACGCGCTGCAAAGAAAGCGAAGGAAAATGTTTTCGTAGACAAAGGCATTTCTGCGGCTACATTATCATTAATCGTTGGTTTTTTAAAAGATCAAAAAGAGGAACTAACGATGGAGGAAATTTCTTCAGGTGTTAGTTTGGCTTACCAAACAGTACATCGTTATATACAGCATATGCTAGAAAACGAAGTGATCGAAGTAATCCCTATATATGGTCAATTGGGTAGACCCAAGAATAAATATAAATTGCAAATGTTAACAAAGTGATAACAGACTATTAAAAAAAGTTCAGAGAAAAAAGAGAGAAAATTCAAAATTTACCTTTCAAATCGTATAATAGGTTTATCAACAAAAATACTTTATGGGAGGTAACACATGAGTGTAAAAAACACGACAGCGAAAAAGTCTGGCTTATTCAACAGATTTTTGAATCTCGTTGAGCGCGGTGGTAACAAATTGCCACATCCTGTAACAATCTTTGTTATTTTGTCTTTATTAGTCATTATTATTTCAGAAATTGGTGCAAGAACTGGCATGAGCGTATCATATTATGATGCGAGATCTAAAGCTGATGCAACAGTTACAGCAGTATCATTAATGAATGCTGAAGGTTTAAGATACATTTTTAATTCAGCAGTTAAAAACTTTACAGGTTTTGCACCATTAGGTACAGTACTTGTAGCGATGCTGGGTGTTGGCGTTGCTGAAGGCACTGGATTAATCGGCGCAGCGCTTAAGAAAATCGTTTTAGGTACACCTAAAAAATTAATTACGGCAGTTGTTGTATTAATGGGTGTTATGTCTAACGTTGCATCAGATGCAGGTTATGTTGTATTGGTTCCACTTGGTGCCATCGTATTTTTAAGTTTTGGTAGACATCCTTTAGCGGGTCTTGCAGCAGCTTTTGCTGGTGTTTCTGCTGGTTTCTCAGCAAACCTACTATTAGGTACACTTGATCCACTATTGGCAGGTATTACAAACGAAGCCATCGCAGTGGGTGGATATGATTTTACGATCTTACCAACAGCAAACTACTACTTTATGTTTGTTTCTACGTTCTTACTAACGATTTTAGGTACATTTGTTACTGAAAAAATCGTTGAGCCAAGATTGGGCGAATATAAAGGACCTAAGTTAATTGAATCGATGGAAGTTACTGCAGCTGAGAGAAAAGGTTTAAAAGCAGCAGGAATCTCAATTTTACTTTTTTCTGCTTTAATGCTCTTTTTAACGGTTCCTGATAACGCGATTTTAAAAGTAGTAACAGAGTTAAAACCACAAGGCGATTTAAATCCATTTATCGGTAGCGGCCTTGTACCTACGATTATGTTGTTCTTCTTAATTCCTGGTATTGCATTTGGTTTGGCATCAGGCACAATTAAGAGCGATAAAGATGTCGTTCATAGCATGGGTAAAGCGATGGCATCTATGGGTGGCTATCTTGTTTTAGCATTTACTGCGGCACAATTTGTTGCATATTTTGGTTATACACAACTTGGTATTATATTAGCAGTAAGTGGTGCAAACTTCTTACAAGCAATCGGATTTACAGGTTTACCACTTGTATTAGGATTCATCGCAGTTGCAGCCTTTATTAATCTATTTATTGGTTCAGCTTCTGCAAAATGGGCGATTATGGCGCCAATCTTTATTCCTATGTTAATTCGTATGGGTATCACACCTGAGTTTACGCAGTTGGCTTATAGAATTGGTGACTCAACTACAAATATTATTTCACCACTTATGTCATATTTTGCTGTAATCGTAACATTTGCGCAAAAATATGATGAAGACACAGGTATTGGTACGCTTATATCTGCGATGTTACCTTATACCATCGTATTCTTACTAGGATGGACAGTAATGATGGTAATTTGGTACATGACTGGTTTACCAATTGGTCCAGATGCGTTCATGCGTTAATTCCGTACAAAACTCACATGAGACATCCTTATAGATGTCTCATGTTTTACTTTGGAGGTTCAGATGATCAATCAAGAGAGAATCGTAAATGCATTTTTAGAATATGTTCAAATATCAAGTCCAACTAAATTTGAAGGTAAATTTGCTGCTTACATTACAAATGAATTAAAATCATTAGGTTTTTCTGTCGTTGTAGATGATGCAGGTGAAAAATTGGGCTGTGACACAGGCAACGTTATAGCTAAACTTAAAGGCACAGTAGAAGGCAGTCCGATATTGTTTAGCTGTCATATGGATACCGTTTCTCCAGGTGAAAACATTAAACCGATTATAAAAGAGGGTATTATCTATAGCGATGGTACCACGATTTTAGGTGGAGACGATAAAGCGGGTATCGCAGCAATCATTGAAGCGGTAAAAACAATCAAAGAAAATAACATCCCCCATGCAGATATAGAAATTTCTTTTTCAATTTTTGAAGAAGGCGGCTTACATGGCGCTAAAAACTTAGATTATTCACAGTTTAAAGCAAAGCATGCATTTATTTTAGACAGTGGTGGTGAGCCGGGTCAAGTGATTACCAGAGGACCTGCTCAAGACAAACTGGATTTTAAAGTGATCGGAAGACCTGCACATGCAGGCGTAGCACCTGAAGAAGGCATTAGTGCGATTATGGTTGCTGCAGCAGCGATTTCTAAGATGAACCTGCTTAGAATTGATGAGGAAACCACAGCAAACATCGGTAGAATTGAAGGTGGCAGTGTAACAAACATCGTCGCACCTGAAGCAATCGTTAAAGCAGAATCTAGAAGTTTAGACAACGATAAACTTAAAAAGCAATCAGATCATATGGTAGCGTGTTTTATGGAGGCTGCAGAAGCATTCGGTGCAAAGGTAGAATGTGATGTGGTACGTATGTATTCTGCTTTTCATGTTGATTCTGAAGACGCCATCGTAAAAAATGTGTTTGAAGCTTGTGAAAATATAGGTATAAAACCATTTACAGCACCATCTGGTGGTGGAAGTGATACTAATATTTTTAATGCAAATGGATTAACCGCAGTAAATTTAGGCATTGGCGAAAGAAAACCACATACTTTAGAAGAACATCTTCATATCGTAGACTTGGTCAACGCTTCTAAACTGGTAATGGAACTGATTAAACTTTACGCAAAATAGTCAAAGAGTGAATGCTAATTTATCATTTAGCATTCACTTTTTTATTTTATTATTACAAGTGAATTAAGTGTTCATGAATTTCGATACATATGAAGTCATTTTGTGTAGAATATTAAGTAGGTGAAACGTCACGACCATTGATTTTAGGAGGCATTATGAAGCGTAAGACATTATGGGTGATCGTCTTGACATTGGTTTTAGTAATAAGTGGTTCAGCAATTGGTTTTTCTGAAGGATTAAACCAAGAAGCACTTAATGAGATAAATGACGATTTTAAAGGACTATGGGTCGCAACTGTCTTAAATTTAGATTATCCAGTAAAAGCCACCATAGACAGCAGCACTTTAAAAAAGGAAGCACTTCAGATATTAAATGATGCACATGCCATGGGATTTAATGCGATCATTTTACAAGTAAGACCATCGGCGGATGCTTTTTATAAGTCTGATTTGTATCCGTGGTCTAAGTATTTAACGGGCAAACAAGGCGTTGCACCGTCTGATAACTTTGATCCATTGACATTTTGGGTTGAAGAAGCTCACAAACGTGGGATCGCCATCCATGCATGGATTAACCCGTATAGGATTACGCGTAAATTAGCATCAGAACCCGCTCACGATTACACACAGCTCGCATCGAATCATCCTGCAAAACTTAATCCATCTTGGGTTGTGGAGCATTCAGATGGCAATTTATATTTTAATCCAGGACTACCAGAAGTGCGTGAGCACATTGCGCTGAGTATAAAAGAAATAATCCAAAATTATGATATTGATGGCATTCACTTTGATGACTATTTTTATCCGAGTACGACATTTAATGATGACGCAACTTATAAAAAATATGGTACAGGGTTTAAAAACCTCGCTGAATGGCGCAGAAGTAATGTCGATCAACTGGTAGATCAAGTCTACAAGACCATTAAATCTACTGATGAGAAGGTACAGTTTGGTATCAGCCCATTTGGTATATGGGCAAATTCAAAGTCCATCTCTACAGGATCAAAGACAAGTGGTTTCGAGTCCTATATCAGCCAATATGCCGATACAAAAAAATGGGTTGAGAACAACATGATCGACTATATTGCGCCTCAAATCTATTGGCACATCGGTTACGAGATTGCAGATTATAATGAGTTGCTAAAATGGTGGAGCAATGTTGCTGCTAAGTCCGATACAAAACTATATATTGGTCATGCGGCATATCGAGTAGGTAATAGCGATGTTAATAGTCCGTGGTATGGCGTTAATGAGATCTATAAACAACTGAGATTAAATAAAATGTATCCTCAAGTTAAGGGAAGCATATTTTTTAGGTATAAGTTTTTTAAAGAAAATAGTGATTTGCGTGCTTTAATCACAAATGAATACAGTGATTTGGCTGTGCAGGATCAATTTGTGATCGGGCGACCTACTCAAGATGTTTCCACTACATCCAAGCAATACTTTTTAGGTGGCGCTTCTGATCCGCGCTATCCACTATATATAAATGGCGAAGAAATCACATCAAGAACGACACAAGGATATTTTGGTGTCTATGTTGTGTTAAAAGATGGCGCCAACACTTATGTTTTTGAACAAAACGCAACTAAAATAACGCGGAAAATTACAAAGATTAAACCAGCTCTTGCAGCGCCTATGTCAAAAATAGAGATTATTCCTAAGTCCAGTTGGCCTCAGTCAAAACGCATGATCGCTCAAACCGATGAAATTGTTTTTTCTGTTAGAGCGCCCATTGGTGCTTCTGTTTCTGTAAAAGTGGGTGGTACAAGTTATACTTTACAACCCTATACAAAGGTTAACAATTCAAAATCGCCCTATGCAACGACTTATTCTTTAAAGACAAAGTTACCAGTTCAAACTGGAACACCTAGAGTTGTTGACTTAGGGAAACCTATTTATACCATGACTTATGGTGGTAAAACATATACGCAAACGGCAGCAGGCACATTACAAATCATTATGCCAGGTGCACCATTAATCGCGACAATCTCAAATGACTTTGTTGATACGTATGAGTCAGCGACGACTTCAAACGGCGCACATTTTATATTACACAAAGGCATGCAAGATTATGTAACGGGTCTAAATGGAGATTTTACTAGACTTGCATCTGGTTTATGGATTAAGAATGAGAATATTAAAACGTCTCAAACAACGTTGCAATCAAATGTAATAAACCGCGTTTCATATGCAAGAAGTTTAGATAAAGATGAAATCTTATTTTATAACGCTAACAAAGTCGTATCTCATGTTTCGTATGATGGCAGTTCGCTTATCGTTACTATGAATCATACATCAAATGCATCAAACGTCACATTGCCTTCGGTTTCAGTTGTTTCTTCTGTGCAGTTAAAAGCGGAAAACAATAAAGCAATTTATACTTTCAAATTAGATAAACCAGAACAATTAGGTGGTTATTATTTAGAAGATTTTAATGGTGGCATTAAGTTGGTCATAAAACCCAAGTTCAAAGCATTTAGTCAAAGTGAATCACTTCCGCTTAAAGGTGCTGTAATCATGCTAGATCCAGGTCATGGCGGTAAGGATTCGGGTGCTATCGGCCTACTTGGTGCTTTAAAGCCTGAAAAAGCTGTGGTTTTAGAGATTGCGAACCAGGTAAAACGTGAACTTGAATTAAAAGGCGCAAAAGTTGTATTTACACGTTCGTCTGATGCGTTTATGAGTTTACAAGATCGTTTAAGCGCATCAAAAGCGCTTATGCCTGACCTGTTTTTATCCATACACGCTGACAGTTTGGAAAATACTGCGGATTTAACAAAAGTAAGTGGTTTTTCAGTTTTCTATAAAGACCCACTTTCTAAATCATTGGCTCTAAATATTAAAAATGACGTGGTAAGCCGATTGATGCGCGTAGATCGTGGCGCTAAAAGTATGAATTTTTATGTGGTAAGAGGCACTTGGACGCCATCGGTGCTGGTTGAAACAGGATTTATGCCAAATCCATCCGAATTCCAATTTTTAAATACCCCTAGTGAACAAGTTCGAATGGCCCAATCTTTAACGGAATCAATTCTTACGTTTTTCACAAAATAGAATCTAATTAGGGACTTTACAATTTTAATAAAATGATTTAGAATATACTTCGTACACGAAACTTCGTGTGCGAAGTATTTTTTTGAAAGCGGTGTTAGTATGGTAGATATGGATAGAGGCTATGAAGTAATAAAGCGCATAAAACGTATAAAACAAATGATGCATGAAAACATGGAAAACATGTTTAAAACAGTTAATCTTACTGCTCCTCAGGGGATGGTGGTGGGTACATTGTTTAAAAATGGGCCTATGAAAATAGGGGATATCAGTCAAGCCATGGATCTTTCTATGAGCACCATTTCAGGGATTATCGATCGTCTAGAAAAAAGTGACATAGTAAGCAGAGAAAAAAGCAATGAAGACAAACGCGTTATATTGGTGGATTTAACACCATCATTTAAAAAGTCTTCAAAAGAACTATTTAAAAAAATGGAATTTGATTGGGGAGAAAAAATCAAAAATGCCTCAGAAGATGAAATTGAAGCGATATTAAATGGCTTTGATGCACTTGAAAATGTATTGATCAGAAGTAAAAAAGCAGAGTAAGGAGAACCTATGTTAAAAATAATAAAGTTTCTTAAACCATTTACAGCAGCCGTTTTAATCGCAATCGTACTCTTATATCTTCAAGCGATGGCTGATTTAGCACTTCCAGATTATATGTCAAATATCGTCAATAATGGCATTCAAAAAAATGGCGTTGACCGTGCCATACCTGAAATTTTTATTGAGGATGATTTTAATCAGATTTTACGCATTGTCGATGAAAACGATTCAGAGATCATTCGTTCTCACTATCAACTAATAGCGGCAGATCAAAGTGAGGATAAAGCATCATATGCAAATTATCTAAGTAAGTACCCTTTGATTGCGAATCAAAATATATATCGAGTAGATCATTTAAACACATCCGATAGCGAAGCACTAGAGTTAATTCTTTCGAAAGCGCTTATACAAGTGGCAGTGCTATCGGGACAATTACCGGACATGAACCTGAGTACACTCGATCAACAAACCGTTATTCAAATGGGTTCACAGGCAGTTGCACAATATTTAGTGCGTTTAGGAGCAGACTTAGAATCCATTCAACGTGCTTATATTTTGAAAACTGGCGCACGCATGCTTTTAATTTCTCTGATCGGGGCTATTGCTTCTATTATGGTTGGACTTATTGCAGCGCGTGTTGCTTCTGGTGTTGGTAGAAATCTTCGTAAAGCAATTTTTACAAAAGTTGAAGGATTTTCTAATGTTGAGTTTGATAAATTCTCAACTGCATCTCTTATAACACGTAGTACCAACGATATCACCCAGATTCAAACGTTGCTCGTTATGATGATACGTATGCTTTTTTATGCGCCGATTATGGGATTTGGAGGCGTAATTCGAGCACTTGATAAGAGCAGTTCCATGTCATGGATTATAGCGGTTGCTGTAATTATACTATTGGGCATCATCATCGTCGTTTTTTCGATCGCATTACCTAAGTTTAAAGCGGTACAAAAGATGATTGATCAATTGAATCTTGTGGTTAGGGAAAACTTAACGGGGATGATGGTTATACGCGCCTTCAACACACAGTCTTTTGAAGAAAATCGATTTGACAAGGCAAATCATGATTTAACGAAAACCAACTTATTTGTTAATCGCGTAATGACATTTATGTTTCCAGTTATGATGCTAATTATGAATGGCGTATCTCTCTTAATCATATGGGTGGGTGCTCATCAAATTGCGGAATCAAATATGCAAGTAGGAGATATGATGGCATTTATGCAATATGCGATGCAAATCATTATGTCATTCTTAATGTTGTCTATGATGTTTATTATGGTTCCAAGAGCAACGGTTAGTGCAGGTCGTGTAGCAGAAGTCTTAGAAATGGAAGCAACGATTCTAGATCCGATTAACCCCATGCCGATTAATAGATCCGGCAAAGGCATCGTCGAATACAAGCATGTTTCATTTAAATATCCTGGCGCAGAAGAACCGGTTCTTAATGACATTACTTTTACTGCGAAGGCAGGTGAAGTCACTGCCATTATAGGCGCAACAGGTTCAGGGAAATCAACCTTAGTAAACTTACTGCCAAGATTTTATGATGTTACAGAAGGTGAAATAAGTATAGATGGTGTTTCGGTAAAATCTGCGAAGCAAAGCGATATTCGATCGATCATCGGTTATGTGCCTCAAAAATCGGCTTTGTTTAGTGGCACCATTGAGAGCAATTTAAAAGTGGGGAATCCATTAGCGACAGAAGAAATGCTTACTACGGCGATGCAAATCGCTCAGGCAACAGAGATCGTTAATGAAAAGCCTGAAGGGATGCTCGCACCTATTGCTCAAAGTGGTGCTAATTTATCCGGTGGACAAAAACAGCGTCTTTCAATCGCTAGAGCATTAGTGAAACAACCAAAGATCTTTATCTTTGACGATGCTTTTTCTGCTTTGGACTATAAAACGGACACAACGCTTAGAGCGGCACTTAAAAAGCAAACCGATCATGCAACGGTTATATTGGTCGCTCAGCGGATATCAACCATTAAAGATGCGGATCAGATATTGGTCATTGAAGAGGGTAAATTGGTAGGAACAGGTACACATGAAACCTTAATGCAATCTTGTATGACGTATCAAGAAATCGCATTGTCACAATTAAGTTTGGAGGAATTATCATGAGTGAAAAACAGACGATGAATCGTTCATCCAAACAGTCACAACCAGTATTTGGAGGTGGCAGAATGATGATGCCTGGTGCGAAAGCAAAGGATTTAAAGGGGACATATAGAAGGTTAATAGATTATCTAAAAGCATATAGAGGACGCATTATAGTCGTCATTTTATTTGCGATTGGAAGTGCAACATTTGGAATTTATGGCCCAAAGATGCTAGGAAACGCAACCACAAAAATTTATGAAGGCGTTATGGGAAAATTAACAAACCCAAATGCAGGCATCGATTTTAGTTATGTAGGTGGTATTCTAATGACACTCATCGCTTTATATGGTTTAAGTGCATTGTTTTCATATATACAAGGCTATATCATGTCAGGTGTTTCTATGAAAATCAGTTATAAGATGCGAAAAGACATCAGTGAAAAAATTAATCGTATTCCCTTAAGCTATTTTGACTCAACCAATCATGGTGAAATACTATCACGAATTACGAATGACGTTGATACGGTTAGTCAAACACTTAATCAGAGCATGACACAAATCATCACCTCTTTTACGACAGTTGTAGGTGTATTGATTATGATGATAAGCATAAGTGGCCTGATGACATTGGTAGCACTTGCGATTATTCCTATTTCGATGTTTTTGGTAATGTTAATCGTTAAACAGTCACAAAAGTTTTTTAAAGAACAACAAAAGTTATTAGGCAATGTAAATGGTCACATCGAAGAAATGTACAGTGGACATGTGATCGTGAAAGCATTTAATGGTGAGGATAAAAGCATAGAAACGTTTGACGCATATAACAATGATCTTTATAAAACATCGTGGAAAGCTCAATTTTTATCTTCCATAATGATGCCCATGATAAACATCGTTGGCAACATAGGATATGTAGCAGTCTGTGTGCTTGGCGGTGCTTTAGCAGCAAAAAAGACAATTGCAGTTGGCGATATTCAAGCTTTTATTCAATACGTTAGAAATTTTACACAACCCATCTCGCAATTAGCAAACATATCAAATGTACTCCAACAAACAGCTGCTGCCGCAGAACGTGTTTTTGAGTTCTTAGATGTGGAAGAGCAAGTTTTAGAAACAGGTGAACCTTTAGACGCATCAAAAATTAAAGGTGAAGTTGAATTTAAAAATGTTCAGTTTGGATATAAGAAGGATCAAATGGTTATTAATGATTTTTCGATTAAAATTAAGCCTGGTCAAAAAGTGGCTATCGTTGGTCCAACAGGGGCGGGTAAAACGACCATGGTCAAATTATTAATGCGTTTTTATGACATAAACGCAGGCGAGATAAAACTGGATGGTAAAAACATCAAAGACTTTTCTCGATTTGATTTAAGAAGACAGTTTGGAATGGTGCTTCAAGATGCATGGCTCTATAACGCCAGCATAAAGGATAATATACGATACGGCAATCATGAAGCAAGTGATGAGGATATAATCAATGCTGCTAAAGCAGCACATGTTGACAGTTTTGTTCATATGTTACCAAATGGCTATGATATGATTTTAAATGAAGAAACGTCAAACATTTCTCAAGGACAAAAGCAACTTATAACCATCGCAAGGGCATTTTTGACGAATCCAAAATTACTTATTTTAGATGAAGCAACCAGTTCAGTGGATACGCGAACAGAGGTACAAATTCAAGAAGCCATGAAGCGTTTGATGGAAAATCGAACAAGTTTCATTATAGCACATCGGTTATCCACCATACGTGATGCCGACTTGATTCTGGTTATGAATCATGGTGACATTATTGAACAAGGAACACATATCGATTTACTCAATCAAAATGGTTTTTATACTGAACTGTATAACAGTCAATTTGACACTGAAAAAGTTAGCTAAAGCCTTATGGATGCGAGATTTCTCGCATCTTTTTTTATACAAACATACAAATAATTTTGATTGTTTCAAACAATTCAGGGTATTTATTTGATGAATCATGTTTTCGTAGAAGTACATGCGTGCTATCGGTTGCACAATATTTTAATGTTTTGTTTGGAAAATGTGAATAAAATATTGCCATAGAGATAATTTGCATGTATAATGAGCGTAAATGAGGTTATTTTTTTTGAATTCAAGTGCAAACGTGTGCACGAGTTGCACAGTTTGAATAATTTATTCAAAATATGATTTACCTCATAGAAATTTAATGCATGAAATGCGTTCTTAAATGGGAGATGTAGGAGGATTAAAATGAAAAAGTTATTAAGTTTATTGCTGATTATGGTTATGATGTTTTCACTTGTAGCATGCGGCAGCAACGAAGAAGAGGTAACAACAGATCCAGTAACTACAAATGCTGAGGTTGCAGATCTTGAAGCGACAATTTCAGTTCAAGTTGAAGCAACGTGGCTTGAGTACTATGAAGCAGTAAAAGCAAGAGTATTAGAAACTTATCCAAGTGCGACTATTAATTTTATTGAAGTGGGTTCTTTTGATCATTTAGATACACTTGATAAAACAGATGTTACAAACACTGACGTAGCAGATGTATTTGCATTACCTGCAGATAGAATTTACGGCTTAGCACAAAACCAAGCACTTGCTGGTCTTGATGCTAAAGCGATGGCAACTAATGTTGGTGATTTCGCTGACTATGATGCTGGTTTGGGTGGTAACTTTAATGTTGAAGGTGAGTATTTAGCATTCCCTATGAATATTGAAACATTAATTAACTTTGCAAACACTGCAAATGCTACTGCTTCAAATATTGATTTAAGCGGTACGATTGAATTTACAGATTTAAATCCTGAATCTATGCTTATTCCTATTTGGAATGCTTGGTTTGGTGTTGCGGTTACGAATTCTGCAGACATCGAATTTCTTGGCAAAGATGATGCAGGTAATTTGTTTTCAGATTTAACAGCAGATTGGGCTGACCTTCCTGCAGAAAAGCAAGCTGTTTTCACAGCGATTTTTGAATATTGGCAAGCACACGATGCAGCGGGCACACCACTTTGGGATGAAAACGCAGCATGGGGATATATGGATGATGCATTTAAATCTGGTGGACAAACAACGATCAGACTTGAAGGTCCATGGTCAACAGGTGGTTTATCAAACCTTGCAAATGAAGGTGCTGATTTAAATATTGTACCGATTAACCAAGTAACACTTAATGGTTTACCATTTGCACACTGGAAAGGTGGCTGGGGATTAGGCGTTAATGCGAGAGTTGAAGGCAATGCAGATCAAATGATGCTTGCTCAAAAATTCATCGAAGAAGTTGTAAATACTGATTATGCAGTTGATTTCTTTAATGCAACAGGTAAAATTTTAGAAAATGTTGATCCTTCTGTTTATTTAGAGTCTGAAATGACAGATGAAAACAAAGCAGTTGTTGCTTCTGTTATTGCATCATACCAAGATGCACCTGCTAGACCGCTCTTTACTGAGTGGGGTCCGGTTTGGGATACTTGGAAAAACGGTTTACTATCTTGGTCTGCTGTAAAACCTGCGACTGTTGAAGCAGCTTATGCAGAAGTTCAAGCTTCATTTAAAGCGATGATGTTAAACTTCTAAAAACTTACTATGAAGAGAAGAAGGGTTAGCCTTTCTTCTCTTTTCTTTATGAAAGGAATTATAATGCATTCACAAGCAAAATTACCTTTAAAGCAACTGTATATCATACTCATAGCATGTTCACTTATAATCTTATTATCATCGATAGATGTGCTCATGCGAGTAAAAGACGTGACATTATTTGAAAACTGGGTAAAGGCGCAAGCGTTAGAAGGAGATTCTTCTCTATATCTTAACCAGTACGTGGGTTTGAATTTGAGTCTTTTTTTCATGAAAATCATTATACCCGTTAGTTTTGCTATATATTCATATGCTGCATATGTTAAAATAAAAATAAATCAACTCTATGTTTTAATATGGAGTATTTTAAATATTGGTGGATTGGCGTATACGGCATTCGATCGTCAGTTTCCAAATATCTTATACTATGTAATTATCATTTGTTATGTGTTTTTGGTATTAACGTTATTGTCGTTGGTCGATGTTATTCGTGAAAGCAAATCTAAGTAAAGGTGGGAATGTCTTGGGAAAATATAATGCATTTTTATATGATGAAGTTGGCAATGCATATACACGTAAAAATTTGTATCTGCACGAAATTGCTCAAAATCAAAGTGCGCTTAAATCCGTAACGGGTGCAGACCGGGAAAAGGCCATAAGTGCTTTAAGAAACTTAATTAGAAATAAGAAAAATCATCCATACAATGTGGATTTTTTGACATATAAAAGAGAAGAACGTAATTTTCTTACGACTTTAAATGCCAAAGTAAAAACATTGGCAAGTAATCTAGACGCTTCTATGGATCCTAAGTTAAGAAAACTACATCTTGATTTAATTAGAAGCAATGAGAAAAAATCTTTTTACAAGCCATATGTTGCTCTAACATATGATGCAGAACTTGAGTACGAGAAGCATCATATTATTTCGATGCAACTGCCTGAGATTATCGAAAAGTATGCACAGACAAAAAAAGAACTCGTAGAAGCACGCATTAAATTAAAAGAAATTAACCCTGAGGAAGAGCGCACTTTTCATAAGAACTTAAAGCAGTTTATAGTAGGCCAAAGAGCACTTTATTTAAAAAACAAATCTAAACTAAAAGAGAAAAGAAAGCAAAAAATTATATCTGAAAAAGCATTAAGAAATGGGATCATAGAACTAAAGAAAAAGAAAAAAGATCTGATTAATACAAAAAAATATACATCTGAAAAGAAATCAACCCAGGAATTAATTAACAATAAAAAATATGTTTTAACCAAAGGTATCCGACGCGAAATAAAAGTTTTAAAATCAAATATTGCCGATTCAAGAAGAAAAATTCCAGTAGAGGTTACAAAAACGCAACCTATATATTCTAGATTTACATTTGTTTTGCCTGGATTAGGCCAACTATTAAATAAACAATATTTAAAAGCAATGTTGTTTGCACTCGGTTCTGCGTTTGTTTATTTCATCGCAATACCTTATGCACTTGGTTACGGAAATTATCAAGGCGATGGCATTATGGGCCTAGTTACGCTTGCTGAATTTGGGCTAAAAATCGATAAATCATTAATTTATATGATTGAAGGTATAGTTGCTATTTTTTTAATCATTATCGCATTTATAATCCTATTACTTTCATATTTGGATGTAAGAAATGTAGAACGTAAAGTGATTAAGGGCATTCGACCAAGAAATGCATTTGAAACATTATTAGGTGTTGAGCAGGACGGCTTCCCATATTTGGTATCTCTACCTGCACTTTTAGTAACTGTTTTTATCGTACTTGTACCTATAACCACAGCAATTTTACTATCCTTTACAGGAATGGATCCTAAACATCAGTCTAAATTTGGGTGGGTGGGTATCGACAACTATAAACTCATCGCAACGGGTTCTGGCCTAGCAGGTTCTGTATTTTGGTCTATATTATGGTGGACTCTTATTTGGACGGCTGTTGCGACTACATTGGCGATAGCTGTGGGCTTTTTATTAGCTATTATTGCCAACAACGAACGGATTAAAGGAAAAACATTTTTTAGAGTCGTTTATCTTTTGCCTTGGGCAGTGCCAGCTTTTATAACAATTATGTTTTTTAGTATTATGTTTTCGCCAGATGGTGCTTTAACGACTTTGATGACGAATATATTTGGTACGCGCATCTTAATTAAAAATGATGCAGTACTAACACGCACTGTTTTAATCGGATTACAAACGTGGTTAGGCAGCTCTTATGTGTTCTTATTGTCAACAGGTGTTTTACAAGCGATACCCGGCGACTTGTACGAGGCAGCGCAAATTGATGGTGCAACGGAGTTTCAAAAACTTAAACGCATAACTATACCGATGGTACTTTTTCAAACGGCACCTTTGCTGGTGGGGCAATATACGTTTAATTTTAATAACTTTTCGATCATCTACTTGTTCAATGGCGGTGGACCTTTTAATCCATCGAAGTATGGTAATCTAGCTGGAAGCAGTGATTTATTGATTTCTTATATCTTTAAATTAACCATGGAAAACCAATATCAAGCCATTGGCGCAGCCATCTCTATCATTATTTCGATGGGACTTATGCTGTTTGCATTTATAGGATTTAAAAATTCAAAAGCGTTTAAGGAGGAGAGGTTATAATGAAATTATTTAAGAAGAAAAATGAATTGTACCTTTCTGATAAACAACCTTTAAGTACAGTTGGCATCGTAATGCTGGGTATTTCGTATGCGGTATTAATCGCATGGGCAATTGCTATACTATGGCCTTTAACTCAAATGGTTATTTCGGCGTTTAATGGTTCTCAAGAACAATACTTGATGGTTAATGATAATTTTGTTTTTTCTATTAAACATTTTGAATATTTGTTCAAAGAAACACTTTATTTTACTTGGGTTAAAAATACGATTTTTATAGCTGCAGTTACTGCAGTGTTGACGCTTGTCATCGTTAGTTTTACTGGGTTTGCGTATTCAAGATATCGATTCAAAGGGCGTAAAGCATCCCTTATGGCGATTATGTTGATACAGACAATTCCTACGTTCGCTGGAATTACAGCTTTTTTCACACTTCATTCTATTATATCTGCGGTAGTGCCCGTGTTTTCACGTCAGATGATGCTAATCATGATTTATTCTGGCGGTGGAATTGCTGGCAATACATTTATATTAAAAGGTTATATAGATTCTATATCTACAGAGTTGGATGATGCAGCCAGAATTGATGGTTGTACAAGCATGCAGGTTTATAGACTGATTATTATGCCCATCGCTAAACCGATGCTCGCGATTATTGCATTATGGTCTTTTATTGGCCCGTTTATGGATTATTTATTGCCTAGAGTTTTACTTACCAATCCTTCGTCTTACACACTTGCCGCGGGCTTGTTTACGCTTATGAGTGACTTTAGAACGATGAATCAACCGGCATTTGCCGCGGGTGGATTACTAACAGCAATTCCAATTGTTGCACTTTTCATCGTCCTGCAAAAGCAATTGGTGTCTGGTTTGTCTCAAGGATCAGTAAAAGGCTAATTAAAAACGATACCCTGTGTGTAAATATGAGGAGGCTATATGAACGTAATTCTTAAAAATATAGGAAAAAAATACGAAGGTAGAGAAGAATTTACCTTAAAAGATATTAATTTAGAAATTGAAGATAAAGATTTTTGTGTTATACTAGGTCCATCGGGTTGTGGAAAAACAACACTACTTCGTATGATTGCTGGTTTAAACTCTATCACAGAAGGCGATTTATTATTCAGTAACAAACGCATGAATAAAGTACCTTCAAAAGATCGCGATATAGCGATGGTGTTTCAATCGTACGCGCTCTATCCGCACATGACCGTATATGACAACATGGCATTTTCATTGTCCATGAGAAAAGAAAGAAAAAAAATAATAGATGAACGCGTTATGGAAGCTGCAGAACTCTTACAAATCAAGGAATATTTATACTCTAAACCTTCTGATATTTCTGGTGGGCAAAGACAACGTGTCGCATTAGGACGTGCCATGGTTAGAAAACCAAGTGTGTTTTTAATGGATGAACCGTTATCTAATCTTGATGCAAAACTAAGAGAGCATATGCGCGTGGAACTGGTTAGACTACACAAAGCGTTAGGCACGACTTCTATCTATGTAACGCATGATCAGACTGAAGCCATGACCATGGCCACAAAAATAGTGTTAATGAACGATGGTAAAATTCAACAAGCGGGTAAGCCGGATGAGTTTTATAACCGCCCTGAAAACATATTTGTAGCAAAATTTATCGGTTCACCAACCATGAACATCGTTGAAGGTAAAATTATAGGCGGAAAATTTGTAGCCGATCATAATTTAATCATCATTACACCGAGTCCTTCTTCAGCGCTTAAACTCGCTGCATATGAAGGAAAACCCGTTTCTGTAGGGATACGCCCAGAACGATTTGAAAGTGGTGGTGAATTTGGAGATACTTTTACCGCGACCATCGATGTGGTTGAAATGTTGGGTAAAGAAAAAATATTGTATGTTAGATTAGAAAATGGATCAGAGTTAGTTATATCAACACCAGGACACTTTAAATATGTTGAAAACGAAGTGCATTCTTTTGGTTTTGATGTTGAATCCATCCACTTTTTCTGTTCAGAAACAGGTGAAAGAATCAATTAAAGTCCTTAGGACTTAGATATAAGGAAGTGATTAGATATGGCCATTACGATAAAAGAAGTTGCCAAGCTAGCTAAAGTATCACCATCTACAGTTTCACGTGTTATTTCAAAAAGTCCAAGAATAAGCGATGCGACTAAAAAGGTGGTTTATGCAGCAATGGATGAACTCAAATACAAACCCAATGCAATCGCTAGAAATTTGGCTAATGCTTCTACTAAAACACTTGGCTTAATTATTCCAAATCAAGATGAAAACTTGTTTAAAAACCCTTTTTTTATCCAAGCCATGCGAGGCATAAGCATATATGCGCAAAAGAAAAATTACAAAATCATGTTTAACTACGGGTCCAATCCACAGGATGAACTAAATTTTGTAAGAGAGTTTGTGCATTCCAAGTGGGTAGATGGTGTAATTCTATTAACGGCTTATGAAAATGACCTATGCATCGAATATCTTAATCAGGAGGCTTTTCCTTTTGTCGTAGTTGGTAGACCTTATAACATTCATGACATCATGTGGGTGGATAATGATAACTTTCAAGCGACGTACAACCTTGTCAATCGATTGATCCAAAAAGGATGTCAAGAAATTGGTTTTGTAGGTGGTCCTCAAAAATATATATTCTCCAAAGACCGTCTAGAGGGGTATAAACGGGCATTAGAACTCAGAAATTTATCTGTTCATCCTGAAACGATTATTGAAACTGAAGACTTTACAGAAACTTATGGCTATGAAGCCATGGCAAAAATTTGCGCACATAAAGTACCGCATGCTGTCGTTACCACAGACGACTTGTTAGGTTTTGGTGTCATCCAATACTGTAAAGAGCATAACCTGTCGGTGAAAGTAACGGGGTTTAATAACATTCCCTTATCTGTTTATCAAAACCCTTCACTCACTTCTGTGGACATAAAAGCAGAGGATCTGGGTTATAATGCAGCAAAACTGTTAATTCGTGCGCTTGAAGGACTTGAAAATCCAGTTAATCACTATATTGTTGGTACAGATTTAATAGAACGTGAATCCACTAAATAAAATAAAAGACCGTTTGTCTGTCACTCAAAGTGGCAGTTCAAACGGTCTTTTTTTGATGTGCGCTATTTCATCATTTTCTGAATCGTCGTCATAAGCTCATCGATTACTTCTGATTCACCTGCATTTAACCGATCTGTTAGACATGTTTTCATATGCCTTTCTAAAATGACACGACTTAAACTATTAAGAGCAGATTGAGCAGCAGCGATTTGATTAAGGATATCATCGCAGTATATATCCTTTTCAAGCATACCCTTGACACCTCGAATCTGTCCTTCAATTCGACTACATCTGTTGAGAAGCGCTTTTTTCTCTTTTTCACTACGGTGTGTATGTCGACTACATGCGCAGGTCGGAGCGGCTTGTGAGATTGAAAGTTCATTAGACATATATGATCTCCTATTATAATTTAAATGATTTAAGTCTAAGTGCATTTGTAAGTACGGAAACTGAACTCATGGACATGGCTGCAGCAGCGAACACTGGATTGAGAAGGGGACCACCAAATATATAGAGAAAACCAGCCGCGACAGGGATGCCTATAATATTATAAATAAATGCCCAAAACAGATTTTGCTTGATGTTTCGGATTGTCGCCCTACTTAATGCGATCGCTGATACAACGTCGAGTAAATCACTTTTCATAAGCACGATATCTGCAGATTCCATAGCGACATCGGTTCCAGATCCGATAGCGATGCCAACATGTGCTTGTGCAAGAGCAGGGGCATCATTTATACCATCTCCAACCATAGCGACGATATTGCCCGAATCCTGTAATCTTTTTACTGAAGCGGCTTTATCGCCTGGTAGGACTTCCGCTAATACTTCATCTATGCCTACCATTTTTGCAATCGCTTGCGCTGTTTTTTCATGATCGCCTGTGATCATGATCGTCTTAATATGCATTTTGTGAAGTTTTTCTATTGCTTGCAAACTATTTGATTTAAGAACATCGGCTGCACCTATAATGCCTGCCACTTTTCCCTCAACAGCTAGAAGCATCGGTGTTTTACCTTCTTCTGCAATACGATCGAAGGTTGGGATGATTACATCATATAAAATCGAGAATTGATTCATTAACTTTAAATTCCCCAATAAAACAGATTTACCATCTATCGTAGCAGATATGCCGTGACCAGGGATTTCATCAAATCCTTCAAGTGGTCGACGTGTGGTATTTGATTCGTTTCCTTTTTTGATAATTGCTTGTGCAAGTGGGTGATCGCTTCCGTATTCGATGGCATAAGCATAGGACAAGACCTCACTTTCCGTATAAGGATCAAATGCGATAATATCAGTTACTTCAGGTTTGCCTTTAGTTAATGTCCCCGTTTTATCAAATATAATCGTATCAATTTTATGGGCAGTTTCTAGTGCTTCACAACTTTTGACTAAAACACCTAGTTCGGCACCTTTTCCCGTACCAACCATAATGGCTGTAGGCGTTGCTAAACCTAAAGCACAAGGACAAGCAATTACTAAAATGGCGATAAAAACTTTTAAAGCAAAAATAATATCTTGTCCTGATAGTAACCATGCAACCGCTGACAAAACGGCTATGACAAATACGATGGGAACGAAGTACCCAGAAATAATATCCGCCATACGCGCGATAGGGGCCTTGCTTCCTTGGGCTTGTTCAACGAGTTTTATGATCTGTGCTAAGGCAGTTTCATCTCCAACTTTTGTTGCCTTATATTTAACCAGGCCCGTTTTATTAATACTGGCACCAAAGAGTAAATCGCCTGCTTTTTTATCAACGGGCATGCTTTCTCCCGTTAACATGGATTCATCTACCGTGGTATAACCCTCGATAATCATACCATCAACAGCAACTTTACCGCCTGGTTTTACGATTACGACATCGCCAATTTCAATTTCTTCAACGGGTAATTCAATTTCTTGATCGCCATTTAAAACAATCGCTGTTTTAGGCGTTAAACCAATCAATTTTTTTATGGCTTCAGAAGTTTTGCCTTTCGAAATGGTTTCTAATGTTTTACCGAGTAGGATTAATGTGATGATTACACCTGCAGTTTCAAAATACATGTGTTCAACGGCCATGTGATCCCCAGATGCAATTTGGTAGACAGAAAAGAAGCTGTAAACCAGTGCAGCAGAAGTACCTATGGCTATTAATGAATCCATGTTGGGTGAACGATGCCATATTTGTCTAAAACCGACGGTATAGAATTTACGCCCCGCCCAAACCACAGGAAGCACCAAAATCATTTGCAAAATAGCATAATTTAAAGGCTGCTTCATAGGACTTAACCCCATTGGAAATGGGAAGTTAAACCACTTAATCATAGGTGCCATGGCCACATAAAACAAAGGTATCGTAAAAACTACAGATAACCAAAACTTAAATTTCATTTGCTTTATTTCTTTGTCTTTTTTTTGAGCATCCTCATCAACATTTCGCTTTGTAACGATTTCTTTTGGCGTATAGCCGAGTTTTGTAATATGTTGTTTTATTTCAGAGAGTCTTATAAGTTCGGGATTATAACTGATTTGGGCCATTTCAGTTGCAAGATTTACTGAAGCAATTTCTACGCCATCTTGCTTATTTAGTCGTCTTTCGATGGCTTGGCTGCACGCTGCGCAAGTCATACCATCAATCGGTATTTGTATGATTTTCTTAGATTGATCGGGTTGCATATTAAGTCCTTTCTAGATAATAATATAATAAACAAAGTAGGGTGCTTTATACATTCAATATACCCCTTGGGGGTATGTTTGTCAAGTTTATTTAATCTTACGTTAATTGTAATTTGAATAATTTTGTAATATGATAAATATAATCAAACAATTGAGGTGACTAATATGAATCGATTAGCATTAAAAATCAAAGAAGCCCGACTCAAAGCAAAAATGAGTGAAAAAGACTTAGCAAAAGCAATTGGTCAAAACATCAATTATATCCTTCAGATAGAATCGGGAAAAAAGGTAATCAACGAAAAACTGGCTGAACAGATTTTAAGTGTTCTAAATGAAACCATGGATTTTTATGTTGAACCTGAGCCTGTAAAAGAAGATGCTGTAAAGAAAATAACTGTAAAGCCGCCAGTTGTTAAAGAACCTGTGATAAGTATTACACCAAATGAGTCTTGGACAGATGCTTTATCGGGCGTTATTAAAGAGTATCCTGTGTTTGATGAAGTCTCTCAAAAAATAGTAGATCATAAATCTTATTCGGTCTTGAGTAAGAAAGTAGAAGGTCTCCATTTTGAAAAAGTTATGTTTGTAAAGGTATCAGAAAGCGAATGTCCAACGTATCGTATCCATAAAAATGATGTGCTTACGATACAATTAACACATGAAATTCAAAATCAAGGGATTTATTATGTGGAAATCAATCGAAAGAAGATGATTCGACAGTTGGTAAAAAGCCAAAATCAAGTCGTTTTAGTTTCGAGTGGTACATCTCAGTCAGAAGTGGAAATACCGTTAAAAGATTTAAAAATAATAGGCAAGGTCATAAAAGTTGAGTTTTTTTTATAACGCGACTTTTCATATAATATGACAAATCATATGATTTTAGGAGGGTCTGACATGTTAATGATATATTTTGTGAAATTAAGAGATTAAAGCCCACCTAAAAGGCAGTTCTTTTAGGTGAATGAACGACGTGCGTTTACACCGAAAGGAGAACATAATGAAAAAATATGATTTATCAGAAAAAGCAATCTTGGTTGGCGTCAATATTAACAATCGAGATGATTTTGAGTTGTCCATGCAAGAACTTTTTAGTTTAGCAGTAGCATGTAATTTAAAAGTTGTAGGACGAATCGATCAAAACTTAAGAAGTGTTCAACCACAGTATTATGTTGGCACGGGAAAAGTAGATGAAATAAGACTTGAAATTGAGTGTCATGATGCGGATGTCGTTATTATCAATCATGAAATTACACCTTCTCAACTCAGAAATTTAGAGCGAGCCTTACAAATAAAAGTCTTAGATCGTACACAGTTGATCTTAGAAATATTTGAACAACGTGCTCGAACACGTGAAGCGAAGCTTCAAGTTGAAGCTGCCCAACTCAAGTATTTATTACCCAGACTCATCGGTTCTTACGACGCATTAGGTAGGCAGAGTGGAGGCGTTGGCACTTATAATAAAGGTGTTGGTGAAAAAAAATTAGAACTGGATCGAAGACGTGTTGAGCATAAAATAGTGGAACTTAACAGAGAACTCGACGCATTGAGTTTAGAAAGACAGACGCAAAGAAATAAACGGATGACTTCTTCACTGCCATCAATCGCACTTGTAGGTTATACCAATGCGGGCAAATCAACATTGTTAAATGCGATGGTCGAGTGCTATTCAAAAAATGAGTCAAAAAAGGTTTTCGAAAAGGATATGCTATTTGCAACTTTGGAAACATCTGTAAGGCAAATACGATTGCCTGATCGCAAGGTTTTTACACTATCTGATACCGTTGGATTTGTAAGTGAATTACCACATGATTTGATCAAAGCATTTAGAGCAACCTTAGATGAAGTTAAGGAGGCCGATCTTTTATTACATGTCATCGACTATTCAAATCCTAATTATAAAAATCAAATGCAAGTAACGCTTGATACGTTAAAAGAAATAGGTGCAGAGCATGTACCCCTTTTAAATGTTTATAACAAAACGGAAAAAACGAAGCATGTATTCCCAGAAATTACTGGTGAATCTGTGTATATATCTGCAAAAAATCGCATAGGTATCGAAGAACTTGTTTCTTGTATCAAAGCGCGTGCTTTTAAAGATTATGTTGAATGTATGATGAAAGTACCTTATGATGAAGGAAAATTCCTGGCTTATTTAAATGAAAATGCCATGATTCTCAGTAGTACCTATGAGGAAGAATGGGCACTTATAAAACTAGAATGTCATAAGATGGATTTTGAGCAATTTCATCAATATGTAGTAGAAAGCTAAATGGATAAGTGGAGAGTCGAAGCAAATCGGCTCTCCACTTATTTACATTGTTATAAATAAGAATTTTAGTTATAATGGTTATATTATATCAATAGGGGTTTATATGACAAAACAATCATCCTTGGGTAGAAAACTGGTTCTTTTTACGACATTGTTGGTGACTATTTCTTGTTTGATAATCGGCGTATCCAGTTACTGGTTTGCAAAGCGTGCATTATTAGAAAAAGGCAAAGTGATCTTAAAAAATGGTGTGCAATCTGCATTAATTCTTATCGAAGAGTTGAACAATAGCGTTTTAGGTGGACTAATAACATTAGAAGAAGCGCAAGAATCACTTAAGATTCATTTAATGGGTCCCAAAAATAGTGATGGGACACGTGAAAACACAAGCACATTTGATTTTGGTGCACATGGATATTACATTATATACAGTCAACAGGGCTTAGAAATTATGCATCCGACACTTGAAGGTGTAAATGTTTGGAATTTCGTAGACAAAGGTATTTTTAAAAAAGATTTTTACCTGGTTCAAGATAAAATTATGAAAGCGCAAAAGGGTGGTGGTTTCACAGAATATACTTGGGAGTATCCGTATTCAGAAAAACTGGGTGAGAAGATCGTCTATTCAGAACTTGATCCAAATTGGGGCTGGGTTGTAACTGCTGGTTCGTATCACTCGGATTTTGATAGTGCAGCAGCCATTATTATGCAAATAACGGTTTTGACGATGATGCTGGTGATTGCTTCGGGTTATATATTATCGAAGCGCTATATCTCCACGATTACGCAACCCGTAACTGAAGTGGTTCAAGCGATGAAAGAAGTAGAAGATGGAAACTTCACCATCGTCAATCAAACGACCAATCTAGATGAAATGAAAGCACTTGTTTTTGGTTTTAATTCGATGATTTTTGCCATAGATCAAGCAAAAAAGGACCTCGAGCAAAAGGAAGATAAATTATTAGAATATGCATATTACGATACGCTTAGTGGATTGCCAAATGCCTATTACTTCCGAATTAAAGTATCCGATTTCATAAAAAAACTGGATAAACCGGCACTGCTGGTGCTCGTTGACATAAAAGATTTTAACGTCATAAATTCTATTTATGGTTCTGCATATGGTGATCGAATGATCGCATTTATCGGACAAACAGTTTCTGAACTCTCGTTTGAAAACACACATTTTGCTAGAATAAATAATAATGAGTTTGCCATTTGGATTGAACCATTGAATTTTGAACGCGTTGAGAATATCCTTTCTGAAAAGATAAATGAGGTAAAGGATCGTCTAAACCAAGCTGATTTTGTTGGACATATCGATTTTTATGTTAGCATAACCACCATACGAAATAAAAAAGGTACTTTTGATAGTGCTTATCAAGAGGCAACTGTGGCCATGCAGTATGCTAAGAATAAAAAGTTGCTAGAATTTGTTTATTATGATCATTATATGCTTTTGGCTTTGCAAAGAGAATCGAGTATTTTGTTTTATGCAGAAACGGCACTTAAAAATAGACAATTCACATTAAATTATCAGAGTAAAGTGGACGCGTTAAGTGGTGATGTTATTGGTGTCGAAGCACTTGCTAGATGGCATTCTGATGAGTTGGGTCATATCGGCCCTAATGTTTTCATCCCGATATTATATAAGGCAAATTTAATGAGTCAGTTTAGTGAGATGATCATTCAAATGGCATTGGATGATTTACCCAAATTAAAGTCTCATTATGGCCACCAGTGTGTGGTCTCTATAAATATATCACCCAGTTTATTTTTTAAAGAAGATTTTGTTGGCTTTATGAAAACACACATAGAAAAACGAAATATTCAATCAGAAAGCATTATGTTAGAAATAACGGAAGATGTTTTCATCAGTGATTTTGAACTGGTAAAAAAACGAATTCAAGCATTAAGAACACTTGGAGTTAAAATATCTTTAGATGATTTTGGTACAGGGTATTCTTCGCTTAATTACTTGACCTATGTAGAATTTGATGAGATTAAAATTGATAAATCGTTTATTGACCACATTATAGACGATCCAAAGGCTTATACATTATTTAAATCGATTATAAAAATTGCACACGCGATAAACTGTGACGTAATAGCTGAAGGGGTAGAATCTAGTGAGCAAGTGAAGCATATCGTGGAAGCGGGGTGTAATTATATTCAAGGGTATGTATACTCCATGCCAACACCATTAATATAAAAAAACTGTGATAATCAACTTATCACAGTTTTTTTGATTTGCATATTATTCGAGTATAATTAAATAGCCTAGACTTTGTGGTGGTATGCTTTTAGTGGCTGCAAGACTGTGGTAAACACGCACGCGATTACCAACATGTAGTGCGTCTAATGATATATGTGCCCCGTTTACATCTTTTAGATGTGTTTCATCGTTGATGTTAATCTGAATATCCATGGGGTAACCTTTAATTAATACAGATGAATCGCTTACATTTAGTATGGTTCCTTCTGTATAGTTAACATCGTTTATACGTTCAACGTGGAAAGCGTGGTATTGTGGGGGATAGATCATCGTCATTATTGATGGATGTGTTACTTTTATCGTATCACCAACTTTTAAATCACTTAATGTTAGCACTTCGTCTGTACCATAAATGCTGAATGTTGTTTCATCATTTATCATGACATGACCCTCTCCATCAAAGATTTTAACATAGATGACACCGTCTTTAATTGATTCGATTACCATGTTGCCTGTACTTATTTGATCGGTAATTTGCGTTTGAATTTCGATCATTTCATCTGTTGCGTACGAAAAACCTTCAAGAAGTTCGCTTACAAAATCTAATGGTACGTAAGTTGAACCTTCGTGGAACATCGCTTTTTCAGTAAGCTTTTGCGGCGCCATTTTTCCAAATGTGTACTGATTTTCATGTGAATAAATGGTAATAAAACGTGCACCTTTCATGAGTTCTACCGATTGATTAGATTGCACCCATCTTACATCATATCCAAAAGCAAGGGCGATGGCTTTTAGTGGAATCATTTGATTGCCTTGTTCACTGATTAAAAATGGTTGATCTAGTAAAGCACCATTTACAGAAACTAAGTTTAAGGGTTCACTTTTTATCGGCATAACCGTTAATTCATTTGCAAATGCTAAACTTGAAACGATTAAGCTCAACAATAGAACCGCTGCTAATATTTTTTTCATAAAAACCTCCAATTTTGTTTTTCACTTATTAAGACGCAGTACCATCCAAAATAGTTCCATAAGCAGTAAAACAAAAAAATTAAAAGCCCAAACGCTTACAATTAAGCGTTCAGGCTCTTCATGGTGCCGAAGGCGGGGGTCGAACCCGCACGAGTATTACCTCTCCGGATTTTGAGTCCGGCGCGTCTGCCAATTCCACCACTTCGGCCGGCAACTATTTTATATTACCATAAGCTAAGTCTTTTGACAAGGTGATTTTTTTTAAAATTACCAACTATTTTTCATCAAATAAATGTATAATAAATAATGTAGTTTTATATAAATCATGTATGGAATAGGAGTGCTTATCAATGAATAATTTAAGATTGCAACGCGTACGTCATTTTATGGTTGAAGCGAGAATTGATCACCTTTTATTATCATCGCCAGATGCGATTTACTATTTGCTGGATGTATCATTTAATCCGGGAGAACGCATGTTGGTGCTATCGATTACACAGTCAGAAACTAAATTGATCATAAGCGCGCTTTTTCCGATTCAGCGTGATTTAGGCGTGGAAGTGATTCATTTTAATGATTCGCAAAATCCAATCGCGCTTTTAGCTGGCGATATTCGCGATGGCATAACGGTTGGGATCGATAAAAATTGGCCCAGTCATTTTCTATTACAACTCATGTCTCTAAAAAAAGAAGTACATTATATGGAAGGTTCTTTATGTATCGATCATGCGCGTTTGTGCAAGGATGATGAAGAAATTAAACGCATGAGAGAAGCCTCAAAAATAAATGACCAAGTCATCAGTGAAATCATAGAAATTATTAAAACAGAAGGTAAAAAGGGGAATTTAACAGAACGCGCACTTCAAAAGAAAGTCGTCGAAATAAACGAAAAACTTGGCGTTCATGAAATGTCATTCACACCCACGATTTGCTTTGGTGCCAATGGTGCACAGCCCCATCACGACACAGACGATACGATATTAACAGAAAATCAAGCCATCGTCATAGATATAGGCGGACGAGCAAATGGGTATTGTTCAGATATGACGCGTAGTCTCTATTTTGGCACCCCATCAGAAAAATACAAGATGGTTTATGAACTGGTATTAAAAGCGAACTTAGCAGCCATAGAAGCCGTCAAGCCTGGCGTGCCATTAAGTGAGATTGATGCTGCGGCTCGACGTGTCATTTCAGATGCAGGTTATGGTGAATATTTCACACATCGTACAGGGCATGGCATAGGGATCATGGTACATGAGTTTCCAGACGTAAGTGATCAAAGCAAAAGTATTTGTCAAGAAGGCATGATTTTCTCCATTGAGCCAGGGATTTATTTGTTAGATGCGTTTGGTGTGCGCATAGAAGACCTCGTATGTGTTACGAGCAGTGGCTGTGAAGTATTAAATGCGTACCCAAAAGCCCTAATCAGTATTATGTAATGTAATTGTAAAGTTTTTAAAAACGGTGTTTTTAATGTTGTAACGGTTGTTTAGATGTGTTAGAATGGTTGACATAAGATTATGACATAAGGAGAAATAATGGACCCTATAACACACGGACTAGTAGGCGTTGCTTTATCCGCATTTTCTGGCAGCGCAGTATCCATGGATAACCCTTTAACCATGGGAGCAATGTTAGGTGCAATGTCACCCGATTTAGATTTTGTGATTCGAATTTTCAAAGATGATGCTGCTTATTTGGAACATCATAGAGGCGCTTCTCACACAATTCCATTTTTAATAGGATTTAGTGTCGTTATTACTGTTTTATTGTCTCAAATGGGATTGGCTTCATTTAATTTTTTAACCACACTCATATGGACCTTTATTGGCGCCCTGTCACACACAGGTCTTGATATCCTAAATTCATATGGTGCAAAGTTGTTTAGAAAAAAATATAAAGTGAATATACTTACATTATATGATCCCGTGATTACACTCGTAGGTATCTTCTTAATTTTTAACGGTGAAAATACGCCGATCCAGTTGTTTTTATCCGCTACATTTGTGACAGGTTACCTATATTTTAGGCACCGTAGTCGATTGCACGCCGTAAATTATTTAAGGGGCATATTCGAGCGGACGTATCAAAAGGTAGAGGTATTTGTTATGCCTTCACTAAAAGCCTTTTATAAATGGGATTTTGTGATTCACACCGCGACGCAAGATATGGTTGGTCAATTTAACCCATGGTTTTATTTGTTTAAAAATGAAGCGTGTATAAGCATTAAGCAGACATTACAAACGGATGATCAAGTCTATATGGAAACGTTTAAAGCATCTGCTGTGGGCATCATTTTTGCTGAATTTTCACCTAATGTGCATTTGACTGTGATTAAAGATGAAGAAAATGCGCAAATCATCCTCAAAGCAACGGATTTAAGGTATTTTTTCAAAGAAAACTTTTTGCATCATGCAACTTTGGTTTTAGATGAAAATCTTAATTACGTCTCTTCTTTTTTACATCCATATAAACTTAATAAAATGATTCCTGTATACCAATAATTAATAGAGGCATCTTAGGTGATTAAATCATTTGAGACAGCCTCTTATTTTTTTTGGTATAATAGCATCATACAAATGGAACTTTTTTATAGACGGTTGCGTCAAAAGAGTATACCTTTCATGAGAGGAGTGGAAAAATGGAATCAATGCTCATCGAAAAAAGCATCCAAGGTGACGTTGCGAGCTTTGAAAAACTCATTGTTAAATACAATAGATATGTTTATAATATTGCATTTAGAATGATGGGCAATGAAGAAGATGCAAAGGACATGTCTCAAGAAGCACTAATAAAAGCGTTTAGGGCGATAAGCCAATTCAAAATGGAAGCCAATTTTTCTACATGGTTATACCGTATCACCATAAATACTTGCAAAGATGAAATGAGAAAACGTAAAGAAAATGTACTTTCTTATGATGTTGAAGTAGCCGATGAGGGCACTTTAAAAGACATTATAGGAGATGACCGAGGGAATCCGATTTTAATCTATGAAAAACTCGAGTTAAAAGAATCGATTGAAACGGCACTAAATGCGCTGTCAGAAGATAATAAATCAGTGATTGTTTTAAAAGACTTGTTGGGTTATTCCTACGAAGAAATCGGAGAAATACTTCAAATACCCATCGGAACGGTGAGGTCTAGACTCAACCGAAGTCGATCGGCACTGAAAAAAATATTACAAATTCAACTTGCAGAAAATTAGAAAGGAGTGACGTTGATGAAATGTGAACAAGCAAGAGATTTAATGCATGCATTTGTAGATGATCAAGTGCAATCAAAAGAAATAGAAAAACTGAATCAACATATAGACTCCTGTGAATCATGCACAGTTGAATTTGAAGAAATCAAATATTTGGTTCAACTTATGGGAGAAATGGATTTGAAAGCATTACCTAAAGGATTCGAAGAAGAATTACACGAAAAATTGGTTTTGGCAGCTCAAGATTTTGAAAAACCAAGTTGGTTTGATGTAATAATCAAGAAACTAAAAACTTTTAAAATGAAGCGCATGTATTATGGCTTTGCAGCAGTACCAGTTATGATTATGATCGTCGTATTTGCTACTCGAGGTTTTAATCCCTTGAAAGGTTCAATGGAAGAGTCGGCCATGGACGTTATGGAATATGGCATGCTTGAAGTAGAAACCGTCGCTGCAAGTTTAGATGCAAATGGTTTACGTGCTAATTTCAGCGAAAGTGCTTTGCCTGCTGGAAGCATATCAACAGATGCAAAACCTAAATCTGAATCATTATCAGACTTAGAGAATACAGACCTCGACTATCGTGAAGGTCGTCTCATCATCCAAAGTGCAAACCTAAGACTTGATTTAGAAAAATACGATGATGTCATCGCTCAAATTCATGAAATGGTGAATCAAACAGGGGGATATATTGAAAGTGAGTCCACTTCCTTTAAATACTATAACTCTGATGAAGACAATTTAAAATATGGTTATTTAACATTACGTGTGCCTGCAGAGGGGTATGGTTCTATAATCACTTCTATCAAGTCACTTGGATTGGTGGTTAATGAATCAAATAACGCCTCAGACATAACAAAGATGTACCGTGATACGGCAGCTGAAATAGAGAACTTAAAAGTGACGGAAGCAAGATTTCGAGAAATTATGGCACAAGCAGTTGAAATAGAAGACATTTTAAACATAGAAAATGAGTTGACACGACTAAGAGGTTCTATTTCAAATTACGAAAAACAGATTCAAGATTGGGAAGCGTTGGTAGACATGACGACTATATACGTCGAGCTCAATGAAGTTAAAAATTTAAAACCCGTCGTTGAACCGATTGATGATTCTTTGATTGGTAAAGCGATTGACGGTTTGATTGGTACAGTGAATCGCATTATACGTGGACTAGAAAACATGTTTATTTGGATCATTTCTGTATCGCCATATCTTATCGCTTTAGCAATAGCCGGTTTATTAGTAGGTAAGTTATATAAAAAGAGGAGGTTAAAATAATGAAAAATAAATTAATGGCAGGATTATCATTTGTAATGGTACTTGTACTTATGGTAGGCGTAATAGCATCTGTGAACCCATCCACAGTGTCTATGGCAGATGTAACGGGAACGGATCCTAAACTTGTTACTGTAAGTGGAGAAGGCAAAATCGTCGTAACACCAGATTTAGCATATATAGACATCGGTGTACAAACTAAAAACAAAGATGCAGCAATCGCTCAACAAGAAAATGCAAAACTTATGGAAGCGGTTATAGCAGCCATAAAAGCAAAAGGCATTAAAACTGAGGATATTAAAACGACTGGGTATTCACTTTATCAAACATATGACTATTATGCAGATAAGCAAGGTGACCCGTATTATCTAGCAAACAACACTGTAAATGTCAAAGTAAATGACATTAAACTTGTTGGATCACTCATTGACACAGCAACAAAAGCAGGCGCAAATTCAATTAATAGTATTCGATTTACGATTAAAGACGATAGTCAATACTATCAAGAGGCACTAAAACTTGCGATGAATAATGCAAAAGGAAAAGCTACAGCGATTATGACTACATTCTCAAAAGTGCCTGGCGTTCCTTACAGTGTTTCAGAATCTAGTTATGGTGGCGGCATCATTTATGATTATGGTGTAACAAAAGCCATGGGTGATCAAGCGATGGAAGCATCAACCCCTATAGAAGTCGGCGAGTTAACCATCACTGCAAATGTAAGTGTATCTTACGATTATTAAAATAAAAATATATTAATCAGTCTCACGGTGTAAATCATACCGTGAGACTTTTTATATTTAGACGTCCTGTGTTATAATAATGTGAAGTACAGTATAGGTTTATAAAGGAGTCGAGATGAAAGAGCGTATAGTAATAGTAGATGGCAACAGTTTAATCAATAGAGCGTATTTCGCTATGTCAGAACTCAAAAATTCTAAGGGATTATATACAGGTGGCATCCACGGTTTAACTTCTATGGTTTTGAGTTTAATAGAATCTTTTGACCCAAAGTATTTTTGTGTTGCATTTGATATGAAAGGACCGACGTTTAGACATCTTACTTATGATGCATATAAAGGCACGCGCAAAGGGATGCCCGATGAGTTGGCGATGCAGATGCCCGTGGTAAAGGAAATCTTAGATGTTTTAAGAATTCCTCGTATTGAATTATCAGGATTTGAAGCAGATGATTTAATCGGCACGGTTGCAAAAAATGCGATTGACTTAGGCATAGAAGCAAATGTCATTACGGGTGATAAAGACGCATTGCAATTGGTTGCGATGGGGGTAAAAGTTCATATAACTAAAAAAGGCATTACGAATTTACAAGCCTATGATGAATTTGCTGTTTTCGAAGAATTGGGCGTTCATGCCAATCAGGTTATTGATTATAAAGGCTTGAGTGGCGATGCTTCTGATAATATTCCTGGAATTCCAAGTATTGGACCAAAGACAGCTGCCAAATTATTAGCGACATTTGGTACAGTTGAGTCCCTCATAGAAAGATCAGATGAAATAGAGAATAAGCGCATTAGGGGACTCGTGGATGAATTTGCTGAGCAAGCATTGTTATCCAAACGGTTAGCGACGATTGTTACAGAAGTACCCGTCGATTTTGATTTTTCTTTTTTAGAACTGTCGGAACCCAATTTGGAAGAAGCTGTTGCTGCGTTTAAGCATTATGAACTGAATCAATTGTTAAGTCGATTAAAAGTTAAAACAGAAACCACTTCAAAAGTTGAAACGGTTTCCTATTTAAATAGTAAACAGCTCTTGGAAATGCTTAATGGGTCCAATGGTTTTGCTTTCAAGTTGTTTTACGAGCGCATAGGCATACAGAAAAACACATTAATGGGCGCAGCATTTTTTGTGAACGATGGGTTCTATTTGCTTGAGAACCTAGAGGGCCTTATCGATTTAAAAGAAGTATTTGAAAGCATACGTATTTCTAAGTATGGCTATGATGTTAAAAAAGAATATTTATACCTTATGCAAATGGGGATCGATCTTAATGGCATGATGTTTGATGGCTATATTGCCGCATATCTAATAGATCCAGCACGTCGAACATATGATTTAGCGGATTTGGTTTTTGAACATCAAGCTTTAAAAATCACATCAGAAGAGGACTTGTTAGGTAAAGGTGCTAAGAAAGTAAAACTTTCTGATGTAAGTAATGAGACCTTTACTCAGTATATGTTGTCTCAAATGCGTGCGATTGTCGCATTAAAAAGTCACTACGAACCCATTTTAGAAAAGATGAATTTGAAGCGCTTGCTACACACGGTTGAGATGCCGCTGGTAAAAATACTCGCTGATATAGAGTTTACAGGTTTCAAAGTAGATGTGTCTCAAGTAGATCTCATAGATGCTCAATTGATTCAGAAAATCGATGAGATGGAGACCAGTATCTACGAAATGGCTGGTGAATCATTTAATATCAACTCTCCCAAACAATTAGGTGTTATTTTGTTTGATAAGTTGGCATTGCCAAGTGGTAAAAAAACAAAGACGGGTTATTCAACTGGCCATGATGTGTTAGAAAAACTTATGAATAAACACCCGATCGTAAATGAAATTATAGAATACAGAATGTACACGAAGTTAAAGTCCACTTATATTGATGGACTGAGAGTGGTTATAGATCCTGACTCTCATCGGGTTCATACATCGCTCAATCAAACGGTTACGGTTACAGGACGTTTAAGTTCTACAGAACCCAATCTACAAAATATTCCGATTCGCTTGCCTTATGGCCGAAAAGTAAGAAGATTTTTTATAGCAGATGAAGGCTGCATCCTTTTGGATGCCGATTATTCACAGATTGAGTTAAGAGTTTTGGCACATCTATCTAAAGATGAAAAACTGGTGGAAGCATTTAAAAATGATTTGGATATTCACACTTTAACCGCCTCACAAGTCTTTCATATAAAAGAAGAAGAAGTCACATCGCTTCAAAGAAGTAGGGCCAAAGAGGTTAACTTCGGAATCGTATACGGTATGGGTGACTTCGGTTTATCAGAAAGCCTTGATATTTCGAGAAAAGATGCAAAAACGTATATTGAAAACTATTTTATGAGTTATCCAAAAGTAAAAACTTTCATGGATGAAATTATCGAAAATTGTAAAGAAGATGGATATGTTGAAACCATTCTAAACAGAAGAAGAACGGTTGACGACATCAACCACAGTAATTTTATGATGCGATCTGCTGCAGAACGCATCGCCAGAAATACGCCGATACAAGGCAGTGCTGCAGATATTATTAAGCTCGCTATGATCAAAGTTTATCAAGCATTAAAAGCCGGTAACTATCGTTCAAAACTCATTCTTCAGGTACACGATGAGTTGATATTAAATGTGCCGTTTGAAGAGTTAGAAGCGATAAAGGATTTGCTAAAAGTGTGCATGGAAGAAGCATATGCGCTTTGTGTGCCCCTTAAAATAGATATGAATATAGGAGCGAGTTGGTATGATGCCAAATAGTAGCCCCTATAAAGTGGGCATAACAGGTGGTATAGGTTCTGGTAAAAGTGTGATGACAAAGTATTTGATTCGTAAAGGTTACAAGGTAATCGATGCAGATCAAATTGCAAGAGAGGTTGTTGAACCGGGTAAAAAGGGTTTAAGTAGCATCGTTGAGTCCTTTGGATCTGATTTGTTAACTGAAAGCGGTACTTTAAATCGCGAAAAGTTGGGTCGACTTATATTTGATGATCAAGAAGCGCGTTTTCGACTAAATGCGATACTACATCCACTCATAAAAGATGAAATCGCAAGTCAGATCCAAGCATTAGGAACGGATGGTCTCGTTTTTGTTGATGTGCCTTTACTGTTTGAAACAAACAGTCAGGCGCAATACGATGAAACGGTTTTAGTATATGCCACAGAAGACATCTGTTTAGAACGTATCGTCAAAAGAGATGAAATATCACACGAACTCGCCTATAAGAAGATTAATGCACAAATAGCGATCGATGATAAAGTCAAATTAGCAACGTATGTCATCGATAATTCAAAATCCTTAGATGCGTTTTATCGTGCGGTGGATTTGTATTTATCGGCATTAGAATCTCGACAAATAAATAACGAACGTTGAATATGTTCATTTATTAATTTATAATGAAATGGACTATTATTAGGAAGGAAGAATCCAAATGAAACAGTTAGACAGTATGGTGGATATCAAAGACATAACCATAAGCGCTGATCGATTAATGCATAGTGCAACACATGATGAAATATTAAAGGGTCATACTACCGATATTTATTTTTTAAGAACGTTAGACATTTTAAAAGATTTAGAACTTGATTCAACTGAAGTTGTCGCGGAGATTTTTCCAAGAAAACCTGGTGTACTTGCCGGGATAAAAGAAGCTATAAATTTGTTAGAGGGTCGTGGTTTAGAAATTTGGGCTGTTGATGAAGGTGAGACTTTTGAAACGAAGGAAACCATCATGCGTATAAAAGGCAAGTATAAAGATTTTGCGATTTTTGAAACCACGTTGCTGGGTATGATGGCGAGTGCATCAGGCTGGGCAACCGCATCGCGTATCGTAAAAGAAGCTTGTGGCGATAAATTCTTTTTATGCTTTGGCGCACGTCATGTGCATCCTGCAGTAGCACCTGTTATGGAACGTGCTGCAATTATAGGTGGCGCAGGTGGTGTTAGTTGTATATTAGCTGCAAAATTAAGTGGCATTGAACCTTCTGGTACAGTACCGCATAGTGCGATGCTCGTTGCTGGCGATACATTACCCGTTGCATTGACATACGATAAAATATCGGATCCAAGTCATAACCGTATAATTTTAGTAGATACGTTTAAAGACGAGGTAGAAGAGGCGATACGTATCGCAAAAGCCTTAAAAGGAAAACTTTACGGCGTGAGATTGGATACACCAAGTGAACGTGGTGGTGTAACCAGTGGGCTGGTTAAAGAAATGCGTGCGAAATTAGACCTAGAAGGACTCTCAGAGGTTAAAATATTTGTTTCAGGTGGACTTACGCCTGAAAAAATAAAAACGCTTATAGAGGCTGGCGCAGATGCATTTGGTGTGGGAAGTTTTATATCAGCAGCGTCGCCAATAGACATGACCATGGACATAAAAATGGTGAATGGAAAAGCGGTTGCAAAAAGAGGAAGAATTCCAGGTTTGGTTGAAAACTCTAAATTGAAAATCGTTAAGTCGTTATAGAATCACATAAAAAAATAAGCCTTGTAAATGATTATCAAATCAATTTACAAGGCTTATTTCATTTTGGTGCGGATGATGGGATTTGAACCCATACGAGTTTCCTCACACGCCCCTCAAGCGTGCGTGTCTGCCGTTCCACCACATCCGCATATTGTGTTGCGACTTTTTTATTATAGTGAGTGTTGGATAAAAAGTCAACACTTTATCTCGAAAGAATGCTATAATATTTGAGTTGACAGTTAAATGGGAGGCTATATGACGTTGTTAATCGCTTGTTTTATCATTTTTATATCTGCAATGGTACAAGGTGCCACCAGTTTTGGATTTTCACTCATTGCGTTACCTCTCTTAGGTTTGCTATTCCCTTTGAAAGTTGTCGTCCCGACTTTGGTAGCTCTAAGTTTGTTTTTAAACATCATAATTTTTATGCAACTAAAAGTTAAGCCCCAGATTAAAGATCTGCTAATCTTAGGTGTTTTTGCGATATTAACCATTCCTTTAGGTGTAAAATTGCTTTTGGTTATGGATGAATCTTTGTTAAAGCTAATTGTTAGTATTCTATTAATTATCGTATCTATACTTATGTTAAAAGGCGTTAAAATTGAGATGAAGAACAAGAAGCTGTCCTATGCTATCGCCGGTGTTTTTAGTGGCATTCTAAATGGGGCAGTATCTCTGAGCGGGCCACCTATTGTCATCTTACTGGCGAATGAGGGCAAAGACAAAAATAGTTTTCGCAGCAGTTTAACATTCTTATTTATTTTACTCAATATCTACACCCTTGCATTATATACGTTTACTGGATTGTTTCTAGATCCTGCACTGTATAAAATGGTGCTACTAATACCGTTTATGATTATAGGATCAATATTCGGGATATATTTAGGTAATAAGATTAATGATGTGACATTTAAGAAATTGGTATTGAATTTATTATTAATTATGGGTATAATTAATTTGTTTTAGGAAAGAGGGAAGGTATGGCGAAGAAAATTTTAATCGTAGATGATGCGATGTTTATGCGAAAGTTACTCAGTGATATATTGACGAAAGCAGGCTATGTAATCGTAGCAGAAGCAGGTAATGGTGAAGAAGCATATCTTAAATATAAAGAGCATAAACCAGACTTAGTGACTATGGATATTACGATGCCAGAAGTTACAGGTATTGAAGGTCTACGTATGATCACAAAAGAGTTCCCAGATGCTAAGGTGCTAATGTGTAGTGCGATGGGTCAAGAAGGTATGGTTATAGAATCTGTTAAAGCAGGTGCCAAAGGATTTTTGGTAAAACCTTTTATTGCAGACAAAGTTGTCGCTGAAGTTCAAAAGTTAATTGGCAACTAAATGGTTGTAAAAAAACACTCTATTGGGTGTTTTTTTTATTCGTCAGAGTGATATCAAATTAACAATTAAGCCCTGTAATCTCTTCATAAGAAGATTGAGAATTTAGTTTAATGAGTTTTTTCAATGCATAAAAGCGTGCTAGATTGCTAAAATATTAACTTTCTTGCCTCTTAAAGCCTTGATATTTCAATGGGTCGTGGATTGACCTACCTAAATTTTTATAGTATTATTGTTAGTGGTGAGATGAGAAATTGTATACAGTATAATTTCTTTTCAATAAAGTGACGTATGATTGAGGGGAACCGATATCAAACTAAATTTTTAAAGGGGTGAGTATAAATGGGACTTCTATCGTTTAAAGGGGGCATTCATCCTCCACATGCTAAAAAGTCCACAGAACACTTGGCAATTGTCGACTTTAAAGCACCAAAAGTTGTCGAAATTCCGATGAGACAACATATTGGAGCACCGTGTGAGCCTATTGTAAAAAAAGGTGATGCGGTATTGGTTGGGCAATTAATTGGTGCAGCCGGCGGATTTGTATCTGCAAATGTGCACAGTTCAGTTTCTGGGACGGTTTTAGATGTAAAGAAACAAACAACTGCATATGGACTTGATACGGTTGTGATCATCGATAATGATGAACGTTATGAATTAAGTGATACGGTTAAACCAAAGCCTGATTTTATGACGCTGTCTGGCAAAGAAATTATCGACATTATAAAAGAAGCTGGAATCGTCGGTATGGGAGGCGCAGGCTTTCCTACACATGTAAAATTATCGCCACCTCCTGAAAAACCCATTGATACAATCGTACTCAATGGTGCAGAATGTGAGCCTTATTTAACTTGTGATCACCGTATTATGCTTGAAGAACCAGATTTGATCATAAAGGGATTGCAAATTTTAATGCGTTCGCTTAATGTTCCTAATGGCGTGGTTGGGATAGAAAGCAATAAACCCGATGCAATTGAACGGATGAAGATTGCAGCAAAAAACACGACCATTAAAGTGGTTGGGTTAAAAACGAAATATCCGCAAGGTGCTGAAAAACAACTGATTTATGCCTGTACAAATCGAGAGATTCCTTCTGGTGGATTACCGATGGATATCGGTGTAGTGGTGAGCAATGTTGCGACTGCTCTAACGATTGGCAATCTATTTGAAACGGGTTTACCGCTTATAGAACGCGTTTGTACAGTTACTGGCAAAGGTATAAAATCACCTAAAAACATTAGATTTAGGGTTGGAACGCCTCTAAAAGCGCTTATTGAGTTTTGTGATGGTTATAATGGCACACCAGGAAAGATTTTACTGGGCGGGCCAATGATGGGGGTTGCACAGTTTACAGATACACTGCCTGCGATGAAAAATACCTCGGGTATTCTCGTATTTCAAGAAGATGAAGCAAAACTTCCCGAAGCCTCTGCATGTATCAAATGTGGGAAATGTGTTGTCACGTGTCCGATTGGGCTACAGCCAATTCAGATTAGTGCCTATGCCATTTTACATGAATATGATAAAGCAGCGCAATTTAATGCGTTGGATTGTATAGAATGTGGTTCGTGTTCATTTATCTGTCCGGCTAAACGACCATTGCTTCAGTCCATACGTGTAGCTAAAAGAGAAATACTTGCGAAAAAACGCAAATAGGGGAGGGTGAATATGGAAAATAGATTAACGGTTTCTTCATCACCTCATATTCGATCAACAGAAACGACGCAAAAAATCATGAGGGATGTAACCATAGCTTTATTACCTGCTGCAGCATTTGGAGTTTATAATTTTGGATTAAGAGCACTTGCTATACTGGTTTTATCCATTTTAACTGCAATCGTTACTGAAGCAGCTTGTCAAAAAATAAGAAAACAACCGATTACGATTGACGACTTTAGTGCAGTGGTTACCGGTTTGTTGCTTGGCATGAACTTGCCATCAACCGTACCATTTTGGATACCTATCGTAGGTAGTATTTTTGCGATCGCGGTGGTTAAACAAGCATTTGGTGGTTTAGGTCATAATTTTATCAATCCAGCTTTGGCAGCACGTGCATTACTTGTCGCTTCATGGCCAGTTGAAATGACAACTTGGACCGCAGTTACACCAGATGCGACATCTACTGCAACGGTGTTGGGCATTATTAAAGAAGGATTAGATGTGCCAATGCCTTCATTATTAGATACCATTATAGGTACAATTGGTGGGTGTATCGGCGAAACTTCAGCGCTTTTATTATTATTAGGCGGTCTTTTCCTCATATATAGAGGGATTATTAGCATTCGCATACCAGGTATATATATAGGAACAGTTGCGATTTTAACTTTGCTTATGTCTGGTTTTGATGTACAAGTAACATTGTTTCATATTTTTTCAGGTGGACTTATTTTAGGTGCATTCTTTATGGCAACGGATTATGCGTCATCACCAATTACCATCAAGGGTCAAGTTATATATGCGGTTGGTCTTGGTTTGTTAACGACGATTATTCGATTCTACGGTGGTTATCCAGAAGGGGTATCCTATTCTATACTATTGATGAACGTTGCAGCACCACTTATCGATAAGTATACGAAACCTCGCTTGTTTGGAGGTGCTAAATAATGAGAGATATATTAAAAACAGGGTTAATTCTTCTTTTAATCTGTGTGGTTGCAGCCGCAGCACTAGGTGCAACCAATGAAATTACGAAGGATAAAATATTGGAACAACGTTTTTTAGCAAATGAAACGGCTAAAAAAGAAGTGTTGTCAAATGCAACGACATTTGAAGATGTAACGGGATCAAGTTTAGATGAAATTGTTACGACTTTTGAACCCATTCAAGAAGTTTATGTTGGTCTTGATGCTTCTGGCAATGTTCTCGGTTATGTTTTTAAATCAACACCGACTGGTTTCAGTGGGGTGATCGAAGTTGTAACGGGTGTTACAATAGATGGCACTATAACAGGCGTTAGAATCGGAAATCATCAAGAAACACCAGGTTTAGGTGCAAAAGCAAAGGATTCAGCATTTTATAGTCAATATGCTGGTAAGTTAAGTAGCACACCAATCGGTATTTCAAAATCTGAACCTGCTGGCAACGATATTCAAGCCATTACTGGTGCAACGATTTCTAGTGTTGCGGTAACCGGTGGTGTAAATGCATCTGTAGATGCTTTTAATTGGATTTTAGAGAAAGGAGGACTTGAAAATTGAAAATTAGCAATTTGACAAAAGGTATCCTTAAAGAAAACCCAATTTTTGTTCAGTTATTAGGTATGTGTCCTACATTAGCTGTAACCACTTCTGCGATGAATGGTGTGGGAATGGGGCTGGCAACTACTGCAGTACTCGTAAGTTCTAATATTGCCATTTCTATGTTAAGAAAGTTTATTCCTTCACAGGTTAGAATTCCTGCATTTATCGTGATCATTGCAAGTTTTGTTACCGTCGTTGGCATGATGATGGAAGCATTTGTACCTGCATTGTTTCAATCACTTGGTTTGTTTATACCATTGATCGTTGTTAACTGCGTTATTTTAGCAAGAGCAGAGGCTTTTGCATCAAAAAATGGCGTCGTAGATTCAGCTTTAGATGGTATTGGTATGGGTGTAGGATTTACATTAGCCCTTATGGTATTAGGCGCAGTAAGAGAATTAATCGGTAATGGCAGTATATTTGGATTTGGATTATTGGGTGCAAGTTATAAACCAGCACTGATTATGATCTTACCTCCAGGTGGTTTCTTAGCACTTGGATTATTATTGGCACTGTATAATAATTTTCAAATTAAAAAGGCGAGATAAGGAGGGGTTGTTATGGAAAATGCAAGTATTTTTGTCATTATGGTCAGCGCAATTCTCGTAAACAACTTTGTCTTATCGAGATTTTTGGGGATTTGTCCATTTTTAGGTGTGTCAAAACAAGTTGAAACGGCATTTGGTATGGGGATGGCAGTAACTTTTGTTATTACTTTAGCAGGCACTTTAACTTATTTTGTTCATTATTATTTATTGGTACCACTAGAACTTGAGTATCTTCAAACGGCAGCATTTATACTTGTAATCGCATCATTGGTTCAATTTGTTGAAATCGTGCTACAAAAGATGAGTCCAACACTTTACCAAGCATTAGGTGTGTTTTTACCACTTATAACGACGAATTGTGCTGTTTTGGGTTTGGCACTACTCAATATTCAATATAAGTATGGTTTGGTTCAAACTATTTTTCATTCCTTCTTTGCTGCAATTGGTTTTTCACTTGCAATTGTATTATTTGCTGGGATTAGAGAAAAACTTGAAACTTCAGATGTTCCTTTGCCGTTTAAAGGCTTTCCAATAGCATTAATAACAGCAAGCCTTATGTCGATAGCCTTTCTAGGCTTTACAGGTTTGGTATAGGGAGGGATTTAAAGTATGGAAGTAAATTCAATTGTATTAGCAGCAACAAGTTTGGGTGCGATGGGACTGATTTTTGGCGCAGGTCTTGCACTTGCTTCAAAGAAATTTGCAGTCGTAATTGATCCGCGTGTTATAGAGGTTAGAGAAGCGGTACCAGGTGCTAATTGTGGCGCATGTGGATACCCAGGATGTGATGGTTTTGCAAATGCTGTTGTTAAAGGTATTGCACCTGTTAATGGTTGTCCTGTTGGTGGTGCATCTGTTGCAACACATATTGCTCAAATTATGGGTCTTGATGCAGGTACTTCTGTAAAAAAAGTCGCTAAAGTAAAATGTGAAGGACACGATGAAAATTGTGGCAATCGTTATGACTATGATGGTTTTGATAGTTGTGTGGCTGCTAACATGTTAAATGGTGGACCCAAAAAATGTTTATACGGTTGTATGGGATTGGGATCTTGTGTTCAGGTTTGTCCATTTGACGCGATATTTATTAATGCGAGTGGTCTTGCAGAAGTAGATCCTGAAAAATGTACATCGTGTAATAAATGTGTAGAAATATGTCCGAAAGCAGTAATTAGTTTGGTGCCATACGAGCAATTGACTATTGTTGCCTGTAATAATAAAGAAAAAGGGCCAATGGTTAAAAAGAACTGCTCCGTTGCATGTATTGCTTGTGGCATATGTGAGAAAAATTGTCCGCATGATGCGATCCATGTTATAAATAATCTGGCAGAAATAGACTATGATAAGTGTACAAATTGTATGATCTGTGTGGAAAAATGTCCGACAAAGGCCATTCAAGGTGACTTAAGTTTAAGAACGATAGAATCTGCTGTATCTTAAAAAATATATGTGTCTCTCTTAAAGACGATTGTCTAGAGAGGCACTTTTTTTTATGTATCTTCTATTTTAACGGTTAACAGTAAATCCGCTCTTCCTTCAAATGTTATATTAAATTCATGATAATGCTTTTTGCTTTTCCTTGTAATTGAGTTAACAAAATGCTAAACTATAATTTAGATTGAATGTTTATTTTCGGTCAAAGAGTTATGGTAAAATATGTAAAATAAGTGTATGATTAAGAGGTAGGCATGAGAGTTAAAAATGGTGACACCATAGTTTTATTGGTTTTACTCCTCGTAGGTGCAATTTTTGGCAGTTTGATTGGTTCAGCATTAGGCGATCTTGTCCCAATATTAAATTATGGCAAGAGCATTGGCATGGACCCATTTGTTTTAGACTTAAATGTAATCGTGATTACCTTTGGTTTTCAGTTGAGTTTAAACTTGGCTGGAATATTGGGTATTATTATTGCATTTGTCATTTATAAGAAACTATGAAAATCATACTTGCATCAGCATCACCACGAAGAGTAGAATTGCTCAAACAATTTAATTTAGATTTTGATACCATCCCAAGTCATATTGATGAAATGGTAAGACCAAATGAAAGCCCAAGTCAGATTGTAATGGGGCTTGCTTATGAAAAGGCGTTGGATATCGCTAAACAGTATCCAGATCGTCTAATCATTGCGAGTGACACCATCGTCTATCATCAAAGGATATTAGGCAAACCTAATGATTATGAAGATGCAAAAGACATGCTCGTGCATCTAAGTGGCAGGACACATTCGGTATATACTGGGATTGCTTTAATTCATTTAGAATCTTCTTCCAAAGTCATAGACTATGAGAAAACAGAAGTTACGTTTCGTACATTAACAGAACGTGAAATTACTGCTTATCTTAATACGGGAGAACCTTTTGATAAAGCTGGCGCATACGGTATTCAAGGTTATGGTGCACTTTTGGTAAGTCACATAATTGGCGATTTTTATAACGTTATGGGATTACCACTCTCTAAACTGAACACTATGTTATCGAGAAATTTTGGCATAGAATTGTTATAGGGAGGCATTCCTAATGATTAAAAAACTACCTTATTTGGAACAACCAAGAGAGAAAATCTTAAATCATGGTGTAGATGTACTGTCGACATCGGAATTGTTAGCGGTTTTACTTAGAACTGGAACGCGTCATCATAATGCGATTGATTTGGGCAATATTTTAATGCGTAAATGTGGTGAAGATTTAACCGAATTAAGCAGCATTACACTGGAAGAACTATGCTTAATTGATGGAATAGGTGAGTCAAAAGCCTGTCAAATACTTGCTGCGATTGAGCTTGGAAAAAGACTTAAACAATCACCTTTGGTTAGAAAAACAAAGATAACTTCTCCAAACGATGTGGTTGCTTTTTTTTCAGCGGAATTATCTAGTGAACGTGTAGAAAAGTTTATTGCCGTATTTTTAAATACAAAGAATGAAATGCTTGCTTGGGAAGTTATTTCAATTGGAAGTCTCAATGCTTCAATCGTACATCCCAGAGAGGTTTTTAATCGTGCAATTAAGCGAAGTGCAGCATCGATTCTCGCAGTTCATAATCATCCTTCGGGTCATGTTGAGCCCAGCCGAGAAGATATTAACATTACAAAACGACTTAGTGAAGTCGGACAAATTGTTGGCATTCCTATGGTGGATCATATTATTATAGGTAAAGATAAATATTATAGCTTTAAAGAGCAGAATCAACTTTAGAAGTGAAAGGAATAGGATTAAAAAGATGAGATTTGGATTATTTTATAAACAATTAGGTATCGATTTAGGCACTTCAAACACACTTGTATGTGTCAAAGGAAAAGGTATCGTCGTTAGAGAATCATCTGTTGTCGCGATCAATGACAAAGGACAAGTATTGGCAGTAGGTAGAGAAGCAAAAGAAATGATCGGCAAGACACCGGGTCAAATTAGAGCCATTAGACCCCTAAAAGACGGCGTTATTGCAGATTTCGATATAACGCAAAAAATGATTAAATATTTCATTAATCAAGCGGTTCCAAACTTAAATATTTTTACCGGTGCAAAAGTTGTTGTCGGTATTCCATCACAAATAACTGAAGTTGAAAAAAGAGCGGTTTATGAGGCTTCTTTATCAGCAGGTGCCAAAGACGCATTTTTAATTGAAGAACCTATGGCGGCTGCTATTGGCGCAGATTTACCGATCACTGAGCCCGTGGGTAGTATGATCGTTGATATCGGTGGTGGTACGACTGAAATCGCGGTTATCTCTCTTGGAGGTATCGTAACCAGTCGATCAATTAGAATTGCTGGTGATGAATTAGATGTTTCGATTATTAACTATGTTAGAAAGAAATACAACTTAATGATCGGTGAACGTTCAGCTGAAAACATAAAAATGAGTATTGCTTGTGCGATGTTGCCAAACCAGGACCGACATATGGAAGTAACAGGTAGAAATCTAGTTACAGGACTTCCAAATACTTTGTTATTACATTCTAGTGAAATCTTTGAAGCGATAAGAGAACCTATTCAGTCTATCGTAGAAGGCATTAAGTCAACACTTGAAAAAACACCACCAGAACTTGCATCTGATATTTATCAATCAGGGATTGTCCTTGCTGGTGGCGGTGCACTGCTGACAGATTTAGACAAACTCATCAAAAAGGAAACTGGAATGCCCGTACGAATTGCTGAGAATCCATTAGATTGTGTAGCGATTGGTACAAGTAAAGCCGTTGAGAGTTTTAATGAGTTAAGAGAGGTATTTATTAGCTCTCGATCTTTATAATACAGATGAGAACTGGTGACGTGAATGGAAAATCGATATAAAAAGATTGTTCTAGTTTTAATCACCTTTGTGCTTTTGATTCTCATGTTTATATCGTTTGGGGGAAGAGAGCGCATTACATTTATAGAAAGCAAATTGGGGTCATTGATGTTGCCTATTCAGAAAACATTGACCTCTATTGGCAATTTTGTGGATGAAAAAACAGAGCCAATCTTAAATGTACTAAACTATAAATCGTTAAATGAAAATTTGTCAAAGGAAAACGAGATGCTTAAAGAGCAGGTCGTTACTTTGACGATGAATCAAAAGGAACTCACTGAATTAAAGGATTTAAAGTTGGCACTCAGATATGTTGAACGTATGGATTCCGAAGGCTATATTTCATGTAATGTAATTGCAAAGGATATGGGCAATTGGTTTAATATGTTTACCATAGATGCAGGTTCAATCCAAGGGGTAACTAAAAATAGTACGGTGATTAATGGAAAAGGACTCGTAGGTCTCGTATATGAAGTGGGTGAGAACTGGAGTAAAGTGATTTCTATTATCGACCAAAAATCATCTGTCGGTTTTGAAATGCTTCGTGTTGATAATGACTTTGATGGTATTTTAAGTGGCACGACAAATTATGAATTGATCGGTGAATTGTTTGATCCAAAAGCAACAGTAACTGTTGGTGATTATATCGTTACCTCTGGATTAGGGATGTATCCTAAAGGCATTATGATCGGACAAGTTTATGAAGTGGATATGGATAAGGATTTAATTCTCAACAAAATCAAAGTAACACCCGTTGTTGATTTTAAGAAAATAAATAAAGTTATGGTGATTCCATATGTTGAAAAACAGGATATACCTATAGAAGAAAATACTGAACAGATTCCGGAGTCTTCTACTGAAGATGATCAAGGAGGGGAGTAATATGAAGACGCGCTATGTCATTTTACTCGCGTTCATAAACTTTATTTTTTCGAGTACGATTTTTCAATTGTTAAGAATTAATGGCACACTTTTTAATACTTGTATAATTATTTCTGTCATTTTAGCTGCATTGAGTACGAAAGAAAATGCCATCGTCTTTGCGCTTATTTCAGGGGCTTTACAGGATGTTTTTTTAGGACGTATATTGGGTGTAAATTTTATCCTTTACGGTTTAATCGTTTATATCACCATAAGGCTGGTTGAGGTTATGTTCAAAGGTAACTTTATTACCCCTATTTTTTTGGTTGTTTTAAGTACTTTTATTTATCATTTTGGTTTTTATATCATGATGTTCTTTTTGCAATCGACGATTCCTCTTGCGCTATTATATTCAAAAATTATGACGGAAGTCCTAATAAACAGTATAATTGGCTTTTTTATTTACGCCCACACTTTTAAAAAAGTGCATGGCTATAAGTTGGGAGATTTTAATGCTTAATTTCTTAAAAAATCGGAAAAATCATATTTTCTTGGGTTTTTTAGTCATATTCGTTTTATTGGGAATGAGCTTATACGATATAACCATTACAAACGGTGAGGCGTATTATCAAAAATCTGTTAATAATCGATTAAAGCAAATTGAGACCCAGGCGAAACGGGGAGATATTCTCGATCGCAATGGCAAAATTTTAGCGACCAGTGAAGTTGGCTTTACGATCGAACTCAACAGCAGTGTTATTCCAAATGATCAATTTTCTGATGTAGCGATTTCGATTTATGATTTTTTAGAAAAGCAGAATGAAAAACATATAGAATTTCCTATTTTTATAGAGAATGGTCAGTATAAATATCGATTCGATGTCAATATCGACAAGTGGTTAACTGATAATGGTTATGATAACACATGGACAGCTGAAGGTGTTTTTGAAGACATTCGATCCGTAAACTTTATCGATCCTCAAATGAGTAATTATGAAACTTATCGTTTGTTATACAATCAAGGCAAGTATTTGCCTATTTCTACTGCAAGAATGTTATTTCTTGAAGAAATTTATAAGATAAATTTTTTGAGAATGTATGGATTAGATGAAGACACCACTGCGAAAGAAGCTTTTGATACCATAAGAAATCGTTCTGAATTTAAAATTGCAAAAAAATATTCTGATGAAGACGCATACAAAATTTTAATTTTGAGACATGCGGTTAAAGAACAAGGCTACTTGAGATATGTTCCAATCATCGTTGCACCTACGGTTACAAAAGAAACAGCTGTTTTGACTCAAGAAAAAGGTTATGAATTTCCTGGACTTTCAGTCACTTATAATACCATTAGAACCTATCCAAATAATAGTACCGCCGCACATATATTAGGTTACGTGGGAAGAATTGCAACGGATTCAGAGATTGAAACATTTGTTAAACAGTTGGGCTACAATCAAAATCAAATTATAGGAAAAACCGGTATTGAAGGTGTATTTGAATCTAGATTACATGGTGAAAATGGGTTTAAGTACATTGAAGTGGATGTCTATGGTAAGTTTGTAGCGGATATAGATGAAACGCAATATGGTTTAGAGAGTAAAAATGCAATTTCTGGGGAAGACATTTATTTAAGCATCGATCTAGATTTGCAGCAGGTGCTTGAAAAGAGCTTGGAGAAAGCACTTTATTCACTTCAAACTGGTAGTGTGTATGAGAGCCCTTGGGGTGACTATAAATATGAGCCCTATCCAAATGCTGAATCTGCCGTTGGCGTGGTAGTCGATGTAAATACTGGAGAGGTGCTTGCATCAGCGAGTTATCCTTCTTATGATGTCAATTTATTCGCTACTGGTATCAGTCAGGAAGATTGGAATGCACTTAATCCAGTAAATAAAAGAAACCCATTAGCGGCGCGTCCACTTTATAACAGCGCAACGATGATGGCCGTTCAGCCAGGATCTATTTACAAAATGATGACGGGTTATGCAGCGCTTGAACAGGGTTTAAATCCAAATCAAAAACTCTATTCTGATGGCTATGTAGAAATTGGAAATCAACGATTTGGATGCTGGTATTGGAACGATTACGGTGGCAAACACGGGCCAACAGATTTCTTTAAAGCGATCGAAGTTTCATGTAATTATTATTTCTTTAATATTGCCACTGGCAAGGATTTTTATAGAAATTTTCCCCTTAATTTTGAAATGAACCCTACAATTATGACCGAATATTCAAAGTCATTTGGGCTTCATGAAAAAACGGGTGTAGAAATAACGGAGGTCTCACTTGGCCTACCAGAACCAGACAAGAAAAAAAGAACGATAAAAACACTTCTATCCAATCAACTCTATTTAATAGCAAAAAACTATTTTCCTGAAGAGATTGTCAACGATGAAGATAAATTAAAGCAAGTTGTTAATGAAATCGTCGGTTGGTCGGATGAAAATCCTGGACGAGGCGCTATTATCAATCGCTTGTTAGAACTCGGAAGCAATCCAGATTATTTTGTAACAGAACAACTGGCTGACATCATTAAGTACGACTATTTTAACTTAATGAAATGGTATGAAAGTGATACATTAAATCTAGCGATAGGACAAGGCGATCATACGTATACCCCGATGCAAATCGCACGTTACATCGCAACGATTGCGAATGGTGGCATATTAAATGAACTCACATTTATTAGACAAATTGGCGATGAAATTATTACCAAATCCAATGATGATAAAGTGAGTTTCGATACCAATGGTAATTTAGAATATGTTAAACAGGCGATGTTACAAGTTACGAAAGGCACTTCCAGTTCAGTGAGAAGTATATTTAGCACCTTACCCGTTGATGTTGCTGCTAAAACAGGTACTGCTCAGAAAGAAGGTCTTATACCGCCTCTTGATGAGGTTGCATACTTGACAGAGTATTTGCCTGATATCGCGCCATCACTTGCTTTGGAAGATGTTGAAATAAAAACAATTGAGATTGTAAAAGCACGTAGTGAAGAGTTGGCAAATCTAGAAAAGTTAAAAGATGAAGCAACTACTGAAGAAGAGAAAAAGGCAAGAGAAGACAAATTTAATCAATATTTACAAAGGGATTATCTAAATAAAGGGACTGCAATGCGTGATGCGATAAAAGAACTGTCTAATTACACCATCACTGATGAGCAACTTAATCAATTTAGATTGCCATATGATAACTACTCATGGTTCGTATCCTTTGCACCTTATGATGCGCCTGAAATAGCGGTCGTTATATTCATTCCACAAGGTGGTCAGGGGTATTATTCTGCTCCAGTTGCGAGAGATGTCTACGCGGAGTATTTTAATCTAACACCACCTGCTACAGATGAAGTTGAATCAACAACGCCATAAAACGATTTCATCGGTTGTTTATTTTATTAAAATAAGTTAAAATAGTAATGATATAATTTTTCAACACATAAAATCATATAATGGTGGTGATCAGATGGTTCAAAAAGGACCCGTTGAATTTAAAGGTAAACTAAACGGGCTTTACTTAAATTGTGATCCCAATGAATCTTTTGATTCGATTTTTAATTTCTTAAAAATTGTTTTAGATGAGCGTGGTTCTTTTTATAAGGGCTCAAAGATCATTGGCGTAAAAGGTCAAACGTTTAATTATAAACAAAAGGCTCAAATTGAGGCGTTGATTTATGATCAATATGGTATTGAAGTTGAGACTTTAGAAGCGTTTGAAGTAAAAAAACGCGAACCATTAACGGTTAAAGAGGCAACCCCTTTAGAAGCAATCAAACCCGAAATCAAACCCGAATTAAAACCTGTCACTCATGCAGAACCAAATACCAAAGTTTCTGATACCCATTTTGTTTTTGGTACCATGCGTTCTGGAAAATCTGTTCACTTCCCAGGGCATGTTGTTGTGATTGGTGATGTTAACCCAGGTGCAGAAGTAGTCGCTGAAGGGAACATTATCGTTCTAGGTCGCATACTCGGATTTGTTCATGCGGGTTCAGCCGGTAATGATCAAGCAATTATCATCGCCAATCTATTGAAACCCACACAAATTAGAATTTCGACATATATTTCTGTACCGCCAAGTGATGATGCACCTATTCATAGCAATGTACCAGAAAAGGCCACGGTTACGCATGGTGAAATTCGAATTGAAGCGTGTCATTAAATTTTAGAATAAAATGAATATAAAAAAATTGGAGGATACATTCATTATGGGTGAATCAATCGTAATCACTTCCGGCAAGGGAGGCGTTGGTAAAACTACTACCACTGCAAATATTGGTGCAGCTTTGGCACTTCTAGGTAAAAAAGTATGTGTTATTGATGCGGATATTGGACTAAGAAACTTAGACATCGTAATGGGTTTAGAAAATAGAATTGTTTATGACATCGTCGATGTCGTGACAGGTGTTTGTAAAGTAAAACAGGCTTTAATCAAGGATAAGAGATTCGAAAACTTATCTTTATTACCTGCTGCACAAACAAAAGATAAAAATGCGATCAATCCAGAACAAATGAAAGAGTTGATCCTCAGCTTAAAGAAAACACATGATTTTGTACTTGTTGATTGTCCAGCGGGTATTGAACAAGGATTTAAAAATGCAATTTCGGGTGCAGATCGTGCAATCGTGGTTACGACACCAGAAGTATCCGCAGTCAGAGATGCAGATAGAATAATCGGGCTGTTAGAAGCCGCTGAAGTTTATGACCCAAGATTAATTGTCAATCGCTTGAGAGTTGACATGGTTAAACGTGGCGAAATGATGAATGTTGAAGACATCGAAGACATATTAGCCATAGATTTAATCGGCGTTGTACCTGATGACGAAGAAGTGGTTATGAGTACAAATAGAGGTGAACCTGCTGTATTAAAAGAACATTCCCTATCGGGTATGGCTTTTAGAAATATAGCTCGTCGAATATCAGGTGAAGATATTCCCTTTTTACAATTTGATGTTCAAGAGAGCTTTTTTGAAAAACTAAAAAAAGCATTGTCGTTTGGTAAATAGGAGGGGGTATTATGTTCGACTTATTTGGATTTCTCAACACAAAACCTGCAAGTAAAAATGTTGCCAAAGATCGCTTGAAATTGGTCCTTGTTCATGATCGTTCTAATTGTTCACCAGAATTATTAGAACTTTTGAAACAAGATATTTTATCATCCATATCAGAACATATTGATTACGACCCATCTGATTATGATATCAAGATTACGCGTACCAAAGATAGTGCATCAGGAAAACCTGTACTTGTAGCAAGTATACCGATTAAGAATTTGAAACGGTAATTAAAGGTCCTATAGGGACCTTTTTTAAATCGAGGTGAACATTGAATATAAAAAAAATGATCTCTAATTTCGACTATATCCTCATGGGTATCGTCATCGTAATTTTTGCATTAGGTATATTTGCGATTGCCAGTGCGACAGATGTTATGTCATATGGTATAACGCGTGAAGTGAAATTACAATCGATCTCTTTTGGTCTAGGGATACTGGCAATTATCATTATTCAATTTATTAATTATGAAATTGTCGGTGAATTTTATTGGTGGCTTTATGGCTTGGCTTTTTTGTTATTAGCGATTATATTCATTCCAGGTGTTGGCGAGACGCGATTTGGTTCTCGTAGTTGGATCAATTTAGGACCTATTGATTTTCAAACCAGTGAAGTAGCGAAAATAGCATATATAATTTTTTTAGCTAAATTCATAGAGAAAACCAATGCAGCAAAATCAATTTTTGGCATCGTCAAATGTGGGATTACATTAGTGCCCTTATTGTTGATGCTGTTAAAGCAACCTGACTTAGGCATGTCTTTGGTTTTTGTTTCTGCGACATTTGGTATGTTATTAGTAAGTGGTATGAAGTATTGGTTAATTGCCCTAGGGTTTGGTAGTTTAGGCGCAGCCTTGCCTTTTATTATTCCACGCTTAGAAACGCATCAAAGAAATCGTATTGAAGCTTTCTTAAATCCTGAAGATTTAACGCTTCCAGGTAACTATCATGTTATGCAGTCAAAAATCACCATAGGATCTGGTCAAATGTATGGTACAGGCTTGTTTCAAGGCGTGTATCACAGACTAAACTATCTACCTGTACAAGAATCCGATTTTATTTTTGCTGTTTTTGTAGAAGAAACTGGATTTGTGGGGGGGATATTTTTAATTTTCTTATATTTAATTTTTTTATTAAGACTTATTGATTTGAGCAGAAGGGTTAAAGATGAATTCGGCTCAACCGTAATAATAGGTTTTGTTTTCATGTTTGGCTTTCTAATTATTGAAAACATAGCGATGACCATGGGCAAAATGCCTGTTACAGGTATAACCTTACCATTTTTTAGTTATGGTTCAACATCGCTCATTTCAAGCATGATTGCCATAGGGATCGCAGAGTCGATTTATATTAGAAGAAAAAAGGGCACTTTTTTTAACGCATAGGAGGAAAGATGAATTTAGAAGCCTTGCTTCATAAGGTTGAAAAGCCATCACGATATATTGGTGGTGAAATTAACACATTTAATAAAGAAATTACGGACGAAATGATTCGGTTTTGCTTTGCATTTCCAGATGTTTACGAAGTTGGCATGAGTCATTTGGGTATGCAAATTATATATAATTTGTTGAATCAACAGGAAGATGTATTTTGTGAACGCATTTTTGCACCTTGGGCAGATATGGAAAATGTCATGCGTGCGCAAGATGTGAAACTTTATGCGCTAGAATCTAAGACGCCAGTTGCGGATTTAGATATTATCGGTTTTACGCTTCAATATGAACTAAGTTATACAAATATATTGAACATGTTGAATTTAGCTGGAATTGATCTATACGCAAAAGATCGACACGACAAAGAACCACTTATTATTGCTGGAGGCCCATGTGCCTATAATCCAGAACCGCTTGCAGATTTCATAGACATTTTCTTTATAGGTGAAGGCGAAGAGGTACTTTTAGATTTCTTAGAAGTGTATAGACCTTATAAAGCTGGAAGCATTTCTAAGCATGAGATGCTATTAAAAGCTGCAAATATTGAAGGTTTGTATGTCCCAAAATTCTATCAACCTTCTTATGATGAAAATGGAATATTACTAGGATACAAGCGCACCGAAGATGTTCCAGAACGCATTAAAAAGCGTTTTGTAAAAGATTTTGATAATGGCTTTCAACTTGAAACGATGATCGTGCCTTTTGCTGATATTGTGCATGACAGGGCAGTCATCGAATTATTCAGAGGCTGTACAAAAGGCTGTAGATTTTGTCAAGCGGGTATGTTATATAGGCCAATCAGAGAGAGAAAACCAGAAACCGTCATAGAAATTATAGATAAAATGATATCCAGTACAGGCTTTGAAGAATTATCTCTTTCGTCTTTAAGTACGATGGATTATAGCGCGATTGGCCCTTTGGTTAATGATTTAGTAGCTAAGTACGAGTCAGACAATGTTTCTGTTTCTTTGCCATCCCTTCGTCTAGACAGTTTTTCTGTTGATGTGGTAAAAGAAATTCAAAAAGTTAAAAAGACTGGTTTGACCTTTGCACCTGAAGCGGGCACGCAAAGAATGAGAAATGTTATAAACAAAGGTGTTACAGATGAGAATATTCTAGACACCTATAATAGTATATTTGCATTAGGCTGGCACCGTGTTAAGTTGTATTTTATGATTGGGTTGCCAACGGAAACCTTTGAAGATTTAGATGGCATTAGTGATATAGCGAACTTGGGCACTTACACATTTAAGCAAGTAAAACCAGATTCTATGAAAAAATCGGTTCAAGTGACTGTAAGCACATCTTGTTTCGTACCTAAGCCATTTACACCTTTCCAATGGATGGCACAAGACAGTATATCGGATTTTTATAAGAAAATAGACCATTTAAAAACCAAATTAATAAACCGAAAAGTGGTTTATAATTATCACGATCCATCTACGAGTGTGTTAGAGGGTGTTTTTGCTCGTGGTGATCGTAGATTGAGTAAAGTTTTGGTAGCTGCTTATGAGTTGGGTTGTAAGTTTGATGGTTGGGCAGAGTTTTTCAAAATGTCTACTTGGATGGAAGCGTTTAAAGTTTGTGATTTAGATCCTGACTTTTATACCTCTAGAGAACGTGCTTTTGATGAAGTGTTGCCATGGGATATTATTGATGCTGGCATTAATAAATCATACTTGGAAAATGAATATAAAAAAGCATTATCTGCTGAAAATACAGAAGATTGTCGCTTGGGCTGTACGGGATGCGGATTAAATGTAAACTTAGTTGGCGGTGAATGTTAATGGTTACTTTGAGATTGCAGTATACAAAAGAAAAATATATGATCTTTCTAGGTCATTTAGAACTTATGAAACTTTTTGAGCGTGTGTTTAGATTTAACAAATTGCCTTTAAAATTTTCAGAAGGTTTTAATCCCATTCCCAAAATGACTTTTGCATCCCCTTTGTCTGTGGGATATAGCAGTAAGTATGAAGTGATGGAAGTACAGTTAAAAGAAGAAGTGCCTATCGCATTTATATTAAATTTGGCTTTTCCAGAGGGGATCAAAATCATACAAGCGGGTTATGTTGAATCTAAGAAGTCTTTAATGGCATCATTAACACATTCAGAGTATCTTATTAAAGTAGAATTCAAACAATCCATTGGCCAACTGCCTTTTGCTGAGTGGATACAATCATTTTTAGAAGCTGGGACCATAGAGTTTGAGAAGAAAGCAAAAAATGGAAAAATGCGAACCTTAAATGTTTTAGAGTATATACGCTCACTGCATTTTGTTTACTCTGATGATGAAGAGTTAATACTCAGAACCATCGTTCAAACAGGTAGCCAAGGCAGTTTGAATCCAGAAACGATGATACGCGTATTCATGGACTTCTTTAAGTTACCACAGGAAATCGAACGTATTCAAGTGGAAAAAATCGCTTTGTATTATGAAGAAAATGATACGTTAAAAACTTTATTTGAGTTAAAGGAATAATCATGTATAATGTCGTAGTTGATCAATCTCCAATATTAGATTTGGCTATTTGCTATCACAAAAATTCAAAAGCAATTGAAGCAATCGCCATAAACAATCATAAACGACCGAGGCTGTTAAATAATATTTATTGCGGCAAGTTGGTTACAGTTTCTAATGGCATGGAAGGCGCTTTTGTAGATATCGGATTGAGTGAAAATGCATTTATTCAAAGAAATGATTTGCTTAGAGCTTTTGGTATAAAACCTTCTCAAGTAGTAGGAGAATCCTTAAGTAAACTCGTAAAATGTGGTCAAATGATTCTTGTTCAAGTTGAAAAAGAACCTTATCAACTAAAGGGTGCTCAAGTGACGACTGATATTGCCATGGCAGGTCAATATGTGGTTTTTATGCCGTATATGAAAGGTGTTAAATACTCAAGAAAAGCTACTGGCGATTATGAGATCCATGCACTTGAAAATGAACTCAAAAAACATCTGGATCAGCATGGTGTGATTATAAGAAGTGCAGCGATTAATGATCATGTTGCATCACAACTTATAGTGGATGAAGCAAAATTGTTGTTAAAAAAATGGTCTATAATGGTTAATCAATCTAAACTGTTAAGTACTTCAAAATGTTTATATTTTGAACAAACTTTTGAAGATTTAATTAAAGCGTGGTGCAGATCATATGAGGTTTCAGCGATCACATTAAAGGATATCGCGTTGAAAAGTAGTTTGATTGAGATTGGAATTGATAAGTCGCTTATTAACATCGTGAAAACGAAAGGTGCTCTGTTTCAAGAAAAAGGGATTGATTTGGACGGATTTATTTCTATGACCGAATTTCAGTCTCCTGAGGGCGTGTCTGTTACAATCAATGAACTCGAGGCATTTACAGTGATAGATGTTAATTCTGCGAAGTATAAAATGTCGGATTCAAAGAGAATAGAAGTGTTTAAAGTCAATGATATTGCATCAAAAATCATTTTTAAATATCTGATGATTCAACAAGTTTCAGGCATCGTTCTTATCGACTTTATAGATATGACTGATGTTGAGCAACAGTCGTTTATCAGTCATCTATCGGTTGAAGGTTATAATAAAGGGAACAACATCTATATTGAAGGTTTTACGCGTCTTGGCTTATTAGAACTGACTAAGAAACGTGAAATGCCTTCTATAAAAGATTTGCTCAGTTTCGATTTTCAACGTAAAGACCTATTGTATTGGACTTTGTATCAATTATATCTTGACTTAGAGCGATTAACTATCCATACGAATACTAAGCAAGTCACTTTAGAACTTGAGACACCGCTTTATATTTATTTGATGCAAAACAGACACTTTGATGGTTTGGATCTAACGATAAAATACAAGCATAATCAAGGACGTCAAAAAAGTTACAAAATACACACGGAGAAGCATTGACAGTTGGTGTGGTTTGTGATAATATTTATCGGGTAGCCGCACGATAGTAGGTTTTAAAACATCAATCGAGTACCTACATTGGCGAGAAAGGATAGAGGAGGTGCGATATGTACGCAATTATTAAAACAGGTGGAAAGCAATACACAGTATCACAAGGTGACGAAATCTTCATCGAAAAGTTAGATGTAAATGAAGGCGACACTGTAGATTTTACTTCTGTATTAGCTGTTTCTACTGAAGATGGTTTACAATTAGGCGAAGCAATTGCTAACGCTAAAGTTACAGCTTCAGTTGTTAAGAATGGTAAATCACCAAAAGTAATTATTTTCAAGTATAAGTCTAAAAAAGACTATAGAAAAAAACAAGGTCACAGACAACCATACACAAAAGTTAAGATCGAGTCAATTAGTTTATAATTGCCATGATTAAAGTGGATATGGTTCTAAAAGAAGGACATTATATTTCGACTAAAATAACAGGACATGCATATTCGGCAGAACCTGGTAAAGATTTAATTTGCGCAGCCGTATCAGCACTTGCTCAGACGCTCGTAAATGCAGTAGAAGAAATTGGTGGGATTCACGAAAGAGATTTAGCGGTTACTATTGACCATGGTCTCTTAGAAATAAAGTTGAAAGATCACGATACGAGTGATGTGATAGATATTATTTTTAGAACTTTTAGAATCGGAATAGAAGGTATAGAAAGTACGTATTCAAAATACGTTAGACTAAAGATTAAGGAGGTGCACAAAGATGTTAAGAACTTTTAATTTACAGTTATTTGCGAGTAAAAAAGGTGTTGGTTCTTCTAAAAATGGTCGTGATTCAGCGTCTAAGAGACTTGGCGTTAAAAGAGCGGATGGACAAACAGTTAGCGCAGGTAGTATCTTAATAAGACAAAGAGGCACTAAGGTTCATCCTGGTATTAACGTTGGCAGAGGTAACGATGATACGTTATTTGCTAAAGTTGATGGCGTTGTAAAATTTGAACGTAAAGGTAGAGATAAAAAACAAGTAAGCGTTTATGAAGCTTAGTCTAAATGTCCATCATCTATGATGGACATTTTTATTTAAAAGCATTATAGTGTATATGAGAGCACGTAAAAGAGGTGTGAAATGTTTGTAGATGTAGCAAAAATATCGATAAAAGCTGGCGATGGCGGTAGCGGTCGAGTGAGCTTTAGAAGAGAAAAGTATACGCCTGACGGCGGTCCAGATGGTGGCGATGGTGGTAGAGGTGGCAGTGTAATCGCTGTTGTTGATGAAAGCATGCGTACATTAATGGATTTTAGATATAAATCAAAATATAAAGCTGAGCCAGGCGAAGATGGTGGCAAAAAGAACATGAGCGGTAAGTCTGCAGAGGATTTGATCATCAAAGTACCTCAAGGAACGATTATTCGTGACGTTCAAACAGGTAAAGTCATCGCAGACTTAAAAACTATCGGTCAACGCGTGATTTTGGCACAAGCGGGTCGTGGTGGTCGAGGCAATCAACATTTTGCTACACCTACAAGACAAGCACCGACATTTGCAGAAAAAGGGACATCTGGGGCAGAAAGAAATATATCCTTGGAACTAAAAATGCTTGCTGATGTGGGTTTGTTAGGTTATCCTAATGTTGGAAAATCTACATTTTTGGCAGCGACGACCAAAGCAAAACCCAAAATTGCAAACTACCACTTTACGACGTTACAACCTAATCTTGGCGTAGTTGAAGCGATTAAAGGCAAAAGTTTTGTGATTGCAGATATTCCAGGATTGATTGAAGGCGCTAAAGAGGGCATTGGTTTAGGACTGGATTTTTTAAGACATGTTGAAAGAACACGGGTTTTGATTCATGTGGTTGATATATCTGGACTAGAAGGTCGTGATCCCTATGAAGATTTTTGTAAAATCAATATAGAAGTTTTTGGTTATAATCCGAAGCTTGCACAAAGAAAGCAAATTGTTGCAGCCAATAAAATGGACTTACTTTATGATCAAGAAGCATTTGTTACTTTTAAGGATAAACTTGAAAGCGAAGGATATGAAGTGTTTCCTATATCGGCTGCTACGGGAGAGGGTTTAGATGTCCTTTTAAATCGGGTTACATCATTATTAGATACAGTTGGAATTGAGGCACTTATAGATGAATCTGATTATTATGTAGAGCCTATTGACACATCAAATGAAAAAGACATCAAGTACTTTATGGATGGAGACGTTTATTGTGTTGAAGGCGATTATATTGATCGATTGTTATATTCAACGAATTTAGAAGATATTGAATCATTGAGAAGATTCCAAAATGCACTAAAAGTTAGCGGTGTATTTGATACATTGAGAACGATGGGCATTGTAGATGGTGATACCGTTCGAATTTTTGAATTAGAATTTGAATTCTACGATTAGGAGATACTATGTTAACGGGAAAACAGAGAAGTTATTTAAAGAGTTTAGCACACAATAAAAAACCGATGACGCAATTAGGCAAAGATGGCTTGACAGATGCGTTTGTCGATCAGATTAGCCTTCTATTAGATCAACATGAACTGATTAAAATTCATGTTCTTGACAACAGTATGCAATCCGCAGAAGCAGTTGCTATAGAAGTGTGCGAAATATTGAACGCTGAATACGTTCAGGTTATAGGAAATAAATTTACGATTTATAGACAATCTCGTACCAATCCCATGATTGAGATACCAGGTGCAGATAATACGAGAGTTATTATTAATAAGCAAAAAAAAGCAGCCATTAAAAAACCTGCTGTCACTTTATCCAAAAGAGGCGGTAAGATTTCTAAACCGAATGCAGGTAAAAAATCGAAAGCAAAAGCGGTTGTAAAGGAACGTGAAGAGAAAGCGCTTCTTGAAGAAAAAGCAGCAAAAACAGCACGTTATTTAAGCGATCGAAGAAGTGCATTTAAGAAATCAAATAAAGAGGTCAATTAAAGCGATGGCTAATAATTCACAAGGTAAACGTATTGGCATAATGGGTGGGACTTTTGATCCCATCCATTATGGTCATTTAATGTTAGCTGAACAAATTCGAACGGGCTTTTTCTTAGATGAAATCGTATTTATACCTGTAGGACGTGCGCCGCATAAAGCATTGTCAGATACAGCGGATAAATTTCAACGTTATGAGATGACCAAACTCGCCATTTCATCAAACCCTCATTTTTCAGTTTCTGATATAGAAATCATAAAAGAAGGCGTTACGTATACGATTGATACCATCAGAGAAATTAAAGAGAAACTTGGTCCCAATGATGCTTTGTATTTTATTACTGGCGCTGATGCTTTGCTACTCTTAGAATCATGGAAAGACTATAGCGAACTTATTAAAATGGTTTATTTTATAGGTGCAACACGTCCTGGTATAAATAATGAAGCCTTAACTAAAAAAATTAATCATTTAGAAACGACATATGATGTTCATATAGAGTTGAGTTATGTACCTGCACTCGCTATAAGCTCTACAGACATAAGAAATAGAATTGATCAGGAAAAAAGCATTAGATATTTATTACCCGAATCTGTTGAGCAATATATTTCAGATCATTTTTTGTATAAAAATCATCATATTGATTTCGAAAAAATGAATACTTATTTGAGCCGTACATTGAGTTCAAAGCGCTATAAACATAGTTTAGGAACTGCAATTACAGCTAGAAAACTAGCAAGGATACACAATTCGGACCCTGTTAAGGCAGAGTTTGCAGGATTATGTCATGACTTAGCAAAAGAGTTGAAAAAAGAAAAAATGTTAAAATATATTGAACAATTTTCGATTTATAAAGATCCGTGTATTTTGAAGCAACCCAATTTAGCACATGGAGAAGTCGCAGCAGGCCTTTTGGCGTTGCAATTTGATATTAGTGATGAAGAAATTCTGAACGCTGTTAAATGGCATACTTATGGTTGTGAAAACATGTCTACGCTTTCCAAAATTGTATACATGGCAGATATTATTGAACCCAGTAGAGACTTTGAATCCATAGATGAACTTAGACGTTTAGCATTTATAGATTTAGATGAAGCCATAATAACATTTAACGAAAATTGTGAAATATATATGAGACGTTCTGGTCAGGTCAAACACACTTACACAGATAAAATGTTGGCTTCAATTAGAAGCGAATCAAACCAATGAGGTATTAAATGGATTTGTTTTTAGAATTAACAGAAAAAATATATCATGTACTTGATGGAAAAAAAGCAGTTAACATAGAAATCTTATCACTTAAAGGGATTAGTTCGATTGCTGATTATTTTGTGATCGCAACAGCAACTTCAACCACACATATGCACGCACTCGTTGACTATGTTGAGGAAGCATTAGAAAAGTCGCAGTTGTTTGTGAAGCATAAAGAAGGTAAACCACTTGGTGGTTGGATGCTTCTAGATTATGGTGATATCGTGGTTCATGTCTTTAACCAAGAGATGAGAGATTACTATGCATTGGAACGTATTTGGAATGATGCAAAAAAAATAAAATTTTAACATCGATTCAACGTAAAAAAAGTTGAGTTTTTATTAATAATATAATACAATATTTTTCATATAATATGGAAAGGAGCTCGAAATGGAAAAAAAATTACACCCCTTACTAACAGCGGTTATTCCAGTGGCGAAAGGTGTTGCAGAAACTTTTGGTTCAAACTGTGAAGTGGTTATACACGATTTTTCTAATTTAGAAAATTCGATCGTGGAAATTTTTAATGGTCATGTTACAGGTAGAACCATAGAGACAAAAATGACAGATTCAATTCTAAAAAAAATTAACAAGCATCAAGAAGGTCACGATGTGTATAATTATACGGGTAAAAGCACTTTAGGTAGAGAATTAAAATCTACAACGACGTTCTTGAAAGATGAGTCTAATACGATCATAGGTTGTATGTGTATTAATTTTGATATAACAGACATGTTAAGTGCTAGAAATGTTATGAATGAACTTTGTAAAGTGGATGAAAAAGAAGTTGAAGTAATCGGCGAGATTAACAAAGTAAATGATGTTTTGTATGATATCGTAGAAGGTACCATTCATAAATTTGGACGCCCTGTTATATACTTAACCAAAGATGAAAAAGTAAACATCGTTAAAGATTTAGAAGAAAAGGGTGTTTTCCTGATAAAAGGTGCAATTGATTACGTTGCAAATTCATTGCAAGTATCAAGATATACAATTTATAACTACCTTGACGGTATACGTGAAGGCAAGTAAAATCGAGGAGGCATTACATGTTAAAAGTTATTTCTACTGAGAAAGCGCCAGCTGCTGTTGGACCTTACTCACAAGCGATTCAAGCAGGTCAGTTTATCTATGTTTCAGGTCAATTGCCATTAATTCCCGGCAAAGGCGAACTTGTAAAAGACGATATTAAAGCGGCGACGAGACAAGCACTTGAAAATGCTAAAGCGATTTTGGAGAGTGCAGGCGCTTCTTTTAATGATGTGGTCAAAGTCACTGTATTACTCAATGACATCAAACAATTTGCAGATATGAACAGTGTTTATGCAGAGTATTTTACAGATCACAAACCTGCTAGAGCAGCATTTGAGGTAGCAAATTTACCCCTATATGCAGATGTTGAAATTGAGATGATTGCCTATAAAGCTTAAATTTAAAATCCCCATGGATTGACAACGATGTCAACTATGGGGATTTTTTTAGTTTGTAATAGAAATTCTTTTTTTTCGTTTGATCTTTTGTACTTTTATATAAGTCATGATGGAACGCCATAATAATAAAGCAACGACGAGTCTAACAAATACGTTAATAAACCAAGCCCTTGAAAACAATTTTGCTTGCTGAGGCATTAAAAAGCGAGTGACTTCAGTTACTAAGTCTTCTCCTGCAAAATCTTCTTGTGAGACCAGAGGTGTTGAAACTAAGAGTTGGTCACCAGAGTAGTAAGATAATGTGCCTAAAACTTCTCCTTTTTTAATCGGTAAATCAATCGAAGTATTAAAAACTATTTTTTTCTCTAAGGCGTCTATGCTTTGGTTTTCTGGTAAATCGACGACAAGTCTTGATTCTATAACTGTTGGAATCTGTGTTTTTCTCTTGTTATTAAGGCTGATGGTCTCAATGACTTCAAATGATTCATTTAAGACATGAGATTGCGTACCAAACATACCTAAGTCTAGTAACAGCCTGGAATCCTGATACATATCATTTCCAATAGATTTTAAAACCACAGAGATATATGACTTATCATCAATCGTTGCAGAACCGACAAAGCAATTTTGTGCCGCTTCTGTATAACCGCGCTTAACCCCAGTTACATAGGGGTAAGAAATGGGAACTTTTTTATCTCTTACCGTTATTAATAAATTAGACCCCGCCATACCTTCAAAAAAACTGTTGGTACTGTTCAAATAACGCGTATCTTTTTTTATGTTCGTAGGTGGAATCTCATATCTGCGCGTAGCGACGATGGTTTTAAATATTTCATTTTGCATGGCATATTTTGTTATCATGGCTAAATCGTAGGCCGTGGATAAATGATCGTCGTTGGGCAAACCATGTGGATTTTCAAAGTTAGAATTAATGGCACCTAATGCTGCAGCACGTGTATTCATGACATCTTTAAATGCTTCTATCGAACCACTATGATGTATCGCCAATGCCTCTGCAACATCGTTTGCACTGGCAATTATAAGTGCATAAACGAGTTGTTCTACAGTCAAAGTTTCTCCTGGTTCTAAAGCGATGGAACTGCCGCCTGCAAAAGGTGAGCGCTCATCAACGATCACAGTTTCATTAAGGGGTAAGTCTTCTAAAATAATAATCGCTGTGAGTATTTTTGTGGTTGATGCAGGATAGTACGGAGAATGTGCATTTTTATCAAAAAGGACTTGGCCCGATTCTTGATTGATTAATACGGCACCTTCTCCCTTGATGTCTGTGGGTTTAACCTCATATTCAGAAGCAAATGTAGGTACTGTATAAATTAAAAGGATGGTTATAAATAGCGTCGTTAGTTTTTTTAATGTCATGTAAGCCTCCTTATGTATATTGTCTATTATAATTTATATTCAGTCTTTTTTAAATAATTATTGTATGATAAACTGTATATACATATTATGGAATAAAAGGGGTATTATGAAACTAGACAAATCAAAACAAGTTATCATAACCATTGTGGTGTTATGTCTAATTTTGACAGTGAGGTTAAGAAGCGTAGAAGTTAATGTACAAGCGTTTAATGATAACACACAGACGACTGAAAATGAAACCAATTTACCTGAAACGATTATACCAGAAGCGACGGTTAGTGAAGTGACACCCGAAAATCGGAGCGTCTATAGTGCGGGTTTAGATTGTACGTTCACGCTTGATGCTTTCAATCAACTTGACGTTGAGACACTTATAACTTTTAAGGGCATAGGAATCGTCACCGCCGAGGCCATTATTAATGATCGTAAATTAAATGGGCCATTGGAGCATTTTGATGACTTAAAACGCATTAAGGGCATCGGCGATAAAAAACTTGAGAACATCTTATGTGATTTACCGTGAACTTATGCTGAAACCTTGATATAATAGGTTAAAAAGGAGGTGGCATCATGGTGAAATTAACATCTTATTCAAAAAGTGCTGGTTGAGGCGCTAAAATCGGTCCTGAGACCTTAGCACAAGTTTTGTGCGATTTACCTAAGTTCCAAAGTGAACAATTGTTGGTTGGCTTTGAATCGTCTGATGATGCTGCTGTCTATGAAATAAGTGCATCACAAGCGATTATTCAGACGCTAGATTTCTTTACACCCATAGTTGATGATCCGTATACATTTGGCGCTATAGCAGCAGCAAATGCTTTAAGTGATGTTTATGCCATGGGAGGAACCCCAGTTCTTGCTATGAATATAGTTGGGTTTCCTAATTTCTTAAGTCCAAGTATTTTAAAATCAATCCTGCACGGCGGTTCGGATAAAGTTAAAGAAGCGCAAGCCTTATTGGTTGGCGGTCATTCTATAGAAGACGATGAACCGAAATATGGACTCTCGGTGATGGGGCAAGTACACCCTAAACGAATTTGGAAAAACATTGGCGCAAGACCTGGAGATGTGCTACTTTTAACCAAACCCTTAGGAATCGGTATTTTAACGACAGCCCTAAAAGCAGAGTTGCTATCACCTGTTGAAATTGACGAAATTTCTAATGTGATGATGACGCTTAATAAAGTGCCCACGGTATCATTTATTGCGGAAGAAATTGATGTACATGCCTGTACAGACATTACTGGATTTGGATTGTTGGGGCATGCAACAGAAATGGCAAGAGGCAGTAATGTCACTATAGTGATCGAATCATCGCATGTACCTTATATCGAAAAGGCAAAAACATATGCTGAAATGGGCATCATCCCAGGTGGCGCATATAAGAATAGAGACTTTGTAAAAGATACAACAGTTTATGCAGAAACATGCGAAGATTTCATGGTAGATTTATTATGTGATCCTCAAACATCAGGCGGTCTTTTATTTGCATTGCCAAAAGAAGCCGTCGATGCCGTAACAAAGATTTTGATAAAAGAAGCGACTTTACCTTATGCATTTGTGGGCTATGTCATTGATAAGCAACCTTTTGATATTGAGGTTAAGTAATTGAGGTTAATTAATTGAGGTGAAGTGTTGATGTTATCAGAAAAGCAAAATGACCTTTTGAAGCAGTTACCCAAAGTAGATTTACTGATTATGGGTTTACCTGAAACCTTTCAAAAACACATGAGAACCAAAACAATCGTTCAAGATGTAATCGATGAACTTCGGCAATCAATCTTGGATAATCAACACGTAAATGTTTCTTTAAAAGATGTAAGTGAGGAAATCATCAGAAGGCTAAATTTGAGTGATTCACCAAATCTCAAACGCGTAGTAAATGCCACTGGGATCGTACTCCATACCAATTTAGGTAGATCCGTATTATCTAAATCTATTATGCATCACCTTACTGAAACGATGACACACTATAACACCCTTGAATTTGACCTAGAGACGGGTTCGAGAGGTTCAAGGTATAACCATATAGAAAATGTTCTCTGTCGGCTAACAAGCGCTGAGAGCGCTGTAGTGGTAAATAATAACGCAGCAGCTGTCATGTTGATACTCAATACATTGGCGAAAGATAAAGAAGTGGTAATTTCTAGAGGTGAACTGGTGGAAATCGGTGGTTCCTTTAGAATCCCACAAGTGATGGCAGCGAGTCAATCGAAAATGGTTGAAGTAGGAACGACAAATAAAACACATTTATCTGATTATGAACAAGCCATCCATAGTGAAACGGCTATGGTCCTAAAAGTACACACAAGTAATTATAAAGTGTTAGGCTTCACTGAATCGGTGTCGCGTGAGGAACTTGCGAAGTTAGCACATAAAAAAGACATCGTTTTCTACGAGGATTTAGGAAGTGGTATTTTATTTGATTTTGATGCTTTAATTGACTTAGATGAACCGATCATTTCAAAAACTTTAGAACAAGGATGTGATTTGGTTTCCTTTTCTGGAGACAAGTTATTAGGGGCCAGTCAAGCAGGCATTATTTTGGGAAAAAAGCATCTGATTGATCAAATCAAAAAAAATCAGTTATTAAGAGCTTTTAGAATCGATAAATTGTCGTTAGCTGTACTAGAAAGTACCTTATTACTCTATGAAAAAAACGGCGATGAGATCCCCACACGCGCCATGATGGCGCTTTCTGAAACTGCGATACTCGAAAAGGTAAATGCGTTTACGAATCTATATAAACATCAACTTGAACGATTGCGTCTAACGTATGAAATCATCCCGATGTCATCAGAGGTCGGTGGCGGTGCATTGCCACTTAAAACAATGCCCGCGTTTGGCTTGGCTATAAAGTTTCCAAATGGTATTAATAAAATTCAAACGAGACTACGCCAGTATGAAGTTCCTATTATCGCATCGATTAAAGAGGATGCTATTTTATTTAACTTTAGGACGATATTCGAAGAAGACTATGCGCTGATTATCCGCGCATTAGAACAGGCGATTTTATGAATCGACACCTTGTATTTGGAACGGCAGGACATGTTGATCATGGCAAGACCTCATTTATAAAAAGTCTTACAGGCATGGATACGGATCGATTGGAAATGGAAAAAGAACGTGGTATAACCATAGAAAATGGATATGCCCATTTGACTTTATCATCTGGTGCTACAGTGGGTTTTATAGATGTGCCTGGTCATGAAAAATTTATTAAAACCATGCTCGCTGGCGCAATGGGTATGGATGCTGTGATACTTATTATCGCAGCAGATGAAGGTATAAAACCACAGACATTGGAACACCTTAATATCATTAAGCATTTAAATGTTAAAAAAGGATTTGTTCTAATCACAAAAGCTGATTTGTCGGATGATTTGTCCATCAGTAATTTAACATGTGACATTGTGGAACTGGTTAAAGGGAGTGTGTTTGAAGCTGCACCGATCTTAACGTATTCTATTATGCATCCAGAATGTAAAAGTGCTGTTGTTTTTGAAATAGAGCAAATTGCGAATGCGGACTATGAAAGGCCCAACCATGCCTCATCAAGAATACATGTTGATCGTGTATTTACCAGAAAAGGATTTGGCACAGTGGTTACCGGTACATTGATTGAAGGAGAAATTAAAACAGGAGAAACCCTTTACGCCTATCCTGGTGATAAGGTTTGTCGAGTAAAGGGCATACATGTATATGGTCATCCATCATCAGTGGTATATTATGGTCAACGCGCTGCATTAAATCTTTCAGTACCGCTTGACGCTGTAAAAAAAGGGGATGTATTGTCATCGCAAAGTACATTTCAACCGACGATGATCATCGATATCGCTTTAAAAGCGGACACACAAGTCACGCATTGGCAACGATTAAAACTATACCATGGCACACGTGAGGTGCTTTGTCGTATCGTTTTACCAGGGGGAAAGTCCGTTGAAGCAAACACGCAGATTAATGTGCAATTACGACTTGAATCGCCCATATATTGTAAAAATAACGACAAAGTCATATTAAGAAATTTTTCACCCACACAAACCATAGGTGGGGGAAAGGTGTTAAATGCCCATGCAAAAAAGAAAAAAAGTGATGTTGATATAAACGATAATGCCATAGAAATGAATGAGATTATAGAAACACTCAAATTAAACTCAATTGTTTTTGAGTACAATTCAAATACTTTTGCGGGTACCTCATTAAGTATATTAAATGCGCGAGAGCGTTTAAACACGCTGATTGAACAAGCGTTGGTTTTGATCCTAGAGGATCCGTACATGATTTTGACCAGTCAATATTCAAAAATAGAAAAAAGTGCGCTAAATGAAGTGCGATTATATCATCAAACATATCCTTTGCGTGTAGGTATACCACGAGAAACACTGCGTTCAAAAATAAGCAAAAACATAAATTATCCATTATCTGCAAAAGAGTTTTCACTTATTTTGAAACGGTTAAATGGTGATTTAGATTTGGTTGAAAAGGGTGAATCCATCGCTTTAAACACATATAAGCATCCCTATTCAAAACAAGAAAGACTACTAATGGATTCGATTTTGAATCAAGTTAGATGTCATCCGCAACATTTGGTTTCATTTGCTGAACTCGAAAAAGGTTCTTTTAATAAAATTCTCATAAAAGAAATGCTGAATCATTTGATTAATTATGAATTTCTTGTTAAAATTAATGATGAATACGTCATAGATGTTAAGGATTACTTATCATGTAAAGAACAGTTGATTCATTATTTATCTAAACACGATTATATCGAAGTTGCATCTTATAGAGATTTATTAGGGTTTTCTAGAAAATCAACTGTGACGTTATTAGAACATTTTGACAAAATTCAACTCACACAGCGTATTGATAATAAACGCATTATAAATAAATTATGATTGGAGTGAAAGCATGGCAGAGAAAATTTTGGTAGTAGACGATGAACCAATTTTATTAAAAGGACTTAAATTTAGCTTAGAACAAGAAGGATATGAAGTTGAAACTGCTGTAGATGGTAAAGAAGCATATGATAAGATTTTAGCAAACACATATGATGCTGTCATATTAGATTTAATGTTACCGGGAATGGATGGTTTAGAAGTTTGTAAAAAGGTACGTGAAAAATTAATGGTGCCTATATTAATGTTAACTGCTAAAGATGATGATTCTAGCAAAGTGCTTGGGTTAGAGTATGGAGCAGACGATTACATCACAAAACCTTTTAATATGCTTGAGTTAAAAGCGCGTATTAAAGCCATTTTAAGAAGGGTACAAATTACAGATCAAAACATGACTTCAAACATTCTAAATATTGGTGATTTTAACATTAATACATTGGGACGAAAAGTTACCATAAATAGCCAACAAGTTAACTTAACAGCTAAGGAATTTGATTTGCTGTTATTATTAATCATGAATGAGGAAAAAGTCTATTCTAGAGAAGAGTTATTAGAGACCATTTGGGGATATGAGTATTTTGGTGATGTAAGAACGGTAGACGTGCATATTCGTCGATTGAGAGAAAAAATAGAAACAAATTCATCTCAACCAGATTATATATTGACTAAATGGGGAGTGGGCTATTATTTTAAAAACAAAAAGAAAAAAACGGTTTAATAGCATTAGGTGGAAACTTGTTTCCACCTATTTAATATTAATCACCTTTATCATGATTTTAACGACATTCTTCATAAAAGACTATTTGGTTAAAAGCAATGTAGAAGAATTGCAATCGAAATTACTTACCATTGACGCCATGGTAGCAAATCAAATTGGTCCATTTATGAGCAATGTAGATAATGCTTATACTTTTAGGTATATTGAAGATATCGTAAAGCAAAACAGTTTAAATCATGAAGCGCGCGTTATCGCGATTGATCGTATGGGATTGGTTGTCGCTGACTCGTATGATGTGCTCAAAGGAAGTCCGCTTGAACTTTTTGAAGTCGAAAGCGCATTAAGTGGTGTTTCTAGATCTAACATCTATCAGTTTGAAGGGGATTATTTGCTATATACAGCAGTGCCAACCTATGATAGAGGAACAGTGGTTGGTGCAACTTTTATGTCTATTGAAGCCAATTCAATTTTTAATGAGATCAACCTTTTCATGGAAAAATTAATGGTTATTTTTGCCATGGGCATTTTTATTTCTCTATTAATCAGTATTGTATTTGCAGACATTATTTCTAAACCGATAGAGAAGTTAACGGATTCCGTTAAGACCATTACATTTGGTAAATATGATACCAAAGTTGATGTAAATGGCAGTGATGAAATTGGCGATTTAGGTAGTGCTTTTAATCTCATGACCACTAAATTGTATCAAGTTGAGGAGCGTAGAAAAAAATTCGTATCCAATGTTTCACATGAACTTAGAACGCCTATGACTTCGATGAAAATCGTTTCAGATACATTGCTCTCTGCACCTTCATGGGAAGAAGCCGTATATCGAGAGTTTATGTTTGATATTAACTCGGAAATTGATCGACTGAATAAAATCATCGACAGTTTGTTATATTTGGTAAAAGTTGAAAAAGATGAAATTGAGTTGGATTATAGTGAAACGTATGTCAATTATCTGCTTGAGTGGGTCGTTAAAACCATTAAACCGATTGCACTGACTAAAAATATAGCAATTGAACTGATTTCTAATCCAAAAATTCAAATGCAAATTGACCAGGATAAGATGCAACAATGTCTGTTAAATATCATTGGAAACGCAGTTAAATACACACCTGAATCAGGTAATGTATGGGTTGAACTTGAAGATGCTAAAGATCTGATTCTAATAAGAGTAAAAGACAATGGTATAGGTATTCCAGAAAAAGATTTACCTTATATATTTGATCGCTTTTATAGGGTGGATGAAGCACGTGCAAGAAAAACAGGTGGCACTGGACTCGGCCTTGCCATCGCACAGCAAATCATACAACTCCACCAAGGCAATATTCAAGTGTTTAGTACCTTTGGCGTTGGCACAGAAATCATAATCAGTTTACCGAAAAAGTAGAATGGGGTGTGTTATATTGAAATTTACGTATAGAATTGTTTTAATTCTTTTACTCACTACCATAATTGCCACTGTTGGACTAATAATTAATACGCAGTTTAGAGTGTTAAACCAAGAAGAATATGTGTCGCCTGAAAAGGGAAAAGTCAAACTTGACGCAGGATTATACTACGTTTATGATGGTGCATTGAGACGACAGTCTCAAAGTATTTTGGTTACGGACTTAAATTTTGGAAAGGCAATCGTTGAAACTTTAAGAGCCAATACAGAAGAAACCGCGCTTCACTCCATATTTGATTATAAAATTGAAATTAATTCTGTAAACCAAGTGAATGACATCTGTTACATTAACTTTGAACAGACACCCGCACTGTTAGAATTATGGAAAGAAGACGATTTAGCGCTATATATATGGTCTTTGGTAAACAGTCTAACCGAAACAAATCAGATAAATAGCGTTCAAATTTTAATAAATGGCAAGCAGTATAATCGATGGATTAACGATTTTAATTTAAGCAATCCACTGCCTAGAATGGAAACATACATTTATTCAAAAGAAAAGACTGCTGCAGACACTGTTGTTGATTTTATAGATTATATTAAAAATATGCGTTTTGATTTAGCCTATAGCTTAATATCAAATGAGAGCATGACACAATATGATTATTCTTCCTTTGTTCGGTATGCAAATGCCTATATTGACCAGTATAGAGGATATGAAGTCACACCAAGTTATACAAAAGTTTACCCCAATCACGATGAAGTGATCGTTAAGTTAACACGGTGGATTGAGGCCGATGGATACGCGCAACAAATGCTTCGAAAATGGCATGTAAAACAGGAAGATGGCGCTTTTCGAATAGACATTATGAACGAGAATTAATTTACTTGTAATCTATCTGTCATGGCTTTATAAGTACATGAAGCATATAATGGGTGATAGAGGATACACGCGTGAAAGGAGGAAGTTCATATGTTTTTAAGAAACGAAAGATTTAAAGCGCTATTTAAAAAAATCGCATTATTGATCGTCGTATTAAGTTTGGTTCATCCAGCGGTTGTTGTAGCGGATACGCACTTTACTGATGTCCCTAAAACACATTGGATTAAGCCGATTTTAGACTACTTGGTGGAAAATCAAGTTATTGAACCTACTTCGAATTTAAATTTGGGAAGCACATTGTCAAAAAATGAGTGGCATCAACTGATACAATCTAGTGGCATATACAAATCTCAAGTCGAACCAAGTGCAACCTTTTTTGATGCAACAAACAAGATCTCACGTATTGAGGCTTTGGATCTCTTAGTGAATCAAATGGGATTAAATGGGGTATTAGAGTCTATCAAATATGGTTCAACCAGTTTCATAGATGTCGCTGGATACGAATCACTGATGCAACTCGCTCAAGATTTGGGATGGGTTTCAGTAAATGCGACTAAAACTTTTAGACCAAATGCCGTTTTAACAAAAGAAGAAAGTTATGCATTACTCTATAATGTCCATAAATCGCAAGCAAATAACTTAGAAGTCTTACACAGTTACTATGCCATTAGTTCTTTTAGTCAAATCGATTTTTCAAAAGAGTTAAGTGCGCTTAGTTATGGTTGGGGACGTATAGAGTTTAGTAATGATCAGAAGTCAATACTCATAAACATGACAGGTGCAAATAATAACGAATATAGAGTGCCTACAGGTTACACCTCCGCATTATCTGGCAGTGCACACGATGACTTGTTAAAGCAGTTAATGCTCTTTGTAAAAGAGGAAACCATCTATGATCAAAGTACACAGAAAAACATTAGATTAGCAGATTATATTCTTATGGATGAAAATCGTTCTGAATCCGTTGCAAATCAAATTGTAAATACATTGTTAAACAATTCATATAATATTCCATTTGATGGTGTACTCATCGATTTTGAAGGTTTAAAAGGAGACACACAAGCATTAAATTTTAATCGATTTCTAAAGCAGTTAGAATCTAAGTTAAGTAAACACGACTTAAAACTAACTGTTGCTGTACATCCTGTGAGACAGAATGGATTGTCTTATTATGATGGATATGACTACAAAACCATAGGCGATTATTCTGACTACGTGGTTTTGATGGCACACGATTATGAACCAAAGCGACTTAGTCTCTCTGAAATGGAGACGGGTTATACAGTGACACCTTTAGCGCCACTTGATGAGGTATACATTGCTTTAAGAGCGATAACGGATTCTAAAACGGGCGTTAAAGATCGTTCAAAAGTTTTGCTTCAATTTTCCATGGACTCTGTACAATGGAAGTTAAAAGATGGGAAGATTATCAATGAAGTGCCCTATAGACCAACCTATTCGGCGATACAATCTAGGCTTTCATCGGATGCGATAAGTGCTTTTTCTTTAAAACTACAAAGCCCGTACTTGATTTTTGAAGATGCAACAGATGGTTCAAGAAATGTGATTTGGTATGAAAATGCTTCAAGTATACAAGCAAAGATTAATTTAGCAAAGGCGTTTGAGATAGGCGGACTTTCTGTCTGGCGATTGGGTACTATACCAGATGCCAGTCTAACATCAGAATCCGACGATTCTCTAGACATATGGCGTCAAATTATAAGTAATTATCGTTAGAATAAAAGTATAAAGAGGACGTATATGGAAATTAGTAGAATTACACCATTTGAATTGATTTATGAAAACAAAGAAATTTCTGAATTACTTGGATCCATTATATTTAATCCCACATTTGGGAAAATCCAAAACATCGCTCAATCATTATATGCTAAAACACAAGGTCGATTTTATGTGATTAAATCAGATGGCTTGTTAATCGGTCTCATGGGATTATCAAAAATTGATAATCACAAATTGGTTGTAAATCATTTTGCTGTAAAAGCACCTTTCCAACGCCATAAAATAGGAACGGCGTTATTAACAGGTATAATCGAAGCAGAAGGTGTTTCAGAAGTCGTGGTGGATGCATCAGAAGAAGATATGCCTTTTTATAAGGGCTTTGGATTTAAAATTCAAAAAAGTGAATTCGAAGAAGCGCGCGGTCGTAGATTCTACTGCGTATTTCTTAAATAAAATGTAAAGTAAAAAAGATGCGTACTCAATTCATTCATTGAGCGCATCTTTTTATATTACTATTGGCGAGGGCATGTGGGAATCGAACCCACCCGGGAGACTCTTAATCCCCTATACTGATTTTGAAGATCAGAGGGCACACCAGCACCCATCTACCCCCAAGACAATTACTATTTTAACAGAAAAAATTAGATTTTCATATGATTTTAAGATTAATTTAACCAATGGCTGGTATAATGACTTTATTAAATGCTTATTGGAGGAAATAATATGATTATTACGACTACACCTTCTGTTGAAGGATACAAAATTGTGGATTATAAAGGCATCGTATTTGGAGAAGTCATTAATGGCGTGGATTTTATTAAAGATTTTGCTGCAGGACTCACGAACTTTTTTGGCGGTCGTTCAGGTTCATACGAAGGAGAACTGATAGATGCAAGAGAAAACGCACTTAAAGAAATGGCCAGTCGAGCAAAAGCGATGGGTGCAAATGCAATTATAGGTGTTGATATCGATTATGAAGTATTGGGTCAAGCAAATAATATGCTCATGGTCACTGCATCTGGAACAGCTGTCATTATAGAATAGTTCAATAAAATAGAGACTAAAGTCTCTATTTTAGCTTGACGACAAACGCCGATAACTGCGTCAACTTCAAAATTCTGCCTTCTTACGTATGTCTGAATACGCTGCGAATGCAGAATTTTTCATTTCCTTGTTCTCGACGTTTCTCGACAAGCTCACAGACTGTAGACTTTGTCTA